>NZ_JAPCID010000032.1 GCF_027587175.1 Solirubrobacter deserti
CACCCGCCGCCGCGGCAGCCGGCGCGCGGCGAGCCACGGCGCGGGCCGGGCGCGCAGCGCGGCCGCCGCGTCCTTGAGCGCGCCGACGAGCGCGGTGCGCCGGCCGAGCGTGCCGGAACGGCCGGACAGGTAGTCGGGATCCGTCGCGCTCGGCGGCGCGGGCCCCGGGTCCAGCGCCTCCACGAGCCGTCCGAGCGTGAGCGCGGTGAGCGTCACGCCCACCCCGCAGCGCCGCCGCACGATGTGGAACACGCAGCCCCCGAGCGTGCGCAGCTCGGCCGCGAGCGACGGCTCCGCGCGCTTGAACACGTCGTACCGGCGCGCCGCACGGCCGCGGTAGAAGTTGGCGCGCGACAGCGCCCGCAGCGTCGCGTCCCGCCCGGCGCGGCGGTGGTCGACGCCGGCCGCCGCCACGTAGCCGACGCTTCCGCCCGCCGCGCGCAGGCGCCGCTGCCAGTCCTCCTCGTCCCCCGCGCCGCCCAGCCGCTCATCGAACGGCCCGATGCGCTCGAGCGCGCTCCGGCGCAGCGCGAGGTTCGCGCCCCACACGAACTCGGCCTCGCGGTCCTCGGGACCGAGGTCGAGGGCGGTCACGGGCAGCGGCTCGCGCCCGCACGCGTGCAGGTTCGTCCCCTCGATGCGCGGGCGGATCGGCCCGCCGAGCGCCTCGTGCCCGGTGGCGGCCAGCAGCGCGGAGAGCCAGCCGGGCCAGACCTCGACGTCGTCGTCCAGGAAGCAGATCAGCTCGCCCGTGGAGTGAGTGACGCAGGCGTTGCGGGCGACGTTGATGCCGCGCGGTGCCCCGAGCGCCACGTAGCGGCCGCCGTGCTGTTCGACGAGGGCGCGGGTGGGGGCGTCCTCGGCGTCGTCCTCGACCACCACGATCTCGGCCTCGTGCGCGGCCGCCTGCGGAGCCACGGAGCGCAGCGCCACGGCGAGATAGTCGCGGCGGTTGCGGGTGGGGAAGACGATCGATGCGGGCGGCGCCATTCGCGCCGAGAGATTAGGCGGCCGGAGCGAACCGGCCCGTCGCGACGAACGCCGCCTGGCGGGCGATGTCGACGGCGTTGTCGCCGATGCGCTCGAGCGCGCGGGCCATCATCGCGACCATGAAAGCGACCTCGCGGGTCCGCTCGTCGGCGCAGTTGGCGTGGACGGCGATCGCGAAGCAGCGCCGGTTGGCCTCGTTGATCTGCCGGTCATGCTCGAGCATCCGACGGGCGCCGTCGATGTCGCGCTCGGCGAACACCGTGCGCGCGTCGCTGAGCTGCTCCTGGGCCAGCTCCGCCATCTTGCCGAAGCACTGCAGCTGCGTCTCCGAGGGCCGCACGCCCGGGGGCAGCGCCGTGCACATCGTGCCGATGTTCGCGCACTGCGCGCCGATGCGCTCGAGCCGCTCGTTGACGTGCAGCAGCGCGATCGCGAGCCGCAGATCGCCGGCCACCGGCGCCTGCAGTGCCAGCACGGACAGCAGGCGGTCGTGCACCGCGGTGTGGCAGCGCTCGAGCTGCTCGTGCTCTGCACTCAGCTGCTCGGCCGCGGCGGTGTCGCACGCCGTGGCGGCGGCGACGGCGCGCTTGACCCACTCGCCCTCGGCGGCCAGTTCCTCGAGCACGCGCGCCTCGGCCTCGGCCAGCCCGGCTTCCAGTGGCGACCGCGCCACCCGCCGGTAGGGCTCACGCACGGTAGGGAGGCTCATCCAGTCGACCTACCCCGCGCGGGCCCCGTTCGAATCGGGCTAGCCTTGCCGCGCGTGATCTTGCTCCTGCACCACCGGTACCGCCACGTCGGCGGGGAGGAGCGGGCGGTCGCGGACCTGCAGTGGCTGATCCGCGAGCACCTGCACGAGGACGCGGAGGTGCTCGAGCGCGACTCGTCCCGCGTCGGCGCGCGCGACGCGGCGCTCGGCCTGCTCAGAGGCGGCCTGAACCCGCAGGAGGTGGCGGACGCAGTCAAGCGCACGAACGCGCGGGTCGTGCACGCGCACAACGTCAATCCCACTTTCGGCTGGCGCGCGCTGGCCGCGGCCAGGCAGGCTGGCGCCCGGGTCGTGCTGCACCTGCACAACTACCGGCTGGTGTGCGCGCAGGCGACGTGCTTCACGCGCGGCGAGGACTGCACGCGCTGCCACGGGCGCAACACGCTCCCCGGCGTCAGGCTCAACTGCCGGGGCGGGTCGCGCGCCGAGTCCGCGGCCTATGCGGCCGGCCTCGCGCTGCACCAGAAGCGCCTGACCGGCGCCGCCGACGAGATCCTCGTACCGAGCACGTTCGCGCTGCAACGCCTCCAGGAACTCGGCGCGCCGCTGCGGGGCAAGGCGCGCGTGCTGGGCTCCGTCCAGCGCGAGTTCGTGGACCACTCGACGGCCCAGCACGGCGAGTTCGTGCTCGCGGCGGGGCGTCTCACACCGGAAAAAGGGTTCGAGGACGTCATCCACGCGTGCCGGCGCGTCAACCTTCCCCTCGTGATCGCCGGCGACGGCCCGCAACGACACGAGCTCGAGGCCCGGGGCGGCGCGACGTTCCTGGGCCACGTCCCACCCGCGGAGTTGCAGGTGCTGCGCCGTCGCGCGGCGGTCGCCGTGGTGCCGAGCCGCTACGCCGAGATCCTCCCGCTGGCGGCGCTGGAATCGATGGCCGCCGCCGTGCCGACCGTCGCGGCCGCTTCGGGCGGGCTCAAGGAAGCCGTCCCCGAGGAAGGGCTGTACCCGGCGGGTGATGTCGCCGCCCTCGCCGACCGCCTGCAAGCCCTGTGGCAGGACCAGGCCGCGGGCGAGCGCGCGCTCGCGGGCGCGAAGGCCCGCAGCGCCCCCGCGTTCGTCGCCGAACAACTCCGCAGCGTCTATGGCGCAACTTCCACCCCCGCGAGGTATTGAAATGCGCATGATCCGCCGCGCGCTGCCCTTCCTGCTGCTGTGCCTCACCGTCCTGCTCGCTCCTGCCTCCGCGCAGGCGGCCAAGAGCCAGAAGAAGGCGATCTGGGGCCCGATCGAGATCGACGGGGAGTCGCAGTTCCCGGTCTACAAGGACCTCGGGGTCGGCACCTACCAGATGCTGCTCGAGTGGGACAAGGTCGGCGTGCTGGAGCCATTGGACGCCAAGGACCCGGAGGACGCGAGCTACGAGTGGTCGGACGAGATCGACACCGCGATCTCTGAGGGCTCCAACAACGGCATCAAGGTTGCGCTGTCGATCACGGGCCGGCCTGACTGGGCCAGCGCGAGCGACTTCAAGGACTTCGTGACCGCGGCGGCCAAGCGCTACAAGGCCGTGCGCACGTGGGCGATCGGCGACGGCAAGGTCTCGCCGGCCAAGGACTACCCGCGCATGCTCGACGACGCGTACGCCGCGCTGAAGGCCGCGTCGAAGTCCAACAAGGTCATCGGCGGCAACGGCAACACGCGCCTGGAGCTCAGCAACGGCAAACAAGCCCGGATGGACTACTTCGGCACGGACCCGACGGCCCGCAAGGCGCCGACGAAGTCGACGCTGAACGCGCTCAAGCGCAAGGCCGGCGACCACAAGCTGTGGCTCGGACCGGTGTCGCTGCCCACGTCGGAGGGCGGCTCGTTCCGGCTCACGATGGCCGCGCAGGCGAACTGGATCAAGACCGCGTTCCGCCTCGTCAAGTCCGACAGCGACGTCGCCGCGCTCTCCTACCGCAAGCTGCGGGATGAGCTCGGCGCGCCGTTCACTGGTCTGATGGACAGCGACGGCGAGAAGAAGCCGTCGTATAACGCGTACAAGCAGGGCTAGCGGTACGGCGCGAAGGAACGCGCCGCGTCAGACGTCGTCAAGGAGGAACACATGAAGTTGCGCTATCTGGCGCTGCCCGCCGTCGTGGCGCTCACGGCCACGACCCCGGCGCTCGCGGACAAGGTCGACTGCCGCCCGGCCGACCGCGACACCACGCTGTGCCTGAAGACGGGCGGCTGGACGGAGATCGCGGGCACCGACCGCGCCGACGAGCTGATCGGCACCAAGGGCCCCGACCAGCTGCTCGGCGACGGCGGCGACGACCGGATCTTCGCCGGCACCGGGCAGGACGAGATCGACGGCGGCGCCGGTCGCGACGCCATCGACGCCGGCCGCGGGAACGACCTCGTCCACGCCCGCGACCGGACCCGCGACACGATCGACTGTGGCACGGGCCGGGATCGCGCCGTCGTCGACCGGACGGATCGCGTGAAGAACTGCGAGACGGTCGTCCGCCGCTAGAGCTGCAACGCGTTCGCGCCCAGTGAGCGCGTCACGCCGCGCAGGTCCATCGTCAGCTGCGCCCGTGCGGCGACGTCCGCGTGGTCCACCGACGGGTGCGCGGTGACGATCAGCGCCAGATCCGCCCCGTCGACGACCGACAGCTCCGAGTTGCGCAGCCCGAAGTCGGGCAGCTCGGGCACGTGCGGGTCGTGATAGGCGAGGTCGGCGCCGCGCTCGCGCAGCAGCCGGATGATCTTCAGCGCGGGCGACTCGCGGATGTCGCCCACGCCCGCCTTGTAGGCCACACCGAGCACGACAATCCGCGACCCGCGCACCGGCTTGCCGACGTCGTTCAACGCCCGCTCGGCCTTCTCCAGGCAGAAGTAGGGCATCTGCTGGTTGACCTTGCCCGCGAGCTCGATGAACTCCGTCGAGAGGTCGTACTCACGCGCCTTCCAGGTGAGGTAGAACGGATCGACGGGCAGGCAGTGCCCGCCCATGCCGGGCCCGGGCTGGAACGGCATGAAGCCGTACGGCTTGGTGGAGGCCGCTTCGACGACCTCCCAGATGTCGATCCCCATGCGGTCGGCGAGCATCGCCATCTCGTTCACGAGCGCGATGTTCACCGAGCGGAAGATGTTCTCGAGCAGCTTGGAGAGCTCCGCGACCTCGGGCGTGGAGACGCGCACGACCTGATCGCAGACCTTCTCGTAGATCGCGACCGCCGCCTCCGTGCACGCCGGCGTGAGCCCGCCGACGACCTTCGGCGTCGTGCGCAGCGTGTAGTCGGTGCGGCCCGGGTCCACGCGCTCGGGCGAGAACGCGAGCGCGAAGTCCGCGCCCGCCTGCAGTCCGGACTCCTCGAGCAGCGGCACCATGTGCTCGCGCGTGGTGCCCGGGAACGTCGTGGACTCCAGGATCACCGTCTGGCCGCGCCGGATCACGCCCGCCAGCGCCCGCGCCGAGCTCAGCAGCGGCCCGAGGTCCGGCTCGCGGTTGCGCGTGAGCGGCGTCGGGACGCACACCAGGATCGCGTCCGCCTCGTGCAGCTCGACGTAGCGGGTCGTGAACGTGCACAGATCCGACACGAGCTGCAGCCGCGCGTCCGGGATGTCCTCGACGTGCGAGCGGCCCTCACGCATGGCGGCCACGCGCTCGGGTGAGATGTCCACGCCGATGACGTCGCAGCCCGCCTCCGCGAAGGCGACCGCCAGCGGCAGACCGACGTAACCGAGTCCGACGATTCCGATCTTCACGCCCACTCAGCCTACTTGGCGAGCAGGTCGAGATCCGCGCGGGCCATCAGGCGGATCAGCTGCTCGAAGTTCGTCGTCGGCTCCCAGCCCAGCAGCTGCTTGGCCTTGCCGGCGTCGCCGACGAGCAGATCGACTTCGGCCGGGCGCTTGAGGGAGTCGTCGATCTCGACGTAGCGCTCCCACTCCAGCCCGACCTCGTCGAAGGCGACCTGCACGCAGTCACGCACGGTGTGCATCTCGCCCGTCGCGATCACGAAGTCGTCCGGCCGGTCGTGCTGGAGCATCAGCCACATCGCCTCGACGTAGTCCTTCGCGTAGCCCCAGTCGCGGCGCGCGTCGAGGTTGCCGAGCTGCAGCTTGTCCCGCCGGCCGTGCTTGATCGCCGCGGCGTGCCAGGTGATCTTGCGCGTCACGAACTCCAGCCCGCGGCGCGGCGACTCGTGGTTGAACAGGATCCCGGACGTCGCGAACAGGTCGTAGGACTCGCGGTAGTTGACCGTGATGTGGTGCCCGTAGACCTTCGCCACCCCGTACGGCGAGCGCGGGTAGAACGGCGTGCGCTCGGTCTGCGGCGTCTCGAGCACCTTCCCGAACATCTCCGAGCTCGACGCCTGGTAGAAGCGCGCCTCGGGGCACGTCTCGCGCACCGCCTCCAGCATCCGCGTCACGCCCACGCCCGTGAACTCGGCCGTCAGCGTGGGCTGGATCCAGGAGACGGCCACGAACGACATCGCGGCGAGGTTGTAGACCTCGTCCGGCTTGGCGGCGCGCAGCGCGTCCACCAGCGAGCGCTGGTCGAGCAGGTCGGCCTGATGGAACGTGATGCGGTCGCGCAGGTGCTCGAGCCGGTCGAACTTCTCGGTCGAAGCGCGCCGCACCATGCCGTGGACGTCGTAGCCCTTCTCGAGCAGCAGCTCGGCCAGGTAGGAGCCGTCCTGGCCGGTGATGCCGGTGATCAGCGCGCTGGGCAGCTCAGGCCTCCTGGGCCCGCAGCCACTCGACGGTCTGCGCGATGCCCTCCTCGACCCCGATCTTCGCCTTCCAGCCCAGCACGCGCTCGGCCTTCTCGACGGACGGCCAGCGCCGCACGACGTCGACCTCGAAGCTCGGGAGGTGCTCGAACTCGAGCGCCTCCGGGTCGTTGCCCGACAGCCGCCAGCACAGCTTCGCGATCTCGGCGACGGTCATCTCCTCGGACGCCGAGATGTTGAAGTCCTCGTTGAGCCCGTCCGGGTGACCCGTCGCGGTGACGATGCCGTCGGCGATGTCGTCGACGTGCGTCAGCGTGCGCGTGTGCTCGCCCGTGCCGAAGATCGGCAGCGGGTGCAGGCGCTGCAGCGACTTGCGGATCAGGTCCGGGACGGCGTGCGCGATCCCGGGCTCGTTCTCGGGCATCTCGCCCGGCCCGTAGGCGTTGAACGGGCGGCAGATGGTGTACGGGAGCCCGTGCTCGGCGTGCGCGGCGAGGCAGTAGATCTCGCCCGTGAGCTTGGAGAAGCCGTACGCGGACGTCGGCACCGGGCACTCGGGCAGGTAGTCCTCGCGCGTCGGGTACTGCGTCGCGTTCTCGAACACCATCGAGCTCGAGACGTACGTGAAGCGCTCCACGCCCTCGTCCAGCGCGGCGCGGAAGACGCCGTTGTAGAGCGCGTTGTTGACCTCGGTGAGCGTGTACGGGAGCTTGTGGAAGTTCGCGATCCCGCCGACGATCGCCGCCAGGTGGATGACGTGCGTGCAGCCGCGGATGGCCTTGCGCGCCTCCTCGACGTCGCGCAGATCGCCGCGGTGGACCTCGCACGCCTCGCGCATCCACGTCGGCGCGTCGCGCTGGTCGGAGACACGGACCTCGAAGTCGGGGTCGCGGACCAGGCGCCGCACGACCGCGGCGCCGATCGTGCCCGCGCCGCCGGTGACCAGGACTCTGCTCATGCTGGGACCGCCCGTGTGCGTCGCAGCCCGGGCGGCATGCGACCGTCAGTAGAAAGCCAGGACCCGGCGAGGATCAGCAGCAGGCCCGCGACGGCGCCCGCTCCGAGGCTCTCGTCGAGGATCAGGACGCCGAGGGCGACCGCGACGACCGGGTTCAAGTACGTGATGACCAGCGCGCGCCCCGGCCCGACCTCGAGGATCAGGAACTGGAAGACGACCAGCGCGAGCGCCGTGCACACGAGGCCGAGCACGATCAGCGAAGCGATCGCGTCGCCCGTCGGCGTCTCGGACGGCGCGGTGAAGATGGCCGGGACCAGCAGCAGGCCGGAAGCGATCAGCAGGCTGGCGCCCATTGCGGCCCGCGCGTCCACGCCCGCGAGCTTGCGCTTGAGGATCATCGGCGCCGCGGCGTAGCCGCACGAGGCGATCAGGATCAGCGCCGTGCCGAGCAGCTCGTCGGCGTTGCCGGCGACGTCGATGCCGACGAGCACGATCACGCCGGTGAACCCGATCAGCAGCCCGACGAGGCGCAGGCCCGTGGCCTTCTCGGCGGCGTCGAAGCGGATGGCCAGCAGCGCAACGATCAGCGGCACGGACGCGATCAGGATCGCCGTCAGCGAGGACGAGACGTACTGCTCGCCCGCGGCGATCAGCGGGAACGGCAGCGTGATCTCGATCACCGCGTACGCCGCCACCCACGTCCAGCGTCCGCGCAGCTGGGCCAGCACACCCGCGCGCCACGCCAACAGCAGCAGCACGGCGGAGGCCATCGCCACGCGCACGAAGGACAGGAACACGGGCGAGACGCCGTCGTCGACGGCGACCTTGATGAACAGGTAGGGCACGCCCCAGATCAGCGACATGGCGGCGAAGGCCGCCCAGCCCTTCGAGCTCATGGGCGACCACCGCGACTCGCGCCAGGGCGCGAGTTGGCGGTCGCTTCAAGCATCGCTTCGCAGATGCTCATGCCCTCAGCGCGGCGACTTCGGCGACGTAGGCGAACACCTGCGCCGTGCCGAGCGCGTTCCACGGGTCCACGATCAACGCCTCGGGCGCGAGCTCGGCGATCGTCCGCAGGGCCTGCGGCGTCGAGTACGCGCTGTGGTTGGTCGCGACCACCACGACGTCCGCGCCGGTGACGGCGTCCTCGAACGAGCTCGTGGGCGTCGCGACGATCGGGTCGTGGACGGAGACGTCGGCCAGCTCGCGCTCGAGCAGGCGGATCAGCTTGTGGGAGAGGCTGTCGCGCTCGTCGTCGGTGTCGGCCTTGAACGCCAGCCCGAGCACGGCGACGCGCTTCTCACGCAGCGTGCCGGCGAGCCGGCGCTTGACGCCGTCGACGAGGAACAGCGGCACGGTCTCGTGGACGCGCGAGACGGCGAGCAGCATGCCCGGCGCGCTCGAGCGCTCCTCGCTGAAGGCGAAGTCCTTGCGCAGGCACGTGCCGGCCGTGAGCCCGGGCATCTTGATCCCGCCGCGCGGATAGTCGCGGTTGATCAGCTCGATGACGTCGAACACGTTCGCGCCATGGCGCTCGCAGTCCATCATCAGCAGGTTCGGCAGCGCGAACGTCGCGTAGCGCAGGATGTTGGTCCAGATCTTCGCCAGCTCGGCCTGCACGGGCGACGTCTGCACGATCGGCGCGCCGAGCGGCTCGAACAGCTGGCCCGCGCGCTCACCGGAGGCCTCGCCGACGCCGCCGACGATGCACGGCAGCGAGTGGATCTCCTCCATGAACTTGTCGGCCGCGATCCGCTCGGGCACGTGGGCGACGAACAGGTTCTCGCCGACGGTGAAGCTGCGGTGCTTCTCGAGGTAGCCCGCGACGAACTCGGTCGTGCCCGGGGCGACCGTCGAGCGCAGCACGATCAGCTGGTCCTCGACCAGGTGCGGCAGCAGGTCGTCCAGCACGGTGCGGATGTCGCGGATGTCGATCTCGATGTGCGACATCGCGGGCGTGCCGAGCGTGAGCACGATCGCCCGGGCCTGCGCGGCCTCGGCGGCGTGGCTCGTGGCGTCCAGCTGCACCCGCGCGATCAGCTCGTCGGTGCCGGGCTCCTTGAACGGCATGCGCCGCTCGCGGATGGCCTGCAGGCGGTTCTGATCGGTGTCCACGCCGAGCACCGAGAGGCCGCTGTCGGCGAAGGACAGGGCGAGCGGGAGGCCGATCCGGCCGAGTCCGATGACGGAGACGTCATAGCGCATAGGCGACCTTGGAGGCTAGCGGCAGACCGTGTAGCGGTCGGTCACGGTCTTGCGGCGCAGCTTGCCCTTCGCGCTCGTGCGGTAGTAGATGCGCGCGTAGATCCGACCCGACTTCCCGGCCGGGCGATTGACCTTCAGGCGCACGTCGAACGGCGCCTTGCGGTCCGTGCGCACCTCGCGGCCCTTGCCCTTGGTGAAGAACACGATCCGCACCACACGCTGCTTGGTCTGACGGACGGCGATGCGCACGCGCACCTGGCCGCCCACGGGCGTACAGCCGAGGCCGGTCTGCAGGTTCACGTCGCCCGAGGGCGCCGGCGGGCTCGCGGGCGGGGGCGGAGGAGGCGCGGGCACGGCGACCGGCCCCATGTCGGTCCACGCCGACCAGCTTCCGCGCCACTCGCGGTACAACAGGCCGGTGCCGCCGCGGGCGACGACCCACTCGTGGTGCGGGCCGTCCGCCGCCGCGGCCGGCGAGGACGTCACGGGGCGCGGGTCGAACTGCACCCACGGGGTCCAGTGGCCGGTCAGCGACCACGAGCGCACCGCGAGCGTGCTGTCGGTCGCTCGCACGTAGACGTTCTGGACGTTGGGCATGCGCGAGACGGCGGCGGGTGCCCCGTGGAACGCGCCGCCGAGGTCCTGCCAGGACGTCCACGCGCCGTCGTCCCAGGTGATCACGCCGAGCGAGCCCTGTGGTGCGCGAGTCCAGACGTTGAGCTGATCCGGCGACCACGAGTCCAGGGCGGGAGCGGACGTCGCGTGGCCGCCGCGGTACTCCCAGTCCTGCCACGGCCCGCCGGGATTGCGCGAGCGCATCACGATCGAGTTGTCGCCGGCGCGCACGGCGACGTCGATCGACTCGACCCCGCGGCGGACCGTCGCGCCGGGTGCGGACGTGAGATATCCGCCCAGCGACACCCAGTTCGACCACGCGCCCGCGGAGAAGACCTTCTCCCACAACGCGCCTTCGGCCCCACGCACGAAGACGTGGATGTTCCCGCCCGCCGCGACGGCGGCCGGGCCGGAGCTCGGCTGGCCACCGATCGAGGACCAGTCCGTCCAGGCGCCGTTGCTCAGGTGACGCTCGAGGATCGTGCCGTCGGCGCCCCGGGCGAAGATCCACGCGTCGCCCGGCCCGCGTGAAGCCGTGGCCGGGTTGTCGTCGTAGACGTCAGCGCGCGCTGGGACCGCCAGCGCCAACAGCAGGAGCGCGGTGAGCGCGAGGAGCTTCAGCGCCCCGTCCGGTGGCGCACGTACTGACGCGCGAAGCCGAGCACGAAGAGCGGGTTGTAGCGCGCGTAGCGCTTCCACAGGCGCCGCGGTTCCTGCATCAGGCGGAACAGCCACTCCAGGCCGAGCCGCTGCATGCGCGGCGGGGCCTGCGGCACCAGGCCGGCGTGGAAGTCGAACGCCGCGCCGACGCCGACCAGCACGGGCGCCGTCAGCCGCGGGCGCATCCGCGCCATCCACTTCTCCTGCTTGGGCACGCCGATGCCCACCCACACGACGTCCGCGCCGGAGCGGTTGATGTCGCGCGCGACATGCTCCTCCTCGGCTTGCGTGAGTGCGCGGAACGGCGGCGCGTAGCCGCCGACGATCTTCAGGCCCGGGTGGCGCAGCCGCAGGGTGCGCGTGAGCTGGGCCAGCGCGCCCTGGTTGCGGCCGCCGTACAGGTACATCTTCAGGCCGGTGCGAGCCGCGCGGGCGCAGGCCTCGTCCATCAGCGTCGGTCCGTACACGCGGTCGCCCAGCTCGTGGCCGAGCGCCTTCAACGCCCACACCAGCGGCTGGCCGTCCGGGACGGTGAAGCTCGCACCGAGCACCGCCTGGCGCAGCTGCGGGTCTTCCTGGCTGGCCATCACCGTGTGCACGGCGGCGACGCAGATGTATTCCCGCGAACGAGCCGCGACCGCCTCGTCGATCCAGTCGAGCGTGCGCTCGTAGTCCGTCAGCGCGACCGGGACGCCGAGCAGCGGCTGGGTCGGTGGGCGGGGAGGAGCTTCGCGCGTCTCGGGGACGGCGAGCGCGATGTTGTCAGCGATCGGCATCAGTCAAGATCCACAACGGGACCCGCGCCGAAAAGTATCGGTCACCCCGGATCGTTTTCGCATCAGGCCTTGCAGTCACTCGAGGGCAGCAGGCTAGCGGGAGTCCCGCGGCGCGAGATCGGCGACGAGGATCGTCCGGTACGCCGGCTCGGCGTTGCGACCACGCAGCGCGCGGAAGACGAGCCGCGCGCCGGGCTTGAAGTGCAGGCCGAGGGCGAACGTGAGGAGGAACTTCTCGCGTGCGCTGTAGACCAGCTGCTGGAACAGCCACGCGCGCTCGTTCGCGTGCCGGTGCACCGTCACCGTGCCGCCGGGGCCGACCTGCTCGGCGAGCACGGCGCGCATCGCCTCGGTGTCGGGCACGCCTTCCTCGATGTGCTCGATGACCCACGGGTGCGGCTGGCCGTAGCGGGCCTCGTAGGCCTCGTTGAGCCGCAGGTCGCACCGTCTCGCGGCCTCGCCCGACGGGAACGTGACGATGATGCGCCCGCCCGGCCTGGTCACCCGCACCATCTCCGCGAGCGCGGCGGCGCGCGCGTCCTGCGGGATGTGCTCGAAGACCTCGACCGAGATCGCGAGGTCGAACTCGTCGTCCGCGAACGGCATGGCCTGGGCACGGCCCTGGACGCGGGTCAGGTACGGGGTCGCGTTGCCCTCCGTGCGGTCGAACGCGGCGTCCAGGCCGGTGACCGGGAACGGCATGAACTCGGTGATGCCGCCGGCGCCGGAGCCGACCTCGAGGATCTTGACCTGCGGGTGGAAGTGGTCGGAGAGCAGGTCGATCACGGCGCTGTAGCGCAGCGCGGCGTCGAGCGTGAAGGGGCCCACGTCGTAGCGCGTGGGCGGGCCGACCGGCGTGGTCGCGGGCGCGGGCGGCACGCCGCCCAGGCCGGTCGCGCGCAGGGCCGCCTGGATGGCGCGCTCGAGCCACAGGCCTTCGATCAGTCTCTTCATCAGCGTGCCGTTCACGGTGGGGCGGCCGAACACCGCGGCTTCGAGCGCGGGCAGGGCGACTGCGCGCCGCGCCTGGATCGCACGGCGGTCGCGCAGCGTAGCGGGAAGGCGCCGCACGGCCGCGCGCCAGCCGCGCGCGACGATCCGGCCCTGGCCCTCGCGGGCCGCGGTCAGCAGCATGTGGCCGAGGCCGGCGACGATCAACGGCGACGAGCGCAGCAGCCACGGCGTCGGGTAGTTCTTGAGCAGGAACGCGATGTGATTGCGGGCGATCAGGTAGCGCTCGCGGCCGGGGACGCGGCCCGTCGTCGCGCCGCCGTGGTGGTAGGCCACCGCATCCGGCACGTAGACCGTCGTCCAACCGCGCAGCTGCGCGCGAAAGCCCCAGTCGGCGTCCTCGAGGTAGGCGAAGAAGCTCTCGTCGAGCAGGCCGACGTCTTGGAGGGCCGCGCGCCGGAACAGACCCGCGCCGCCGCAGGCGCTGAACACGCGCTCGGGCGTGTCGTACTGGCCCGTGTCGGGCTGGTTGAAGCCGCGGCGCGTGGGGGCGCCGGTCCTGAGCAGCGCGTCCCCGGCGCCGTCGAGCCGCGAACGGTCCTTCGCCGAGCGCTGCTTGGGGGTGGCGGCGCCCGCGTCCGGATGTGCGTCGAGGGCGGCGACGAGCCGCTCCAGCCACTGCGGCTCGAGCTCCATGTCGTTGTTGACGAGCGCGACGTACTCGCTCTCGCCGGCCCGCAGTCCCGCGTTGACCGCCGGCGCGAAGCCGCGGTTGGTGTCGAAGGCGACGATCTCGACGCCGGGCCACTCGGCCTGCAGGTACTCGACGCTGCCGTCGGTCGAGCCGTTGTCGACCACGCGGATGAGCTGGTCGCCGAACGTCTGGTCCGCCAGGGTCGGGAGCACCGCGGCCAGCAGGTCGCGGCCGTTCCAGTTCGGGATGACGATCTCGACCCTCATCGCGGCACCAGCCCGCGCACGCCGCCGGCCGCGACCGCCACGAAGCCGGCGAAGGCGAGGCCCGCTCCGGCGAGCAGCGGGACCAGCGCGTAGCCCGTCGGCAGCAGCGCGGCCATGAGCAGCGCCCAGCCACCGGCGAGCACGGCGGAGGCGACGCCCGCCGCGGCGACCTTGGCCGACGACGGTCGCTCCGTGCCGGGGTCGGGCGGGATCAACCCGGGGATCCGCGCGAAGAACCAGATCGTGCCCGCCACGTAGGCCGCGAGCGTGGCGAAGACGACGCCGAACGGGCCGAAGAGCACGCCGAGGGTGACGGTCAGCACGACGTTGAGGATGATCACGATCCCGCCGAGGCCCGCTTCCGCGCCCGGCTTGCCGACCGCGCGCAGGTACGCGAACGCGACGCCGGCCATCAGGTTCACGCCGTAGGCAGCCGTCAGCGGCAGTGCGTAGAGCGCCGTGTCGCCGGCCTCATCGCCGAGCCACGCGTCCACGAGCGGAACCATGATCACGAGCGCGATCAACGTCAGGCCCGCGCACATGCGCAACCACACGCCCGCGATGCGGTGGTACAGGCGCGCCAGCTGCTCTTCGGCCCGCTGGCCGTGCAGCGTCGAGAAGCGTGAGACGAACGGGCCGAGCGACGCGCCGACGAGAAAGCGCATCGCCTCCGCGAGCTGGGACGCGATGCCGACGGCGCCCATCGTCGCGGTGTTCGAGATGAGCCCGACGACGAGTTTGTCGGTCTGCGAGTTCACGAGCGTGGAGATGACGTTGACCTGCATGCGCGCGGAGAAGCTGATCAGCTCGCGAGCCTGGGCGCGCGTGACCAGAGCAGGACGGCCGGCGGTGAGCACGTCTCGGACCATCCAGGAGCGCATGACGAACGCGACCGCGAACTGCGCGAGCGCCGCTTCCGCCAGGCCTCGCAGGCCGCGTCCCGCGGCGAGCAGCGCCGCCCCGACGGAGAGGAAGACGAGCACCGAGACCGCCGTGGCGACGGTGCCGCTGATGAACCGCTCCATGCCCTGCTGGACGTTGGCCAGACCGGACACGAGCAGCGTCAGCAGCATCACCGGGCCGACGAGCTCGAACATCGCGATCGCGTCCGCGCGCAGCTCGCCCGGCACGTCGAACAGGTCCACGATGGTCGGTGCCGCGAGCACCGTCGCGACCGCGATCACGGCGCCCAGCAGGACATAGAACACCGCCGCCGACCACACCACGCGGGTGGCCTCGTGGAGCGTCCCGGCGCCGCGCGCCACCGAGACGTACCGCTGCACCGCCGGCCCGAACCCGGTCTCCGCCGTCGCGACGTACACGAGCGCCGTCTGCGCCAGCGTCCAGACGCCGAACCCGTCGAGCCCGACGAAGTGCAGCACGATCGGCACCGTCAGCACCGACGACAGGATCGTCGCGCCGGCGTTGACCATGTTGGCCGCGACGTTGCGCGACAGGCCGCGGCTCACAGCGACGGCCACCTCCCGAGCACGCGCAGCGCGGCGCGGAACGCGACGTCACGCGGCTGCGGCGGCAGGGAGCGGGCGCGGCGCGGCGGAGGGTCCTGCAGCCAGGCCACGAGCGGCGCGACGACGCGCGACCAGCGGAACTGCTCGGCGGTGGCGGCGAGCGCCGGGCCGTACGCGTCGCGGCCGCGGTCGAGCACGCGCTCGAGCGCGGCGGCGGTGGCCGCGATGGCGCCGGGCGGCGCCGGCGCGCCGAGGTGGGCCTGCTCGTCGCGCGCCCCGAGGTCCTGGCCGCCGGCGGCGACGATCGGCAGGCCCGCCCAGAAGCAGTCCAGCAGGCGCGTCCGGAACGCGAACCGGGTCTCGAGGTGGTCGCGGTGCGTCGAGATCGCGCAGTCGGCCTGGTTGAGCCACGCCGCGCGGCGCTCGTAGGGCACCCAGCCCGCGTTGAAGACCACGCGCGGATGGTCGCCGGCCACGGCGCGCGCCTCCTCCAGCGCGCGGCCTCCGCCCATGAACAGCAGCGTGGCGTCGCGGTCGAGCGCCGTCACGGCCCGGATCGCCGTCGGCGCGTCCAGCCACGGCCACAGGCCGCCGTTCCAGAGCACGAGCTCGCCGTCGAGGTCGAGCAGCTCGCGCGGCCCGGGGCTGGGCGTGCCCGGCGGCGTGTCCGAGACGCCGAACGGGACGACCGAGAGCCGCGAGCGCAGCGTGGGGTCGGCGTCGTAGGCCCGCGGTGGCAGCAGCCGCTCGCCCAGCAGCATGCCGATGTAGAGCGCCCGCTGGCTCTCGGACGCGCACAGGAAGTGCTCGCCCGCGCGCAGCGCCGCCATGAACCGGTCGAGCGTAAGCGTCGCCACGCCGCGCCGCAGCAGCGCCCGCCGCCCCGCGAGCAGCTCGAGGTTCTCGAGCGGCTCGGGGTCGTAGAGGTCGAACACCAGCCGCGCGGGCGACCGCCGCAGCTCGGCCATCACGTGTGGCCACGGTGGTTGCGTGATGACGAAGTCCGCGCGCTCGAGCAGCGGCCGCAGCGCCCGCGCGTCGTGGCGCGCGAACTCGAGGTCGGCCGTGCCGTCACCCCCCTCAGGCGCTGCGAGCCGCACCTCGCCGTGCGGCGCGAGCGCGCGTGCGAGCTCGTACGCCCGGATCGCGGACCCGAGCATCGACTCTCCGACGGGCTCGGCCGAGATGACCACGACGCGCGTCACGCGCGCACCTCGCAGGCGGGCACGCCGCGGCGCGGCGCGGCGGGGTTGAAGGTCATGCGCGCAGCCGCTCCAGGCGGCGCTGCTCGCGGACCGCGGTGCGCAGCGGGACGAGCTTCGCCGCCGCCCGCGCGCGCTGCTCCGCCGTACGCTCGCGGCGGACGCGCGGCATCAACCGCAGCCCGTCGCGCCAGCCGCGCGCGAGCGCGCGCACGGCCCAGGCCTCGCGCACCTGCGCCGCCGACACGACGTCGAACGCGAGCGAGGACGCCACCGACAGCGCGAGCGCCGCGGGCGGGAGGTGGCGCGCGGCGTTGATCAGGCGGTTGCGCGCCGGCCAGTACAGGCGCGTCTCGGACTGGCGGGGCCCGGAGGCGTGGCCGATCTCATGGCGGATCGCGCTGCCCGGATGCAGGACGGTCCGGCCCTCGAGGCGCAGCGCGTAGTCGGCTTCCTCGCCGTACATCCAGATCAGCTCGTCGAAGCCGCCGAGCGCGAGGAACTCGTCGCGGCGCACGACGGTCAGCGCGCCGGACGCGGCGACGACCTCGACCGGGCCGGCGGGGGCGGCCGAGCGTGGCAGGCCCTCCATCCGGCCGTAGGTCGCCGTGTTGGGCGCGATCTCCAGGCCGACGGCTTCGAGCGTCGCCCCGTCGGGCGAGACGAGCAGGCCGGTGGCGACCGCCACGCCGGCGTCGGCGCGCAGCAGCGCCAGCAGGGGCTCGTCCCAGCCGTCCTCGACGCTCGCGTCGAAGTTCACGAACGCGACGTACGGCGCCCGTGCCGCCTCGGCGCCGCGGTTGCAGCCCGCGGCGAAGCCGACGTTCTGCTCGAAGCGCAGCACGCGGACGCCGTCCAAGCCCTCCCAGGAGCCGTCCGTGGAGGCGGAGTCGACGACGATCACCTCGTGCTCGGAGCGGGTGTGCGCGGCCAGCGCGGCCAGCGTCGCGGGCAGGCAGTCCGCCCCGTTGTAGTTGACCAGCACGACGCTCAGCTCCACGTCACTGCACCCCCCGCAGCGCGCGGACGAGCAGCGCCGGGACGGCGAGCAGGACGAGCGCCGCCACCACCCACAGTGCCCAGCCGCCGATCCAGCTCAGCTTGAACAGGCTCGCACGGTCCGCGATCGCGCCGGCCTGGGCGAGCAGCGACCGGGGCGAGCGCTCGAACACCAGCGTGATGTCGGTCAGCGTGGGATTGCCCTCGACGTATGCCGTCGTCGGGCGGGAGGCCGCATCGGCGTTGCCGACCAGCTGCACGCGGCCGGTCCCGCGATTGCGCAGGCAGACGTCGACGTCGCGGCCCGCGGGCACCGCGTCGACGGGGATCGCGCGCTCGCCCTCGCGGTAGCCCGCCGGGAGCGTCCCGCGCGCGATCACCGGCAGGCCGGAGGTGCGGTCGCGCACCAGCGCCTCCAGCGCGGGCCCACCGCCTCCGGAGGGCTTGAGCCAGACCGCGACGCGATCGAACCGCTCCGGCACCGCGATCGCCGTCTGGCACACGGTCTGCCCCGCGGCGATCTCGGCCGCCGGAACGGCCGGCGCCACGCCGAGCGTGAACGCCAGCGAAGAGCGCTGCGTCAGGCCGACCGCCACCAGCGCGAGGGCCACCAACACGCACAGCGCCGCGAGTACCGCCGCCGGCCTACGCATAGAACCGCTCCAGCGTCAGGGCGAGCGAGAACGCCTGCAGCGCGAACAGGCCGCCGACCATCCCCGCCAACGTCAGGCCCCGCAGCCGTGCCGACACGAGCCGCAGCGCCGCGGCGGACGCCAGCCCCGCGATCCCGATCAGCGGCAGCACATAGCGGCCCTGCATGAACGGCGCGCCGGACGAGAGCTTGAGCTGGTACTCCTGCCAGTGCAGCCCCGCGACGAGCGTCAACGCGACCAGCGCGAGGAACGCCAGCACGCCGCGGTCCAGCGTCGTCCGGGCTCGCCAGACGGCGACCGCCGCCGCGACCGCCACCGCGAGCGTGAGGACCGTCAGCGCCCAGTAGACCCAGCCGGGGAACTCGATCTCGAGCCAGCCGAAGCGCGCCCACGCCCCGTTGAGGATCACGTCGACCACGGGCAGCCCCATCGGCACCGACGGGAAGAAGTCCTGCATGAACCACAGTTTCGGCAGATAGAACTGCCACAGGTACGAGCCCAGCTCGCGCACGTCCAGCCCGGAGGCGGTCGCCGCGCTGGTCAGCTGCTGGGAAGCCGGACGGGCGAGGATGCGCGCCGTCACCAGCCAGCCGCCGACCACGGCGACGAGCGCCGCGAGCCCGGGCAGCGCGACCCGCGCCCGTCCGCCGGGCACGCGCCACGCGGCGATCGCGAACGCGAGCAGCGCGCCCGGCACGAGCGCGTAGCTGGTGGCCTTCACCCAGCACGCGAGTCCCACGACCGCCATGAACGCGACGCCGGAGCGGACGGTGAGGCCGCGCCGGAGCATCCGCACCCCCAGCCACAGCGCGACGGTCCAGAGCGCGAACAGCAGGCCGTCGGGCGTCACCGACGCGCTGATGAACGTCGGCATGGGCGCGAGCGCCGGCAGCGCGGCGGCGGCGAGCTGGAACAGCGGCCGCCGCCCGAAGACCTCGCCCGCGAGCGCCCACGTGGCGGCCACGGTCACCAGCAGCCACACGACGCCCACGATCCGCATCCACACCAGCCGGTCGAACACGCCGCCGCCCCCGGCCGCGGCGTACGGCGCGGCGTAGAGCAGGTAGGCCAGCGGCGGGTTCGAGCGCGCGGCGTTCTGGCCGCCGCCGTCCGAGCGTTGCGCGTCCGGCAGCTCGCGCTCGGCCTCGCGCCAGCGCTCGAAGGCGGTGCGGCTCCATTCGGGCCGGGTGACCAGCGAAGCGGCGGTCTGGTCGGCGTTGACAGCGTCCGCCGCGCGGCTCTGCTCGGTCGCGAACAGCGGCCGGTCCGGCTCGCCGGGCAGCCCGGGACCGTCCACGAGCGACTGCACGTAGCCGTAGTGCGAGTTCTCGTCGGGCGCCTGCCACCCGGGCAGGATCAGCGCCCAGGCGACGCCCAGGATCGCCGTCGCGGCGAGCAGTGCGGCCAGCGCCCCCGGCACGCGCCGGCGCCGGGACGGGCTCGGATCCGTCTGCGTGATCGACTCAGACACGCACGAGCCTTCGCACGAGTCCCCAGTACGCGGCCTGCAGCGTGCGGACCGGCGCCAGCTCGGCCACCGGGCCGAGGAAGGGGGAGTCCAGGGTGGCGCTCAGGCCGCCGGCGAACACGCGCACCGGCACGCGGCGCTGCGCCTGCACGCGGCGCCGCCGCCGCAGCGCCCACGGCAGCGACCGCAGCACAGCGGCCTGTGCGCGCAGCTTCTCGCGCAGCCAGCCGCCGCGCGCCGCCACCACGAGCAGCGCGAGCTCCGCGCCGAGCAGCGCCGGCAGCAGCGGGACCAGCAGCCGCGTGGGATACGCGCCGAGCACCGTCCACCAGCGGTTGCGCTCGAGCAGGAACCACTTGTAGGCGCCCTTGTCGAAGTCGTACGCGTGCTCCACGCGCGCCGCGGGTGCGATGCCGACGCCCCAGCCCGCCAGCCGGAGCCGCAGCGAGAGATCCAGGTCCTCGCTGTACATGAAGTACTCCGGATCGAACCCGCCGACCGCCTCCCAGGCCTCACGACGCACGGCGAGCGCCGCCCCGGACGCGAACGAGACGTCGCGCAGCGCTTCGCCGGCCGCGGCGACCGGCGCGCCGACCTGGCCGGCCCAGCCCATCCCGAGCCAGTGCGTCACGCCACCGGAGGTGTTGACCTGCTCGCCGCCCTCGAGCGTGACGAGCGCCTGCCACGCGCCCCAGTCCGGCCGCTCGGCCGCGGCGGCGCGCAGAGCCGCGAGCGCGCCGGGCGCGGGCACGCAGTCCGGGTTCAGGAAGAACAGCAGCGGCGCCGAGGTGGCGCCCGCGCCGGCCTGGCAGCCGCCCGCGAACCCGACGTTGCGCTCGAGCTCGAGCACGGTCGCCCCGGCCGCGCGCGCGACGGCGCCGCTGGCGTCCGACGACGCGTTGTCGACGACGACGAGCTCGTCCCCGGGCTCGAGCTGGGCGCGCAACGCGGCCAGCGTGCCCGGCAGCTCGGCCGACGACTCGTAGGCGACGATCACGGTCGCCACTGCGGGCGCGTGCGCCACGCGCCTCAGGACCGACGGCCGGCCGGCTCGAGCTCGGGAGCGGCTTCCGTGTTCAACTCGTCGACGCGTTGCTGCAGCAGCCCGACGCGCTGGGCCAGCAGCTTGTTCTCGTCGGCCAGCCGGGAGATCGCCAGCGAGAAGTGGAGCAACAGCAGCAGGACGAACCCGAACGCGATCACGAACAGCGCAGACGGCGCGTACGCGATGCCGATCAGCTGGGCGAGTTCCTCGAGCGCGCCGCGCCAGATGGACAGGCCGAGCATGATCGCGGCCGACAGCATCCACAGCAGCGCGTAGCGCTCCATCAGCCGCCGCCGCCGGACGAGCTCGAACACCACCGCGAACTGCAGCGCGGTGGCGAAGATGGCGACGATCTGGATCCGGTTGTCCATCAGAGCGTCTGCTGGGCGGCGACCGGCGCCGGATCGCCGGCCTCGACCACCGGCCGGGCCCGCAGCAGGCCGACGAAGATCGCGAGCAGCACCTTGACCATGTAGTAGATCGAGCGGCTGGCGTTGATCGACGAGACCCCGGTCGTGCGCGGACGCATCCGGACCGGCACCTCCGCGCCCTTGAGCTTGTGGAAGTGCAGCAGCAGCACCGCTTCGACCTCGGGGTAGTCGTGCGGGTAGTCGCGGGCGAACAGCTCGATGCCGCGGCGGCGCACCATCCGAAAGCCCGAGGTGGGGTCGGTCACGCGGCGGCCGACGATGGTCGACAGCACGCGGGCGAAGAAGCGGATGCCCAGGCGGCGCGTGGCCGACGACCGGTAGCCCAGCTCCTCCTCACCGTCGATGAAGCGCGAGCCCGTGACCAGGCCGAGCTCCGGGTGCGTGTGCAGGTAGGCGAGCAGGTCGCCGATGTTGCGCGCGTCGTGCTGGCCGTCGCCGTCCACCTGCACGGCGACGTCGTAGTCGCGCTCCAGCGCGTACTTGTAGCCGGCCTGCACCGCCCCGCCGATGCCGAGGTTGAACGGCAGCACCAGGACGCTCGCGCCGGCGGCCCGGGCGAGGGCGGCCGTGTCGTCCGTCGAGCCGTCGTCGACCACCAGCACGTCGAAGTCAGGTGCGTGCTCCCGGATGTCGAGCACCGTGGCGCCGATGGCGCCCTGCTCGTTGTAGGCGGGAACGATGGCCAGGTTGCGGGGCATTGAGCGTTGGAACGGCCGGCACGGGAGAGAGTTGCGGGCGTGCGGCCGTGCCACAGGCTAGCGAGACGCCCGGTCGGCGCCCGGAGGCCGCCGCTAACGTGGCTCGCCCATGACGACCTTCACCAGCTGGGTGATCGCGCCGATCATCCTGCTTCTGATGGCCGGCGCCGTCGGCCTGCTCGCTGAGCGCGTGGCACGCACCGAGCTTCCCGACGGCGTGCTCGTCGGCCTCGGCGCGTGGATCCTCGTGCTGGTCGTGCTACCCGTCTTTCTGCTCGGCCTACCGGGCTCCGTCGCCGCCGCCGTCGCGCTCGTGCTGGTCGCGCTGGGGCTGTGGTTCGGGCGCCGCGGCTGGCTGCGTCCGGTGCGGACACCCGCCGCGCTCGCCGGGCTGCTCGCGTACGTGCTCTATCTCGCCCCGGTGCTGGCCACCGGGCACTGGACGTGGGCGGGGTACAACTTCGTCAACGACCCGGCGCTCAACTGGCTGATGGTCGACCGGCTGATCGACACGGGCGACTCGCTGAGCTCCGCGCCGCCGTCGACCGCGGTCTCGGTCGTCAACGGCACGCTGAACGTGTCGTATCCGCTCGGCATCCACGGGCTGCTGGCGACGCTGAACTGGATCTTGCCGGTCGCGCTGCCCGCGCTCTACCAGCCGTTCATCGCCTTTCTGGCCGGCGTCACGGCGATGGCCTTCACCGAGCTCGCGCGGGCGCGCCGGCTGCCCGCCTGGGCGGCGATCGCCGCCGCCGTGCTCGCGGTCGGCTCCGGGCTCGCGTACAACTACGCGCTGCACGGCGGCTTCAAGGAGGCGGCGGTGGTCGGCTGTCTGGTCACCGCGGCCGCGATCGGGCGCGTCGCGTTGGACGACCGGCTCGCCCCCGGTCCGGTCGCGCTCGCGGCACTGCCGCTGGCCGCCGCGATCGCGATCATCTCCACGGCGGCCGCGGCCTACGCGGCCGTGTTCGCGGGCGTGCTGCTCGTCGCGGCGCTGGGCGCGGAGCGCGGCCCCCGCGTCTCGCCGCGCGCGATCGTGCTCGCCGCGGCGGTCGCGGGCGCCGTGTTCCTGGTCGCCATCGCGCCGTTCCTGCAGGACACGATCGCGTTCGGGCAGACGGCCAGCGACCAGTTCGGGGCCGCGACCGACGACTCCACCGCGGTGCTCGGCTACCTCGTGCGTCCGCTGCCGCTCTATCAGGCGCTCGGCGTGTGGCTGCGCGACGACTACCGGTACCCGCTCGAGCCCGGGACGCCGTTCGAGGTGCTCACGATCGCGGCGCTGATCGTCGCGGGCCTGCTGGTGGTCGCCGGCGTCTTCAGCGAGCTGCGCGAGCGCCGCTGGGCGGCGCTGCTCGTGCTCGTCCCGGCGGTTGCGGTGGCGCTGGTGGCCGAGCCGCGGCTGTCCCCGTACGGGCACGCGAAGCTGCTCGTCGTGCTCTCGCCGATGGCGGTCTTCACCGCCGCGCTCGGCGTGTGGTGGCTGCTGGGCAAGGTGCGTGTGGCCGGCGTGCTCGCCGGGCTCGTGCTCGTCGCCGGCCTGTTGGGCTCCGACGCGCTCGCCTACCGCACCACCCAGCTCGCGCCGACGGACCGCTTCACGGCGCTCGAGGACGCCGTCGAGCACACCGGCGGCGGGCGCTGGTTGTCGCTGGAGTGGGAGGAGTACGCCAAGTACTTCGGGCGCGACATCCAGCTCAACGTCGGGCCGGAGGCCTACTCACCCGAGCCCGTCGCGTTGACCCGGCCGGAGCCGATCTTCGGGCGCAGCTTCGACTCCGACCAGCTGAAGCCCGCCTACGTGGAGTCCTGGGACGGGCTGCTGCTGCGGCGCGGCCCGGAGACGTCGCGCCCGCCGAGCAACTTCTCGCGCGTGTACGGCAACGCGTACTACGAGCTGTGGCGCAAGGACGCGGACGCTCCGCGGCCGCTGGAGCACCTGTCGCTCGGCACGGACCAGCAGCAGGCGGCGCGCCCCTCCTGCGCGGCGGTGCGCTCGCTCGCGGACCGCCTCGGCCCCGCGCAGCGGTTGGTCGCCGCCCCGGCGCGCACGTCCGCCGAGCTCGACCCGCTCGAAGTCGGCGTCCCGATCGGCTGGGACATCACCGCCGAGGCGGACGACGTGCTCATCCCGGGCGGCCAGGGCCGGATCGAAGGGCCGGTCGACTTCGCTCGCGGCGGTCGCTACCGCGTGTGGGTGCGTGGCGGAGCGGAGCGGCCGCTCACCGTGCACCTCGACGGCAAGCTGATCGGGTCGGCGAGCGGCGTCAACACCGCGGGCAGCTGGTTGGGCGTCGGTGAGATCGAGGTCGACGCCGGGTCGCACGTCGTGCGGCTGTTCCGCCCGGGCGGGTCGCTGCGGCCCGGGGACTCACGGCCAGGGGTCGTCGGGCGCGTGGTCTTCGAGCTCGTCGCGGCCGAGGCGCTCGTGACCGTCGCGCCTCAGGACGTCTCGTCGCTGTGCTCGGGCGAGTGGGACTGGGTCGAGCGCGTGGCCGCGTAGGCCAGCAGCGCCGGCACGCCGGCCAGCAGCGCGAGCCCGAGCAGGGCGTACAGCCACGGCCCGCCCGCGTTGAATACCGCGGCGCGCGCGGAGACCCGCGGCAGCGCGGCGATCAGGCGGGTGCTGTGCGAGCGCTCGAGCCGCAGCGCCAGGTCATAGATCACGTCCGTCCCGTCCAGGGTCGTGGCGAACGAGGACGCGGTGGCGGGCGCGCCCCACAGCGATCCCTCGCCCTCCACGCAGACCCGCACCGGCCGCGGCGAGGCCACGGCCCCGACCGGCGCGATCAGGTCGCCGCCCGCCGCCCGCGTGCTGCCCCGGCCGAGCACGGCGTCGCGGTCGTCGCGCACCGTGATCGTGAGCGCGCCCGTGGCGCGCAGCGACACGCGCTCGACGCGCGCGCCCTCCGGGAGGTCGATCGGACCCTGGCAGAGCTGCTGACCTGGTCGCAGGTCGACCACGCGCAGTTGCGGTGGCGCGCCCGCGACGTACTCGAGCCGCGTCTGGCGCAGCAGCGACGCCAGTGCCACGGCCACGCCGACCACGAACAGGATCGCGAACGTCCTACGCATAGAAGCGGTCCAGGAGGAGGCCGATCGAGGCGACGTGCACCGCGAACAGGAACGCCAGGCCGGCGGTGAGTGCGGTCGAGCGGCGCACCGCGGGCACGAGCGTCAGCGCCCCGGCGGCGGCGGCGCCCATCAGCGCCCCCACCGGCAGCAGGTAGCGGCCCTGCATGAACGGCTGCTCGCTCAGGCTCAGGCGGTAGTCCGTCCAGTGCAGCCCGCCCAGCAGCGCGAGCACGGCGAGCGCCACGAACGCCGCCGTCCACGGGTCGACACGGGAGCGCGTCCGCCACAGCGCGAAGCCGGCGCCGCCGAGCACGAGCAGGACTGCGGCGGCCGCGAGGAGGTAGAGCCCGCGGTCGAACCGGACCTCCAGCCACCCGAACGCGGCCCAGCTGCCGACGAGGAAGGTGTCGAACGGCGGGTAGTCGTCCAGCGACCGAGGGACGTAGAAGTCCCACAGGTAGGAGCCGAACCCACGGACGCCGGGGCGCGTGCCGGTCGCGCTGACGACGATGTCGCCACCCACCGCGCGCCCCACCAGCGCAGCGAGCGCGACCCACACCGCGATGGCCGCCACGGCCGCGCCCGCGACGGGGAGCCGGCGCGACGAGCGCCACAACCCGACCCCGAGCACGAGCGCCGCGGGCGCGAGCAACGCGTAGCTCGTCGCCTTCGTCAGGCAGGCCGCGCCGACGAGCGCGACCAGGACGAACGCCCGCGCCGGCGTGAGGCCGGTACGCAGCGCCTTGACCCCGAGCCACAGCACCAGCGACCAGAGCGCGTACATCATCCCGTCCGGGCTCACCGACCCGGAGACGAACGCGAACATCGGCAGCAGCGCCGGCACCGCCGCCGCGGCGACCTGCAGCTCGCGGCGACGGCCGAACAGCTCCCCGGCGAGCAGCCACGCGCCGAGCACGGTCACCGGCAGCCACAGCGCGGAGAAGATGCGGGCAGCGGTCAGCCGGTCGAAGAAGTCGCCGCCCGCGAGCCGGTAGCCGATCGCCTCCCACGCGTAGGACGCGGGCGGGTAGCCGGCCGCGGAGTGCGGGCCGCCGCCGTCGTCGCGCGGCTCGCGCGCATGTCCGTCCTGCCACACGCGCAGCCGCCGCTCGCTCCACTCGGGGCGCATGAACGGCTGCGCCATCACATAGTCCGAGCCGGCCGCCTGCGCGGCGTGGATGTGCTCGCTGGAGTAGATCGGCTTCCCGGGGTCGCCGGGGAGATCGCCCGTCTCGGCGAAGAACTGCGTGTACGCGAAGTGCGACTGCTCGTCCGGCGCCTGGAACGCGGGGGTGAACGCCGCCCACGTGACCGCCAGCAGCAGGGCGGTCGTCATCAGGGCGGCAAGCGGCGCCGGGACGCGGCGCATCAGTGCAGGGGCGTGCTCAGGAACTCGCGCAACGCCGACTCGATCTGATCGCCCGCCCGGTCCCAGGTGTGCTCCTCCACGAAGGCGCGTGCCCGGCGGGCCATCGCCGCCGCCTGTTCGCGGTGATCGAGCAGGTGCTCGAGCGCATCCGCGATCGCGTCCGGGCGCCGCGCCGCGAGCATCGCGCGCTCGCCGCTCGCGCCGAGCGCGGAGCCGACGTTCTCGCCCTCGAGCTCGACGAGCGGCAGCCCGCTGGCCATCATCTCCTGCGCGACCAGGGAGTGCGTCGTGAGTGAGAACACGATCCCGGCGGCCGACTGGCGATAGAGCTCGGCCAGGCGCTGGGGTGCGACGACGCCGAGGTCCTCGGCCGGGAAGGGCAGCTTGCTCTTCTGGCGCGACCCGAACAACACCGGGCGGATGGTCGGGCGCCGCTCGGCCAGCACCGCGAGCCCGGCCATCGCCAGATCGACCGCCCGGCGCTCGGTCTCGCGCCGCGCGTAGACCGGGATGATCTCGTTGTCGCGGCCCTCGGGGCCGGCGAACTGGAACACGTCGAGGTCGGTGCCGCACTCGAACCAGCGCGCATCGAGCCCGTAGCGGTCCCGGAGCACGTCGGCCATCCAGGTGGAGAAGGCGATGCAGCGCAGGCCCATGCGATAGCTGTCCTCCGCCCAGATCGCCTGCGCGGAAGTGGCGTAGAACTCCGGCTCGTGGTCCTGCACGAGGTAGGCCTTCTCGCGGCAGTTGGGGAGGTCGCGCACCGCGCCCGCGGTCTGCCACCCCGTGGCCACCGCCACGTCGGCGGAGTCGAAGTCGTCGAGCCCGACGAACACCTCGGCCTCCACGCCCGGCACGAAGCGCTCGCGGATCTCCGTGCGCAGCACCGACCCGCGGTCGCGCACGTGGCCGTGCGTGTCCAGCACGAAGATCGCGTTGCGGTGCCCGCGCAGCTCGAGCTGGCGGATCAGCCGGAAGATCGTCGTGTGCCCGCCCGAGCCGACGCGCCACGGCGGCAGCACCCACGCGACCGTCCACGGACCGGTCGCGTCGCCGGAGTGGGGCACGCGTTCGGCCTGGCGCAGCGGATAGAAGTCCTTCGCGAACGCCCAGTCCCAGTTCGAGGTGAGCTCGACCGGCTTGGCGTCGGGCTGCGTGGTCGTCGCCAGCAGCGGGCTCTCGGGCACGTCGAACGGCGTGAACGAGTCGCGGCCCTCCAGCGAGAGCGCCTTGCGCAGCGGGCGCGGCACCCGGTCGGCGCGCGTGCCCACGATCGCGCCCGCCTGGCGCAGCGCGTGGTGGCGCGCGGAGACGGCGAGCGGCTTGACCAACGCGCGGCCGCTCACCCCCTGTCGCTGCAGCCAGCGCTTGTCGTGGCCGACGAGGCCCCGGACCGTCATCGGCGTGCGCACCGGGTGCGCGACCTCCACGTGGTCGAGCACCTCCCGCAGCGAGCGGAACTCGTCGAAGTAGCGGCGGAAGAACTGGGCCGGCGGATAGTCGTGCGAGTGCAGCACGCGCATCTCCGGGTGGTAGGCCTTCGCGAAGCCCGCCTCGATCATCTCGCGCCCGAGCAGCTGGTCCTCCGCATACGGAACCGTGCGGTACGGGATCTGCCGCCAGGCCCACTTGGCCACGGCGCCGTTGACGTCGGAGAAGAAGCTCAGCCGGCCGGGGAACGCCCGATAGTCGGCGATCTCACGCGCGGAGCGCCCGAGGCGCTGCAGCGTGATGCCGTCGCCGAACGTGGCGAAGTGGCGCTCCATCTCGCACTTGATCATGTGCGAGGCGTCCGGGCGCGCGTCGTGCGGGCCGAACACCAGCGCGACGTCGTCCGCCTGCTGGAAGCCCTCCAGCACGGCCGCCAGCCAGCCGTCGTGCGCGGGCGTCGCGTCCTGGGTGATGAACACCACGTACTCGCCGCGCGCCAGCTCGACCATCCGGTTGCGCGTGCCACCGTGCGAGAACTCGCCCTTGGGGAGGCGGTGGATCGTCGCGCCGTAGCGCTCCGCCAGCTCGAGCGACCCGTCGGTCGAGCCCGAATCCATGATCAGCAGCTCGACCTCGGCGTCGACCCGCTGCGCCCGCACCGCGCTCAGCACCTCGTCGAGATAGCGCGCCCCGTTGTAGACGGGGATCGCGACCGTGATGACCGGCGTCATCAGCTCTCGCGGCGCTGCTCGAGCTTGCGGCGGACCTTGGCGTTGAGGACCTTGGCGGTGCGCAGCGGCGACGTGATCTGCCACGACAGCGACGTCTGCATCTGCGTCGCGAGGCGCTCGTAGTACTCGATCTCGCGCCGCTCGGTGCGCAGGCGGTTGTTCTCTTCCCAGAGGCGGGCGCGCTCGGCGGTGAGCTCGGCGACGCGCGCCTCGGCGGCCTCCGCCCGGGCCTGCCAGTCGGTTGTCGTCTTACTCATAGGTTCTCCGCGATCTTCGGCGCTTCGCGACTGAACACCCAGGCGCCGAGCACGAGCAGCCCCACCACAAGCGCCGCGGGGATCAGCAGCAGCTCCGGCGACGAGACGAGGTCCCACGGCTCGGGCGCATTCGGATCGACCGCCACGTGACGGGTCGCGGTCAACAGGGTCGCGATCGGGTTGAGCATGTACAGGTCCAGGTACTTCTCCGGCACGTTCGACGCCACGTAGAGCAGCGGGGACGCGTAGAACAGCATCTGGGTGAAAACGTCCCAGATCGGCTCGACGTCGCGGAAGCGCACGAACAGCGCCGACAGCAGCAGGCCGACGCCGGCCGCGAACATCGTGAACGCGACGATGATCGGGATCAGCTCGAACCAGCTCCACTTCGGATACACGCCCGAGAACGCGCCGAAGATGACCACCGCGATCAGTGTCATCCCGAGGTTGAACAGCGCCACGAGGATCACGCTTGTGGGGATGACGAGCCGCGGGAACCGCACCTTGCGCAGCAGGCTCTCGCGCACCACCAGGCACGACACGCAGCCGCCCGTGGCCTCTCCGAAGAAGTTGAAGAGCACGAGCGAGAACAGGATCACGATGCCGTAGTTCGGCACGTCCTTATTGAGCCCGACGATCTCCGTGAACACGAAGTAGATGACGCCGAAGAACAGGAACGGCCGCGCGAGCGTCCACGCGTAACCGAGCGCGGAGCCGTAGAAGCGCAGCTTCCAGTCCGTGACGGCGAGCGTCCAGGCGAGCGCGAAGAAGCGCTTGAAGTCCGAGCCGATGACCGACGGACGCTGGACGACGTGCGGGGTGCTGACGCTCACGAGCGGTGGACCTCGAAGGTGTGCGGGATGTCGACCACGCCGCCGAGCGGGCGCCCGTGGACGTCGAGCGTGGCGAGATCCTCGCGCACGTCCAGCACGTCGGTGCCGCCGGAGGCCGCGATGGTCGGCGTCATCGTGTACTCCCCGGGCGAGAACCAGTTCTCGAGCTCGACCCGGACCACGACCGTCTCCCCGGCCGTGAACGCGCCGGTCGTCGTCAGGTGCAGGGTGCTGCCGGTGGAGAAGACGACGTGGCGAGCGGGGTTGCGCACGTGCAGCGAGAACCACGGGTCCTCGGCGGCCTGGTGGAACCGCACTTCCATTGCCATCGCCATGCGTGCGCCGTGCTCGAGCGCGGTGACGCGCTTGCCGTCCGCGTCCTCGAACCACGCCTCCTTGATCTCGGCGACGTCCGGGATCATCCGCGGGCCGGCGCCTTCGGACAGGATCTGTCCGAAGTTGAGCTCGTTGTAGGCGCGGGCGATCACCGACGGGCTGTCGATCGACATGATCTTCCCGCGCTCGACCAGCATCGCGCGGTCGCAGAAGCGCTGGATCGCGCTCATGTCGTGGGTGACGAACACGATCGTCTTGCCCTCGGCCTTGAGGCGGTGGAACTGGTCGAAGCACTTGGCCTGGAACGCGGCGTCCCCGACCGCGAGTACCTCGTCGATCAGCAGCACCTCGGCGTCGACCTGCACGGTGACGGCGAACGCGAGCCGGACGACCATGCCGCTGGAGTAGTTCTTCAGCGGCAGGTCCATGAACTCCTCGAGCTCTGCGAACTCGATGATCGAGTCGAAGCGCTCACGGGCCTGCTTGCGGCTCAACCCGAGCATGATCGCGTTCACCATCGCGTTGTCGCGCGCGGTCAGCTCGGGATTGAAGCCCACGCCGAGCTCGATGAAGGGCGAGATCCGGCCCGCGATCGCGACCGAACCCGAGTCGGCGTTGTAGATCCCGGCGAGGCACTTGAGCAGGCTGCTCTTACCCGAGCCGTTGCGGCCGACGATGCCGAAGAACTCGCCCTGGGCGACCGAGAACGTCGCGTCGTGCACCGCGTGCAGCTCGTCGTACGTGCTGCTGCTGAACGGATGCAGCACGCGCTCCTTGAGCGTCGAGTACCTCCGGTGCGGAAGCCTGAAGGTCTTCTGGAGGTGATCGACGACGATGGCCGGCTCGCGCGTGCGAGCGGCCGCGTGCGCAGGATCGAGGGTCTCAGCGGCCGTCGGCACGAACATTGACCGTAGCAACGGCCGGATGAGCCCTGAGTCGCGTCAAAGGTGCTTCAGCGACGCTTGCCGGCGGTGAAACCGGCGGCCAGCGCAGCCACTGCGGCACCGCCTGCGAGTGCGGCCACGCGCAAGCGGCTCTTGGCCTCAGGGGCCGGGACGGGAGTCGCCTCGGGGGCATGCGCGGGCGCGGCCGGCGGGGCTGCGGCGGCCGGCGGAGCGGTCATCGACGCGCGGGCGCGCCGCAGGACGTCGGACGCGTCGAAACGCCACGCCTCGACGATCACGTCGCCCTCGCGCTCCCCGTTGTCGAGCACGACGACGCCGAGGCCGTTCCAGATGTGCATCGCGTACGGGCCCTTCTCGACGAGGAAGCCGGCCACGAAGTCCAGCATCGACAGCGCGACGTTGGGGTGCGAGGCGAAGTCGACCTCGTCGAGCCCGCGACGGACGTCGTCGTTCGCGGCGTCGTGGAACACGATCGTCGTGTTGCGGCACGCGGGGGACTCGAGCAGCGCGAGCGCATCGCGCTTGACGCCCTCGGAGGAGTGGTCGCCGTCCACGAGCACGAAGTCGACGTTCTCGCCAGCCTCCGCAAGGGAGGCCAGGAACTCGGGGACCTGCACGCTGGAGTCACCCGTGTGGAAGGTCACGTTGTCGAGCTCGTCGCGCAGTGCGTCGGGCTCGGGCACCAGGTCGAACGAGTGCACGTGACCGCTGTGGGTGGCGATCCGGCGCAGGCTTCCGCCCTCGGCGCGGCCGATCTCGATCGCGAGCTTCGGCTTGAGGGTGGCGAGGATGCCTTCGAGCGCGAAGCGCTCGCCCATGTGCATCTGCCACTGCGGGTCGCTCGCGACTGCGCTGGCCAGGATCGTCGTGTTCGTGGAGTCGGGCATTCGCAAGTTCCTGTCTAGCGGCCGAGCAGTCGCTTGGCGCGTCGAAGTGGCTGGGTCAGTCGCCAGCTGATGGACGTCTGAAGGTCGTGGACGACGCGCTGCGCGCGCTCGGCCCGCGCTGCTTCCTCCTCGAGGCGCCCGGCGAGGTCGTGCAAGGCGGACTCGGCGGTGCGCACGCGCTGGTGCAACGTCGGGACCTCGGCCAACGCCGTCTCGGCCTCGACCAGGCGCTTGCGCAGGTCGTCGATGTCGAGCTGCTTGCGCTGCGTCGCGGCCAGGAAGTCGGCCTGCTCCTGCAGCATGCTCTGCTGGGCGTCGAAGCGCTCGACCCAGTCACGGACCTCGAACGACGAGGTGAGCATGACGAGGTTGCCGACCTCCGGCACCGAGTCGCCGGCGATCGCGATCGAATACGGCTGCCTGCCGGCGTTGCCGGCCGCGAGCTTGCGCACCTCGGCGGGGGCCACGCGCGCGCCGTCGGCGACGGCGTCGGCCGTGAGCACCACGGACGCCTCGAAGTCGTACTGCTGCAGGATCTGCACCGCGTTCCAGCGCGCGCCGAGCAGCGACTCGAGGTCGCCCGGCGTGAGCTCACGCACATGGTGCGGATTGCCCGGCACATTGACGTCCGGGTTCGGCGACGAGACCACCAGCACGCCGCCGGGAGCGAGCACGCGGCGCAGCTCGTCGAGTGCGGTCTCCTGCTCTTCGATGTGCTCGATGACCTCGAAGCAGACCACGAGGTCGAACGCGGCATCGCCGAACGGCAGCGACCGCAGGTCCGCGACCTCGAAGGTGACGTGGTCCCCGGCCTGGTCGCGCGCGACGTCGACGATCTCGGCGGCGACGTCGACCGCGGTGACCGACTCGGCCCCGGCGTCGGCCAGCATCGCCGCGCCGTAGCCCAGGCCGCAGCCCGCGTCGAGCACGCGGCGCCCGGGTGCCAGCGCGGTGGCCCACGCGTAGCGGGCGAGGTGCTGGACCTCGACGAGCTCTCCTCGCATCTGGGCCGGCACGAATCGCCCCGGCGTGCCGTTGACGAAATCTGCCAAGTCGACCGTCATGGCTCACATCCTAAGATGCGCGCCATGTTGGAGGTCGCCTTCGTCCTCGCTCCGAGGCAGAACCACTTCTTCGCCGAGCTGCAGGACGCCCTCCGGTACGAGATCGAGGCGGCCGGCGTCGCGACCAGTCTCCACTGGGGAGACTTCCCTGCGCCGCGCCCCGGGCTCGTCTATGCGGTGATCCCGCCGCATGAGTACTTCACGCTCATGCACGGCCGGATCGGGCCGGCCGACGAGGTGCTCGCTCGCACGATGTACATCTGCGGTGAGCAGCCCAACACGCCCTTCTTCGACTGGAACGTGCACTTCGCCCCGCGGGCCGGCCGTGTCTTTGACATCAACCGGCTCGGTGTCCGGGCGTTCGGCGAGCACGGCATCGAGGCCGAGCACCTGCAACTCGGCCACACGGGCGCGTGGGACCGGCTGTCGCCCGACGTCGAGCGCGACATCGACGTCCTGTTCATGGGCGCCGAGAGCCAGAAGCGCCTCGTGCACCTTGCGCAGGCCGCCCGCCCGCTGCGCGATCGGCGCTGCCGCTTCGTGCTGTCCGACAACTCGCGGCCGAACTTCAAGGCGTCCGAGACGTACGTCGCCGAGGACGAGAAGTGGAACCTGCTCAACCGCAGCAAGGTGCTCATCAACATCCACCAGGGCGACACGCCGTACTTCGAGTGGCTGCGGATCGTGCAGGCGATGGCCAACGGCTGCGTGGTGGTGACCGAGTCCTCGGTGGACTACGAGCCGCTCGTGCCCGGCGAGCACTTCCTGTCCGGCGCGCCCGAGACGCTCGGCCACCTCGCGGAGCACCTGCTGCTCAACGGCCACCGGCGCTGGGAGATCCAGACCGCGGCCTATGAGACTCTGCGTGACCAGCTTCCGATGCGCGCCGCGGCGGACAAGCTGATCGCCGCCGCGCGGGAGCTCGACGAGCGTCCGCTGCCCAACGCGCAGCACCCGTTCTTCACCCAACCTTCGCGGACCGAGGCCGAGCACGACGCGGTGCTCGCGCAGCTCGTGCCGGGCACGCCCGACGAGGCGCCGGAGCGCGGCGTGCTGAAGGCGCTGCGGCTGGACCTGATGGACGCGCGCCGGTCGCTGGAGAAGCTCACGCAGCGGGTCGAGGGGCGCGCACGGCCGAACGTCGTGGTCCACCGGCGCTCGCAAGGTTGGCTCGGCGCGCGGCCCAAGGTGAGCGTCCTCGTGACGCTGTTCAACTACGAATCGCACATCCGCGGCGCGCTGGACTCGGTGCTCCGCTCGCGCGAACGTTCGTGGGAGATCCTGGTCGTCGACGACGGGTCCACGGACGGGTCGCTGGCGGCCGCCGACGCGTGGGTGCGCGAGCACGACACCGCGCCGGTGCTGCTGCTCCGCCACCCGGTGAACCGCGGTCTCGCCGACGCGCGCAACAGCGTGCTGGCGCTCGCCCGTGGCGAGTTCTGCTTCGTGCTGGACGCGGACAACGAGATCCTGCCGGAGACGTTCACGGCGCTGCTTGCCGCGCTCGAGCACGACCCGGAAGCGGCCTACGCGTACGGCTCCGCCGAGCGGTTCCGTGACGAAGAGCCCGTCGGGCTGCTCAACATCTACGGCTGGAACCCGACCCGGTTCCGCACTGGCAACTACATCGACGCGATGGCGATGATCCGGACGGCCCGGTTGCGCGAGATGGGCGGCTACCGGCGCGATCGGCGCCTCTACGGCTGGGAGGACTTCGACCTCTGGGTGCGCATGGCCGAGCGCGAGCACTACGGCGTCTTCGTGCCGTCCGTCGTGGCCCGCTACCGGCAGACCGGGCATTCGATGCTGACGGTGACGAACGTCTCGGGCGCCGAGGCCAAGTCGGTCATCGCCGAGGCCGCGCCCACCATCATGAGCCGCTAGGTTGCACGCGATGCCACGTCTCCCATGGCGCAAAGGCAAGCAGGACCGGCCTACGCAGATCTCGGAAGCGCTCCAGGCGGAGCTCGACGGCGACGTCGGGTTCATGTACCCCTGGGCGCTGACCGACCAGGTGCAGGTGGAAGCGATGCACCCGGAGCTGCCCAGCGTACATGCCACGCGGGAGGCGCTGATCGAGCCGCTCATGCGCGAGGCGCTGGCCTCCGGCGGCCGTGTGGTCGATCTGGGCGCGCACGAGGGCTACTTCTCGCACCGGGCGCTGGCCTGGGGCGCCGACTCGGTACTGGCTCTCGACGTGCGCGAGATCGACACGCGCCGCGCCGAGCTCCTGCGCGACCACTTCTCGATCTCACCTGAGGCGCTGCAGGTGCGCACCGCGAGCGTCTACGACGTGGACCCCGCCGAGATCGGGCAGTTCGACGTCGTGCTCGTCCTCGGGTTGATCTACCACCTGGAGAATCCCATCGGCGCGCTGCGAGTGGCGGCGTCACTGGCCAAGCCTGGCGCGCTCGTCGTGGTGGAGTCACAGCTCACGCGGCAGGCGGAGCCGATCGAGCACGGCTGGGGCGTCACGGGCTGGGTGCTGCACGAGCCCGCTTCGTGGGCGGCGAGGCTCGAGCCGGCCGAGGAGCAGGAGCACACGCCGTTGTCCGCCTTCGGCGGGGTCATCTCGCTCGTTCCCAACCAGGCGGCGCTGCTGCAGGCGCTGCAGGTGGCCGGCGTTGACGACGTCAAGATCCTGAAAGCGGAACCCGACCACAACCCGCAGTACGTCGCGGTGGACCGCGTGGTCGTCGCCGGCCGGAAGACCGGCGCCGCGTGAGCGGCAAGCTGCCCCCACAGGTCGCCGTCGATCTCGAAGCGGGCGAGCTGCGCGACTACTGGGTCCGGCGCGCCCAGCAGCACACGCAGGACTCTTACGCGGGAGTCAACCTGAGTAAGTTCCCGGAGGACCTGCGTGTCTACGAGCACCTGCTCTGGCTCGCCGCCCCGGAAGTCGTCGTTGAACTAGGGGTGCAGTTCGGCGCCAGTAGCCTGTGGTTCCGCGACCGGCTCGCCACGCTGACTGCCTACGGCCGCGTGCAGGCGCCCGAGGTGATCGGGGTGGAGCTCGACACGAGCCTGGCGCTTCCGGCGCTCGAGCAGGCGGACCCGGGCTGGTCGAAGACGATCACCCTGCTCGAGGGAGACGTCCGCGATCCAGCCTTGGCGGCACAGGTCACGCACCTCGTGCGCGGTCGCTCGGTCCTCATCATCGAGGACTCCGCGCACGTCTACGACACGACCCGCGCGGCGCTCGAGCTCTACGCGCCGCTGGTCCGCCCCGGCGGCTACATGGTCGTCGAAGACGGGTGCGTGGACGTCGAGGCTTTGCGGCTCGAGGGATGGCCACGCGGCGTCCTGCCGGCACTGCGTGACTGGCTCGCCACGCCGGCAGGAAGCGAGTTCGAGGTCCGCCGTGATCTTGAGCTCTACGGGGTGACCTGTCACCCCGAGGGCTTCCTTCAGCGCCGGTCCTGACCTGCTACGCCGCGGGTGCCGGTGCCGGTTTTCTGGAGCGGCGCTGCAGCAGCCCGGCGGTCGCGAGCACGCCGCTGGTCCAGAGCAGGATCCCGGGAGGGATCCCGTAGCGGAAGTCGTAGGACAGCGTCATCGTCGGCGCGACGTAGAGCGCCAGGCTCATGAGGCCGAACAGCAGGACGCCCATGCGGATCGGCCCACGCAGCAGCAAGGCGCCGAAGATAGCGAGAATCAGCGCGGTGACCAGCGCCAGCCGGTCGACACGGAACAACTGCTGATAAACACCCAGCGTCCTCGCGCCCGGGGCATGCACGCGTGTGCCGTCGTACTTGGGCTCTAGTCCGTTCGTGACCACCCGCTCGACGTCCGCGTTGCGCCATCCGAACGAGTTCAGCTCACGCGGCTGCCCGGAGTAGCCGCGCTGAATGCCCGCGCTCGGCTCCAGGTACCGCAGCAGGTCGGTCCCGACAGCGAGCGCGTAGTCGCCGGGCTGGTGGAGGATCGCCTGCTGGGCGAAGCGGCCGACGATGGCGCTCGTCTCGGGGTTCTGGTCCGGATACGCCTGGCGGGCGATCGAGCTGGGCTCCCACGTGTAGTAGAAGACCCCGGGGCGCTTGGCCGGGTCGGTGTCCTCACACAGCGCGCGCGTCCCCTTGGGCGGCTCGAAGCGCGAGCAGTCGGCGAACGGGGCGACCCGGGCGTAGAGCTGCCATCCGCCCATCGCGGTCAGGCCGCTGTGGGGCCCGTCCTTGATCGCGTACGCGAGGAAGTATCCGCCGAAGATGAGCGCGGCCCCGGCGACCACGGCGCCGGTGGTCCGCAGTCGCTGCCGCCACGGCCCGCCCACCCAGACGGCCGCGAAGACGATGACGACCGGGATGGCGACGAAGCCCACGACCCGGGTGAGCGTCGCCGCGGCGCCGAAGCACCCGGCCGCCAGCAGCCAGCGCCGGTCAACGCGCGGCACGAGGCCGAAGACGGCGCTCGCGAGGGTGAGAATGATGACGTGGAGGAAGAGCACGTCCGACATGAACCAGTGCTCGATGTACAGCACGTCGCCGGACAACAGCGCGGCGGCCGCCGCGGCGGTCGCCGGCACGGGGGAAGCGCCCAGCCGGCGGGCCACGAGATAGACGACGACGCCGATGACGAGCCCCATCAGGTGCTGGACCGCGATCGTGAACCACACCTCATCCGTGACGACCCGCAGCGCCTTCAGGACTGCCGCATACCCGGCTGGCTGCCACTGGTCGCCGAAGATCGGCTCCGGGTTGACGCGCGCGAACCGAGGCGAGTCCATCGACGTCATCACGGCCGGGAAGTACAAGGGCATCGTCGCCGCGCGGATGACGGCGGCGACGGCCAGGAGGATCAGGAACGGCCGGTCCTCACGACCGAGGCCGAGACGCAGTCGGCGGCCGCGCGCCCGAGACGGCGTGGGCGCTCCATCGGAAACCGAGGTCGACGCGGTCGTGGACATGGCTGGCAGGCTAGCGACGCCTCAGCGCCGCGCGACCGACGCGTAGCGAGCCAGCCGATCGGGGTCTGAGGCAAGCCAGTCGGCCAGATCGCGGAAGCCTTCCCGCAGGTCCGTGGAGGCGCGCCAGCCGAGCGCGGTCTCGATCCGCCGGGGGTCGGAGACCCACACGCTCGTGTCCCAACTACGCGCCGCGGTCGAGCCCCACTGCGGCTCGGCTTCGATGGCGAGCACCTCGCGCGCGATCGCGACGATCTCGCGCAGCGTGGTCTGCCGGCCGCTGCCGAGGTTCAGCACGACCCCGGGTTCGAGGTCCGGCGCCTGCGCGGCCCGGACGAACGCGTCACAGGCGTCGTCGACGTGCACGAAGTCGCGCGCGGTCTCGGGCGCCACCAGCGGCGGCAGCTCCCCGCGCAGGCCGCGGACGGCCAGCGTCGGCATCAGGCGCCCCGGGTCTTCCCAGGGGCCGTAGATCGAATAGAGCCGCAGCGTCGCCACCCGCGCGACTGCACGCTGGCCGACGAAGCTGCAGTAGTGCGTGGCCGCGGCCTTGCCGACCGCGTACGTGCTGTTGGGCGCGAGCGCCTCGTCCTCGACCGGCGGATGGTCCTTGAGGCCGTACTCCGAGGACGAACCGGCGTGGATGAACGCCTGCGCTCCCGCGTCGAGCGCGGCGTCGAGCAGCGCCGCCGTCCCGAGCACGTTGACCGCGAGGATCGGCTGCGTCTCGGTCTGCCACGAGTACGCGCCGTGCGCGGCCAGGTGAAACACCCAGTCCGGCCGCGCGCGCCCGACGAGGCGGGCGATGGCCTCGGCATCCGCCAGGTCGACCTCGTGGAGCTCGATGTCCGCGCGCACGTCTTCCAGCCGCCACGGCTGCCCCCCGGGGCGGCCGGTCGCGTGGACCTCGTGGCCCTCGGCCAGCAGCCGCCGGACGAGAGTGGCGCCGACGAAACCGCCGGCGCCGGTGACGAGCGCGCGGATCGCCCGCTCCTAGACGGTCAGCGCGACCGGCTCTGAGGCCTGGCCGTCTTCGAGGAAGCTCTCGTAGCCGAGCGGCGCGAGCAGGTCGTGGGCGATGTTGCGGACCTGGGTCTGCTCGTCGTCGGAGAGCTCGTTGGCCGTCGCCAGGTTCGCTTCCGGCGTCGCCGTGCGGATCGTGCCCCACGGGTAGACCTCGGTCAGCTCCTTGCTGTTCCAGGACGGAACGGCGAGCGAGTCGGCCGAGCGCAGGCCCATCGGCTCCAGGACCTGGGTCGTCAGCGTGCCCACGGAGTCCGCCATGACGTCCTCGGCGCGCACGATGTGCATGCGCTCGGGGAAGGCGCGCTTGGCGGCCAGCGCGGCGTTCTGGTTGACGTTCCAGCGCAGGATGTACTCGCGCAGGGGCAGCGGCACCGGGCGCTTCTTGGTGTCGGCGTACGCGGACCACGGGTTGCGGACCACGTGCAGGAAGTGCGCGTTCGGCATGTCCGAGAGGATCTTCTCGGCGTCGATCACGATGATCGGCGAGTAGCCGACGTAGAACTCCTCCTCGCCCGTCTGGACGTTGTCCTTCCACGCCTTGTGCGTGGCCTCGAAGAACGCCGCCACGTTGTTCGCGCGCGAGCGCCCGGTCTTCTCGATGATCGAGAGGTAGATGTCGCGCCGCTCATCGTCGTTCATGTCGAACGGCTCGTGGCGGAACTTCGACACGTGCGGCGTGCGCGAGCGCACCTTGCCCTCTTCGTCGATGATCGCGTGGTAATCCTGCGCCGGCGTGGCGTCGAGCAGGAACTCGGGCCAGCGGTACTTGACGGGGAACATCGAGGTGAACCCGTCCTGGACGTGCCGCGAACCGGGCTGCGACTCGAAGGGGTAGACGTAGAGCTGAGGATGGCCGTCGAGGAAGCGGTGGGTCGTGTTGCCCCCGTTTTCGTACATCGCGCCGAGCATCAGCAGCTTGAAGTCACTCATCGTTGTTCTCCTTGGAAGTCGAAGGCGTAGAAGAGCCGTCGCGTGCGGTCGGGCGCGGGACGCGCTGACCGGAACGGGAAGCCGAGCGTGAAGTCGCGCGGCAACGCCTCAACGGCGAAGATCTGATTACCGTAGGGCCAGCGGACGCTGCCCACGATCTGGCCCGAGGCAAGGTCCACCGCGTGCAGCCCGCACACGCTGCGATCGACGTCCAGCCCCGGGGCGTACTGTCGAAAGCGGGGGATCACCCGCGAGGACGCGACGAACGCGATGCCCTCCGCGAAGGCGAGCCCGCGCGTCCAGCCGGGCAGCTGCGCGACGGTGGTGAACTGCTCGCCCTCCAGGCGGCAGAGCTCGCCGTAGCCGCTGTTGTCCACCCACACCGCGCCCTCGTGAAGCCGGGCGGAGTGCGGGCGGGTGAGGCCGCTCGCGACCGGCTCGCGGGTGGCGCCGCTGAAGATCACGCCGCGCCCGTCCACCGGCCAGTTCTTGTGCCCCGGGCGGCGCTGGGAAGGCGCCGCCTGGGAGGCCGAGAAGAAGCTGCCCTCGAGGTCTGGTCCGGCCGCGATCGAGTTCAGCTGCAGGTAGTTGCGCCCGATGTCCGGCTTGCCTTCGCGTTCGACGCTGCCCGGCCACCACGCGAGCCGGTGTCCGCCGTGCTCGAGCAGCTCGACGACGGCGTTCTGCCCGACGGAGTTCGCGTGCAGCTTGCCGCCGACGAGCGCGAGATCGTGGATGTACAGCGCACCGGGCAAGAAGCGCGAGCGAGCGGGCAGCAGCGGACGGCCGGTCAGCTCGCCGGGGTACGGCATGTCCGCCCGTGGGAGCGCGCCGCAAACGGGCTCCAGGTCGAAGATCTGGTTCGGGTTGCGCGTCGCGGCGACGTGCACGATCCCGCGCTCATGGTCGACCGCCAGCCCCGACGGGTGAGGAAGCCGCAGGTGCGACTGCACCGGCTTGCCTTCCTCAACGCTGAGGGCGACCACCAGGTGCTCGTACTCGCGCGTGACGATCAGCGTCAACTCGAGGCGGTCGAGCAGCTCCCAGAACGCGCGGTCGGCGCGGCTCTTGAGCAGGTCCGGGTCGACGCTGCCGATGCCCTCCCATCCCGACACGACCTCGGCGGGATCGCGCCACGCGGCGCCGTGCTCCGCCCAGCGCGGTTCCAGCTCGGTCGCGGTCGGGGTCATGGCATCTTCCCGTACCGGCGGCGCAGCTCGAGCGCCCCGCGGTACATACGCACCCCGGAGGCGTAGTTGGTCGTGGACGTCCCGCCGTGGCGCTGCGTGCTGAGCACGGGCACCTCGACGATCGGGTACCCCTCGCGGCGGCAGATGACGTTGAACTCCGCGTCGATCAGGTCGTCCTCGCGCTCGAGATCGAGCAGGCGGGCGAACGAGCGCGGGAAGATCTTCGGCGTGCCGTTGATGTCCCACACCGGCAGGTCGAACAGCGCGCGGACCTCGAGGTTGTATACCAGCGAGCCCGCACGGCGGCGCCAGTTGTCGCGGATCTTGCGATTGGCCTTGACCACGACGTTCGGGAACGCGCGCGAGTACGAGGCGCACAACGCGAGGATCTCCGGCGACGTGCGGGCGGTGTTCGTGTAGCCGATCGTCTCGCCGGTGACCTCGCGCAGGCCCGCACGGACAGCCTTGCCCCAGCCGCCCTGCGCACCGAGGTCGATCGTCTTGACGCCCTCGTGGTCCGCGGTCAGCTCCTGGCAGATCGCGACCGAGTTGTCCCGGCAGCCGTTCGTGACCAGCATCAGCTCGTACGTGCCGCCGAGCCGGTCGAGCATCGTCGTGTACCCCTCGACGACGCCGCGGATGTGATCCTCCTGGTTGTAGACCGGGAGGACGATGGAGAGGTTCGGCGCGCTCACCTGCCGGAGGGCTGGAGCGCGATCTGAACGGTCTCGGCGATGCGCTCTGCCGAGAGGCCGTGCTCCTCGTTGAGGTAGCCGACGGTTCCCGTCACGCCGCGCGGCATGTCCCGCACACCGCAGCGGATGAGGCGGGAGTCCAGGCCGTGCTCGGCGATCACCTCGGCCGTGAACGTGCCGATGCCGCCGTTGACGTAGTGCGACTCGATCGTCACCGCCAACCGGATGTCCGCCAGCAACTCCGCGAGGTCTTCCTCGGGGGACGGGTTGAGCGACGAGATCACGGCCACGGTGGCGCCGATGTCGGCCTCGTTGAGGCGGTCGGCGGCTTCGGTTGCCTGGCGTGCCATCGGGCCGAGCGCGATCAGCGCGACGTCACGGCCGCTGCCGATGAGCGCGGCGCGCCCGAGCTCGAAGCGGCCTTCGAGGCCCGGGATGCCTTGGGCCTCTTTGCCGACGCGGAAGTACACCGGGCGGTCGAGATCGGCCGTGGCCTCCAGCGCCGCCGCGGCCTGCGCCGGGTCGGCCGGGACGACGATCGTCACGCCGGGCTGGAGGCGCATCACGCCGACGTCCTCGAGCGCGTAGTGCGAGACGCCGTTGTGGCCGTAGTCGAGGCCGCCGCCGACGCCCACGATCCGGACCGGCAGCTGGTGCAGCGCCGGCCCGTTGCGGATGAACTCGTACGGGCGCAGAGAGGCGAACGTGGCGATCGAGTACGCGAACGGCACCATGCCGGCCTCGGCCAGGCCGGTCGCGACGCCGATCATGTTCTGCTCCGCGACGCCGACGTTGAAAAAGCGGTCCGGGAAGCGCTCCGCGAACGGCTCGAGCACGGTGAATCCGAGATCGCCGGTGAGCAGCGCGACGCGATCGTCGCGCTCGGCGAGCTGCAGGATGCCCTGGGCGAACTGCGGCCTCATCGCGCGGCCTCCAACTGCTCGACGGCCGACGCGTACTGGTGTTCGTCCAGTGGCCAGTAGTGCCACTCGATCTTGGACTCCATGAAGTCCACGCCGTAGCCGAAGGTAGTGTTGGCCAGCAGCACGTGCGGCGGGCCCTGCTCGACATCGAGGCCGGCGATGGTGCGCTCGAGCGTCTCCGTGTCGTGGCCATCGACCTCGTGCACGTCCCAGCCGAACGCGCCGAAGCGGTCTGCGAGCGGATGCAGGTCGATCACGTCGCGCGTGTAACCGAGCGCCTGCTGGCCGTTGACGTCGACGATCGCGACCAGATTGGACAACTTGTGGTGGGCGGCGAACATCACGGCCTCCCAGATCGAGCCTTCATTGAGCTCGGCGTCGCTCAGCACCGCGAAGGAACGGCGCTTGGACCGCTGCATTCGCGCGGCGAGCGCCGCGCCCGCAGCGAGCGAGAGGCCCTGGCCGAGCGAGCCCGTCGAGAAGTCGATGCCCGGCACCGGGTGCTCCGGGTGGCAGCCGAGCGGACTGCCGTCGGCGCAGTAGGTGTCGAGATCTTCAGCGCTCAGGTGACCGGCCTCGTGCAGCGCGGCGTAGAGCGCGAGCGCGGCGTGACCCTTCGACAGGACGAAGCGGTCGCGGTCCGGATCGTCCGGAGTGCCGTTCATCGTCGTGCCGAAGAGCACGGCGAGCAGATCGGACACCGAGAGCGCGGAGCCGATGTGGCCGACGTGTGCGCGCCGGGACTGATCGATGACCGTGCGGCGGATCGCCGCACCGATGCTGGCAGCAGAGGTTCCCATGCGAGAGCGCCGAGCCCTCGAACCAGAGGCTCAGGAGGGCGTCGCGCGGCGCCAGCATATCAACGGACCTGAAGCTCGATCGGGGAAGTCTTCGCGGTCCGGTGGCGCTCCAGCTCGTGGGAAGCGGTGCGGCGCAGGGCATCTGGATCGCTAGGATGGCGCCGGATGCCAGGGGACGTCCATCTCGTCCGCAGCCTCCTTCGTCGTCGTGGAGTCAAGCCGGCGCTGAAGGTCATGTTGGTGCTTGTTGTGCTCCTCTGCGCGGGGCTCGCGCTGCGCGGTGAGATCGGCAAGCTGGAGACGGACGGGCTGCGCTTCGAGCTCGGCTGGTTCCTGGCGGCCGTGCTCGGCTTCGCGGCGCTGCAGGTCATGCACGCCGCGCTCTGGCGCCGGTCGTTGCTGCGGCTGGATCTGCATCTCGAGCCCAAGCGTGCCCGAGCGATTTGGTGCACGTCCGCCCTCGCGCGCTACGTGCCGACGAGCATGTTGATGCCAACAATGCGGATCGCGATGTCCGAGCGCTACGGGATCCCGAAGCGCCGTTGTCTTGCGAGCCTTGTTTATGAGGCCGCGCTTGCCCTGGCGGGCGCGCTCGTCGTCGCGGGCTACTTTGTCGTCGAGTTGCCGGAGCTCGAGGGGCACGCCACGCGCTGGCTCGCCGTCGCGATCCCGCTACTGGCGGTCGTCGCCCTGCATCCGAAGATCTTTGGGCCGGTGAGTGCGAAGTTGCTGCGCCGGATCGGGCGCGACCCGCTCGAGCGGCTGCTGCCTGAGCGTGTGCTGGTCGGCCTCTGGGCCGCGTACGCGCTCTCGTTCGTCCTCGCCGGGCTGGCGCTGTTTGCGCTCGCCGAGGCCCTCTATCCGGTGGGCGTCTCCGCGCTGCCGCAGGTCGCGGGCGCGTTCGCCGTCGGCTTCGCGGTTTCCGTGTTGGCGTTCGTGCTCCCGGGCGGCCTCGGCGCGCGCGAGGCGGGCCTCGCGGCCGCGCTGGCGCCGGTCATGCCGACCGCGATCGCGATCGCCGTGGCGATCGTCGTGCGGCTCGTGCAGATTGCGATCGAGATTCTGTTCGCCGCCACGACGCCCGTCATCGCCCGCCGGGCGGAAGCGCGTGCCGCAGGTGCGCAAGCCGTGACCGATGCCGAGCCCGCGCCCGAGTTGGTGCAGGTCTCCGCGCGCGGCTGACGCCCGGCAGCAGGGCTCGACGGCCGTGGCGCCCCTGGCAGAATGAACGCTCTGATGCAGGTTCTCCGCCGTACCTTCACGCCGCGCGAGTTCCGCTACGTCGCATACACGGCGCTCGCGGTGTGCGCGATCATCGTGTTCAGCGGGGCGGCCGTGCGCGTGACAGGGTCGGGGCTCGGTTGCCCGGACTGGCCGCGCTGCGACGGCGCAAGCCTCACGCCCGAGCTCAGCACGCACTCGATGATCGAGTTCGGCAACCGGCTGATGACCAGCGTCGTCGCGCTGCCGTGCCTGCTCGCGGTGTGGATGGCGTGGCGCCGGCGTCCGTTCCGGCGCGACCTGCTGCTGATCGCGCTCACGCTGCCGCTCGGCGTCGCCGCGCAGGCCGTGTGGGGCGGCTTCACGGTCATCTTCGACCTGGCACCGGGCTGGGTGATCATGCACTTCCTGCTGTCGATGCTGCTGCTGGTCGCGAACGTCGCGCTGGCGTGGCGGGCGACGTTCGAGCCGGGCGCGCGGCCGCCGGCGCGCGACCGCCTGAGCGTGTGGTCGGTGCGTGCGCTGCTGCCATTGGGCTTCGCGTCGCTGACGGGCGGCACGATCGTGACCGCGTCCGGCCCGCACGCGGGCGGCGCGGGCACCGGCGACGTCGTCGAGCGCATCACCTGGCACGGACCCGGCGAGACGCTCAGCTGGGCGATCGAGCGTCACTCCACGACGGGCACGGTGCTCGGGCTGGCGGCCGTGGCGGTGTGGTTCATCGTCCGCCGGCGCGACAAGGACCCGCTGCTGATGCGGGCGATGACCGTGGTGTGCCTGTTGATTGCCTGCCAGGGCGCGGTCGGCATCGTGCAGTGGCAGCTGCACCTGCCCGCGGGGATCGTGTGGGTCCACGTCGTGCTGGCGACCGTCACCTGGATCGCGATCCTCGTCGCCGCCTCCGCGGCCGGGCGAATCCGGGTCCCGGCCCACGCGCCGGCGCGCGAACCGGCACCCGCGGAGTTGGCGGCCGTCTCCACGCCGCGATGACGCGGCGAAGCGTGCGAGTCTAGGCGGGTGGCCAACCGCGTCGTGATCACCGGCGGCAGCGGGTTCGTGGGCGCGAACCTCTGCGTCGGGCTCGCCGAACGACACCCCGAGTGGGAGATCGTCGCGTTCGACAATCTCAAGCGCCGCGGTTCGGAGCTCAACCTGCCACGGCTGCGGGCCGCCGGCGTGCGGTTCGTGCACGGCGACGTGCGCTCGCCGGGCGACGTGCAGGCGCTGCCCAAGGTCGACGCGATCGTCGAGTGCTCCGCCGAGCCCAGCGCGCTCGCGGGCGTGCACGACGCACCGGACTACCTCGTGCAGTCGAACCTGTTCGGCGCCTATCACTGCCTCGAGCTGGCGCGGCGCGACAGCGCACAGGTCGTCTTCATCTCGACCTCGCGTGTATACCCCTACGGGGCGCTGGACGCGCTGCCGTACCACGAGGTGGAAACCCGGTTCGAGCTCACGGACTCGCCCGGCGTCGCGGAGGACTTTCCGCTCGAGGGACCGCGGACGCTGTACGGCGCCACCAAGCTCGCCGCCGAGCACCTGGTCACGGACTACGCCGCCGTGCTCGGGATCCCGACGGTGATCAACCGTTGCGGCGTGATCGCCGGCCCCTGGCAGATGGGCAAGGTCGACCAGGGCGTCTTCACGTACTGGGTGCTCGCCCACCAGACGCAGCGACCGCTGAGCTACATCGGCTACGGCGGCGTCGGCAAGCAGGTCCGCGACCTCATCCACGTCGACGACGTCGTGGACCTGATCGACCTGCAGCTGAGCGCGCCGGACGAGTGGGCGGGCCGGCTCGTGAACGTCGGCGGCGGGCGCGAGATCTCGCTCAGCCTGGCCGAGACCACCGCGCTCTGCCGGGAGCTCACGGGGAACACGGTGCCGGTGGGGGTCGCCGACTCCGACCGCCCCGGCGACGTCCGCATCTACCTGACGGACGCGTCCCGCCTGTACGCCCTGACGGACTGGCGCCCGCGCCGCAGCGCCGCACAGACGCTCGAGGACATCGCCCGGTGGGTGCGCGAGCACGAGGCGCTGGTCGTTTCCGCGCTGACCGCCTCGTAGACTCGGATAGGGATGTCCACCGTGATCGTCACCGGTTCCGGGGGGCTTATCGGGTCGGAGGCAGTGGTGCATTTCGTCCAGGCGGGCCACGACGTGGTCGGCATCGAGAACGACATGCGTGCTCGCTTCTTCGGCTCGGACGCCTCGACCGCCCGCACCACCACGCGCCTGCAGGAGCAGTTCAAGGCCGAGTTCCGCAACGTGGAACTCGACATTCGCGACGCCGAGGGCGTGCTGCGGTTGTTCGAAGGCATCGGGTCCGACCTGGCCGCGGTCATTCACACCGCCGCCCAGCCCAGCCACGACTGGGCGGCCTCGGACCCGCCGACCGACTTCGGCGTCAACGCCAACGGCACGATGAGCCTGCTCGAGGCCACGCGCAAGGTCCGGCCCGAGGCGACGTTCATCTTCACCTCGACGAACAAGGTCTACGGCGACACGCCGAACCGCCTGCCGTTGATCGACGCCGGCGAGCGGCTCGAGCTGCCCGAGGATCACCGCTACTTCAACGGCATCGACACGTCGATGTCGATCGATGGGTGCATGCACTCGCTGTTCGGCGTGTCCAAGGCGGCGGCGGACCTGATGGTCCAGGAGTACGGCCGCTACTTCGACATGCCCACCGTGTGCTTCCGCGGCGGCTGCCTGACGGGCCCGCAGCACGCGGGCACGCAACTGCACGGCTTCCTCAGCTACCTCATGAAATGCACCGTCTCCGGCGACCCGTACACGGTCTTCGGCTACGACGGCAAGCAGGTCCGCGACAACATCCACACCAACGACGTGAGCGCCGCGATGGAGGCCTTCCACAACGCGCCGAAGGCCGGGGCGGTCTACAACCTCGGCGGCGGCCGCGGGCACAGCTGCTCGATGCGCGAGGCGATCGCCGCCTGCGAGCGCATCTCGGGCAACACGCTCAACTGGACCTACTCCGACCAGGCGCGGATGGGCGACCACCGCTGGTGGATCAGCGACGTGAGCGCGTTCGAGGCTGACTACCCCGAGTGGCGGCAGAGCTACGACCTCGAGTCCACGCTGCAGGAGATCCACGACGCCAACGTCGAGCGCTGGAGCACCGCCGCGGCGTGAAGCTGTCCGTCGTCATCCCGGCTCACAACGAGGCGCTCGTGATCGAGCCGACGCTGCGCGGCCTGATCGACGTGCTCGAGCGCCACATCGACGACTACGAGATTCTCGTCGTGGACGACGGCTCCAGCGACGGCACCGGTGCGGTGGTCGAGGCCGTGGGCGGGCGCGTGCGCTGCGTGCGCAACGACGGGCCGCACGGGTTCGGGTTCGCGGTCCGCTACGGGCTGGAGCGCTTCGAGGGCGACGCGGTCGTGATCGTGATGGCCGACGGCTCCGACGATCCGCGCGACGTGGTCCTCTACTACCGCGTGCTCGAGGCCGGCTACGACTGCGCATTTGGCTCGCGCTTCATGCCCGGCGCCGTCGTGCGCGACTACCCGCGGCTGAAGCTGCTCATCAACCGGGTCGTCAACCAGGGCATCCGGATGCTGTTCCGCCACGGCTACGGGGACACCACGAACGCGTTCAAGGGCTACCGGCGCGAGGTCATCGAGCACGTCCAGCCGCTGCTCTCGCACCACTTCAACCTCACGGTCGAGCTCCCGCTGAAGGCGGTCACGCGCGGCTTCAGCTTCGCGGTCGTCCCGACGTCGTGGACGAACCGCGCGGCGGGCGAGTCCAAGCTCAACCTCGAGGAGATGGGCAGCCGCTACCTGTTCATCGTGCTCTACGTCTTCCTCGAGTTGCACCTCAGCCGCGGCGACTACCGCCGCCCGGCCGGGAGCGTCATCGAGCGCCCCGCGCGGATCGCGGCCGGGGAGGAAGGGGGCCGTCCGCGACGCTTGCGCCACGCCGCCCACGCCCGCTCCCCGCGTCGCGGGTGATCGGGTGACGCTGCTGCGGCGCTGGCTGGGCCCAGCGGTATCCGTCGTGGCGCTGGCGGCGGTCGTCTACTGGATGGTCCATCAACCCGCACCACAGCTGCCCGACAGCGCCGCCGGCTTCAGCTGGCTGGCGCTCTCGCTCGGGCTCAGCCTCGGCGCGCTGGCGCTCCGCGGCTACCGCTGGCACCGGGTGATGGTGCTCGCGGACGTCGACCACAAGCGGACGGACGCGCTGGCGCTCACCGCGGTCGCGTACATGGGCAACAACGTGCTCCCCGCCCGCGGCGGGGAAGTGCTGAAGATCGCGATCCTCGGCACGCGCTCGGCCTCGCGCAAGCGCGAGATCCTCGGTTCGGTGGTGGCCGAGCGGCTGCTCGACGCCGTCGTGCTCGCCGGCATGTTCATCGTGCTCTCCTTCGGCCTGGCCGACTCGCCGACCGGCCCGGGCACAGCGGCGTTGTTCGGGGCGGTGATCCTGGCGGGCTTCGCGGCCCTGTTCGTCTACCTGCGCCTGCGCCGCAGCGGGCGGTTCGAGCGCTTCGCCGCGACGATCCGGCCCGTCGCGCGCGGCCTGCGCCTGTTCGCCCACCCGTCCGGGCTCCCGCTCGTGGGGCTGTCGATCCTGATCTGGGTGGTCGAAGGGCTCAACCTCATCGTCATCGTGCAGTCGATCGGGCTGTCGCTGAGCGTGCTGGACGGTGTCCTGATCATCGTCCTGGCCTCACTCGCGGCGGCGATCCCGGCAGCGCCCGGCTTCGCCGGCACCTACGACTGGGCGATGATCCTCGGGCTCAAGACCGCCGGCATCACCGGCGGCGCGGCGTCCGGGATCCTGATCCTCAGCCGCTTCATGTACTTCGTGCCGGCCACGGTCGTCGGCCTGATCGTGCTCGTCACGCGCTACGGCGGACTGAGCGCGGCGCGCCGCCGCCTCCAGGGCGAGCGGCGGCTTCCGGTTCACGGCTAGCTAGCCGACGCGGCACACCCGCACGGACGCACCGGTGATCGCGGCGCGCCACGGCTCGGGCAGCGCGTCGCCTGTCAGCGCCAGCTCGAGCGGCGTGCCGTCCGGCAACGCCCACGGCGTCGCATCCGCCTGGACGGTCGTGGCCAGGCGACGGAGCTTGAGGGCGCCCGCGCCCGTGGCCGTGAAGCGGTAGCGCGCGCCGGGCGCGAGCTCGGCTTCCTGCCCCGGCGCCGTCGTCGAGCAGGTGCCGCCGGCGCCCCCGGTCGCCGGCGTCAGGGCGAGCTGGTCGAGACCGGCCAGGGTCCCGTCGAAGACCTGGCGGGCCTCGTCGGGCGCGGCCCGCACCTCGTCCAGCGTCGGCGCGGGCGAGCCGAACTTGTCCGTGGCGCTGAAGTAGGAGACCGCCCTGATGCCGAGGGCGGGCGCGCCGACCTGCACTCCGGGCGCGACCTCGTTGCGCCGCAGCTCGAGCGCCGCGAGCTGCATCTTCAGCGGCTCGGCGTTGACCCGGTGGTTGAACGGGCCGTCCTTGAAAACGCTGAGCGAGGCGAAGCACGCCAGCGCCGTGACGGCGGCGATCGCCAGGCCGCCCGAGCGCGTGACGGCGGTCCGGCCGAGGGCCGTCACGGCGATCAGGAGCAGCAGCGCGGCGCTGATGTGCACGTAGCGCGACGTGTCTGGCGCCTGCTGAAGGCCCGCGCGGCCGGAGCCGATCAACATCGCGCAGGCCGCCAGCCCGAGGAGGAGCGCGACCAGTCGCGGACCGACCGCGACGCGCCCGCTGCGCACGCCGAGGACGAACGCGATCCCCGCCGCGAGCATCAGCGGACGGCCCCAATCGATCCCGAGGGCGCCGAAGCCGCCGAAGCCGGCCGCGACCATGTCGACTCCCCAGCGCACCGCCGCCGACGGGCTGGTCAGCGAGCCATGGTCCCCGCCGCCGTAGCCGAACAGGCTGACCGCGACCAGCAGCGCCGGCACGACGATCACCCACACGCGGCGCCAGCGCCGCTCGTCCCACAGGATCTCGATCAGCGCGATGCCGAGGAACGGAAGCCCGAGCCCGCTCGACATGGTGGACAGCACCAGCGCGGCGCAGGCCAGCCAGTCGCGCCGGTCGTCGAGGGCCAGTAGCGCCACGATCCCGAACAGCACCGAGCCGATGAACCCGATCTGGAACGGCCACATCACGTCCTCCCAGGCGGCGCCGAGGAAGATCATCAGCGCGGCTGGGACCAGGGCCAGGTGCGCGCCGACACGCCGCCGGGCGTACAGGAACACGACGATCCCCGTGGCGATGTGCATGAGCGCGACCAGCACCTGGAACGGCGTGACGCTCGTCATCCCGAAGACGGCGAGCTGCGCCTTGTAGGCGAAGACGGGGACGGCCGAGGGGTGCTCGTTGTGCGGCGCGAAGAACGTCTCGAGCGAGACCCCGCGCCGGTGCAGCAGGAACGCCCACTCGTCGCCGAAGAAGAACAGGCCGTCGGCGGCGCGCCGGATCGTCACGAAGGCCAGCACGCTGAGCGCGGCGAGCACCAGCCACGGCGTGCGCGGGTGCTCCCACGCGCGCTGGGCGCGCGCCTGGGCAGTCGCGCGGGCGGTCGTGACGGAGTTCACGGTTCAGGCGACCTCGCGCAGGCGGCCCGTGTTCACGTCGTAGACGAACCCGCGCGCGTTCTTGTGCGGGATGAACGCGCTGTTGCGGATGCGATTGAGCGAGTTGCGGACCTCGGCGTCGAGGTCGGAGAACGACTCGGGGGACCACGGCGGCTTCATCCCGGTCTCCTGCCGCAGGTTCTCGCGGAACTCGTCGTCGGTGAAGGTGAGCATTCCGCACTCGGTGTGGTTGATCACGAGGATCTCGCGCGTGTTGAGCTTGCGCTGGGAGATCGCGAGCGAGCGGATCACGTCGTCGGTGACGACGCCGCCGGCGTTGCGGATGATGTGCGCCTCGCCGTTGCTGAGGCCGAGGATGGCGAAGATGTCCATGCGCGAGTCCATGCACGTGACCACCGCGACCTGCTTGCGCGGAGGCGTCGGCAGATGCCCGCTGTCGAAGCGGATCGCGTACGCCTGGTTGTTGATCAGGAACTCGTCGGTCGCGCTCATCGCCGATCAGCCTAGACTGCTCGCTTCATGCCCGAGTTGATCGAGGGACCGTCGCGCGTCGAGGCGGCGGGCACCAAGCCGAAGCTGATCGACGAGTACGTCGGCCGGGTGAACACCGGCGAGGCCCGGGTGAGCGTCGCGCACATGCGCTCGCCCGCCGGCTGGGTCGAGCCGGGGCAGCGTCCCGACTTCGACGAGTACACCGTCGTCCTCAACGGCCGCATCGAAGTCGAGCACGAGGGCGGCACCTTGTCCGTGCCCGCCGGCCAGGCCGTGCTGACCCGCGCCGGGGAGTGGATCCGCTACTCCACCCCCGAGGGCGCGGAGTACCTCGCCGTCTGCCTGCCCGCGTTCGCCCCCGACACCGTCCACCGCGACGAGTCGTGAAGGGCTCCGCCATCGGCGTCGTGGTGCACCCGCGCCGCGACAGCCGCGAGCACATGGGCTGTGTCGTGCGCTGGGCCGATGGCCACGGGATGGAGGTGCGCACGCTGGTGGAGGCGCGTGACCTCGTGCCCGACGGCGTCCGGACCGTCCCCGAGCACGAGCTCGCGGTCGACGCCGGCCTGGTGATCGGCCTCGGCGGCGACGGCACGATCCTGCGCGCGCTCAAGCTCGCCACCGCGGAGGACGTCCCCGTGCTGGGCGTCAATCTCGGGCGGCTCGCCTTCCTGGCCGAGGTCAACCTCGACGAGCTCGCCATGGCGCTCGACCGCATCGACCGTGGCGAGCACTGGCTCGAGGAGCGCGCCGTGATGACCGTCAGCGGCACCTGCTTCCCGATGCGGATCAGCTCGTTCAACGACTCCGCCCTCACGCGCATTCCCGGCAACGGCCCCGCGGCCCTGGCCGTCGAGGTCGAGGGTGAGATCTTCGCGCGCTACACCGCGGACGCGCTCGTGATCGCGACGCCCACCGGCTCCACCGCCTACTCCTTCGCGGCCGGCGGGCCGATCGTCTCGCCGCGCCACCGTGGTCTGCTGGTGACGCCGGTCGCGCCGCACGCGGCCTTCGACCGTGCCGTGTTCCTGCACCCGGAGGAGCGGCTGCGCGTGCACGTGCTCGAGCGGTCCGCCCCGCTGCTGCTCGAAGCGGACGGCCAGCGCGTGGCCGAGCTCACGGACGGCGACTGCATCGAGTTCTCGCTCGCCGACCACCCGGCCCGCATCCTGCGCCTGCACGCGCAGGGCTTCTACGAGCGCGCCCGCAAGAAGCTCCAGATCACGGACTCGTCCGAGCTGGCGCCGCGCTAGTCCGCGTAGCCGCGCGGGTGGGCCTGGAACCACTCCCATGCGTCGCGGACCATGTCCTCCAGCGACTTCGTCGGTTCCCACCCCAGCCGCTCCCGGGCGCGTTCGATGGCCGCCACCAGGTTCGGCGGGTCACCGGCCCGCCGCGGCCCCTCGAGCACGGTGAAGTCCACCCCCGTCACGGTCTTCGCCGCCGCCACGACCTCGCGCACCGAGTAGCCACGCCCCGAGCCCAGGTTGATGATCTCGTGCCGGCCCGGCTCGGCGCGGTCCAGCGCGAGCAGGTGCGCGCGCCCGAGGTCCTCGACGTGGACGTAGTCGCGGACCGCGCTCCCGTCGGGCGTCGGGTAGTCGGTGCCGTGGATCTCGACGCTGCCGCGGCGGCCGGAGGCGGCCCACAGCACGAGCGGGATCAGGTGGGTCTCGGGCTCGTGGTCCTCGCCGAGGTCGCCGCTCGCGCCCGCGACGTTGAAGTAGCGCAGCGAGATCGCGCCCAGGCCGTGGGCGCGCGCCTCGTCGGCCAGCATGCGATCCATGGCGAGCTTGGAGTTGCCGTAGGCGTTGACCGGCGCGGGCGGCGTGTCCTCGGTGATCGGGACGTGGGCGGGCTCGCCGTAGGTCGCGCAGGTCGAGGAGGCGACGAGGCGGCGCACGCCGGCGGCGCGCATCGCGTCGAGCAGGTTGAGCGTGGAGACGACGTTGCCGCGGTGGTAGCGCTGGGGCTCGGCCACGGACTCGGCGACGAGGGCGAGCGCGGCGAAGTGCAGGACGCCGTCGAAGCCGGCGGTGAGCACGCGGGTGGTCGCCTCTAGGTCGAGCAGGTCGACCGGCTCGAAGCGCACGCCGTCCGGGATCGCGCCGCGGTGGCCGCGGTAGAGCGAGTCGAGCACGGTCACGTCGTCGCCGCGGTCCCGAAGCTGGCGCGCGGCGATCGAACCGATGTAGCCGGCTCCCCCGGTGACGAGGACTCGCATAGGGGCAGCGAGGCTAGCGTGTGGCGGCGATGAAGCGGCGAGGGCGGGAGCGACGAGGACGGCCGGCGCCGGCGCCCGTCGCGGTGCGCACCGAGTTCGCCCAGGCGGAGATCGTCGCCGAGGCGTCCGCGCGGACGCTGTTCCTCGACGGGCGCGAGGCGGGCGTGGTCGATCTCGACGACCCGCGACGGCTCGTGTTCGCCTACATGCGGCGGATCGCGGATCTGATCGACGCCTTCCGCCCGTCCGGCTCCGCGATCGACGTGTTCCACGTCGGCGGCGGGGCGTGCGCGCTCCCGCGCTATGTCGAGGTCACGCGGCCGCGCTCACGGCAGCTCGTCTGGGAGATCGACCCGGGGGTCGTGGCGCTGGCCCGCGAGCACCTCGGCCTGCGCCACTTCCCGCGCCTGCGCGTGAAGGTCGGGGACGCCGCCGAGCTCATCCGGGCCCGGCCCGACCGCTCCGCCGACCTGGTGATCGGGGACGCGTTCGACGGGCCGCACGTGCCCGCGCCGCTTTCCACGCCGGCGTTCGCCGCCCAGGTGCGACGCGTCCTGCGTCCCGCCGGCGTCTACGCGCTCAACGTGATCGACATCCCGCCGCTGGAGGAGGTCAAGCTCCACGACGCGCTCCTGCGGGACGCGTTCACGCACGTGGCGTGGGTCGCGCCGCCCGGCGTGCTGCGCGAGCGCGCGCCCGGGAACGTCGTGCTCTTCGGCTCCGACGTGCCGCTCCCGCTGGACGCGCTCCACCGCGCCGCCGCGGCCGCCGTCCCGCGCGAGCAGCTCCTGGTCAGGGCTTGACCGCGACGCCGATCACCGACGTCCCCGCCGGCCAGACCTTGCGCGCGGCGGAGGTCGCCGAGCCCAACGCGATGAAGGCCTGGTTGACCAGCGGCGGCAGGTCCGGGAACTCCGCCGACTGATCGACGTCCGCGGCCCGCCGGCGCTTGCGCAGAAGGCCCGCCGGGATCATCTCCGGGAACAGGTACGAGAGCTCCTGCACGCGCAGGCCGGCGGCCTCGATCGGCGCCCGCAGCGTGTTCTTCCTGTAGCGCCGGTAGTGCCCCAGTGCCGTGTCCCAGCCCGACCACAGCGACGGCAGCGCCGGCACGGTGACCACGATCGTCGCGCCCGGGTCCATCCTGGCCGCGAGCTCGGCCATGAACGTGAAGTCGTTCTCCTGGTGCTCGAGCACGTCGAGCAGCGCGAGGTAGCCCGCGCCGTCGTAGTGGGCGGCCGCGTTGAGGTTGGCCTCGCGGCCGAACTCGGCCTCCAGGTGCGTGACCAGCGACTCCAGCGGCTCCACGAACCGGTACTGCGCCTGCGGGCGGTCCTCGCGCAGGTAGTGGCCCGCCAGACCGATGCCGGCGCCGACGTCCACGAACGTGAACGGCCCGCCGGCCGGCAGGAACTCGCGTACGGCGCGCCAGCGCACGCGCTGCCAGAAGAACTCGCGCGACTGCTCGAGCTGGCGGTGCAGGTGGGACTCGAGCGCGTCGCTCACGGTCTTCGCTCCAGCTGGGCGAGCGAGATCGCCCGGTTCTGGGCGAACACCGAGAACAGCAGCACGAGGTTCCCCATCGCGGTGAAGGACAGCACGATCATCAGCAGCAGCGTGTACGTCGCCCAGCCCGGAATGGCCTCGTCGGTGAAGAGCTTGACCAGGATCACGCTGAACGCGGCCAGCGCCGTGAGCGCGAGCGTCACCGTGAACGTGATCAGGGCGCGGAGCACGATCCGGTCGGTGAACGGCATCAGCATCGAGAGCCCGTGCAGCAGCAGCTTGCTGTAGCCCATCTTCGAGCGGCCCGCGTAGCGCTCCCCGCGCGCGCACGGGACATAGGCGACCGGCAGGTTGAGCGCGATCAGCGCCGCGGAGTAGCTGAGGTCGAATTGCGGGTGCGAGAGCAGATGGCGGGCCACCCACCCGCGGTATGCGGCGAAGTTGCCCGTGCGCACCACCACGCCGGTGAGCAGCCGGAAGCCGAGCTTGAAGAAGAAGTAGCCGACCCGGAACAGCGGCGGCTCCGAGCGCGACGTGCGGCGGGCCATCACGATCGCGCGTTCGCTCGTCTCCGCGCGCAGCTCGTCGATCAGGCGCGGGAGATCCTCGGGCTTGTCCTCGCCGTCGGCGTCCAGCGTCACGATCACGTCTTCGTCCCGGATCTCGGGCGCCATGGTGCGGATGGCGTAGACGAGCGCCCGCTGATGGCCGAGGTTGAACGGCGGCTCGACGACGTCGACGTCGTCGAGCTCGTGCAGCGCCGCGATGGCCGGATCACGCCCGGCGCTGTCGTCGGCCACGACGATCCGCGCACCGTGCTGCGCGAGCCGCTCGCGCAGGATCAGAAACGACGGCACGTCGAAGTAGACCGGCGTGAAGATCCAGAGCCGGCTCGTCACGGCGCCCGTTCTACCAGAGGCGCCGGTTGACGCGGGCGGGGCGCTACCGGACGCGGATGGTGCCCGTCATGCCCCGGTGCAGCGTGCACGCGTAGCTGACGGTGCCGTTCTTGGTGAACGTGCGCTTGAAGGTGCCCTTGGTCATGACCTTGGACTTGAAGCCTGAGCCGACGACGTCGTGGCCGTGCTTGCCGACCCAGCGCCAGGTCACCGTGCCGCCGCGGGCGACGGTGGCCGTCTTCGGGGTGAAGACGTTGTCGCCGACGTTGACCGTGACGCGCTTGCGCGCGATCGACGCCTTGCTCCTGGCCGCCGGGCGCAGCGTGACGGTGCGGGTCGTCGTGGTGCCCTCCACGGTGAAGCGGACCGTGACCTTCAGGCGGCCGAGCCGGTTGAGCGCGGCCTTGCCCTTCGCGTTGAGGGCGAGGCTGAACTTCTTCGTCGCGCCGGCGGCGACGGAGTAGGTCGCGCGGCCGACGCGCGTCGGCTTGGCCCTCGCCTTCAGCGCCGCGAGCGTCTCCACGGTCACCGCGGCGCCCGCCGAGCCGCCCTTGATCGAGCCTGCGACGGCCTGGCCGCGCTGGGAGGCGGCGACCGTGAGCGTGGGCGCGGTGGCGGCGCCGGGCGCCGGGCCGGTCGTGTCGGTGGGGCCGCCGCCCGCGGGCGGGTTCGCGCCGCCGGCCGGGACCGTGGCCGTCGGGGTCGGAGTGGGCGTGCTCGTGGACGGCAGAGAGCCGTCGGCGTTCGCGACCGTGACCTTGCCCGTCATCGTGACGTGGTCGTCGCACACGAACTGGTACACGCCGGGCTGGGAGAACGTGCACTCCCCGGCCCAGCCGACGTCCTCGGACGTGGCCGGCAGGACGCGGCCCGTGGGTCCGGCGCCGTCACCCGCGGTCTGTGTGCAGACGACGCCGTCACGCTCGAAGCGCACGTTGTGAGCTTCGTTGCCCTGCTCGTAGGAGAACTTCAGCTTGCCGTTGAGCGCCAGCGTGGAGCTCCCGGGCGTGAAGAGGTTGTCGGTGACCGCGATGTCGATCGACGCCTGCGGCGTCTGCGCCTGCGCGATCGCGACCGCACCTGCGAACACCGCGATGATCACTGCCCCGAGTCGTACAACGGCCATGCCGAACCTCTCGTCAAGGTACCTTTACAAGCTTCGTCCGGGATCCTAGCTGGCCGGATTGCCGGGGTATACGCACCGCGACCGCGCTAGGTTGAACGGATGGCCGACGCCACCCAGTCCCTGCTCGCGGCCGGCTTCGTCGAGACGGTCTTCCACTGCCCGGCCTGCGGCGTCTCCGGCATGTCGCTCTCGCGCCCGGCCGCGCTGCTCGACCGCACCTGCGCCGACTGCAACGAGCCCGTCGTCACGACGGTGCTGGACCGCTTCGCCCGCTAGCGCGCCGGTGTTTCACCGCCGGTCCGCGATGAGCAGACCGACGGCATGGGACGCGACGACGACAACATCGGAACGGGCACGTCGGGTCGTTCGACCGACGTCGGCGGCAGCCACAGCGGCGGCAAGGCGGGAGACGATCCCGCGGACGCCCTGCGCAACCCCGATCCGGACATCGAGCACGACGCGCAGGGCGACGCGTCGAGCAGCGGCCCCGACAGCGGCACGCCGGACGACCTAAAGCCGGGCAAGCGCCGCACGATCGGGCAGGACGAGGACGCCGGGGCGAGCAGCGGCGTGCCGGGCGAGACCGCGAGCGACTGACTCGGCGACTCGCCGGTCAGCGCACGAACCACGCACAAACCGGGGAATTGCGGGGCGGCGCGACGGTGCCGGCGAGCACTTCCATCGGCGCGCGAGATGGTTGATCATGCACGGGCCGCTTCCTCCTCTCAATGGCGGGGCCGCGCCCGCCGACACGGGCGCGGCGCTCCGCCCGTGGCGGTTGTCCGCCACACGGCTGGGCGGGCACCTCCCTATCGCCGAGGCGCGCGCTCCCGGAAGCTCGACGGCATGGACCTGCATGCCCTCGAGATCAGCTTCGACCTTGTCGCCCCGCGCGGCGACGAGCTCGTGGAGCGCTTCTACGCCGACCTGTTCGCGACCGCGCCCGCGGTCGTCCCGCTGTTCGCCGACACCGACATGGCCCGCCAGCGCCAGATGCTGCTGTCCGCGCTCGTGCTGCTGCGCCGCAGCCTGCGCAACCTGGAGGCGATCGTCCCGACGCTGCGCGAGCTCGGCGCCCGCCACGTTGCCTATGGCGCACGCTCCGCGCACTACCCGATCGTGGGCAGCGTCCTGATCGGCGCGATGGCCGAAGTGGCCGGCGACGCGTGGATGCCTGAGTACACGCGCGCGTGGAGCGAGGCCTTCGAGCTGATCGCGCAGACGATGATCGAGGGCGCCGCCGAGGTCCGGATCGCCGCGGCGGCTTAACGCCGAAGGGCCGGCACGACGGCCGGCCCTCCAGCTCCTCCCACGACGGCGGGCTACCAGCCGCCGCCGAAGCCGGGCACCTCAGGCTGCTGGGGCTGCTCCTGGGTCTGCGTCTGGGTCGTCGTCGGGCGCTCGCCGAGCTTGACCGTGAGCGTCTGCTGCTCGCCGTTGCGCGTGATCTTCAGCTCGACCGAGTCGCCGGCCTTGTGGTCGTCGACGAGCGAGGACAGCGCGCTCGAGTCGTCGACGCTCTTGCCGCCGAGCTCGGTGATCACGTCGCCCTGCTGCAGTCCGGCCTCCGCGGCGGGGCCGCCCGCCGTGACCGTGCCGACCTGTGCGCCGGCGCCGTTGGCGTCACCGGTCTGCACGCCGAGGTAGGCGTGGCTGACCTTGCCGCTCGCGCGCAGCTGGTCGACCACCGACTTGACCGTGTTGGACGGGATCGCGAAGCCGATGCCGACGTTGCCGGCCTGCCCGCTCGCCGTCGAGCCCGTGGACTCGATCTGCGAGTTGACGCCGATCACCTGGCCCTGGGCGTTGAACAGCGGGCCGCCCGAGTTGCCGGGATTGATCGCCGCGTCGGTCTGGATGACGTCGTCGATCGAGAAGCCGTTGGGCGAGGAGATCTCGCGCTGCAGCGCGCTCACCACGCCGACCGTGAGCGTGCGGTCCAGGCCGAAGGGGTTGCCGATGGCGTACGCGTCGTCGCCGACCTCGACCGAGCTCGAATCAGCGAGTTCGAGCGCCTTCAGGTTGCTGGCGCTGACCTTCAGCAGCGCCAGGTCGGTCGAGGCGTCCTCGCCGACGAGCTCGGCGTTGAGCGTCTTGCCGTCGCCGACCTTGGCCTTGATCTGGCCGTTCGCGCCCTCGATCACGTGCGCGTTGGTGACGATGTAGCCGTCGCTGGAGATCACGAAGCCCGAGCCCGTGCCCGAGCCGGTCGTGATGTAGGCGACCGAGTCCTTGGAGGCCTGGTAGACGTCGTGCGGGGACAGGGCGGTCCCCGTTGCGGTGGCGGTGGCGGCCACCGGCCGCGTGTTCGTGACGGTCTGGACGGAGGGGGAGTCGTCGTGCAGTGCGGTGGTAGCGACGGCGCCCGCGCCACCGCCGATCACCGCCGCGGCGGCGAGGGGGAGGAGGGGCTTCACAAGCTTCATGCTCAGCATGGTCGTCCCGGCCCCTGAGCGCTTCCTTCGCGGTCGCTAAGCCGTCCTTCGCGCGTTAATAAGAAGCTCGCAAACCACGAGCCTCCCGGTCGCTGAACGCACCGCGGGCATGTCAGGTGGAGGCGACGGCATCCCGATGATGAGCAGTCCCGTAGTGTTGACATGCGCCGGTTCGCTCGCTTTTGGGGCGCCCAGCGAACGCGTGCGGGTCCGGGGGCGCTCGACGACGAGCCCCCGCACCCCGGCGCGCTCGCCGATCGTACGTGGGAGCTGATGGTCCGCTCTTGGCCCGCGCTGGCGCGCACTGAGATCACCGTCTCGGGCGTCGCCGACCCGTCCGCGCTGGAGGCCATCGAGCACGAGGTGCGCAGCGCCCGCGCGCGCGGCGACGCGGTCACGCTCGACCTCCGCGGGCTGGAGTCGTGTCCGCCCGGCTTCGCAGTTCGGCGCCCAGACGCTCATGAAGCGGGGTAATGAGCGTGTGTTGCGCCGTGAAGATGTCCTCGACCTCCGCCTCCGCTCGGACACCGGGCTCGCCGACGCGTTGGCGTTCGGCCTGCGCGCCCTGTCGCTGCGCTCCTCCCGCGGCCTCGTCATCCTGCTCGGCGACCGAGAGGCGCTTCCGCCGGCGGCGATCCGCGAGCTCGTCGACGCCCAGCGGCTGATCGGGCAGGACGGGCGGCGCTGTGCGCTCGTCATGCCGGATGCCTGCGCCGTCGCGTTCGCCCTCACGCACGGCGCCACACCGCCCTCCGTCGGCACGCACGACGAGGCCCGCGCCCTGCTCGGCCGCGGCCAGCCCGAAGCCGGTGTGCGCCGCCTCGACGACGGACGCCGCGTGCACATCACGCTCTACAGGGAGCTCGACCTGGCCGGCGTCACAGCCATCCGCGCTGAGCTCCGGTCCGCCCTCGCCCACGCCCGCGCCGGTTGCACCTTCGTCTTGGACCTCGCCGGCCTGCTGTTCGCCGACGCGCACGGCCTCGAGGCCCTCACCCGCGTCGCGGTCCGCGCGCAACTGGCGGGCGCGACCGTCGAGGTCGTCAACGCCTGCCCCCAGGTCCGTGGCCTGGCCTACCGCCTCGGCTGGCACGAGCACCTGCCCGGCGTCGGCGAGGGCACCGACGGCGCCGGCCGGCCGACCACCCGCTCCGCGGTCATCGCCACCGATCTGCACGGCACGGTGTCCTACTGGAACGACGCGGCGGATCGGCTCTACGGCTGGTCGGCCGCCGAGGTCCTCGGCCGCCCCATCACCGAGCTCACGGTCCACCCGACCGACGAGTCCGCCGCCCAGACGATCATGTCGACGGTCCGCGGCCACGGCGCCTGGGAGGGCCGCTTCTCGGTCCGCCGCCGCAACGCCACCCACTTCGACGCGCGCGTGCGCAACACGACGATCGAGAACGGGCTGGGGGCGCCGATCGGCCTGGTCGGCTTCTCGACGCCCCTGACGGAGCTCACGCCCGTCTAGATCGGCGTCAGCTCACCCTCCAGGTGGCCGTGGACGGCGAACCGGTCCTCGGCCTCACCGAAGGAGACCTTCGAGGGCAGCAGGATCGGCTGCTTGAAGCGCACCTCGACCGCGAACGCGTCCGGGAGCCGCAGCGAGGCGAGGCAGCGCGCCTTCGTCCACATGCCGTGGGCGATCGCGCGCGGGAACCCCAGGGCCTTGGCGCTGAGCGCGTGCAGGTGGATCGGGTTGTGGTCGCCGGACACGGACGCGTAGCGGCGGCCGAGGTCGTCCGCGACGCGCCACTGGGCGGTCACGGGCGGCTCCTCGAAGGCCGGCGGCTTGGGGGCGGACTCGTCGCCGCCGCCGCGCTTGAGGTTCGTGGAGAAGCCCTGCCAGACGAGCTCGTCGCGCACGCGGGCCTCGGTGACGAAATCGAAGGTGCGGCCGCGGCGGTGCGGCTCGAAGCCCTCCACTCGCGCGGTCAAGGACAGCGGCTCGCCCAGCAGCAACGGGCGCTGCTGCACGATCCGGTTCGCGATGTGGACGACGCCGACGGCGCTGAAGGGGGCGCGCGCGAGCAGCGTCATGTGCAGCGGGAACGCGAGCACGTGCGGGTAGGTCGGCGGGAGCTCGTCGCGCAGCGTGAAGCCGCACAGGTGCGCGTAGTCGGCGAGGTGGTCGGCGTCCACCGTGAGCTCGCGCGTGAGCACGTCGCTCGGTAGACCGGAGCCGCGGCCCGGAAGGGCGGCACGCAGGGTCGTCAGCATCAGGCCCCCAGCAGCGACTGGCCGCACACGCGGACGACGTTGCGGTCCACGCCCGAGCCCGCGAGCCACGCGACGGTCTCGGCCACGTCGACCGGCAGCCCGCCCTGGCGCAGCGAGTTCAGGCGGCGCCCCACCTCGCGCACGCCGACCGGCATCGCGGCGGTCATCTTGGTCTCGATGAACCCGGGCGCGACGGCGTTGATCGTGATGCCGCGGTCGAGCTCGATGTCCGTCACGAGGTCGAGCAGTCCCGCCTTCGACGTCGCGTAGTTCGTCTGCCCCGCGTTGCCGGCGATCGCGCTGAGCGAGGACACGCAGACGATCCGGCCCTCGTCGCGCAGCACGGGCACCAGCGCCTCGGTGATCCGCTCGGGCGCGAGCAGGTTGACCTCCATCAGCGACTGCCAGCGATCCTCGGGCATCTTCGCCAGCGTGCGGTCCTTGGTCACGCCCGCGTTGTGGACGAGGATGTCGAGCCCGTCCGCGAAGCGCTCAGCCAGCCGCTCCGGCGCGTCCGGAGTCGTGATGTCCAGCTCGAGCTCCGCGTCGGCCAGGTCCAGGCGCACCACGTGCGCGCCCTCGCGCTCGAGGACGTCCGCGATCGCCGCGCCGATTCCCCGCGAGCCGCCCGTCACCAGGGCGGTCCGGCCCGCGACCGGCTTGTGCTTGTTGGTCCCGACACGGATGACCTGGCCGGAGACGTACGCGGACCGGGGCGTGAGCAGGAACTTCAGCGTCGCCCCGATGCGCTCTTCGGCGCCCTCCTCGACGTGCACCAGGTTCACGGTCACGCCGCGCGGCCCGAGCTCCTTGCCCAGCGAGCGCGTGAAGCCCTCCAGCGCCCGTCGCTCGCCGCCGAGCACGACCACACGGCCGGACCGCTGCAGCCGCCCGACGGTCGGATGAAAGAACCGCTGCAGCTCGACGAGCTCCGCGGACGTCGAGATCCCCGTCGCGTCGAACACGAGCGCCTTGAACCGGTGGTCCGCGGGCGCGGCGGGATTGAACACGGCCGCGTCGAGCCCGGCCCGTGCCGCCAGCTCGCGCACCGGGTCGTCCAGCGCGGTGGCGCTGTCCGCGCGCAACTCGGCCAGCACGCGCGCGGCGGCCTCGGCGAGCCGCCCGGCGCCGCCGAGCAGCACCCGGCCGCCCACCGCGGACGACCCGCGGTCGAGCTCCACGGGCTGCGGGAGCCCGATCCGCTTGCCGACCGTCGAGGTGACCGGCATCCGCATCAGCTGCGTGTAGAGATCGGCCATCGCCTACTTCTCCAGGATCGCGACGACACCCTGGCCGCCCGCCGCGCAGATCGAGATCACGCCGCGGCCGGAGCCCTTCTCGTTGAGCGCCTTGGCCAGCGCGGCCACGATCCGCCCGCCCGTCGCGGCGAACGGATGGCCCGCGGCCAGAGACCCACCGTTGACGTTCAACCGATCGTCCGGGATCTCGCCCAGCGGCGCATCCAGCCCGAGCCGCTCGCGCGCGAACACCGGGTCGCGCCACGCCCGCCGCGTCGCCGCGACCTGCGCCGCGAACGCCTCGTGGATCTCGAAGAGGTCGAAGTCGTCGAACGCCAGGTCGTTGCGGCCGAGCATCCGCGGCATCGCGTAGGCCGGCGCCATCAGCAGCCCTTCGCCCTTGTGCACGTGGTCGACGGCCGCCGTCTGCGCGTCCACGAAGTACGCCAGCACCGGCAACCCACGGGCCGCGGCCCACGCCTCGCTCGCCAGCAGCACCGCAGAGGCGCCGTCCGAGAGCGGCGTCGAGTTGCCCGCGGTCATGGTCCCGTCCTCACCGCCGAACACCGGCTTGAGCTTCGCCAGCTTCTCCACCGACGAATCGGGCCGCAGGTTCTGATCGCGCTCGAGCCCCAGGTACGGCGTGAGCAGATCGCCGAAGAAGCCACGGTCGTACGCGGCCGCGAGCTTCTGGTGCGAGGCCGCCGCGAGCTCGTCCTGCTCCTCACGGGTGACGCCCCAGTCGCGCGCCATCACGGCCGTGTGCTCGCCCATGGAGAGCCCGGTGCGCGGCTCGGAGTTCCGCGGGATCTCCGGAACCACCTGGCCCGGCCGCAGCCGCGTCAAGGTCCGCGCGCGCGAAGGCAGCGACTTCGCGCGGTTGAGGTCGAGCAGCACCTGCCGCAGGTCCTCGTTGACGGCGATCGGCGCGTCGGACGCGGTGTCCACGCCGCCGGCGATCCCCACGTCGATCTGGCCCAACGCGATCTTGTTCGCGACCGCGATCACGGTCTCCAGCCCCGTGCCGCACGCCTGCTGGATGTCGTAGGCGGCGGTCTCGGGCGCCAGCTTGGAGCCGAGCACGGCCTCGCGCGTGAGGTCGCGATCGCGCGCGTGCTTGAGCACGGCGCCCGCGACCACCTCGTCGACCCGCTCGCCCTCGAGCCCGAAGCGCTCGACGAGCCCGTCCAGCGTCGCGGTGAGCATGTCCTGGTCGGACGCGTGCGCGTAGGGACCGTTCGCGCGCGCGAACGGGATCCGGTTGCCGCCGACGATGGCGACGCGGCGTGTGTTCATCGTGTCCTCTTCAGTCCGGGTTCGATCGTGCGAATCAGCAGCTCGGCGGTGCGCTCGGCGCTCATCGCGCCCGTGCGCAGCCACCAGCGGCCCAAGGCTTCGGCGGCGCCGAAGATCGCCACCGACAACGGCTCCACCGCGCGGCTCTCCGTGCGCGACGCCAGCGCGGCCGTGACCATCGCCTCCATCCCGTCGCGGTACTCGGTCACGCGCGCGGCGATCTCGCCGCCCGACGGCAGCGAGTCGTCGTGCAGCATCAGCCAGGCGTCGCGGTCCGCGTCCAGGAAGCCGAAGAAGGCGTGGATGCCGTCGCGCAGCGCCTCGGCGGCGTCGGAGGCGTTCGAGACCGCGGACACGACGTGCTCGGTCAGGGCGTCCGCGGCGGGCTTCATGCAGGCCAGGAACAGCTGTTCCTTGTTGCCGAAGTAGTTGTAGAGCAGCGGCTTGGTGACGCCGACCGCGGCCGCGACCTGGTCCATCGTCACGGCCGCGTACCCGTGCGCCGCGAACAGCGCACGCGCCTGGTCGAGCGTCTGCTGCTCCCGCTCGGCGCGGGGCAGACGCGTTCTCATGCCGGAACTTGCTCCTGCTCGTCGGCCACCAAGCGCGCGTCGCCGAGCGCGGTCTCCGGCACGCCGAACGCGTCGACGAGGTCGCGCACGTGCGGGCGCAGCTCGCCGCACAGCGTGTTGACGGCCTTCACGACGCCCTTCGAACGCGTCGCCGACAGCCGGCCGTGCTCCTGGAAGTAGCCGCGCTCGGCCTCGATCACCGACAACGCGTAGAGCGTGCACAGCTTGCTCAGCAGCGCGTTGCCCTTCGCCGCCTCGACGAACGACTCGAGGATCACGAGATCCACCCACGAGCGGGCGACGTCGAGCACGTGGTCCTGCGTGTCCACGAGGACGTCGAACGGGTCGCGCTTGGCGTCGATGCCGCCCTTCAGCCGCCGCGCCGCGCCGGCGAGCAGGTGCTCGTGGCGCCAGCGGAACAGGTCCAGCTGCGTCTTGTGGGCGAGCAGGTCGGCGTCGTCGTCGCGGCCGGGGAGCAGCGAGTCGGCAAGCTTGCGCAGCGGCACGCGCTCGCTCAGCACGCTCAGCGCCTGGCCGGCCACGAACTGCGCCATGCCGAGCTTGTCGAGCTCCCCGAACGCGTCCTTGTAGTCCGTGAGCAGGTTCTTGGCCGCGAGCTGCAGCAGGATCGTGTTGTCGCCCTCGAAGGTCGTGAACACGTCCGTGTCGGCCTTCAGCGACGCGAAGCGGCTGGAGCGCAGATAGCCCGCGCCGCCGCACGCCTCGCGGCAGCCCTGGATCGTGTCCGTCGCGTGCCAGGTCGCGATCGCCTTCACGCCCGCGGCCAGCGTCTCCAGCTCACGGCGCTCGCGCTCGGGCGCGTCCTCGTTGGTGAACACCGCGTGCAGGTCCTCGACCAGGCGCAGCTGCGTGAACGACAGCGCGTACGTCTTGGCCAGCGGCACCAGCAGGCGCCGCTGGTGCGTGCGGTAGTCCATCAGCAGCGCTTCCTCGTCGCCGCCGGGCGGGCCGAACTGGCGCCGCTCCAGCGCGCGCCGGACCGCGATCGTCAGCGCGACCTTGGACGCGCTGATGGACGCGCCGCCGACGCTGATGCGGCCCTGAATCAGGGTCCCGAGCATCGTGAAGAAGCGCCGGGTCGGGTTCTCGATCGGGCTGAAGTAGGTGCCGTCCGCGTGCACCTGCGCGAGCTTGTCGAGCAGGTTCTCGCGCGGGACGCGGACGTTGTCGAACCACAGGCGGCCGTTGTCGACGCCGTTGAGGCCGAGCTTGGCGCCGCAGTCCTCGATCCGCACGCCGTCGCACGGCTCGCCGTCCTCGTCACGGATGGGGACGAGCAGCGCGTGCACGCCGCGCTCCTCGCCGCCGGTGATCAGCTGTGCGAAGACGACCGCCAGCCGGCCGTCGCGGGCGGCGTTGCCGATGTAGTCCTTGCGCGCGTCGTCGTCGGGCGTGTTGACGACGAACTCCTGCGTCTGCGGATCGTAGGTCGCGGTCGTGCGCAGCGCCTGCACGTTGGAGCCGTGGCCGGTCTCCGTCATCGCGTAGCACCCGGGCAGGTCCATCGCGCCGACGTCGCGTAGGTAGCGCGCGTGGTGCTTCTCGGTGCCGAGGTGCAGGATCGCGCCGCCGAACAGGCCGAACTGGACGCCGCACTTGACCAGCAGGGACAGGTCGCCCATCGCGAGCGTCTCGAACGCGGTCACACCCGCACCCGGATCGTTCTTGCCGCCGTACTCGACGGGATAGCCGATCGCGGTGTCGCCCTCGGACGCGAGCTCCTTGGTCCACTCGAGCACGCGAGCGCGGTGTTCCTCGATCGGCAGGTCGTCGGCGGGTTCGTTGCCCGGCTGCGACAGCCACCACCGCACCCGCTCGCGGGTCGCCGTGTGGGGGCCGTCGAGCAGGGCGCGCAGGGTTTCGGCGGTGCTCATGCCTCTAGGGTTACCCGCCTATAAATTTATAGGCCGGTATGTGTGCGCACCCGCACATCCTCGGGATCGCTCAAGTCGCGTCCGGCGGATGCCGAAAGACCTCTTGATGCGCTTCCCGCTCGCCCTCCTTGCGCTGCTTTTGGCCGCACCCGCCACCGCCCACGCCGCTGAGGGCGACATCATCGTGACCCGCGAGCCCGGCACGACCGCCGCGGAGGTCCGCCAGGACGCCGACGTCGCGCTCGTCAAGCCGCTCGGCATCGAGCACACGGAACTGGTCGAGCCGCGCGACGGCGACGTCGCCGGGGCGCTCGCCGAACTGCGCGCCGACGAGGACGTGGTCTTCGCCGAGCCCGACAGCGTCGTCTCGATCTCGGCGCTCGTCGCCCCGGACGACCTGCTCTTCAGCGCCCTGTGGGGCCTGCGCAACATCTTCGCCGTCGACGTGTGGGCGCGCACCGAGGGCGCCGACGTGCGCGTCGGCGTCGTCGACACCGGTGTCGACGGCACCCACGAGGACCTCGCCGGCCAGGTCGTCGGCGGCTACGACTTCGTCTCGCGCGACGCCGTCGCGCAGGACGGGCACGGCCACGGCACGCACGTCGCCGGCACGATCGCCGCGCGCGGCCGCAACGGCCTCGGCGTGATCGGCGTCGCTCCGGCGGCCAAGATCGTCCCGCTGCGCGCGCTCGGCAACGACGGCAACGGCTACATGAGCGACATCGCCGCCGCGTTCGACTACGCGGGCGACCAGGGCCTGAAGATCGTCAACGCGTCGCTCGGCGGCGGCTACGCGCGCGTGCTGGAGACCGTGATCGGGTCGCACCCGAACACCCTCTACGTCGTCGCGGCCGGCAACGCGGGCCAGGACAACGACAATCGCACCACCGCGAGCTACCCGTGCGCGCTGCCGCAGGCGAACATCGTCTGCGTGGCGGCCAACGACAGCCGCGACCGGATCGCCTCCTTCTCCAACTACGGCGCGCAGACCGTCGACATCGCCGCCCCCGGCGTGGGCGTGCGCTCGACCGTGCCGGGCAACCGCTACGAGTCGATGAACGGCACCTCGATGGCTTCGCCCCACGTCGCCGGCGCAGCCGCGCTGGCGCTCGCCGCCAACCCGTCGGCGACGGCCGCCCAGCTCAAGTGGGCGCTCCTGGGCTCGGTCGACGCCGCTCCCTCCTTCACCGGCAAGTCGCTGACCGCGGGCCGCCTCAACGCGCCGGCCGCGGTCGCCGCGATCACCGGCACGCTGCCCACCGCGCCGGCGACGGTCGCGCCCGTGGCGCCGCCGGCCGAGCCCGCTCCGTCCGAAGCCGTTCCGACGCCCGAGGCCCCCGTCTCCCCGGCGCCCGAGACACCCGTCGCTCCGGCGGACCCGGCGCCGGCCGCGCCCGCTCCGCCCGCGAGCCCGGGCGCCGACGCGCCGCCCGTCACGATGGCGCCGCGGCTGAGCGGACTCGCGGTCGCCGGCACGCTCAAGCGCGCCAGCGGCAGGCTGCGCGTGTCGTTCCAGCTCAACCTGCCCGCCACGGTGCGCTTCACCGTCACGGCCAAGGGCAAGCGCGTCGCCACCTGGACGCGCAAGGGCCAGGGCGGCGGCAACCACTTCACGCTCACGCGCCGGCTGCCGACCGGCAAGACCCTCAAGCGCGGCAGCTACAAGCTGGCGGTGTCGCTCAGCGCAACCGCGCAGGCGTCCGCTTCGCTCCGCGTCCGGTGATCCGGCGCGGCAGCGGGACCGGGGACAGCCTGTCCGCGGCCGCGCCGGCGAACGCCCGGGGCTCGAGCTTGCCCGCCAGCCCGATCAGCTCGTGCCGTTCGGCGGGCGTGAGCTTGTGCGCGCGCCGCACCAGCTGAGCAGCGCGGCGGCGCTCGGGAGGAGTGAGCGCGCCAAGATGACGGCGGGCGAGCAGCGCGAGCTGCAGGATCGCGATGACCTTGAACAGCGGCAGGCGGCGGACGAGGCTGAGCATCGAGGCCGAGGCTACCCAGCTCAAGTACGCCGCAGCCAAGCCGATCACCCGGAAGGCTCCATGCTCGCCGTGCCCCCATCGCCGCTGCCGTCGCTCGCGCTGCTGCCCGAGGCCGCCGTCGTACTCGCGCCGGGTGGGCTCGTGCTCGTGTCCAGCCCGCCGGCCGACGAGCTGTTCCGCTGCACGCCGGTCGGCCGCTCGCTGGCGGATCTCGTCACCGACCCGGCGCGGCTGTGGGCGGCGGTCGAGGGGCTCGCGGCGGGCGCGCACGTCGCGGCGGTGCCGCTGGAGGGCGTGCGCGCGGACGGCGTGCCGTTCGGCCTGGACGCGAGCGTGCGCGTGCTCGAAGGCGGCGGCGTCTTGTGCGTCTTGCGCGAGCTCGACACGCAGATCACGACGTCGCTGGAAGCCGCCTTTGACCACATGCCGATCGGCATGGCGCTGTTCAACGCGGACGGGCAGGTCGTGCGGCTGAACCCGGCGATGTGCGCGCTGCTGGGTCGCCCGGCCGAGGAGGTGCTCGGCGTGCGCGACCAGGAGTTCACGCACGAGGACGACCGTGCCGCGGACGTCGACGCCGCGTGGCGGATCCTGCGCGGGGAGATGCACAGCTGGCAGTGCGAGAAGCGCTACGTGCGCCCGGACGGCGAGATCGTGTGGACGTTCGCGAACCTCACGTTCGTACGCGACGAGTACGGACGCCCGCTGTGCTGGGTCGGCCAGTTCCAGGACATCACCGAGCTGCGCCGGCTCGCCTCGCGCGACCCGCTGACCGACGCGCTCAACCGGCGTGCGTTCGACGCCGAGCTGTCGCGCTGCCCGGCGGGCGCGCTGCTGCTGCTCGACCTCGACGGCTTCAAGGACATCAACGACGTCCACGGTCACGAGGCCGGCGACGAGGTCCTGCGCGGGATCGCGGGCGTGGTCGGCGGGCGCCTACGCCGCGACGACGTGCTCGCCCGTCTCGGTGGCGACGAGTTCGCCGTGCTGCTCCCGCGCTGCCCGATGGACGAGGCTGCGAGCGTGGGCGCGGACCTGCTCGCGCTGATCGCCGCGCGCCGCTTCGAGTTCGACGGCGTCGAGCGCGGCGTGACGGCCTCCATCGGGATCGCGCCCGTCGGTGCCGACACACTCGCGGCGGCCGATCGCGCCATGTACGACGCGAAGGCCGTCGGCGGCGGCCGCGTGCGGATTCACCGCGCGCTGTAGTCCGACCAGCCGCCGGCCGTGCGGGCCGTGATGACGCACGTGCGCTGGCTGCCGCGGCCGGTCCAGCGGGCGCGGACCTTCGCTCCCGCCGGGCCCCAGCGGCCGCGGTCGCAGCGGCCGGCGGGCGTGACGCGCGGCGTGCGGATCGCGTACGGCGCGAGGCGCTCGGGCAGTGGGCCGGTCAGCAGCGCGAGGTGCGGGAGCACCCGCTCGGCGACGTCGGCCGGGCCCTCTCCGCACAGGCGCCGCTGCGTCTCGCCGCCCCAGCTGACGACGCCCGCCTGCTGGAGCACGCCTTCGCGCGTCACCAGCACCGGGCTGCCGCTGTCGCCGGGGCAGGCCTGGGCCTTGTTGGCCGTCGGGTCCTGCGTGCACAGGTGCAGCGAGGGCGCCAGCAGCCGCTTGAAGTAGCCCTTGCAGGTGGCGGCGGGCAGGACCTGCTGGTTGGCGGAGCGGGGCGCGTCGGACACGTCGCTCGCGGGGCCGGTCATGCCGCGCCCGATCGTGACCGTCGCCTCGCCGTCGGCGGGCGCCGTGGTGGCCAGCGGCAGCGGCGCGACGTCGGTGACCGGCCGGCGCAGCACGATCACGGCCACGTCGCGGACGGCGGCCGACGCGTTGACGTCCTCGGGCGCGACCGGGCTCGGGATGACCCGGTAGCGCTCGGAGAAGTAGGTCCCGCGCCACGCGCGAGCGCGCCCGCCGACGATCACGCGGAAGCTCCCGGGCCGCGCGCCCTGGACGCAGTGCGCCGCCGTGAGCACCCGATCGGGGGCGATCAGGCTGCCGCCACAGAAGTGGCCGCCCTGGCTCAGTGACACGAACGCCGGCAGTTCGGCGGGGGTGCCGTGGAAGATCGACGCGGAGGCGAGCAGGACGCTGGCGAGCATGAGATCCGCCATCCTAGGGGCATGGGGTCGCGGCCGTCCGAAGCCATCGAGGACTATGCGAAGGCGATCTATTCGCTCTGCCGGCAGGGCGACGGCGTCGCGACCACGAACGCGCTCGCCGACCGGCTGGGCGTGACGCCCGCGTCGGTGTCGGCGATGGTCAAGAAGCTCGACGAGCGCGGGCTGGTGCGGCACATCCGCTACAAGGGCGTCGCACTCACGCCCGACGGCGAGCGGGTCGCGCTGGAGATCATGCGCCACCACCGCCTGCTCGAAACCTACCTGGCCGAGCACCTCGGCGTGCCGTGGGACCGCGTGCACGAGGAGGCCGAGGCGCTCGAGCACGTGCTGTCCGAGTACCTGGAGGCCAAGATCGCCGCCAAGCTCGGCCACCCGACCCACGACCCGCACGGGGACCCGATCCCGTCCGTGGACCTGGAGATCGCCGAGGACGAGTCCACCCGGCTGTCGGCGCTGGAGCCGGGCGACCGGGGCGTGTTCGTGCGCGTCAGCGACTCCGATCCCGCGATGCTGCGCTACCTGGACGAGCGCGGCGTGGCGCTGGGCGACGAGCTCGAGGTGGTCGAGCGCCAGCCCTTCGACGGCCCGCTGACCGTGCGCTTCGGCGAGCGCGAGCACGTGCTGGGCGGCACGCTCGCCCACGCCATGCACATCGAACGCGCCTGACGGAGCGAACGTTTTCCTAAAGAGGGACTGTCCCTCTTTAGGAAACGGTACGGTCAGCCGTACCACATATACCCCTAGGGGGTTTATTCTTCCGTCTCAGCCGCCGATACCCCAGGGTGGTATCGTGAGGATCGAGACGGAAGGACGTTGGCCATGAACCAGGACAATCTCATCTATCGCGTCGAAGGCATGAGCTGCAACCACTGCGTGGTCGCCGTGAGCGGTGAAGTGGGCCGCGTGGCGGGCGTCAGCTCGGTCGACGTCGACCTCGAGACGAAGCTCGTGCGCGTGAGCGGCACGGGCGTCGACGACGCGGCCGTCGTGGCCGCGATCGACGAGGCCGGCTACGACGCGGTTGCGGCGTGAGTACGCCGCTCAAGCTCGCCGGCTTTGCGGCGGCGCTCGTGCTCGTGTTCGGCGTGGCCGTCGCCGCGGGCGCCGGCATCGGGCCGGACCGCGAGGGCGCGCGCGCCGAGGCCGAGCGCGAGGACCTGCACGGCGCCGCGCCGGTCGGCGTACCCGACGGGGGTATGGCCGAGGGCCACGGCGCCGATGACGCCGAGGCCGGGGGCCACGAGGCCGCCGACCCGATCCGCGGCCTGGCGGTCAGCGAGGGCGGGCTGTCACTGCGCGTCGAGCAGCAGGCGCCGGAGCTCGTGTTCTCGATCGTCGAGGACGGGCGCCCGGTGCGCGAGTTCGAGATCGAGCACGAGCGCCGCATGCACCTGATCGTCGTGCGCCGCGACGGCACCGGCTTCCAGCACCTGCATCCCGAGCTGCGTGAGGACGGCGCGTGGCGGACGCCGCTGGAGCTCGACGAGCCGGGCGCGTACCGCGTGTTCGCGGACTTCAAGCACGAAGGCAAGGCCTACACGCTCGCATCGGACCTGACCGTCGACGGCGCGGCGAAGTACGCCCCGTTCCCGGACCCGTCGGCCGCCGATACGGTCGCGGGGTATCGGGTGCAGCTGCGCGCGGACGGCGGCGAGCTCGCCTTCGACATCACGCGCGACGGGCAGCCGGTACAGACTGAGGAGTACCTGGGCGCCGGCGGGCACCTGGTCGCGCTGCGCGAGGGCGACCTCGCGTTCCTGCACGTGCACCCCGAGGACGACGGCGTGCGCTTCGAGGCCGATCTGGAGGCGGGCACGCGCTACCGCCTGTACCTCCAGTTCCAGCACGAGGGCCGCGTCCACACGGCGGAGTTCACGCGATGAGCCAGATCGAGCTGCCCATCACCGGCATGACGTGCGCGTCGTGCGCGAACCGCATCGAGCGCAAGCTCAACAAGCTCGAGGGCGTCAACGCCTCGGTCAACTACGCGACCGAGAAGGCGACCGTGGAGTACGACCCGGCCGCGGTCGCGCCCGACGCGCTGATCGGCGCGGTCGAGGCCGCGGGTTACCACGCGTCGCTGCCGGCGGACGAGCCGGCGCAGGAGACCACCGACGAGCTCGCGCCGCTGCGCCAGCGGCTGATCCTCAGCGCCGTGCTCTCGCTGCCGGTGCTGCTGGTCTCCATGATCCCGGCGCTGCAGTTCGACAACTGGCAGTGGCTGGCGCTGACGGCCGCTTCGCCGGTGGTGCTGTGGGGCGCGTGGCCGTTCCACCGCGCGGCGTGGCTGAACGTGCGCCACGCGACGGCGACGATGGACACGCTGATCAGCGTCGGCACGCTCGCCGCATGGCTGTGGTCGCTGTACGCGCTCGTGTTCGGCGAGGCCGGCATGGCCGGGATGAAGATGGCGTTCGACCTCGTGCCGCAGCAGGGAGAGGGCGCCGACCACATCTACCTCGAGACCGCCGCGGTGGTGACGACGTTCATCCTCGCCGGGCGTTACTTCGAGGCGCGCGCCAAGCGCCGTGCCGGGTCCGCGCTGAAGGCGCTGCTCGAGCTGGGCGCCAAGGAGGTCTCGCTGGCCGACGGGCGCGTCGTGCCGGTGGAGGCGCTCAAGGTGGGCGACGACTTCCTCGTCCGCCCGGGCGAGAAGATCGCGACGGACGGCGTCGTGGTCGAAGGGCACTCCGCCGTCGACATGGCGCTGCTCACCGGCGAGTCCGTGCCCGTCGAAATCTCACCTGGTGACGACGTCGTGGGTGCGACCGTCAACGTCGGCGGCCGGCTGGTCGTGCGCGCTTCCCGCGTGGGGTCTGACACGGCGCTGTCGCAGATCGCGCGGCTGGTGACCGAGGCGCAGACCGGCAAGGCGCCGGTGCAGCGGCTCGCGGACCGCGTCGCGGGCGTCTTCGTCCCCGTCGTGATCGCGCTGGCGGTCGCGACGCTGGGGTTCTGGATCGGCACGGGCGAGAGCGCGACGTTCGCGTTCACGGCCGCCGTCGCCGTGCTCATCATCGCCTGCCCGTGCGCGCTCGGACTGGCCACGCCGGTCGCCCTGATGGTCGGGACGGGCCGCGGCGCGCAGCTCGGCCTGCTGATCAAGGGGCCGGAGGTGCTCGAGTCCACCCGCCGCGTCGACACGATCGTGCTCGACAAGACCGGCACGGTGACCACCGGCCGGATGACGGTCGTCGACGTGACCGTGGAAGGCATCGAGCGAGAAGAGGCGCTGCGCTTGATCGGTGCGCTCGAGGGCGCCTCCGAGCACCCGGTCGGCCGCGCGATCGCCGCTGCCGCGAACTCGGACGCGGGCATCGTCGCCTTCGCCAACCGCGAAGGGCTGGGCGTCGAGGGCGTCGTCGAGGGCCGCAAGGTCGCCGCCGGCCGCCCCGCGATGTTCGACACGCTGCCGCCCGTCCTGACTGAGGCGATCCGTGCCGCCGGGCCCCGCACCGCGGTCGTCGGCGCGATCGACGGCACGCCCGTCGCCGTCTTCACCGTCGCGGACACCGTCAAGCCCAGCTCACAGCAGGCGGTCGCGGAGCTGCGCGCGCTCGGGCTGCGGCCGGTCCTGCTGACGGGCGACAACGAGGCGACCGCGCGCGCCGTGGCCGCCGAGGTCGGGATCGACGAAGTCATCGCCGAGGTCATGCCGGCCGACAAGGCCGACGTGGTCAAGCGCCTGCAGGCCGAGGGGCGCGTGGTGGCGATGGTCGGCGACGGCGTCAACGACGCGCCCGCGCTGGCTCAGGCCGACCTCGGCCTGGCGATCGGCACGGGCACGGACGTCGCGATCGAGGCCTCGGACCTGACGCTCGTGAGCGGCGACCTGCGGGCCGCTCCGGACGCGATCCGGCTCTCACGGGCGACGCTGCGCACGATCAAGCAGAACCTCGTGTGGGCGTTCGGCTACAACGTCGCCGCGATCCCGCTGGCCGCGGTCGGGCTGCTCAACCCGGTGATCGCGGGCGCCGCGATGGCGTTCTCGAGCGTGAGCGTCGTCATCAACGCGCTGCGCCTGCGACGCTTCAAGGCGCATGGATGACAAGCGCCGCACCAAAGTCTCGAAGTACCTGTCCAAGCACCTTCGGCACGACCCGGCCGGCCTGGGCCTGACGCTCGGCCCGGGCGGCTGGGTCGCCGTCGACGACCTCCTGCAGGCCTGCGCGAAGCGCAACTTCGCGCTCACCGCCGAGGAGCTGCGCGAGGTCGTCGGGCGCAGCGACAAGCAGCGCTTCGCGTTCGACGAGAGCGGCGCGATGATCCGCGCCAACCAGGGCCACAGCGTCGAGGTCGACCTGCAGCTGACGCCGACCGCTCCGCCCGAGGAGCTCTTCCACGGCACCGGCGCGGGCTCCGTGGACTCGATACTGGCCACCGGGCTGGAACGCCGGTCACGCCACCACGTGCACCTCTCCCCCGACGAGGAGACCGCCCGCCGCGTCGGTATGCGTCACGGCCAGCCCGTCGTGCTGACGGTCGCGGCAGGCGCGATGGCGCGCGCCGGCCACGAGTTCTTCGTCAGCGCCAACGGCGTCTGGCTGGTGGACTCGGTCCCGCCCGAGTACGTGCAGCGATGAATCGGCCGCGGTCGTGCAGTCTTACGCGCATGACCGACATCACCGGCGTGGATTTCGTCGCCATCCAGACCAAGGACCACGATGCGGCCGTGAAGTTCTACGGCGAGACGCTCGGGCTGCCGTTCCTGAAGAGGTGGGGCAATATGCCGGGCACCGAGTTTCAGGCCGGCAACCTCACGCTCGCCGTGATGCAGCCCGACGCGTTCGGCTACGAGTGGACGCCGAGCAGCACGATGGTCGCGCTGCAGGTCGATGACGTCGCCGCCACGCGCAAGCGGCTCGAGGAGGCCGGCGTGCAGTTCCGCGGCGACATCCTCGACTCGGGCGTCTGCCACCAGGCCTTCTTCGCCGATCCGGACGGCAACCCGCTCACGCTCCACCACCGCTACGCGCCTAAGAGCTGACGCGCTCCTCGCCCGTGTAGACGTTCACGCCGCCGCGACGCGCGAAGCCCGCGAGCGTGAGCCCGCGATCGGCCGCGAGCGCGATCGCGAGCGAGGTGGGGGCGCCGACGCCGACCAGGATCGGCGCCCCGGCCACGGCCGCCTTCTGCACCAGCTCGAACGACAGCCGCCCGCTCACGCACAGCACGCGTCCGTGCAGCGGAAGGCCGCCGTCCAGCAGCGTGCGGCCGATCACCTTGTCCATCGCGTTGTGGCGCCCGACGTCCTCGCGCACGGCCAGCAGCTCGCCCGCGGGTGAGAACAGGCCCGTCGCGTGGAGCCCGCCCGTGCGCTCGAACCCCGGCTGGCGCAGCCGCTCCGGGAGGTCGGCGAGCAGCGGGCGGGCGATCACCGGACCGGCCGGCAGCGGCGCCGCGTGCACGGCGACCTCCTCCAGCGCGCCCTTCCCGCACACGCCGCACGAGGACGTCGTGTAGAACGAGCGCGCCGCGGGGTCGCGCGTCAGCGGCCCGGCCACCTCGACGATGTTTCCGGCGAAGTCCGCCGTCGGCCCGGCTTCCCGCGGCCCGTCGATCAGGCCCTCGCCGTACAGGAAGCCGAGCGCCAGCTCCTCGTCGTGGCCGGGGGTGCGCATCGTCACGGCCAGCGGCGCGCCGTCGACGCGGATCTCGAGCGGCTCCTCGATCGCGACCTCGTCGGAGATCCCGTCGTGCTCGACGGGGCGGGTCAGGCTCATCGCACCTGGTCTACCACGTGCCGTCGGTCACCTTGCCCGCGTCGAGCTCGCCGACGCTCTTGACGGCCCCGAGCGTGTCGGACGCGGGGATGTCGGTGAGATGCTCGTCGTAGAGCCCGAACCAGGGGTGGCCGTGGGCCTTGTACGCGTCCGCCGTGACCGGCGTGGGCGGCACGGGCTCGCCGGTGATCTCGCGCCAGGTCTCGCTGTTGACGATGTGGATGAAGCAGCGGCCGAACGTGTCCGCGTCCCAGGCGTCGACGCCGAACGGGTCCTCGTAGAGCTTCTGCTGCATGCGTCCGCCGGCGCCCAGGCCCATCTCCGTGCCCCGGCGAACGCCGCCGGCCCGCTGGCGCACGTCGGCCGCCGGCGCCGCGGCGGGCGCGCCCGCCATCTCGGCGGCGGCCGCGTAGGTCACCGGCGGCGGCTCCGGGAACCGGCCCGGCTTGGGCTCGAAGCAGACGAGCTGGATGCCGCCGAAGCGCTCCTCGCCCGTGACCTGGCCCTCGACGGTGTAGCCGCTGCCCAGCGGCATGGCGACGAACTGGCGGATCATGCCGTCGCCGGCGTTGATGCCGTCCAGCCACGGCTGCTGCGGCGCCACCAGGTAGTTCTGGCGCGCGCCGTCGAGCGCCATCGTGAACGGTGCGCCGGTGAGGGCGTCGACCTTGCCCACGCCGACCTTCACCGCGTTCGGCTTGTGGTGCGCGCCGCCGAAGTTCAGCCACAGCGCCTCGCGCTGGTACATCGGGATCATCACGCCGCCGTGCTCGCGCCACTCGGCGGGCACGCGGTCGCGGTGATCCTGGATGCGCGCGACGGGGAACCGGCCGAGCCCGGCCGGCAGCGGGTAGGTCCGCCCGTCGTCGGGGATGCGCAGCGTCCGGATGAAGGACACCGAGAAGCGCTCGCCGATGTGCAGCGAGTCGTTGCGGACTTCGACGTCGAGGCGAGCCATGTCGGCGACTATAGCATCAATCTAGTAATGCTATAGTCGTTGAGGCGTTGGCCCGCTATCCGATCGACCGCTACGAGCACCCGGGGCTCCCGGCAGCACTGCGTCAGCTGCGCACACGCGCGGGCCTGTCGCGAGCGCAGGTCGCGGCGCGCGCGCAGGGACAGGTCTCGGCCGTCTACCTCGCGCAGTGCGAGTCGGCGACCCGCACGCCCTCCAAGGCCAAGCTCGACGTGATGCTGCAGGCCCTGGGTTCGAACCGGGCCGAATTCGAAGCGCTGCTCGCCGCGCGGGTCGACGAGGGCGCGGAGTGGGACGCGGTGCCCGCTGCGCTGTGGGATCGCGGTCGCGACGAGCTGCTCGCGCTCTACGACGCGGCGTCTGGCGCGCAGCGGGCGGAGTTGCTGGCGTTCGCTCGCCGGCTCGCACCGTGAGGATCGGTTCATGTTCGCCTCATACGGTGGTGACCGTGAAGCTCATCGCCCTGCCCGTCATCGCCCTCTGCGCCGTCGCCCTCGTCGGGTGCGGCGAGGACGCGGCCGAAATCCGCGACAACGTCGACCAGGCCCGAGAAGGCGCACGCGACGCCGAGCGGCTGCGGGACGCCGTCCGCGACTTCGACGTCGCCGGCGCCGAGCAGCGCGTGCGCGAGGCGATCGGCGACGGCCAGCCCGTGCGGGACGTGTCCTGCCCGGTCCGGCCGCGCATCAACTGGGACCTCGCGGCGGTCGAGATCAACTGCATCGCCGATCTCGACTCCGGCGAGCAGCTCTCGGTGCCGGTCCGCTACGTGCCCGGCGAAGGCTTCTCCACCGGGCGCGTGCAGCCGACCAACTAGCAGGCGACGGGCTTCGCGGCGCCCGGCGGCAGGCAGCGCGTCGCGATCTGCGGCTTCTTGGCCGCGCGCACGGTGAGCACCTTGACCGCGTTGATCGCGCCCGGCTTGGAGACCGTGACGGTGATCGCGTCGCCGACCCGGAACGGCTTGGCGATGAACGGCTTCAGCGACACCGTGCCGAACGCGTTCTTCTTCGTGAAGCCCTTGCCCTTGAGGCCCTTCGGGCACGCCTTGCCCGCGCACGTCACCGTGACCGTGGCGCCGAGCGGCACGTTCTTGACCTGCAGCGTCGAGAGCTTGGTCGTCTTCTTGGTCGCGTGGGCGAAGAACGCCAGCGTCACGACGACCTGCTCCGTATCGGCGCTCTGCAGGACGGGCGGCGCGGGTGTCGGCGCGGGCGGCGGCGTGGCCCCGACGATGCCGTCGCAGTTCTCGTCGACGGCGTTGTCGGGCGCCTCGATCGCGCCGGGCCGGATCGCCGGGTCGCCGTCGTTGCAGTCGATCAGCGCGTTGAAGCCGTCGCTGTCGCTGTCGGAGGCCGCGACGGACCAGGTGCGGGCGGCGGCGGCGCCGACGTTGCCGGCGCGGTCGGTCGCGCGCACCTCGAACCGGTGCGGGCCCGCGGCCAGGCGCTCGGCCACGAAGCCGGTCGCGCACGGCGCGAAGGGCGCCGCGTCGAGGCGGCACTCGAGCGTGGCGTCCTCGTTGGCCGCGAAGGTGAACGTCTCGCGGTTGACCGCCTGCAGCGCGCCCTCACCCGGGCCGGAGGTCGGGTACAGCGCCACGGTCGGCGCGACCGTGTCGACCGTCCACGAGTAGGTGGCCGGCACGCGATCGAACTCGCCGCTGTCGCGCGCCCGCACGCGGAGCGTGTGCTTGCCGTCCGCCAGCGGCTGCGCGAGCGTGAGCTTCACTCGGCCGTCCGGGCCCTTCTTGCCGCAGGCGGTGAACGGCTGGGCGTCGAGCGAGCAGTCGAAGTCCACACCGGTGAGCGAGCTGAAGGTGAACGACGGCTGCTTGACGCTCGAGAACGCGGCCGGCTGCTCGAGCAGCGCGGTGTCGATGATGCGGAACGTCCGCTCGGCGCTGATGTCCCCTTCGTTGCCGGAGAGGTCGGTGCCGCGCACGCGGAACGTGTGGTTGCCCTCCCCCACCGTCACCGTCTGCGTGCCGTTCCCGCAGGCGCTGAACGGCGCCTGGTCGACCGAGCAGGTGAACCCCGCGGCGGGCTCATCCGCCGTCCACGTCATCGTCACGGTGCGGTCGTCGGTCGTCGAGTACGTCGCCGCGGGCTGGCTGAGCAGCGGCCCGCCCATGTCGCGGAACACGGCGGTGATGGCGTAGTTGACCGTGCCCTGGTGCACGATGCTGATCTGGCAGACCTCGCCGACCGGGTTCGGGCAGCCCTCCCAGTGGTCGAAGACCCACCGTCCGGCGCTCTGCGGGACCGCGCGCATCTGCCTGAGCGCCGGAATCTGCGGCGGGGTGGACAGCGCCGCGGTCCCACACGCGGTCAACGCGCCGTTCGGCCGGTGCGCGGGCGCCGCGCACGGCGCGAAGTCGGTGATCGAACCCGAGCCGGAGACGCTCGACGACACGCGCAGCTCGACGGCCGAGGCCGGAGCGGCCGCGCAGACGGCGAGCGCGACGCCCGCGAGGATGGTGAGGAGAACTCGGCGCACCGCGCCAACGTACGGACCGAATCGTCCGGCCAACTCCCTCGAACGGTGCTGCTTGGTCCGACGTTGGATGTACGTCCGCGACGGGCGGTTCGCCGGCCTCGAGGTCCGGGCGGTACGCCTTCCTTGAGGATGGTGAGGTATCGGGACTCGAACCCGGACCCCGTCAATCGGGCGCGGCGCAGTGCTCTACGGTGAGCGACGCGCCCGGGCCGATCGCTCGCGGGTTACCGCTCATAACGGAGGGGTTGTGGGTTCGAGTCCCACCAGGCGGATCACGTCCGCTTGTAGCTCAATTGGCAGAGCACTTGCTCCCGTGGCACCAACATGACCGGGCGCGCGACTTAAACGACGAAGGGCCGCCAGATGGCGGCCCTTCGACGTTACGGGTGGGGGCTGACTACGGGTTCGTCGTCGCCAACGTGAACGTCAGCGTCTTCGTGTAGTTGCCCGTGCGCAGCGGCTGGTTGGCGCCGATGTGCTGCTTGAACGTGATCGCCACCGGGTCGTTCGACACCGGGCCGGTCCACGTCGTCTTCGACATCGACACCTGCAGCGGCTCCGACAGCGTGTACGCGCCGTTGGACAGGAACGCCGGCGAGGGCGAGACGCTCAGGGTCGCGTCCCCGGCGGTGCTGGTGACCTTGGCCTCCGTGGTGGCCTCGTAGGTCTTCTCCACGTTCGGAAGGAACGTCCAGTTGGTCGTCGGAGCGGGGAGCTGCAGGGACAGCGTGGGCGCCACGTCGCTGCCGATCGTCACGTCCTCCGACACGCTCGTGCCGAGCTTGCCGACGCGCACGTTGCGGAAGAACACGTCGTCGCCGTTGCCGTGCATCTGCAGGCCGATGCGGCCCTGCTTGAGATCCGACACGGCGTCGTCGTCGACCCACTCGTTGATCTTCACGCCGTTGAGGATCACGATGATGCGGTCCTCCTTGACCTGGATCTCGTACGAGTTCCACTGGCCGGCCGGCTTGAGCACCGCGTCGCGGGCCGCCGCGTCGGCCGCCTGCTCGAGGTAGATCGCGCCGGTGGTCTGAGCGGGGTTGTCCGTCGGGTCGATCTGGATCTCCTCACCCTGCTGGATCGAGGTGTCGACCGTGTTCGCCCCCGTGTCGGGGAAGCCCACGAAGATGCCGGAGTTGTCGTCCCCGGGCATCATCCAGTCGAGCTTGAGCGAGTAGGGCGCGTCGTAGTCCTTCTTGGTGTACATCAGGCCGAACCCGCCGACGGACTTGAACGTGCAGCCCTCGCGGACGAAGCGCCCGGAGCCCGAGTACTGCCACTTGTCGGTGAGCATGGCGTCGGAGCCGTCGAGCAGCATCTCGTAGCCCGCTTCCGGCGTGTACAGCGTCTCGCACGGCGGGACCGGCGGGGCCTCAGGCGGCTCGCCGACCGTGAAGTGCTCGAACGTGGCGGTCTCGCTGCCGGTGCCGTTGTAGGCGGACAGGCCGATGCTCGGCGAGCCCAGGCCGGAGGTGGTGAACCCGTCACCGATCTCCGTCCAGGTCTGGCCGTCGTTGATCGACCAGCGGCCGCGGAGCTGGCCGTCGCGCGCGTACATCTGGAGCGTGATGGCCTTCTGGGCGTTCGCAGGGATGTCCGAGTTGGCGTAGCCGCTCTGGCGGCCGAGCTCGGTCGTCCACGTGCCGTTCGGGCGCCGCATGACGACGACCTTGGCCCAGGCGTTGGTGCCCGCGTAGGCGACGATGCCGCCCTGCGTGTACTCCTTGTTGCCGTCGATCGAGATCTTGGTCGTCGCGGCCCAGCTGCCGTCGGTCGGGCCCGGCTGCAGGATGATGTTCTTCGCGCTCACCGTGCCGCCGGTGATGTCGCCGGCCTGCGCCTTGATCTGGAGCTTGCCGTCGGCGACGGAGTAGCCGGCGGGATCCGGGTTGAGGATCGTCGTCCAGCGGCAGCGGTTGAGCGTGGTGCCGTCGAACGTGTCGTTGGCGGCCTGCGGCTCGCACGAGATCGGCTCGTTCTGCGTGACGTCGAGGTAGTCGAGGTTGACGTTCGCCTCGTCGCCCTGGTCGTACTTGAGCATGACGTCGTTGCTGCCGGCCTTCAGGACCCACTTGTCGGTCAGCGAGCCGTACTGGTTCCACTGGCCCGTGCTCGGGAAGGCGACCTTCTTGACGAACACGCCGTTGACGTACAGGCTCAGACGCTTGGTGCCCGGAGCCGGGTGCGGCCCGTTGGCGTAGCCGATCTTGACGTCGGCCTCACCGTCGGCCAGCGCGCTGACCTTGAACGTCGTGCTGGCGCCCAGGTTCTGATAGCCGCCCACGTAGCCGAGGCCGCTGTAACCGGCGTGCTCGGTCTGGGCGTTGGCACCGCCGGCCAGCGTCCCCGCCTCGGCCTCGTGGCGCGTCGTGCCCGCGGGCGCGAACCGCACGTTGTCGAGGTTGACGTTGCCGTCGTCGTCGGCGCCGTACAGGAGCTCGACCTCATTCACGCCCGCCTTGAGGGCGACCGTGTCGAGGTAGTAGCCCCACGTCTTCCACGTGCCGGTCGAAGGCAGCGTGATCTGGCGGCTGGTGCCGTTGACGATCAGCGTCATCTTCTTCGGGCCCGCGAACGGGTTCGGGCCGTTGGCGTAGTGCAGCGCCATCCGGTAGTCGCCGGCCTTGCCCGCGTTCATCTCGATCTTGACCGAGGAGGAGCCCTTGGTCTGGATGCCGGAGACGAAGCCGTTGCCGGTGAAGCCCGCGTGCTCGGTGTCGAACTTCGCGCCACCGGCCATCACGCCTTCTTCGAGCTCGAAGAAGCCCTCGCTGACCGGAGCGACGTAGCCCGGCAGCTTGTTGAGCGTGTACCAGGCCTCGGTGCTGAGGATCTCGGTGCCGTCAGCCGCGGCGAACGGACGCGGCGAGCGGACGTAGACGACCTTGTTGGGCTCCAGGCCGGCGATGTCGAGCGTGACGACCTTCTTGTCGGCGGACAGCGTCGCGCCCGTCACGGTCAGGTTCTTCTCGCCGATCTTCGGGCCGCCGTACTGCGCGGTCGGCGCGTAGCCCCACGACTTCACCGTGTACTTGGAGGCGAGGTTGGCCGCGGTGGCGTCCGACAGCGGCTTGGTGTACGTGATCTTGAAGTCGCCGTCGACGAGCTCCATCTTCTGCATGTCGAACGTCTGCGTGCCGTTCGGGCGCAGCTTCTGGAGGCCGAAGGTCTTCTTGCCGTTCTGGCCCCAGTTGCCGCCGCCGTGCAGGCCGCCGACGATGATCGAGCCGTCCTCCTGCAGGAGCATGCGGGTCAGACCCGCCTCCAGGCCCTGCGTGTGGCGGAAGTACGCGCCCTGGTACTCACCCTCGACCTTCTCGAGGAACGCGCGCTGGATGCCGCCGTAGGTGACGTCGGCGATGTACATCTGACCGGCGAACGGGCCGTCCGGGATCAGCAGCGGCTGGCTCGGTGAGTTGGCGATCTCGTTCTGCGGCAGCCACAGCGCCGGCGGGGTCGGCTTCTGGTTGTCGAAGCGGCCCGGAGTGCCGTCGGCCTCGGTGGTGAAGTGGTTGTAGAACGCGCCCGGCTTGATGTGGAGCAGCTTGTTGGCCGGCAGCCACGCGCCCTGGTTGTCGGTGACGAAGATCTCGTTGTCGGGACCCCAGCCGATGCCGTGCGGGGTGCGCAGGCCGCCCGCGACGTACTCGATCGCGCCCGTGTCCTTGCTGATCTTGATGTGCGTGCCGCGATCCTGTGAGCCCTGCGGGATCGTGGTCGCGCCGCCGAGGTTGATCGACACGGACAGGTTCACGTAGAAGAAGCCGTCCTTGTACAGGAGGCCGAACCCGAACTCGTGGAAGTTGCCGTCGAACGGGTACGAGGCGACCTTGGTCTCGGTCTCGAACGTGCCGTTGGAGTCGGCGTCGGCCAGCTTGGTGAGCTGGTGCTTCTCCGAGACGTAGATCGCGCCGTCGACGATCTTGAGGCCCTGCGGCTCACGCAGGCCCTCGGCGATCTTGGTGCGCGTGACGGTGGACGGGTTGGCCGCGGTCTTGACGCCGGAGAGCTTCCAGATCTCGCCGGCCTCGGTGATGCTGGTCGGGTCGCCGTCGTCGTCACCCCACGTCAGCACGAGCAGGTCGTCGCCCATCCACTCCAGGCCCGTGACCTTCGGCTCGAAGTCGGCCGGACGGAAGTTGACGAGGTCGTAGGCGGGGTTGACGCTGTCGAGCGGCAGGCCGTCACCCGGCGTGTCGTTCTGGCCCTCGCACTGCTTGGTGCCCGGGGAGGTGACGCGCACGGAGCGGTCGGTCGTCAGCGCGGAGTTCGGGACGATGGTGAAGCCGCTGTCGCCGGGCTTGCGCCAGCTCAGGCGCAGCTCCTGGCCGCCGCCGGCCTCGAAGAAGTTGATGCGCAGGGCGTGGGTGCCCGCGGTCAGCTGGATCGTGCCGTCCTGGTCCTCGGCACCGTGGAGCCCGTCGTTGTCGACGACCTTCGTCTCGCCGATGAACAGCTCAGAGCCGTCGTCGCTGCGCAGGCGGAACGTGTAGCTGCCGGCGGTCGGGACGGTCAGCGTCGCGATCGCGTGGACGACGAAGTTGTCGGTGAAGCCGCCGAACGCCGCGTCGCCCTCCCAGTCGATGGTGGGCTTGAGCTCGTCGAAGTTCGGCGTCTGGGCCGGCTTGATCGGGCAGAGCTCACTGGGCGCGGCGCCCAGCTGGAAGATCCGCTGCGTGACGCCCTGCTCGGTCTGCTGCGCGTGCGCGAGCGGTGCGGACGCGCCCAGGAGCGCGACGAGGCCGCACAGAAGTGCAAGCCACTTGGTGATGGTGGACACGCCGCTCCGGCGCTCCCAACCTGACTGCATTCGAGATTCTCCCCCTCGACGGTCGACTACGCACTCACAATCGACTGCGCGAGGGCGATAGTACCGGTCTTCGAGCGGACCACAACCATACTTTTGACAGTTATGAGGGGAAAGCCGGGAAGCTGGACAAGTGTTCGGTCCGGCGCCTGCGCTATGCGGAAGCGCGGTGCTCGGCGAAGAAGTGCCAGGACTCGGCCGCCGCGGTGTCCGGGTACCGGTGCCGGAGACCCTCGAGCATCACGAGCTTGAGCAGCGCACCGTTCGCTCCGAGGCCGCTCGCCGGCCAGCGCAGGGTCGACACGCCCGGATCGGCGATCGCGCCGTACAACGCCGGGTCGAGCCCGAACGCCGCGTGGTAGAGCCCGAAGAAGTCGCTCAGCGCGGGCGTGGTGAGGATGAGCGCCGGGTCGAGCGGCAACGCGGGCAGCGTGGGGTCGACGTTGTCGATGACCTTGGGGTCGTCAGTCCCGAGTGACAGGAGCGTCGGCACCGGCCGAGCCGGCGCCGCGCCCGCGGGCATGCCGCCGCCGCCCGAGTAGGCCGCCGCGGCCAGCTGCTCGGCGCGATCGACGGAGAGCCGCGCCGCGAAGCCCGCGCCGTTCGAGAACCCGGCCGCGTACACCCGCCGGCCGTCGATCGGCAGCCCGCCCTGCAGGTCGGCCACCATCGCGTCCACGAAGGACACGTCGTCCGCGGGGACGGGCGCGCCCGCGTCCGATCCGGGCGGGAGCTCGTTCGTGTCGATCTCCGCCGCGAGGCTGAAGTCGTTCCACTTGGTCGTCAGCCGGCCGGTCTCCAGCACGCGGTAGCGCAGCCCGGTCGGGAACACCGCCACCAGGCCCGTCTGATCGGCCATCTCGCGCCACCCCGACGAGTGGAAGAACTGCTCGCCGGTGCCGCTGCTGCCGTGGAACATGAACACGACGGGCCGCCGGGCGCCGGTCACGGGCGCCGTCTGCGGGAGGTAGGCGAGAAAGCGCCGCGGGTGACCGTCGGGCTCGACCGTGCGGCAGTTGACCCCGGGCGCCTACGCCGTGCCCACCGCGCCCTGCGTGTCGCAGGTGACCGGCGGGGCCTGCGCGGACGCGGGCGCGGGCGCGAGCAGCGCAAGGGCCGCGAGCGCGGGCGCGGCGAGGACGGCGGCGCCGCGGGCGCGCGCCGGGAGGGTGGCG
>NZ_JAPCID010000033.1 GCF_027587175.1 Solirubrobacter deserti
GACGGCACGGCAGCCGGCAGCAACCGCCCGGCGGCCGGCGCCGACGCGCCGCCCCGCGCGGTCACGGCGCGGCGCGGGACCGGGCCCGCCACCGCGGCTGGACGCGCCGCACAGGACGAGGCGCGGTTGTTCTAGGCGGCGGCCGGCTCGGCCGTCATGTCGACGACGAGCTCTTCGACGCCGGTCGAGCCGACGACGCGGACCGTCGGGGAGTCCGGGTCCTCGAGGGAGACGTGGGAGACGACACCGGCGCGGCCGTCGGGCAGGACGATCTCGTGACCGACCGGGTACGGCATGACGACGGCGCGGAAGTGGGCGACGACGCTCGGGCAGAACTGCGTCCCCGAACCCTCGCGGATCACCCGCACGCCGACGTGCGGGGGCGCGGCGGGCTTGTAGACGCGCTCGCTGGTGACGGCGTCGTAGACGTCGGCGATGGCCGCGATGCGCGGGAACTCCTGGACCTGCGCGCCGAAGATGCCGTCCGGGTAGCCGGAGCCGTCGATGCGCTCGTGGTGGTCGCGGACGACGCTCAACGACAGCGGCGACAGGTCGGCCGGGCGCAGCAGCTCGACGCCGGTCGCCGTGTGCGTCCTCATGATGTCCATCTCGGCGTCGGTCAACCGGCCGGGCTTGTTGAGGATCTCGGGCGGGACGGCGAGCTTGCCGACGTCGTGCACCAGCAGGCCGACGCCCAGCTTGCGCAGGCGTTCCTCGAGCCGGTCGTAGCGGCGGCGGCCGCGGAAGTCGGTCCAGCCGTCGGTCTGCCACGCGCGGCGCGCGATCAGCAGCCCGAGCAGCGTGACCTGGACGCTGTGCTTGTGCGTGTAGTCGTCGAAGGCGTTCAGGTCGTCCAGCGCGAGCGCGGCCTCGGGGCAGTCCAGCAGGTCGTTGACCATCGAGTCGGCGACCTCGCCGAGCGACTCGACGACCTCTCGCGGCATCCCCGAGCCGGACCGCAAGGCCGTGTTGGCGGCGCTCAACGCACCCGCGGTGGCCTTGTGGACCTTCGCGCGCGTCTCGGGCGTCAGCGGCTCGGCGATGTCGATGTCGGCGCCCAGCTCGTCCTCGATCCACACGCTCCCGACGCCGGCCTTGGGCAGCAGGTCGGCGTAGCGCGAGGACAGCGTCACCCCCGCCCGCAGCAGGGGCGCGGTGCCGGGCGGCCCGGCGATGACGTCGCGGGCGAGCTCGACACCGTCGCGGATCTTGCGTGAGGGGATCAACCGCACGACCCGGTTGATCGACCGATCAAGTCCGGTCTTGATCGCACAACTCCTCCCACGAACAGCGAGCACGGTCGACAACGCCCGCCGGTCGCGCCGGTAGCCTGGCTGGTCATGGCCGCCGAGGACACGCTGACCTACGAGACCGCGAGCACCCGCCTGGAGGCGATCATCGCCCGCTTGGACTCGGGCGAGGCGGGGCTGCGCGAGACGCTGGATCTGTGCCGCGAAGGGCGCGGGCTCGTCGAGTTCTGCGCCGCCGAGCTCGACGCCGTAGGCCAGGGCCTCGAGGAGCTGCGCCTCGACGAGCTCGTCGCCCGCCTGGAAGCCGCCTAGCCGACCTTCACGATCGTCCGGCCCTGGAGCTCGCCCTTCAGGACGGCGTCGAGGGCCGTCTCGAGCTCGTCCAAGGCGATCTCGCGGGTGATCGTGTCGTCCAGGTGCGGCGGGCGCAGGTCCGTGGCCAGCCGCGCCCACGTCTCCCGGCGCGCCTCGATCGGGGTCTGCACGGAGTCGACGCCGAGCAGCGAGACGCCGCGCAGGATGAACGGCAGCACGGTCGTGTCAAGCTTGATGCCGCCCGTGTTGCCGCACGCGGTCACGGCCGCGCCGTACTGGAGCGAGCGCACGACGCCCGCCAGGGTCGCGCCCCCGACGCAGTCCACCGCGCCCGCCCAGCGCGACTTCTCCATCGGCCGTGACGCGTCGCCGGCGGCCTCCTCGCGCGAGATCACCTCCGCGGCGCCCAGGGACCGCAGCCAGTCCGGGTCCTTGCCCGAGGACGCCACGACCTCGTAGCCGCGCGCGGCGAGGATGTCGACCGCCGTGGAGCCGACGCCGCCGCTCGCACCCGTCACGAGCACGGGGCCGTCCCCCGGCTTCAGGCCCGCAGCCTCGAGCGCGATCACGCAGCGTGCGGCGGTGTAGCCGGCCGTGCCCAGCGCCATCGCCTGGCGCGCGCTCAGACCTTCTGGCAGCGGCACGAGCCACTGCGACGGCACCCGCGCCTGCTCGGCGTACCCGCCGTGGTGGGAGACGCCGAGGTCGTAGCCGTGCGCGAGCACCGCCCGGCCGTCCGCGGTCACGCCCGCGAGATCGATCCCCGGCACCAGCGGCGAGATGCGCGCCACCTGGCCCTTGGCGATCGTCGCCAGCCCGTCCTTGTAGTTCACGCTCGAGTACTCGACGTCGACGACCACGTCGCCTTCGCCGTCGAGCTCGAAGTCCTCGCGCAGGCCGCGCGTGACTCCGTCTTCCGTCTTCTCCGCAACGAATGCCCGCATCACGCGAGCAGGTTACGCCTGTGTGCCGCCGCCCTCGTCAGCGCCCACCAGGCCGGAGCGGACGGCCAGCAGCGCGACCTCGGCCCGGCGCTCCAGGCGGGGCATGTCCTCGAGCCCGAACAGGCGCGCCAGCAGGTCGAGCTCCTGGGTGACGACCTCGACCTCGATCCCGGTCTGCTCGGCCACTTCGAGGTCCGAGTTGGGGTTGAAGCCGTCGCCGTCGGCGAACAGCGGCCGGCAGAGCGCGCGCAGGATGCGCTGCTGCTGCTCGGAGAAGCGCGGCGTGGAGGACAGCTCGGCCTCGACCATCGTCGGACCGGGGCCGCCGATGCCGGGCTGGTGGAAGCCCATGATCGTGCGCCCGATCTTCACCAGGTCGCCGTCGGCGAGCCGGCGCCGGCCCGCGAGCCGCAGGCCGTTGACCCACGTGCCGTTCTGGGACCAGCCGTCGTCGACGATCGTCCACTCGCCCGCGCGATACGCGAGCTCGGCGTGCAGACGCGACGCCTCCGGGTCCCACGGCAGCGAGATGTCGGCCTCGTAGCGGCGCCCGACCGTGATCGAGTCCGAGGAGGCCTCAAGGTTGAAGATCCGCTGCCGGCCGTCACCATCGCGGAAGACCAGGAACGGCACCCCGCGTTCCACCGCAGCCTGACGCTGCTCTCGCTCTTCAGGTGTCTTGCTTCCGAGCGTCAAGGGCTCCATCTGTGCGCCTGACCCTACGCCGTACCGCCCCGTCCGGCAAGTGCGTGCGGTCTGTCACACGACGGGACCGAGACGGAAGTTACGTTTCGCACTTACTGGCGGAGCGACCTTCCAAGGGAGTGCCATGTCGGAGCGCCTGGCCATCGCGGGAACCGGAGCCATCGCATGCGGCCTGGCGGCCGTCGCCGCCACGCGGGGCGAGGTAACCGTGCTCGCGCGCTCCGAGGCGTCCTGCGACGAGGCGAGCGCCAAGGTCGGAGCGCTGTGCGACAAGCTCGGCTTGAGCGTGAACGGCAACGTGCGCGTGAGCCGCGACCCGGACGTCCTGCGCGACGCGACGTTCGTCGTGGAGGCGATCGTCGAGGACCCCGAGACCAAGGCCGCGTTCTGGCGGGACCTCAACGGCCACGTGCCGGCCGAAGCGGTCCTGGCCACCACGACCTCGAGCCTCCCCGTGAGCGACCTCGCGCGCGCAAGCGGGCACCCGGAGCGCTTCGTCGGCCTGCACGTGTTCAATCCCGTGCCCAGGATGGACCTGGTCGAGCTCGCGTTCCCCGAGGAGGCGAGCGACGCCACCCGCCGGCGCGCCCGCGCGCTGTGCGAGGCGTTGGGCAAGACGGCGGTCGAGGTTCCGGACACGCCCGGCTTCGTGGTCAACCGCCTGCTGTTCCCACTGCTGTTCGAGGCCGTCCGCCTGATGGAGCGCACCGGCCTGCAAGCGGAGGCGATCGACACCTGCATGCGGCTCGGCGCCGGCCACCCGATGGGCCCGCTCGCCCTGCTGGACCTCGTCGGCCTCGACGTCAGCGCCGCGATCGGCCGCACCATCGACGTCGAGATCCCCGCCACCGTGGACCGCCTGATCGCCGAGGGTCGGCTCGGACGCAAAGCGGGTCACGGATTCCACACGTATTGATTTACATCGGGGGAATGTTTAGCTAGGATTGAGATCGCGTTGGGAGCATCAGCTTCGCGACGATCTTCTCATCGCACCCCTCCTCCAGAACCACTTCCCGGCCGCCTCGCTCCCCTGAGGCGGCCGGAGGTGTTTAAGGGGTGAGTTCGAAGTCGGGACATCCCTCCGCCCCACCCCGATCATCCGACCCTCCAAGAGGTGCAGGGCCCTTAAACACGTCGCGCCCGGGTCTCGCTCCCCTGAGCCCGGGCGCTGCGTGCTTACTCGGTCGATCCTCCCCAGGATCTCCCTCTCTCTCCTCCTCAACCGCCGGAGCGGCAAGTTGGCTGGCGGCAAGGTAGCGCGTTAAGCGCGAAAGTGCAATTCGTCACGCAGTTTCATTTCAGGACTGGACGTTCGGCTCGGCCTTCGGAACGGACCGATTGCGGATGCGAACGGCCTCGATCCGGTTCTCGCGGACGCTCTCCACGCGGATGGAATAGCCGTTGTGCACGACCGTGTCGCCCCGCTTGGGAAGCCGCCCCAGCTCGCCGAAGACGAAGCCGCCGACGCTGTTGTAGGCGTCGGAGTCCACCGGCAGCTCGAGGCCGTAGTCGATCAGGTCGGTGATGGCGACGTGGCCGCGCACGAACCAGTCGCCGTTCGCGAGCCTGCGAACTTCGCCGCCCTGAGGGTCGGTTTCGTCGTCGATCTCGCCGACGACCTCCTCGATGATGTCCTCGACCGTGACGATCCCCGCGGTCCGTCCGTACTCGTCGATCACGACGGCCAACGAGGACCGCGCGCGTTGCAGGTCGGCCAGCAGGTCGTCGAGCGGCTTGGTCTCCGGGACGATCGGGATCTCGCGCACGAGTCCCTCGACCTTCGCCTCCGGGCCCTCGGTGAGCAGCAGCTGCGCGAGCTGGTTGGAGTGCACGATGCCCTTGACGCGGTCGCGGTTCTCGTCCTCGGTCACGACCAGCCGCGTGTGCCCGCTCGACACGCACCGCCGCAGCGCGGTCTCGACGTCCTCGGACGTGTCCACCGTGATCACGGCCGGCGCCGGCGTCATCACCTGGCGCGCCTGCTGCTCGTGCAGGTGGAAGACGCCCGTGAGCATCCCCGCCTCGCCGGGATCGAGCTTGCCGCCCGTCACGGACTCCTGGATCAGCACCCGCAGCTCCTCCGGCGACTCGCCCTCGTCCAGCTGTCCCGCCGTCTTGACGCCGACGAGGCGCAGGATGCCGTTGGAGGTCGCGTTCAGCGCGCTGATGAAGGGCGAGAAGACCCGGGTGAAGATCAGCAGCGGCCGCGCGCACCAGCGGGCGACGACCTCGGCCTTCTGGATCGCGTAGATCTTCGGGACCTGCTCGCCGAGCGTGATGTGGAACGAGGTCGTGATCAGGTACGCGAGCCCGACCGAGATCACCGTCGAGAGCCAGTGTGGGACCTCCTCGCCCACGATGTCCTCGATCAGCTGGCCGATCGCCGGCTCGCCCAGGAAGCCGAGCCCGAGCGACGTCAGCGTGATGCCGACCTGCGCCGCGCTGAGGTAGCGCGAGAGGTCGTCCATCATGTTCACCGCGGTCGCGGCACCGCGCTTGCCCTCGTCCGCGTCGGTCTGCAGGTGGGCCTTGCGCGAGCGCACCAAGGCGAACTCGGCGGCCACGAAGAACGCGTTCAGCAGGATGAGGACGAAGACCGCCAGCAGCAGCAGGGCGATCATGCGTCCCTCCGACTTCGAGGGGTCTCGTCGTCAGGCATCAAGGGGCGACGGGGCGAATGCTACCCGAGCGCGTCGATCCGCTTCGCCATCGCGTGATCGTTGTCGGTCAGCGCGCCTTCGGAGTGGGTGGTGAGCGTCAGGCGCACCTTGTTCCATTCGTGGACGAGGATGTCGGGATGGTGGTTGGCCTCCTCGGCGGCGTCGGCGACCCGGTTGACGAACGCCATCGCGGCCTTGAAGTCCTCGAACGCATAGTCGCGGACGAGCGACTCGCCGTCCTGGCGCCATACTGCGTCTGAGGCCATGCGCATCGTCTCCCTCGTCCCCTCGGCCACCGAGACGCTCTTCGCCCTGGGACTCGGGGAGGAGGTCACCGCCGTGACGCACGAATGCGACCATCCGGCGGACGCGCTGAATCTACCCAAGGTCACGCGGGACGTAATCGGTCAGGGCCTCTCGCCCGCCGAGATCGACCGTGCCGTCCGCGAGCTCACCGAGCAGGGCCGCTCGATCTACGAGCTCGACGAGCCGACGCTCACGCGCCTGAAGCCGGACCTGATCGTCACGCAGGCCCTGTGCAGCGTCTGCGCCGTGTCCGTGGACGACGTGCGCGCGATCGCCGCCCGGATGGACCCGGTGCCGGAGATCGTCAGCCTGGACCCGCACACGCTCGGCGAGGTGCTCGGCGACGTCCGCACGCTCGCCCAGGCCACCGACCGCAAGGACGCGGGCGTGGACCTCGTCAACGACGCCGCGGCCCGCATCGACCGCGTCAAGCTGGCGGTGCGCGGTGCCGAGCCGATCCGGGTCGCGATGCTCGAGTGGCTCGATCCTGTCTTTGTGGGCGGCCACTGGGTCCCGCAGCTGATCGAGTACGCGGGCGGTGTCGACCTGCTCGGCCTCCCGGGCGAGCCGTCCGAGCAGCGCACGTGGGAGGAGGTCGCCGCGGCGGCGCCGCAGGTCGTGGTGGTGGCCCCGTGCGGCTACGACGTCGAGCGCGGCGTGCAGGAGGCGCGGCAGTACCGCGCCCAGCTCGACGCGCTCGGCGCCGACCGGATCGTGGTCGCCGACGCCTCCGCCTGGTTCTCACGCCCCGGCCCGCGGCTCGTGGACGGCCTGGAGTGGCTCGGCCACGCGCTGCACCCGGACCGGGTCCCGCCGCCCCTGGGCGGCGTCAGAGCACTGGATTAGACGCGAGCGCCACCGAGGCCGCGATCGCCACCGCGCCGGCCGCGACGCTGAACCCGACGGCGAGCGGCAGCGAGTTGCGCCGCCGCCGCGACAGCTCCTCGATCACGAACGTGGTGAGCAGGCCGCCCACGAGCCCGCCGAGGTGGCCGCCGATCGAGATGTTCGGAATCAGGAACGTGATGCCGAGGTTGAGCGCGAGGATCGGCAGCAGGCCGGAGTCCATCAGCGGGATGTTGCGGTTGCGGGCCATCACGATCGCCGCGCCGAGCAGGCCGTAGACGGCGCCGGACGCGCCGAGCGTCGAGGCATCCCAGGACAGCAGCATCACGCCCACCGACCCGGCCAGCAGGGACACGAGGTAGATCGCGACGAAGCGCGCGTGCCCGAGCGCCGGCTCGATCATCCGGCCGAGCCAGAACAACGCCAGCCCGTTCATCAACAGGTGGAAGATGCTCGTGTGCAAGAAGCCCGACGTGAGCAGCCGCCAGTAGTCGCCGTCGGCCACGCCCGGCCCCCACAGCACCATCTCGTTGACGGCGTTCTGGCTGCTGGACGCGCCGAGGAAGATGGCGACGTTGATGCCGAGCAGGATGTAGGTGGCGATCGGATCGACCGCCATCGAGCGCAGGTTGCGCACCTGCGTCTTCTGCTGCGAGCACTCGGGGCAGCGCATGCCGACCGGGGTCGGGGTCATGCAGTCGGGGCAGATCGGGCGCCCGCAGTTCGAGCACGAGACGCCCGTCTCACGGTCAGGGTGGCGGTAACAGGTGGCCATCGTTGACGGCGAAGCTAGCACCGCTTTCTTTAGATTTTCATAGCGACCGCTGGTAGACCGCGAACGCGCGCGTCGCGAACCAGGCGGAGAGGACGGTGAGTGCCGCCAGCAGGCCGATCCTGAGCGGTTCCGGGTCGCGTGCGGCGACCGCAGCCCAGTCGACCGGGTTGAACCTGGCGACGGTCTCGATCCAGCCCGGCGCGAGGCTGAGCTGCATCAGCGCGCTCGAGAGAAACGTCAGCGGGAGCAGCAGCAGCGACACCGCGCCGATCAGCGACTCCCGCTGGCGCGTGAGCACGCCCAGCCCGTTGGAGAGCGAGGCGAAGCTCGCCGCCAGCAGCGCGGCCACCAGCAGCAGCGCGCCGGCGTGCGCGACCTCGGCGCCCATCAGCAGCGCCAGGCCGATGATCAGCAGCGTCTGCAGCAGCACGGACACCACGCACTGCGCGACGCTGCCGACGTTGAACGCGCCGCGCCAGGCGGGGGTGACGAGCATCCGGTCCATCACGCCGCTGTTGATGTCCTCGATGAAGCCCATGCCGGTCCAGCCGGCGCTGGAGACCGCGAGCATGACCACGATCCCGGGCGTCAGGTAGTCGAGGTAGTCGCCGCTGCCGCCGAAGCCCGGGATCTGCGTGACGGCCTTGAACAGCGCGCCGAACAGCAGCAGCCAGATCAGCGGCTGGACGATCGTGATCAGCAGGAACGCGGGCTGCCGGGCGAGGACGCGGAAGTAGCGCAGCGAGACCTGCCAGCTCTGCCGGATCTCCGTCATGCCGCCACCGCCCGTCCGGCGTGCCGCAGATAGACGTCGTTGAGCGACGGCGGCGTGTCGCTCTCGGTGGCCGCCTGCATCTCGGCCTTGAGCTCGTCGCGCGTACCGCGCGCGACGATCCGCCCCTGATCGACGATCGCCAGCTGCGAGGCCAGCCGGTCGGCCTCCTCGAGGTAGTGCGTGGTGAGCAGGATCGTCATCCGCTCCTCCCCCGCCAGCCGCTCGATCTCGGCCCACATGGCGGTGCGGGCCTCCGGGTCCAGCCCGGTCGTCGGCTCGTCCAGGAAGAGCACGCGCGGGGTGTGGATGAGTCCGATGGCGACGTCGAGCCGGCGCATCATGCCGCCTGAGTACGTCTTGGCCTGCCGGTCGGCCGCGTCGGCGAGGCCGAAGCGCTCGAGCAGCTCCTCCACGCGCCGGCGGTCGCGCAGGCCGTAGAGCTCGGCCTGCAGGACCAGGTTCTCGCGCCCGGTGGCGTCGGGGTCGGTGCCGTGCTTCTGGCCGACGACGCCGATCGCCCGGCGCACGCCGACCGGGTCCTTCAGCGCGTCGATCCCCGCCACGCGCACCGTGCCGGCGTCGGGCCGGGTGAGCGTCGTGAGGATGCGAACCGTCGTCGACTTGCCGGCCCCGTTGGGACCCAGCAGGCCGAACACGGTCCCGGCCTCGACGTGGAGGTCGACCCCGTCGAGGGCCTGCACCTCCCCGTAGCGCTTGACGAGGCCCCCGGCCTCGATCGCGTTCTCGAACACTGTACGAGTCATCTCGAACAGTGTTCTAGCCGAGTACGCTGGCTACGTCAAATGGCCCTGACCCGGGAGAAGATCGTCGACGCCGCGCTGGTCCTGCTCGAACGCGAAGGACTGCAGGGGATCTCCATGCGCAAGCTCGCCCAGGAGCTCGACGCCGGCGCGGCGACGCTCTACTGGCACGTCGGCGACAAGGAGCGGCTGCTCGGCCTCATGCTCGACCGGATCGTCGGCGAGTCCAAGGTCGTCGACCCCGATCCCGAGAACTGGCAGGAGCAGGTCAAGCAGCTCGGCCGCAACGCCCGCGAGCTGCTAAAGAGCCGCCGCGGCGCCGCGCAGCTCTCGATGGGCCGCATTCCGACCGGCCCGAACTCGATGCCGGTCCTGGAGCGCTACCTGGCCGTGCTCCACGCCGCCGCGCTGCCGGCGCAGGTGATCGCCTACGCGGCGGACATGTTCAGCCTCTACGTGGGCGCGTTCGCCTACGAGGAGTCGCTGGAGCAGCCCGTCGACAGCGAGCAGCTGGGCGCGTACTTCAGCTCGTTGCCGCCCGACGAGTTCCCGATCACGACCAGCCTCGCCGCCGAGCTCGTGGCCGGGGACGCCGACGAGCGCTTCGAGTGGGCGCTCGAGCTGCTCGTGCGCGGGCTGGAGTCGCTACGACGCGAGGCTGGCGACGAGCACGGGCTGTGAGGTCGGCGTCGTCGAGCCGCCCAGCGGCTCCTGATTGACGAGCACCGTCGCGACGCCCTCCATGTCGCCGGTCACCGACGCCGTCGCCGAGCCGTCGCGGCGCGGCGTGAACAGCGCCGACGTCGGCTCCGGGGCCCGGCCCGGACGCTGGATCCAGACCATGTAGACCTTGCCCGCCTCGGGCATCGGCAGCTTGTTGGCGACGATGATCGCGCCGTCCTCGGTGACGTCGAGCTCGGCGGACGCCTGCGGGAGCGTCGAGTCCATGTCGTAGCGGCGGCCGTCCGAGCCGCCGCCGAACAGGACTCCGCCCGCCACCACGCCGGCCAACAGGGCCGCGCACGCGAGCGCGACGGCCGGCATCGGCACCCGCCAGCTCCAGCGCCGGCGCGGGCGCTCCCGCTCGGGGCCGGGCGTGTCGCGGGCCCCCGCCAGCAGCTCCGCCTCGCGCTCGACCTCGGCCATGATCCGCGCCTTCAGCGCGGGCGGCGGCAGCACCGGTGGCCCCGACAGCGGCAGCGCCTGCGCCGCCACGCGCAGCTCCTCGGCCTCGGCGCGACAGGCCGCGCACGTGGCCAGGTGCTCCTCGAAGGCCGCGCGCTCGTCGTCCGGCAACGCGCCGAGCACGTACGCGCCCGTGGCGTCCTCCCAGCGCTCGTGATCGCCGTTCATGTCTCCACCGCCCCGTGCGAGAGTGCCTCGCGCATCTTCTTCAGACCGAGCCGCATCCGGCCCTTGACCGTGCCGACCGGCGAGTCCAGCAGCTCGGAGATCTCGACGTGCGTGTAGCCGCCGAAGTACGCCAGCTCGATGACCTTGAGCTGGTCGGACGGCAGGACGTCCATCGCGTTGCGGACGATCGCCGCCTCGTCCCGGCGCGCCACGTCGTCCTCGACCTTGTCCGGGGCCTCCAGCCGCTCCGCCGCCGTCTCGTCGTCCGAGCGCCGCTTGGCGTGCACGGCGTTGCGGCGCAGCGCGTCGATCGCGCGGTGATGGACGATCCCGAGGATCCACGAGCGCACCGAGCCCCGCACGCGGTCGTAATGCGCGCCCGAGCGCCACAGGTTCAGGAACGCCTCCTGCGTGACGTCCTCGGCCACCGCCCGCGCGCCGACCATCCGGTAGGCGAGTGAGTAGGCGGCTCCGGAGTGGCGTTCATAGAGGGCTTCGAACGCCCGCGCGTCACCCCGCGCCATCAGCGGGATGAGGTCTTCGTCGGCGAGCGCGCGAACGTCCATCACCACCATCTGCGCGCGAGCCGCCGTTTCGGATCAGCGTCGGTCGGGCGTGAGCTCGTCGAAGACCTTCAGCGCCTCGCGACCCGCGTCGCGGAGCGTACGCGCCACGAGGTCGCGCGCGCCGCGCGCGGCGGCCCGGCGCTTGTGGCGCTTGCGCTGGGTGCGCAGCAGGACGAGCCCGACCGCCGCACCACCACCGACCACGACCGCGGCCGCCGGCCCGACCGCCGCGCGCGGCCAGTTGCGCGGGTCCTTGATCGCCTCCAGCTCCCACGCGTCCAGCTCGTCGGCGGCGAGCTCGACGATCGAGTCGAGCGTCGTCTCCAGGCGCGCCTGCAGATGGATCGGCGGGTCGACGGGCGCGAGCGCGTCGCGCAGGCGGGCTTCGATGTCGGGGAAGGGGGTGCTCACGTCAATTCGGAGTGTCGCCGTTGGCGTCGGCCTGGACGATGTCCTCGAGCTGCCGGATGGCACGATGGATCAACACCTTGGTCGCGCCGTCGGTGCGGTCGAGCGCCCGCGCGATCTCGCGGTTGTCCATCCCGAGCGCGAAGCGCATGATCAGCGCCTCGCGCCGGTCGTCCGGCAGCTGCTGGACGCCGCGCAGGATGCGCGCCAGGTCGTCGCGGTCCTGCACCAGGCCCTCGGTCGTGTGCGGGGTGCTGATCGCGCCCGCGTCGTCGATGTTGGTCTGGGGCCGCCGGGAGCGGTCCCGGTAGTAGTTGGCCGCCAGGTTGTGGGCGATGCGGATCAGCCACGGCCGCAGCGGCCGGCCCTTGGACTCCTGCTGGGCGCGCGCGAAGTGCCGGTAGGCCTGCAGGAACGTCTGCTCGGTCAGGTCCTCCGCGTCGTGGTGATTGCCCACGCGGTAGTACGCGTACGAGTACACGTCTTTCAGGTGCGCTTTGTAGAGCTCGCTGAAGTCGGCGTCGAGCTTGGCCTTGTCCGGTGCTGTGGCCATCCGGCTTGGACACTACGCCGCCTTCGCGCTCTGCGCCTTCTTCGCCTTCTTGGGAGCGGTCAGCGAGGCCTGCCAGCGGTCGGGCTCCACGTTGCCCTCGATCATGCCCGCGAGCGAGCGCAGCGCGGGCGCGTCGACGCCCGCCTCCTTGAGCCGGGCGGCGAGCAGCGGCACCGTGTTCACGGCCTCGGCGGTCTGCCCGAGCGTCGCGTCGATCTCGGCCGCCGGGACGCCCTGGGCGAGCAGCTCGCCGGCGCGGCGGTTGCGGGAGCCCTCGGCGAGCACGGTGGCGACCAGGTCGCCCGTGCCGGCGAGCCCGGCGAACGTGCTCGGGTGCGCGCCGGACGCGCGCGCGAACGCGTCGATCTCGGCGAACACCTTGCCCGCGGCGGAGCCGGCGGCGTTCGGCGTCGGCGCCGCGGCCGCGGCCAGCGCGGCGGCGTTCTTCGCGCAGCCCGCGAGCTCGACGCCGATCACGTCCGTGGTCTGCGTGACCTGCAGGCCGGCCGCGAACAGCGCGTCCGAGACCTGGCGGCTGAAGCTCGCGTCGTGCGCGGCGAGCACGAGGCTGGCGCCGCCGGCCAGCGCGTCGGCCGCGTGGCCCGGGCCGCCGAGGACGCCGACCGCCCACGAAGGCGTGCGCTCGGCGACGTAGCTGGAGGGCAGCGTGCCGAGCGGCGGGACCAGGCCCTTGCTCAGGACCAGCACGCCCGCGCGCGGCGCGAGCTTGGGCGCGTGCGCGGCGACCGCCTGCGGCAGCTCGGCGGCGGGGACGGCGAACGCGACGAGGTCATGGCGCCCCAGCTCGAGGTCGGCGGCGCGCGTGGCGGTGATGCGCGCGGCGAGCTCGACGCCCGGGAGGTAGTTGGGGTTCTCGCGCGTGGCGTTGATGAGGTCGGCCTGGGCCTGCGTGCGGCAGCCGAGGTCGACGTCGATGCCCGCGCGGGCGAGCATGACCGCCATCGCGGTGCCCCAGGCGCCGCCGCCGATGACCGCGGCGCGCCGCAGCGGCGGCAGCCCGCCGAGCCACTCCCACTGCAGCATCACGTTGGGCCAGATGCGGTCGGTGACGGCCGCCGCGAGCGGACCGGTGGCAACCTCGACCTGTGGGAAGTTCAGCGGTGCGCCGATCCGCACCCGGACCTTGTGCGGGCGTACGCGGAAGCCCTTGCGGATCGCCTCGGTGCCCTTGATCGCGACGGGGACGACGGTCGCGCCGGTCTCCAGCGCGAGCCGGCCGACGCCGCGCTTGGGCTTGCCCAGCGCGCCGGGGCGGATGCGCGTGCCCTCGGGGAAGATCAGCACCGGGTCGCCGCGGCGCAGGATCGCCTTGGCGGTCTCGATCATGTCGGCGTCGGCTTCACCGCGCTTGACGGGGAACGCACCGAGGCTGGACAGAAACCAGCCGAGCGCCTTGTTGGTGAACAGCTCCTGCTTGGCCACGTAGTAGACGGGGCGGCGGCTGCACAGGCCGACGATGAACGGGTCGATGAACGAGCGGTGGTTGGAGACGAAGATCACCGGGCCCTCGGCCGGGATGTGCTCGCGCCCGATCCGGCTCAACCGCCAGTAGATGTGCGCGAACGGCTGCAGCCAGGCGCGCATCAGCCAGTAGACGATGGGGTTGACGCCCTTGGTGCGGGCGCGGGCGTGCAAGCGTGTGTGATCCGTGGCCATGGGTTGGTTGCCGACCTCCTCGCCGCTTTCGTACACCGCGTGGCCCGCGCGCGTTACAGTCGGAGCCATGGCCGTCGACCGCACCCGCACTCTCCGAGGCGCTCTCGCCGGCGCCGCCGCCGCGGCCGTCTGGGCCGCCCAGCAGCCGCTCGACCAGCGCGTGTTCGACTGCAAGTACGACGACGTCGAGCTGCTCGGGCGCTTCGTCACCAGCGGCCGCGCGGCGTACCCGATCGGGCTCGCGATGCACCTCGCCAACGGCGCGCTGTTCGGCGCCGCCTACGCGAACGCGGCGCGCGGGCTGCCGGTGCCCGGGCCGCTCCGTGGGCCGCTGGCGGGCCTGGCCGAGCACCTGGCGACCTGGCCGGGCACGGCCGCGCTGAACCGCGTGCACCCGGCCGGCGAGGAGTTCCCGCAGCTGTGGGGCTCCGGCCGCGCCTTCGCCCAGGCCACGTGGCGGCACCTGCTGTTCGGCGCCGTGCTGGGCGAGCTCGAGCGGCGCCTGAACCCGCCCGAGGGCGAGCCGCAGCCGATCGACCCGGCCGCCGCGGCGTCCAACGGCCACGGCTCGGCCGAGTACGTCGTCTCGCTCAACTAGTGCAAGGCGAGCAGCCCTTCCGCCGCACCCCGATCGCGTCTTGACCCTCGGCGGGACCGCGTGAGCCGCGTGTTCATCACGGGCGCGTCCGGGTTCGCCGGCGCGTACCTCGTCGCCGCGTGCGAGGCCGCCGGCGACACGGTCCTCCCCGCCCCGCGCTCCGCGCAGGCGAACCTCGCCGACCCGGCGGTCGCGCGGCGGCTGGTCGCCGAGGCGCGGCCCGACGTCGTCTACCACCTCGCCGCCCGCGCCCACGTGGGCGAGTCGTGGGCGGACCCGCTCGGCACGCTGGCCGACAACGTCGCGATCACCGCCAACCTGATGGAAGCCGTCCGGCACGAGGCGCCCGAAGCGGTCGTGGTCTCGGTGGGGTCGGGCGAGGAGTACGGGCCGCCCGAGACCGTGCCGACCACCGAGGACGCGCCGCTACGGCCCCAGAACCCCTACGCCGTCTCCAAGGCGAGCTCCGGCCTGGTCGCGCGCTTCTACGCCGACGCGCACGGCCTGCGCGTGATCCACGCGCGCGCCTTCAACCACTCCGGCCCCGGCCAGAAGACGCTCTACGCGATCGCGAACTTCGCCATGCAGATCGCGAAGGGCCTGGATGCGGGCGAGCCGTCGATCACGGTCGGCACCGGCAACCTGGACACCCGCCGGGACTACACCGACGTACGCGACATCGTCCGCGCCTACCGGTTGCTGGCCGAGCGCGGTGAGCCGGGCGTGTTCAACGTCTGCTCGGGCGTCAGCCGGAGCGCACGCGAGCTGATCGCGGCGCTGAGCGAGATCGCCGGCGTGCCGGTCGCGCCCGAGGTCGACCCGGCGAAGCTGCGCGCGCACGAGGTGATGGAGATCCGCGGCTCCCACGAGCGCCTGCGCGCCGCCACCGGCTGGGCGCCCGAGATCCCGCTCGAGCAGACCCTGCGCGACACGCTCGCGTCGTTCCGGGCCTAGGAGGGCAGGCGGTCCAGTGCCGCCCCGAACTGCTGGGCGAGGACGCGGGCGCGGTCGACCTCGCGGGCCGTGAACGCCTGCCGGCGCACGCGGTAGATCTCCAGCAGCCCGACCGGCTGGTCGCTGCAGATGACGGGGACGAGCAGGACCGTGCCCAGGCCCAGCTCGGCCAGCTCGGCCAGCTCGGCCGGGTCGCCCGCCTCGTCGCCGACGACCACCTGGCCGGGGATCCGGTGCTCGAGCACGTAGCGGGTCGAGGGGAAGTCGTCGAGCGACCAGCGCTCGCCGACCTCGACGCGGTTCTTGGACACCAGCTCGATCTCGTCACCCTCGACGAGCAGCAGCGCGAGCTCGTCCGCGCCGAGCAGCGCCGCGGCGCGCACATTGGCCTCGCCGAGGTCGTGGACGGTCTCGGCCGCCGAGAGCTCGTCCGACAGCTCCGCGAGGCCGCGGGTGAAGGCGCCGGCGCCGCGTGGGTTCCCGGAGATCCGCAGCCCGCTGCGGATCTCGGACTCGGCCGCCGCCGTCGCCGCCGCGTCGGGCTGCGGCCACGCCGGCGCGGGGCGGCACAGGCCGTAGCCCTGCGCGTAGGTGACGTCCAGCGCGACCAGCGCGCGCAGGTCGTCGAGGTCCTCGACGCCCTCGGCGCAGATCGCCGCGCCCGTGGAGGACGCGAACCCGATCAGCGCCTCCAGCAGCGCCTGACGCGAGCCGTCGGCGTGCGCGCCGTGCACCAGGGTGCGGTCGAGCTTGAGGATCTCGGGCGCGATCCGGATCATCTGCTGCAGGCCCGCGTAGCCCGCACCGGCGTCGTCGAGCGCGATCCGGGCGCCGCGGGCGCGCAGGTCGGCCAGCGCCGCGTCCAACTCCCCCGCGGCCCCGAACACCTCGTGTTCGGTCAGCTCCACCACGATGCCCGTGAGGGTGGCCGGCAGGATGTCCTGGACCGGCGCGGAGAGCAGCGCGCGCGGTGACACGTTGAGCGCCAGGAACGCGCCGTCGGGGCGGTCCGGGAGCGCGAGCGCGGCGCGCATGGCCAGCGCCTCGAGCTCGTCCCCGAGGCCGACGCGGTGGGCCTGCGCGAACCACTCGTCCGGGCCGCGGCGCGGCTCGACGTTGATCCGCGTGAGCGCCTCGTAGCCGCCGGCGCGGCCCGTCGCGAGCTCGACCACCGGCTGGACCACGATCTCGATCGCCTCGACGCCCCGCTCGAGCAGCTCCGCGATCTCGTTGCGCTGCTCGGCCTCGGGCCGGATCGCGCCGCGCTTGTAGCGGACGGTCTTCCCGCGCCCCGACCGCTTCGCCCAGTACAGCGCCGCGTCCGCGTTCTCCAGCAGCACGGGGGCCTCGGCCCCGTCGGCGGGAGCGGCGGCCACACCCGCGGACGCCGCCACCGGCCGGCCACGCACGGTCAGCTCGGCGAGCGCCGCCCGCGCGCGCTCGGCGCAGTCCTCGGCGGCCTCGACGTCGGCGCCCGGCAGGATCAGCGCGAACTCCTCGCCACCCATCCGTCCGACGACGTCGTCGGTGCGCACGACCGACCGCAGCCGCTCGGCGCAGGCCTTGAGCACCCGGTCGCCCTCCGCGTGCCCGAGCGTGTCGTTGATGACCTTGAAGTGGTCGAGATCGAGCAGGACGACCGCCACGGGGTCGCCGAAGTTCAGCGCCGCCTTCAGGCGCTCATGGCAGGCCCGGTGGTTGAGCAGCCCGGTCAGCCCGTCCCGCTGCACCTGGTCGCGCAGCGTCTCGCGCTGGCGCGCCGAGTCGTAGGCGAGCGCGGCCATCGTCGCGAAGCGCTCGACCAGCTCGACCTCGGCCGCGCTGAAGGAGCCGCTGCCCAAGGCGCGGTAGACGTTCAGCGCCCCGACCACGCGCTCGCGCGCGAGCAGCGGCACGCAGACGAATGCCTCCGGCTCGTCGTCCGTGCCGCCTACCACGCTGCACAGTGGCTCGTGCCCGGAGTTCGGCACGTTGCGCGTGCGCCGGTGCTCCACCACCCAGCCGGTCACCCCGGTCCCGAGCGGGATCGGGTCCGCGAGCGCCTCGTCGACCCAGTTGCCGACCGCGAACACCGGCCGCAGCACGCCGAGCGCCTCGTCGACCTCGTAGACCGTCAGGTCGTCGTAGCGCAGCAGCGCCTGCAGATGGTGCGCGATCCGCCCCAGCGTCCCGTCCAGCGAATCCGCCGCCAGGATGCCGGAGGCCGCGTCGACCAGCGCCTCGAGCGCTGCTCCACGTTCGGTCTCGAGGGCGGCGGGCATGGTCACGAACCGTTAATCGGCCGGATCCGGGTCCGCCTTGACGGCCCTACACTGCTGTCCCCCGCCGGAGTAGCTCAGCTGGCCAGAGCAACCGCCTTGTAAGCGGTAGGTCACGGGTTCGAATCCCGTCTCCGGCTTTTGCAGATTTGGCTCTGTAGCTCGAATGTAGCGCCTTCCGTATCCAGTTCCCTGGACGGCGAGCAGGGGTAAATCGGCTCTTGGTGACAATTGGGTGACAATACGGCCCGGGAAATGGGGCCCGGTGCCACTGCGACTCGAACGTGCGCACGATCGCGTTCTCGGCGGCGTTCCCACTCGACTCGAGCAGTCAGGTACGGCTCGAACAGGTCGACCATGCCTTCGAGGTGTTCGACAACCCCGACAGCTACCGCTCGTCGTATCCCGACATCGACGGGGTCCCGCTGTTTCTGCCGCTGACGACGGCGGTGGAGCTGCATGGCTTGGCAAGTGACGACGAAGAGCGCCTGGCCACCCTCGTAGGGACGCGTAGAACCTGCAGTTGGTACTTTCACGGCGCCGCGATCGTCCACGCGCTCGATCTGGCAGTCGGAAGCGTGTGGTTCGCGGACCAGTTCGCCGACGAGATCACCGTGAGCGACTTCGGCGATTTCGACACCGTCGTGCGTCGGGAAGGTCTTTGGCAAGCGGCGTCTGGTCGGAGCGTGGACGCGGTCAAGGCGTGGCTCGATCAGCTTCCATGATCCACGACCGGGCAGCCTCTGCAGCCTCCCGTGCGCCGCGCGTCGCGGTCCGCCGACCGTGGCATTGGCGTGCGCAGGGCAATCGGCGCGATCTGGCCAGGAACTTGTCACAGCGCCGGTGCGCGGCCAGAACCGCCAGCGACGTCGGCGAGTAGGAGCAGCCCGACGATGCCCCGCAAGGTCGCCTCGCAGGCCGAGCTCACGGCGTTGATTGCTGCTGGCGAAGGGCTGATCTACAACGCCGACGGCAAGAAGCTGCACGCCATCACCTGCGAGTGGGTGCGCGGCATGAGCCTGGGGACCACGAAGTACTACCTCGACACCGCCGAGGCACCCGCGTTCACCGCCGCCCGCGGCGCGCGGCCCTGCCCCGCGTGCCTTCCGCGCGGAACGTCTGCGGCGTCAACGCTCGTGACGCCGACGACGCCACCCAGCGCCACGGCGACCCCTGGCCCCGAGACGATCGCGGACGCGACAGGCGAGGACGAGCACTGCGAGTTCGTCATCCGCGACCGTCAGATGACGGCGTGGACCGCTGAGCATGTACCGCTGTCGCCGAGGACGCCCACTGCCCGGCGAGTCCGCGCCGCGGTGGATCGAGCGCTGCCCGGTCTGGCCGCGGCCGACGGCGAGGTCCTGCACGCGACCTTCGCCGGCGCGAAGCCGATCCAGCCCGGCCGACGCGTCAGCGACGCCGACGTCGAGAACCTTTTGCTCTACAACTTCGCCGCCCGCAGCTTCGACAACGCCACCGCGCACGGACTGCGTATCGAGCACGATCCCGCCCCTCCACCGCCGACGCCCTCCGGACACCGCTACCCGATCGCGCTGCGCTACCGGCTCGCCCCCGCCACCGAGCCCTGGACCTACTGGACGCCCGTGCGCGAACTCGCCGGCTGGGAACCGGTCAGCCTCGGTGCGTTCGCGGGCGAGAAGCGCCTGGTCCAGGTGTGGTGGGCGCTGCGGCGCCAGGCCCGCCTCATACAGATCGGAAGCCCGCGCACAAAGGGAGAGACCTACGCAGTCATCGCTCGGATCCACCCGCCCACACACCACGGCGGGCGATGGGTCGCCAACCGCGTGAAGAGCGTCCTCGACGGAATCGTCTGTGGCTTCCAAGCCCAGCGCGACCGCACCACGGTGGCGCAATACGCCCGGAGGATCAACGCTGACCTGCAGGTCGGCGTCGACGCCATCACGACCGCGCTGCTCGACGACGAGCATGCCGTCATCGGCGCCGTCGACCGACTGCTCTGCCTGCACGGTCCGCGAGGCGTCAGGTGGCTACCGGCCGACCATGAACTCGTCGTCGCCGACGTGCGGCCGGCGCCATCGCTCGGCGACCACTGGGCACTATCGGGGGAGATCCACACCGTCACTCCCCGCCCGCAGGCATGAGCGAACGCGCGGCCGCGATCGGCGTGGACGGCTGCCGCGCCGGCTGGGTCGCCGCCATCGCCTACACCGACGGCCACGACCCGGCGCCGTCCGCCCCCGTCGCCCGCACCGAACTCCGCCTGTACACGAACGCCGAGGGCGGGCTTCGGCATCTCGTCGAAGAATGCGAAGCCGCCGGCGCGGGTGCCGGCACCCCGAAGGCCGCGCCGGTGATCCTGGCGGTCGATGTGCCCATGGGTCTCCCACGACGAGCGGGGTTACGAACCTGCGATCACGCGGCGCGCGCGACCCTCGGGCAGCGCTGGCCGTGCGTGTTCCCCGCGCCCGACCGTGAGCTGCTCGGCCTCAGCTTCGAGCAGGCCCGCGACGTGGTGACCGCTCGGCGTGCCGCGGAGCCAACCGCCGGCGCGCATCCGATCATGACCCGTCAGGCGATGGCGATCGCGCCCAAGATCGCCGAGGCCGACGCGCTGCTGACCGCGGCGCCGGACCGACAGCGCTGGCTTGTCGAAGTCCATCCGGAGCTGTCGTTTCGAGCGCTGGCGCTCGAACTCGGTCACCCGAGCGCAACCAGCGGTCTGCCGCGCAAGAAGCGCAGCGCAGGCCGGGCACTGCGGCGCGAGCTCATCGCCGCCGTGTTCGACGACGCCCTCACCCAGGCCGACGCCGCACCATGGACCGGAACGGTCGTCGGACGCGACGACATCCTCGACGCCTACGCCGGGCTGTGGTCAGCGTTGCGCTACCGGCACGCCAACGGTGTGGCGGGGGAGAAGCTGGTAATCCTCGGCGATGGCACCCCCGCCGCGCACAAACTGCTCGCACAGATGATCGTCTGACCCCCTCTCCGTTGTGCCCACCAACGGGGCCTGACGTGCGCGCAGCGGCCGGCGGAGCCCTGAGGCAGCCCAGCGAGCCCGCCGCTCGCGGCTGCCCAATGGACCACAGGTGAGCTGCCGACCACACGGGGCGAGTCGGGCCCTAGGCTCATGCCGTGCAAACGCCCCACCGCCTGCCCGATCTATCGGATCTTCCGCAGACCAACCTCATGGCCTTGGCCTTGGCGCAGAAGTGGGAGGCCGATCGGTACGCCGACCCAACGAACCTGCAGCTCGTCACCGTGGCGCGACAGCTCGACAAGGCCGTCCGCGACTACGAGTGGGCGCGCACGTCCTTCGACCAGCACGACGCGATGTGGGACGGGGTCGGGCCCGCCATCCGCCCGCGCAACCGCGGCATCACGGTGCCCCTGTTCCAGGCCATCGGACACTGCGAAGACCTCGTGGCCGCGCTCGACAGAATCCTTCGCATCCTCCGCGGTCTGCGCGCGTCCCCGGAGCTTGCGGCAATCGCCGATCTCCCGCTGCCATCAGCCGAGGCAGCGGCGACCGTTCGCCAGGTACGAAACCGGATCGCGCATGGCGACGAAGACATCGCCGACGGCAAGGCCGGCGTGGTCGCCACGCTCCGCCCCGACCCGGACGGCATGCAGATCGGGGATCACCGACTCAGCTTCGATGAGCTGGCGCAGTGGCTCCGGATGCTCTCGGCCTACGTGAATGCCGCGATCCCGTGACGCCCGCCGGCGAGCCGCCGGCGGGGTTGCCGGAATCTGCTGTTATCGCGCGCGCCGGCCGGCGGTCGCGCCGCGACCGACGTCGGGGCGGGCGCTGCCGTTCCTGCCTCGACCGAACCGTGCCTGGGCCGTCGGACCGGTCGCGAGCATCACTCCTCGTCGGGCTCATCTCGCAGATCCTCCAGAGCGTCGCCTGGTCCGGTGCGGGCGGCGGGACGGACACGCGAGCACCTACTCGGCCGGGAAGCGGGCGCTGACCCCGAGCACGTCCGCGACTGCGCGCGTGGCCGACTGCTCGGTCTGGTCGCCGTCAGCCGACACCGAGATGCGGCGCCACGGGAAGAAGTCCTCGGGAACCGGGTGATCCGCGTTCGGGTTCGTCCACAGCGTCGGCTCGACGTCCGCGACGGCAGTCGGGCTCAGGTTCGTCGCCGTGATGATCCCCGACAGGCGGCGGGACCGGTCAGGGGCGCCGTGTCCCCACACGCCTCCCGGCCCCACAAGCGCGTCCATGATGTCGGTGTCGGTGACGAAGTCTCCCGCGCAGAGGACGGCGATGACGTACGGCAGGTCGTCGAGCTCGTAGCGGTGCTTGAGCTTGCGGTGCAGCGCGGCGGCGAGGAGGACATCGTCGTTGAGCGTCCGCGGGCCGTCGAACTCGATGCGACGCTCGCCTTCGATCACGTGGCGGTAGTTGTCGGGCCCTTCGACAATGGACCCGATCACACCGAGGTCGGGGCGTCCGCGAAGATCAGGCTGCCATCCGGTGGCGACGAGGTCGACCGTCCAGCCATCGACCTCGATGCGACGGGCGGCCGCCTCCCCGTCTGCCGCGACACGCGCGATCTCCTCATCTGGGTCCATGGTCCGCAGCCACCCGTCGATCCGGCGGATCAGCCGCTTCCCGGGCGTGTCAGGTCCGACGGCGCGCACGTTGACGTGGAGGAGGAAGTCGCGCACGGTGATGCGCTCGATCGCGTCGTAGAGCTGTTGGAGCCGTGGTCGAGCGGTCGGGTCCACCACGTCGTCGCCGAGCGCGACGGTGACCTCCACGAAGCAGCGGGCGTCGGCGCGTCGCAGGAGAAGATCGGGCCGCATGTGGCCTGGGTCCTCGCGGCCGATGTCGCAGTCGACCTCGTCATAGCCGCCGCGGAGCGCCAGCTCGTGCTGGTAGAGCTCGTGGAAGGCGCCGAGGTGGTCGTCGCACCGCTCGCTCGTGAAGCGTGGCCGGATCGACTTCTGAGCGTCGGCGTGCAGCCCGTCGAACCACCGATCCATCAGTGCCCGGACGGGCACCACCCACGGCTCCGGCCGACGGTCCAGGCGGGCGTAATCCGACATCTTCGCCGGCAAGCCCGCGCCCCGGACTCGAACCCCGGATTGGAAGAGCGACGCGGTGGGTGTAGCGGCCGACGACGGCATGTCCCAAGGGTAGGCCGCGGTCCGGTCGGCGCGGTGGCGCCTTAGCGCGTTCGCCCGAATAGCGGTACACCGCGGCATCGCGCGTCGCCCCGTGCGTCCCCAGGCGATCAGGCGTGACGGGCTGCCCGCCTAGTCCGGAGGGGTCAGCCAGTGCTTGGTCCAGATCGAGTAGTTCCACTCGTCGAGGACCTTCAGGAGCGTGTGCCCGAAGGTGTCCTCGTGGACCGACGTCGTGCACTGCTCGATCGCGTACTGCATGAAGAGCAGGTAGTACTCCGGCGGCGCCCCGTCGTCGCGCCACTTCCACCCGATGTACGCGATTGCGATTCTGCGGTCCCACATCGGGAAGAACCGCGGATGCAGCACGGACAGCGCCTTGGCGGCGCCGACCTGCCCGACGACCGCCTTGAACGCCGCGTAAATCTCCTTGACCGTGTCGTGCTCGTCGTCTGCCAGTGTCGCGATGTGCCGGTTGGTGAACCCCGTGCGCGCGGCGGCGGTGTCTTCGAGGACGCACATGATGTCCGTCGGCGTGGTCTTCGGGCCCTTCGGCGACCAGATGCGCAGCAGGGCGTGGATCGCTTCGCCGGCTGTGAACGTGTCGCCCGCCAGCAGTTCGCGGGTCAGCCGGTGCGCGTACTCGGTCGGCTCCTTCTCCGTGTAGACCCCGTGCGCGTGATGCAGCTCGTCGGCGGTCGGGTGGTGAAGGGGGAGCGCTTTGGGCAACCGGGGCAACGTCGTCGGCTACGCGGGCCGCGGGCCGGAGTAGTGGACCTTCGGGGCGACCGGCGCGGGGACCGATTCAGAGTCGGCCTGCACCTTCGCGTGGAGGCCGGCGACGACGCTGGTGGTCGTCCCGAAGATCTTCTGGGCGGCCCAACCGTACGTGCGCAGGTTGATCGCGTCGACCGTCGCGGTGTCGGCGGATGCGACGGCGTAGCGGCTGCCGCCTGGGGTCAGTTTGAGGCAGGCGCCGGGCGCGAGCGGGACCGTCGTCTCCGCGGTCGCCGAGCTCGCCCACATGTTGCCGCGCGTCGCCGGAAGGTTGGGGTCCCACATCGCCATGCCCCGGTCGTTCTCGATGAACTCCTCGTCGGTCGTCAGCACCGTCCAGTCGAGCGCCGCGACGGTCAGTGCGATCTGGCTGACGTTGAGCGACAGGGATTGGAACGCCGCCTCGGGCGTCGTCTGCACCGGTCCGTCGGGGTCGGGCATCTTCTTCTTCTGCGCCTCGGCGAACGAGCGGATCTCCTTGTCGCCGGCGGTGGGGTTGATCGTCCGCCGGTACGCAGCGGCGACCGCCTCGAAGTCGTCGAGCTTCGCGCGGCGCGAGCGCAGGAACTCCCGAGCGGCGAACTCGGCCAGGCGGCGATGGTCGGCGAGGCCGGGAGGCGTGCGCCCCTGCTGGAGAGCAAGGAAGAACGCGATCGTCCACCGGTCCTCGTCGGCGATCGACTGGGGCGCCGTCCCGAGGCGCTTGATCGGGTCCGCGGCATGCCCCTCGATGATGGACATGAACGTCTCGATCTTGCGGTCGAGCACGCCGTCGTCGTCGTGCAACGAGTAGAGCTCGCCCACGAACGCGACGTTGTCCGGCTTCGTCGTCTCCGTGCGGCCGGTGGCGACGGTCAGGACGGCGAGCCTGCCCTCCCGCTTCTGCGGCGTCGCCCACCGGGCGAGCAGGAAGCTCGGGACGTAGTGGTGGCGTTGCGCCTTGGTCTGGGACAGCGGCGTGCCCGACTCGACGAGTTTGCGGAGGTGACGGACGAAGGCGGGCTCGGGGGACTGGTTGGCCACGTCGCAGAGCGTAGGACGGACGCGACCGAGCTGGGCGGTTCAGGCGGCGGCGGTCGCCACGACGGGCTCGGGCGCGTGCCCGGTCACCGCCTCGAAGATGGCCATGTCGCGAAGATCGCGCACGAGCTTGCGCACCCATGCATCGGTGTAGAGGTAGTCGCGGTGCGGCTCGTCGTAGACGCAGTAGCGCGTCTCGGTCACCGCTGGCCGGGCGGTGCCGGATGGCGGCCGTACCCTAAAGTGCCGCCATGCCGGCGTGTGGTGGCGGTGGGTCGTGAAGACCATCCCGAGCTCGGCCTGTACAAGAGCTGCGACGTCACTGGCCTTGTGCTTTCCCTTGTTCTGGACGGCACCTCCTTATTGCGCACGATCGTCTGCACCGTGTCGCGCGCCCCGCGCTGCGCATCGGTCATCTCGTCCTCGCGCAGGAAGCGCATGACGACGTCGCTCTCCGCCTTCGGGCCAGTCTGCGGGAGCAGGTAGACGCGGAAGTCGTAGCGCCAGTCGCCCTGCACGGCCTCCGGTAGCGCCGCGTCGTGCTCGCGGATGAACGACGTCACCCGCTTTGGCAACTTGCGGTGCGTCGCCTTGAGCGTCGCGACGGCGTCGGGGGTCAGGCTCGACATGAACACCGGGAAGCGCAGGCTGTCGGCCAGCCCCTCCTCGCCTCCGAACCAGTCCACGAGCGACTCCTCGAAGTTCAGGACGAGCGCCTGGCTCTTGCCCGCGATCGCCGTCGCGAGTTGCTCCTCGTAGCGGTGCTCGATCTTGTTGCGCAGCTTGATGAAGAACTGGACGTTGCAGCGGACGGGGTTGGCCGGGTCCGGGAACGCCTCGCGGATGCACCGCGCGAGCTCCCACACCTTGATCTCGCTGTCGACGCGCTCGAAGTGGCCGTTGGGCTTGCGATAGCGGATGTCGACGCCGTCGCGCGCGAAGCGCGCGTGGAGCATGTGCAGCCACGACAGGTGCATGTGGACCACGAAGCCCTCCAGGCTCCGTTCTGCTGCCGTCCGGTTGTAGAGGTCGACGGCCAAGAGGGCCTCCCGGCGACCGGCCTGCTGAGTGTGCCACCACTTCGAGCGAGCAGGCATGTGCGGAGAGTAGATATCGCTCCGGCGGCCTACGCCCGCGTAGATAGCTGAGAACGCCGCGCTGCAGGGGGGTGAACCGGTTGCGGGTGCCACCGTACGCCGAGAGTCGCCGGGCGCAGTCAGGCCGTCGACGGTGCATCGCCACGCCTTCCGGAACGTTGGACGACGAGTGATCACGACATGGCGCTCGGCGGCCTGATCGCCGCGGCCGCCGTGCTCGTCGCACGTGCCGTCGCCAACTCGTCGGTGGTCCCGCGTGTTGCTCGGGGGTCACCGACGTCCAACTGGGGCGTGGAGAACCCCACAAGTTGCAAGCCCGTCGCGCCTGGCGCGACGTTGGGTGCAGTTCGCCGCCCGGTTGAACCCCACGTGGGTCTTCCGGATAAGGACCGCCCGGAACGGCCGGTATCGCCGGAATATCCCGGATAGGCAGATCCCGCTGTTGTAGATTCGCTGCTAGGGCGTCGATTACGAACCTGGAACCGAGCCCCAAAGGCTGATCGCGGCGGTCGACCGCGCCGGGACCTCAGGTCAGTAGGCAGATCACCGGCGTGCGCCGTTCATCGCTCGCCGTCCATAAGGTCACGGAGGGCGCCGTCGACCGCGTCAGGCTGCTCCGTCGTCCGCCGCCGCCGGCGAGTGCGGCCGTTCAGCAGTTCGCCGATGTCGTCGAGATCGCCGCCGAGTACCTGCTCGAGGGTCTCGACGGCGTCACCGCTCATGTCCAGGACCTGCTGGTAGACGCTGAGCGTGAGCTTGGCGTCGGTGTGGCCGAGCAGGTACATCGCGCGACGCGGGGCGACGCCGCACTCGGCGAGGATCGACGCGAACGTGCGCCGCAGCGTATGCGGCGTGACCTTGGGCATCGGCGTCTGCCGGCGCGCGCGCAGCAACTCTGTAGCCAGCGCGACCGTCGGCGCGAGCACGTGATGGGCGACATTGCCCGGTGTCTGCGGCGTGCCCTTGCGGGTCGAGAACGCGGCGGTGCGCAGCCCGGACGATCTCGTCTCGCGCGCGCCCGCGCTCGCGCGAGAGTCGAGGAGGATGTCGCGCAGCGCGGGGACCATCGGGATGATCCGCTCGCCCGCGAACGTCTTCGTCTGTGGGCCGGTCTCATCCTCGTCTCGCGGCGGGATCAGGATCCGGCCGCCGGCGAGATCGAGGCGGTCCTCGGGCAGCCCGCACAGCTCGGAGATGCGCGGGCCGGCGAGCACGAGCGCGCCGACGATCGCGCGCCGCTGGCGACGGTGACCGGTGCGCGGGTCGTTCCACACCTGTCCGCGACGGACTTTGCCGATCAGGACATCAGAGACGCCGAGCTCGCGTGCGAGCTTGACGGCGCTCTTGTCGGACTGGCGGATGTAGTCGACCTTGTCCCAGTCGAGCACGCCGCCTCGGCCGTCGAGCTGGTGGGCCGCTTCGAGCAGCGCGGCGATGTGGTGCGGCTCGAGGAACGACCTCGCGGCCGGCGGGGCCTTCAAGTAGACGTCGCGTTCGGCGGCGGGGTTGCGAAGGACGTGCTTGGGATAGCGCCGACGGGCGTCCTTAAGCACCATGCGCACGGCCGCGATCGCCTTGTTGATCGACCCGTTCGACAGCGGCCGCCGGCGGCGCTCGTAGGTTCGCCCGTCGGGCATCGTGACCGTCTGCATCAGCGGGTGCCCCGCGGCCGCCGCATCGCGGATCGCGTCACGTTCGGCGAGCATGGCCTGCACGAAGTCCTCGATCACGACCTCGTCGATGCGGTCGACGCTGCGCGGGCCGAAGTGGTCCATGCCCGTGCTCAGCCGCCACAACAGATCGCTGTGGGTCTTGGCCCCGACGCGGCGGCGCTTGCGCTCCAGCCACTCAGACGCGAACACCTGGAAGTTCGGCGGCTCGCCAGGCGTGGCGGCGGTCGGCTCGTGGTCGGGCGGTGCCCACTCGCCGCGCTCGATCATCCGCGCGATGTGCTCACGCTCCGCCTGGACACGATCCTCCGTCCAGCCCTCCCACGACCCGCCAAGCGGGACGAACACGCGCTCGCCCTGGAAGGTCACGCGCAGCGCGAAGCTCGTTCCGCGGCCCGTGGGCTTGCGGATGACGGTGCCGACGGCGGGCCTGGCCACGTTATGGAGACTAGCTCCGGGCGCGATCGCGGTCACCGGGGAACCAACCCGTTGGTGGAGCGGCTCGCGGAAACAGCGGGAGTCTCTCGGTGAGCCATTGTCTGGAGCCGCCCTCACCGACCTGACCTCCCCCGGATCAGCGGCACGTTCGTCGGACCGGAAGCGCTGCGCGGGCGTGCAGGTCGAACGTGAGCCGGCGGAACCCTTTCGGCCTCCGCGGCCGACCCGGCGTCCGCAAGCGTCGCGCGGACCTGCTCAAGATCGAAGCGGAGCCGCGCCCTCGGGCCGTCGCCGAGCCGGACGGCGCCGAGCTGGGCGGCGCGCGCGTAGACCCAGTCACGTTCGACGCCGAGCGTGCATGCCAGCGTGGCGGCGTCGACGTAGCGCCCGGGAGCGACGCCTTGCCGGAGCAGCAGTTCGACCACACGCGCAGCGACCGCTTCGATGTCGTCGGCGTCGAGACTCATGACGGTCAGCGGCTTCGGCGCTTCACCTCTCCGGCGGCCGGCGAGCGGCGATCGAGTCCGGAGTCCGCGTGCCTCGGAAGCCGCGTGTGGAGCTGAGATCGTGCGCGCGCTCTGAGCCCCTCCGGCGCAGCCGAAGCGGCCCCCCGCGACAAGCGAAACGGTTCGTCGTCACGGCCGGGGCAAGGAGTTCGGTGCTCGCTTCAACGGTCTTGCGCATCTCGTTCCGCGGCGCCGCCGTACCTAGTGCTAACGGTCCGCATGCCCGCAAATTCCGGATGCGACCGGACGTGCCTGCCCTACCAAACCTCAGTCTTGCCGGTGCGTCGCCGCAGTCGGCTTGCCCCGGCGCTGCAGATGCCGCTCGCCGATGCGACCACTGGCCGGGCTCGATGTTGAGTCCCCCAAATGCCCGGAAGCGGTGACCGTGTGACCGTTGTTGTCGACGATCGCACATCCCATGGGAATGACGCCCCGGGGCCAGCGCAAGCCGTCGCTTATCATCCCAGCCTTACCGTGCCGGTGTTGCGACGCTCACTGGTCGACCTCGTCACTCCCAACCGAGGGCCCGCGGCGCGCGTAGACTCGCAATCGTGCATGAGCCGGTCATAAGTGAGGTAGTGGAATCCGCACGCTCGCCCTCGGCGAGCACGGCTCGCGTGGGGTCGTGGTCCGATGGTCGGACGGGAACGTCACGGAAGCTCTGCGCTACTACGAGGACGAGATGCTCGTCAGCGAGGGCGATCTCGTCGGACTAACTCAAGAGCAGGTCCGCAGTCTGCGGCATCGCCGCGACGTCGGGTACCTGCAGCGCGACGACAGCGCGCCGGACGACGTAGGACCGTTCTGGGACGCGTAGCCGGTCACTGCAGCAGGTCGAGAGGCAGATCCGCGATATCACGTAGGCGGTCGGCGCGGATGAGCAACTCGAGCTGACGCTGGACTTCGGGCGGAGATACCCGGCGGACCGCACGCTCGAGCAGCGGAAGGCTGAGGTGGTATACGCAGTCGATCTCTCCGGTGCCCTTGCCGAGGCTTTCCAGCCGCCCGGGCCAAACCTCGGCGGTTGCGACAACCATTCGCGGCATCGGCCCACGCCGTTGCCGAGCCAGCTGCAGCGCCTCGGTGCGGACGTTCTGCCCCCGATCGTTGCGTAGCGTGAACTTGCAGCTGACGTTGGCATGGCACAACGGGACCTCGCCCGGCGCCGCGGTGAGCGGCGAGCGCAACGACTTGAGCTCATCCGCGGTGACCAGGCGATCTCCACCTCTGCGCTTGGCCGTGAGCTGGCCGTGGTCCTTGGGCGGTATGAGGACGAGCAGATCGGCGTCAACGAGGTACTCGCCGTGCAGGAGAACCTCAAGTTGCTCACGTTCCTCCGCTGCCAGCGCCTCGCGTTCGGCGACCTTTGACTTAGGCGATCGAGGCTTCGACGGCACCGGGTCGACCTTCATGCGCGTTGCATCGCGGTCGAGCCGTTCCAGCAGTCTGAGATGCGCATACTGCCGGCCCGCATAGATCTTGCCGCGCTGGAACTCCCAGTTCTCGCGGCGGATGGCGAGAGCCTCGGGCGAGCACAAGCACGAGCGCAGGAACGTCTCGATCGCCTCGGCGAACCCAGCACCGATCGCATTCGCCTCCCCCGTCGTGGGGTTGGCGAGCGAGCGAGCCGGAGATCGGGACGCCGAGAGCAGATTGAGGAACTCCTCGCCGATTGCGTGCGACGTGCCGTCGGAGACTGATGGCAACCCGGTACTTCGGTAGCCCAGTAGCTCCCGCGCGACGAGATCCGTGATCAGCTGTTCTTTGGCATCGAAGATCACGGACATCGCTATCGCTGTTCCACGACGCCGGGTGAGATCCTGCGGGCGTCAGGACTGAGAAAGTCCGCGGATGTCACGCTACGCCGTCGCGATCATCGCGGCATCGCGATAGCCGGCGAGCTGATCGCGGAATGACGCGACGGCCTCCGCCCGGAGTGCCGGCAGCCCCTCCGTGTACCGGGTGCAGATCAGCTTCTTGCTGAGGCCACCACCGGCCAGCACCGCATCACATCCATCTACGAACTTCGACAGGTACGTAATACGCCGCTTGAAGAAGTCAGCGTGCGGCTCGAAGAAGACAAGCTGGTCGAGCGGCAGAACCGGGCCGGCGCCCGGTACGTCAAGTTCATCCCATGCGCGCCGGGCGAACGAGGCCACCTCGGGGCGGACCGGCTGATGGCGGAAGAGTTCAAGGCTGGTTCGCTGGAGTAGCGCCTGTACGGGCGAGGCTTGGCGATCTGTGAGCGGGGCAAGCCATGTCGGCAGCCATACGAGGTTCGGCATGAACGAGTACAGCCACGGGTCCTCGCCTGCGACGCGGCCACCAGGCAGATCCCGCCAGATATGGCATGCGGTGAACCCGCGCCACGGCTTCTGGCCGGTAAAAGGATGCCCCGCCGGCCCTCGCATGACGACGGGAAGCGGGAGCTTCTTGATGATCGAGTTGTCGTCGCGGAGGAAGCCGTCATCGCGCGGCGCTCCCCACGCCTCAGGCCCTTGGTCATACCGGCATGACCGGTCTCGGACGCACCACGGCGTCATCACGGGCAGCTGGGCGTAGGCGGCCGGAGACCACCACACTCCGAGCCGCAGGATCAGGTGCGTGGCCAACTCGATCCCGGTACCGGTCTGAGCGCCCGCCAGATACCGGTACAGCTGCGCTGTGCGGGGCGCTTGTAGCGCCGTGCGGTCGCCGCTCAGGCGATCGAGCTCGGCGATCAGCTCAACCTTCGCATCGACGCCCTTCATGCCATCCACCCGCAGGACGGGAAGAAGCCAAGGTCAGGGTTGCTGGGAGTCCCGACGACGAGCCCGCGGTCAAGGAAGCGGTTGAATTCCTCGCACGCCGTCTCGGGCACGAGCGCGCAACTGTGACACGCGGCGAGGTTGCAGGAGTCGGGGCCTTGCCCGGCTGAGGTCCCGATCTCCATACAGACCGGGTCCGATGCACACCAAGTGGCTCCGCGGAGAGCGGCGTCAAGGACGTTCTCGAGGTACCCCGGCTTGCCCATACGCACGAGACCGCCCATCGTCCCTTCAGCATCGCCCGCGGCGGTGTAGATCAGGACGGCGGCGTCAGGGCGATCGGCGGCAGACGATACGTAGAGACGCTCCTTCAATGCGGCTGAGCTGTATCCGCACTCGAACGTCAGCTGGTTCATGAGAAGGTGCGCCAGCGTGTGGACGAGTACGAAGCGCGGAGTCAGGTCGCGGTCGCGGAGATTGCGCTTCGCCTGGGCCGTGGCGTAGAACTTGACGAGTTTGCCGACGTGGTCGCGCACGTCTGGTTGCGCTTCCCATTTCTTAAGCCTCGTCTCGCTGAGGCGTAGGAACAGGCCTTCGCCGAACACGCAGTAGCCGGGAAGCCAGCGCTCCTGGTAGACAGGCGGGGCCTTCCAAAGCTGCGCGAGCCGGTGTTCCCTGTCAGGCGGCTGCTCGGGGAAGATCCGGCTGAACCCGGCCAGCACACGGGTTTCGCGTAGCCGCTCGACGAGGTTGAGCGAGCTGAACGCATCGGGTATCACGTCGGCGTACTCGTCGGCCTCTCCGCGCCGGACTGTCAGTTCCGGCGTGTCGATTGAGTCACTGAGCACGGCTGCCTCAGCTCTACGGAACTGCTCCTCGCTTTCTTCGTCGTCGCCGTCGTCTTGGGGCACGTCGCGGGCTCCAAGCTCAACGTCGAGAGCCGCTCGAGCGGCCGCCTCGACTTCGGCGTCCGAGTACTTCCGGAGCATCCGCTCATAGCCGCCCGCCCGGTACCGCTTGGCGTCCGGGGCTCGGTCGCTGTCGTGATCTGTGACGATCCTCGTGATCAGGTCCGGTGTCTCGAGGATGAGCGCGACGAGTTCCTCAGCGGCGCTCGACGCAGAGGTCGCAGGCAGGTAGATGGCACTCCGTATGACGCCGAAGTAGACGTTCGAGGCCGACCGGAGGCTGCCGCGCAGCGGCCGGTTGCATGAGTGAGGCTTAGAGCTTCCATGCTGTGGCGTTACGCCGTTGCAGTTGTAGACGGTTCCCGGCTCGAGGTTGCGGGCCAGGAACGACGAGTTCCCTTCGGCTTGGGTGATGCTGCCGAGGTTGCGCTTCTCGCCGCACGAGCACGTGACGCGCTGGTTGGCCAGCGTGGCGCCGCCCGTCGAGAACAACTTCATGGTCCCGCTGCAGCGTGGCGCCGCGCTCCGGTGAACCCACTCGCGCCACGGGAAGTCCTGCAGGTGGCCCGCGTCGCACATGGCGACGAATGGGACCTGGGCGAGGAACCGTTTGCGGCCCTCGGCCTCGCACGCCGTGCACTTCTGCCGCCCAGTCGCTTCGAGGCGAACCTCGCGAAGCGTCTTACACCATGGGCAGAAGTGCCACTGCGGGAAACGCAGGAACGGGACCGTTAGCTCGACGTTGGGTACGACCTGGCCGCGCCGGCGGCGGCGATAGTCCGGCGGCAGGCGGAAATGGCCGACGCCGAGCCGCCGCTGCAGGCGCCACTCCTCGATCCGGAACTCGGCGTCGTCTGCTGCGGTGCCGTTTTCGTCTTGCCCGAACCAGTGATCCAAGCCCGCGGCGATCATGGAGGTGCCGTCAGGCGCGACGAGCATGGCGCCAGGGCCGAACGGGCTGATCATGTGTGCGCGGCGTACGGGTGCGCGTGACATCAGGCCCGGTCCCTCTCGTATTCCGCGGCCAGCAGGTAGGCCTGCGTGACCTCCGCTCGGCATTCGGCATCTACGTTGCGAAGCGACGTCGGGACAGCCCACGACAGCAGTTGCTCCTCACGGCTGGCGTAGCTGCCCGCGTACCGCAGTAGCGCGTAGTCCTCTGAGTCGTTGTCGGCAAGCCAGTCCGAGTAGCCCCACTTGCGCCACTGCTCAGCGCGCTTGGCGAAAACAGCCGCAAGCTGCTCCGATTCGTCCGGGTCTACGTGGTCGACGCGGTCCTGCAGGAGTTGCCGCGCGGCTTCGAGCAGGTCGTCGGGAACTGGCCGGGGGCCCGTGCCGTCGTGCGCGAGCTGCCGGACATAAGCAACGATCACGGCGTGCAGCGCCCGGTCGAGCACCGGTGGCGCGAACGGCGTCACACTGGTTGGCTCGACTTGGGCATACAGCCGCTCGTGGTACGAGCGGAACTTCTCGAAATGAGACCTGTCGCGGGGTTTGGAAGCGCTGTAAATCGTCGCGACAAGCCCAGGGCGCTCCCACCAGCTGCGACCCACGCGGCCGGTGGCCTGGATGTATTGCGCGGTTGTTTTCGGCTGGCCCACGACCGACATCAGCGACAGGCGGTCGATGTCGACGCCAACCTCCACGATGTTGGAGGCGAGGCAGACATCCACGGCGCGGTTCGCTTCCTCCGTGTAGCGCACCTCGAGCTCTTCAATCGCGGCAGGCACCTCGTCGTTGCGGAGGCGGCCGGTCAGCTCCGTGTCGCGCCAGATGCGCCGGACCTCCGCGGAGTCGAGGCCGAGCCGTTTGGCAACAACGCGGAAATAGTCCGGTATGTCCGACTGCAGCAGCGAGACCGACGTCCCGAGCTCACGTAGCGAGTTGAAGAACACGAGCAGGGTCCACCAGGGATCCCGGACGTCAGCCTCGAGCATGTAGGCAGCCTGCAGCAGGGTGGTGAATGTGCGGACCTGCGCAGTCTGCACGGAGCCAAGGCCAGCCCCGTGGATGCCCACGTATACGCGGCCACGTTCTAGCTTCCCCTCCTCGTCGCGCGCGTAGCTCGCGAAGTACGAGTCGCCGGCATCCAGACCACGAGGCGGAAACAGGGCGACTTCGTCTCGCGCGTACAGGTCGCAGACCTGCTTCTCATACCGGCGGATCGTGGCAGTTGAGCCGACGATCTTCGGCGCTACCGGCTCATCGCTCCGGCGGTCTGTTGCGAGCTCCTGGATCACCGTTTCGTACAAGCCGACCATCGAGCCAAGCGGGCCGGAGATCAGGTGCAGCTCGTCTTGGACGATCAGGTTCGGTGGGCTTACTTCGCGGTCGCCGCCGGCGATCAATCCGAACAGGCGCCGTGCCTCCGGACGGAACGCCAGCATGGCGAACTTATCGACCGTGCCGATGACGAGCGAGGGTCTACGCTCGTACACGTCTTCGTCGATGACATAGACGGGCAGGCCCTTGTGGAACTCGCACGTCCCGTCCGGGCATCTCAGGCCGACGGACTCCTCGCGTTCAACGTATCCGGCGATTTTCGGCTCCGTCCTAACCGGGCGACCTTCCTTCGACGCCTTGATCGGGCCCATCTGCGCGGCGCACCAGGGGCAGCGGAGCAGGATGAATGGGTTCTCCCCAGTGCCGTCGCGATTGAGCTTGCGTAGCGCGGCAACTGCGTCGCGGCGCGAATTGGGTGTGACGGACGCGCCGAGCCATACTCCGATCGAGATCTCGTGGCTGCCCAGCGACTCGGCGCGCTGCTTGCGGACGTGCTCCATCGCGCAAATCAGGGCCGAAGCTCGTTGGAACTGCTGCGCCGTGAGCAGGCGCAGCGTGTAACGCATCAGGACGTCCACGCCCGTGTCGTTTCCGTCCCGGAGCCGGCGGTAGAAAATCGAGAATGCGGTGAGCGCGAGGTACGCCTCGGTCTTGCCTCCACCCGTCGGGAAGAAGATGAGCTCGACGACCCCTCGGTCTGGGGCCGTTCCCTGCGCGGTCGAGCGGAGGCAAGCGAGGACGAACGCGATCTGGAAAGGACGCCAGGTTCCGCGCCCTTCGGTCCGCGGCGTGAAGCCGCCTTCGATCCGTATCCGCTTGGCCTTGCGGTCGTAGATCGTCTCCCGTAGTGCATGACCGCTGCGCTGTTGTTGCAGCAGCATGGCCCAGTTCGCGAGGCGAAACGCTTCTGCCGCCAGCGGGTCCGTGCCCGAGACGAGGAAGTCGATGCCGTCCTTCATCCGGTCGCACGCCTCACGGCACAGTCGCATGTGCTCCACGGCTGCGTCCCGGTGCTCAGAGACGTCGTCGATGCGAGCCTCTTGCGTCTCGATCCAAGCCGTGTAGCCGGCCACGATGTCCCGGAGGGATTTCACCCCGTCGTCGTCAGCGACGATCCCCGCGAGCGGCGCCATAGGAACCGCGATTGTGTTTCCCTCGTCGTCTCTGATCTCCGGCGTCGTGCTCGGGAGTTCCACCTCGGGCAGCGCGGCCGTCAGCACTTCCGTGGCCCGGTGGCTTCCCTCCGGCGCCGTCCAATCAGCAGAGCAGCCATGCCCGATGGCGAAGGCCGGCACATCCCGGTACAGCAGAGCGAGGGAGGCCAGCTCAGGGTCGTCACCGACTCGCTGGCGCTCTTCGTACGGGCAGAAGATGGCCGCGCCGCCGGCCTTGCAGGCGAGCTGGACCTGGAAGATCGACGCACTGTCGGGCGCTTTCGCGCTTGAGCGGTTGACGGCGCTGACCGTAAGCAGGTACCGGTCATCACCGAGCGGCCTGGTGAAAGCCGCGAGGTCAAGAGCGATCCCCTCAGGGAGGTCATCGTTCTGCACGTCAGCCGGGACCATCCCGCGGCCTGCGGCGAGCGACGCGCGCGGAAAGCGCGCCGAGATCGTGAAGGGCTCGCGCAGCCACCAGGTCCAGCGAGCGCCTGTCGAGCGGATGGCGATGTCCTTGCTGCGATAGCGAGCACCGGACAACACGACCTCGAGGTGATCCGCGTCCGAGAGATCGCATACGAAACTCAGCCCAAGGCTGCTCGGGCGGAAGCCGTTGGCGGTCGTCAACGGCAGATCGTCGTCGGCGGCTTCCCGGGCGATCGCCCGCCGAGCTGTGAGCCGATCCGTGTCGTCGTCCCGGTCTTTATCGGCGATCGCCTCGGTTTCGGCGACATCGAGCGCGTCCTCTTCGGCGCCGCTGGCCGCGGTGGCGTCGAGCGTGTCGTCCTCAGCGGGGCTCTTGCCGGGATCGGCTTCGAGTTCCAATCCGATCGGGTACAGGACGCCCACCCCGTAGCGCTTGCCGGGCCGATCCCCGGTCAGGATCTCTTCCCCTGTTCCGGCCTGCCGGTATGGACCTGACGCGGCCTGCGGCGTGTCGAACACGAGCTCACCCGCGCAGTTGATCTCCTTACCGGCCGGTGAGGGCCCTACGAGCTCGGCACGCAAAGCGGCGAGCAGGCGTTCCCTCGCCCCGATGAAGTCAGGCATGAGGCTCCTCCGCATTGAAGCGGTCCATGAGGTCTAGGATCTCGTCGCGGAGTACGGCGTCCGCGAAGACGTGAAGCTGCTCGGTCGGCCTCGTCGTCGCGGTGTAGAACAGCGACCGCGCACGGTCGCCGTGGACTTCAGTGATGTCCGTGACGAGGACAATCGGCGCTTCAAGCCCTTTGAAGGCTTGAACCGTCGCGTAGCCGATGAGATTACGGCCCCGATCCTGCCCGTAGGGCTGAAGGCGGTCCTTCCAAGGGGAGGGCAGGCGTTTCGCGACGCAGTCGCGGACAGGAGAGAGAAGCACGATGTCGCGGCCCTCGGCGCCCGCAGCGTAGAGCTCTGCCAGGACCGCCTGCACTTCCTGCGCCTCGTCGTCGGCGCCGGTGAAGTAGCGAACCCGGGGCGCGGGCCCACCATCAGGACGGCGAACTGCCGCATAGGCGGGAGTCAGCTCGGACAGCATCGTCACCCAGCGAGCGATGCGCGGCGTATTCCGGCAGTTTGCTCGCAGCGCGTAGACGGGGATGGAACTCCGTGCAGCAAGGAACTCGTCGAGACTCACATTCGCCGCGTCGAAGAGCGCCTGCCGCTCGAAGTCGCCGAAGAATGTCCAGCGCCCCGACGACAATCCGCCGGCGAGTCGCAAGTCCAGGAAGTCGAGGTACGTATCACGCAACAAGTCCTGGGCTTCATCGACCACCAGCCGGTCGTATGTCCCGCCGCCGTCTTGCTCGAGGAGCGCAGACACCGCGAGGTCGGGGAGCTCATCCCGGAACCACGCCTCGGTGGCCGCCTGAGGTTGGACGGCTCCGGCCGCGCGAAGCATGTGGGTGTGCAACGTTCCTGCAGTGACTCCGGTCAGCTCCTTCGCCTGCTCGGAGATCCAAGCCCCGAGAAGGCGGTTGAAGCAAACCAGCAAGACGCGTTCGCCCTCCGCGGAGGCGCGGCGCGCGGCTTCAAGCGCGAGTAGCGTCTTGCCAGTCCCCGCAGGCCCTTCGAACACGACGCGGGGGTTGCGGCTCATTCCGTCGAGGGCGGCGTATTGCTCCTCCGTGTAGGAGAGGAGCTCCGCCGCGGCTTCGTCCCGGCGACGAGCGGCCGGCTGGGCCACTTCGAACGCGGGGCGCAGTGCCGCCACGATAACGTCACACTCGCGCCGGCTCGGGACGCCTTCGATGGCCTTGTGCGGCAGACAGGCGCGCGCTTTAGCGAGCACCCGCGTCACAAGCTCCCCAATGGACGCACGCCGCAAGTCGCGGTTGTCGATGACCTCCCATTCGTTCCACTCGACAGCGGGTTCGCGGAAATCGACGTGCGTGAACGCGACCGCTGCCCAGGCGATGACCGCATCGGCTTCAGCGCGGCGCCGCTCTCTGAGCACGCGGAGCAGCGAGTACATGTTGTCCTCGGCCTGCTTGAAGGGACTCCGCGTCGTGAGGGGGTCGTTCCCTAGGCGCCAACGGCCGTCCGCTTCCCTTGACACTCGCCGGTGAGCTTTTACCTCGAGGCACAGCATCCCGAGGCCCGGCGCGATCACCACGAAGTCCGCTTCTCCACGCATCTGGCTGATGTGCCGCGGCAGATTGAACGAGTGCAGGACGGTCCATCCTTCCGTGGCTGGGTCGTCACGGAAGCGCCGGAAGAGCTCTTGCTCGCCCGGGCTCGCGGTATCCGGGCCGATAGCAGCAGGGATCATCCGAGCCACAGGTCACCTTCGATCTCGAAGACCCTGCGGAGCCGGCTTCGTGGGACGGCGGCGAGGTCCGGAGCGCGACCGGTGATGCGGGCCACGCGAAGAGTTCCTTCCCCGTCAATCTCCTCAACCTCATAGTCGTCCCAGCCGTTTTGCAAGAGAGTGGTGAGGTTTGCCTCTTGTAGTTCTGCGAGGAGCAGCCGCCGGATTTCGTTCCCGGCCTTGGTATGGGCCTTCGCGATCTTGCCCATGGCGTCCCACAACGCCTCCGCGTTCGCCTCTCCGACAAGAGAGCAGATCGCGGCGAAGTCGCTGTAATCCCGCGTCTTGATGCTCGTCGGGTCAGCCCACCGCCGGACGTTGGCCTCAGAGGCGATAGTGCTGCCGAGGCGCCGGAGCTTCCTCGCGACCAGCGCAACGCCAGCCTCATTAAGCTCAGCGTTGAGGGCACCCTTGAGCCGCTGCTGAAGCCGCCGGAGATGCGCGGCTTCTGTCCCGAGGAGCCTGTCCGCATAGTTGCGGACGTAGTTCTCATCACCCTCTGTCCGCACTACCAAGAAGTCGCCGGGAACGAGCTCTGACACCAGGGACTGGTGGACGAGGAGCTCCTCGTCGACCTCCGCTACGTTCGCTCGCGCGCCGTCCCGGCTTTCGAAATAGACGCCCTGCCCGGACGCCAGCACGAACAAGGCTGCTTCGACTGGTTCCCCCCAGCCTTCAACATCGCTGTGCCGGGCCGCTCGGGTCACCGCACTCCACTCGATGCGAGGAACGACATCAGCGGCGTCGACCAACGACCGCCCGGGTCGAGGCTCCCGCGCCGGAGCCTCCTCTAGTGCCTGGCGGACTCGCTTCTCGCTGCCGTCCACAAGATCAAGCTCGGGACCGCGGTCGCGAAGCCACCCGAAACGCACGAAGACAAACCGCTCCGCGCGCGGAGCTCGTAGTACCCGGCTGGGGAACCACGCTGAGGGTCCGACGGCCACAACGTCGCTCGCAGTCGTGCGGCTCAGCTCCGCCGCGGTCAACACGGGCGTTCCCGGAAAAGCTTCACCGACGGCGCCGGCGTGACGGCCATCGACGAGCAAGATCGCGGCACCCTCCCGGCGCCAGATCTGGCCGGAAACGGCGTCGCCGAGCGGGTCGTCCCCGCAGGCCCACAGGTGCTCAAGCGTGTCGGCGACGGTAAGCGCGAGCTGCGAGTGATCGGGCGCGACCTCGGGTGCACGGCGCAGGCGCGGCAGGACGGCGTCCGCCACGGCCTGGACGTCAATCGCGCGGGAGTTCACCGGCAGCGGAACCGTAGCCAATCGCCAGCGCAGCGCGCGCAGCGGACGGGCGATGCTCGCCCAGTATCCCTCAGACGCTTCGTCTCCGACGGAGCGGAGCAGCAACTGGATCTGAGACGAGAACTCTTCGATGGTCGGGTTCTCGATGATCGCCTGGCGCCCTGTCCATGTCCTTGCGAGCTTGTGCAACCCGTCTGCGGTGAAGAGAGTCACGCCACCTCCGCAAATGCCACGAACTCGATGCCGTCCGGGACCACGAGACGCCAAGCGAGTTCTGTGTCCGGCTGGGCGTAGGCCATGTCCTGTGCGAGTTCGGCGCAAGCGTCTTCCGCGCTAATCGTCGAGCGGTCGAGCACGACGAGCTTGTGAGCTGTAGGCCAGAGGTGCCTGTAGCGGAGGAAAGCGCGACCGCCGTCCAGAACGGCGAGTTTCGGGGCGAGCTCTCGGTGAGCCGGCGTCGGCTCCACCGACGACGGGACCGCGACGGCGCGATAGAAGCGGTGGGCGTCCCGGAACTGCTGGACGCGTGCGATGTTCTGCAAGACCCCTGATCGAGCCTCTTCAGGTCCGCCACTTGGCAGCAACGGCTCATCGCAGAACTCTGTCTCCACAGCGGCCAGCGTGCTGACAAGCACGACATCGCAGCGCTTGGTGGTCGCGAACGTGAGCGCTGCGGAGTCGCCGACCAGAGCCCGGAGCAGCGGCGACGTCCGCACCGTTCGTGCCTGAAGCGTCTCGCCGGCTTCATCTTCACCGGCTAGGCGGACCTTCAGAGCATGTGAAACATGGAGCTTCCGGGTCTCGTTCCTCCGCAACTGGAAGGAGATGAGTTCCTGCCCGTCGATAGGCGACGGTTCGAAGCCGCACCAACGCCCGTCATACACCTTGTCCTTCGGGCCGAAGTACTTGATTGGCGTCTTGGGCGGCGTGTTGCGCAGCACCTCAACGTGGGCCGCGAGATCGTCAGGCGCCATCGGACTGAGCTCATCGCAGCGCTGTACAGCCGCTGCAACCGCGAACACCGCGGCAAAGTCCCGGGTCGGCACTGACACGACCGCCGTCGTCGGTCGACCCGCCGGCACCCCGGCCAGGCCCCGGCCCAGGTGCGCCATGAAGGCGGCCCAGTCTGGGATCCGAGTGCGGCGTGCGTGACCGTCGCCGTCCTTGGCGCCCAGGAACCACAGATCTGAGACTTTCGGTGAAGACCGGCCAACCACTTGCACGAAGTCGAGGAAGGTATGCCGGACCTGACAGCTACGTCAACCTCCTACGGCGATACGGACGAACGTTCGACATCGACGGCGATCCGCTCGAGGCAGCAGCGCGTGGAGCACCGCTCGACAAAGGTGGAGGTCGACCAGTGCCCCGACGCTGTGGGGCTACGCAGCGCGGCGACCTGGACGCTCATCGGCGTCTCTCAGGACTGCCGCGATCTCCCGTGCAACTGCCTCAGCGACAGGGGGCGGGAACGCGTTGCCGATCTGTCGATACTGAGCGGTCTTGCGGCCGGCGAACGCCCAGTCGTCGTCGAACCCCTGAATTCGGGCCGCCATGCGGACGGTGAGGCGAGGCATTTCACTGAACCCAGGCATTGGAGCGGAGTCCGCGATTCCTCGGCCGTCGACGCCCATCGCTGCCCACTCACGCCTCGCTCTCGTCGGTCCGAGGTCCGGGCCGCCATGTTTCTTCGACCCGCCAACGAGCGTCGGCGCGATGCGGCTTGCGTTGGTGCGCCAGGCATCGGCCCCTTCCCAGCCGTTCGCCGCCATCAGGTCGTGCAAGCAGTCGCCGACAGTCGGGGGCCTGACGACCGACGGCGCTGGCCACTGAAAGTTCCAGGCAAGATCAGGCGGGAGCGCTACCAGGATCGTCCTCGGACGCAGCTGGGGGACACCATAGTCAGCAGCCTGCAACAGCCGCCATGCGGGTTCGTAACCCATGCGCCGCAGCTGGTCGTCGATAGCCGCGCGGTAGGCGGTGAACTTCGGATCGAGGAGCCCCCGGACGTTCTCGAGCAGCACCGCCCGCGGCCAGCACTCGCCGACAAGCCGCAGAGCTTCGGGAAACAGGTTGCGTTCGTCGTCGGCTCCGAGTTGCTTTCCGGCCGCACTGAACGGCGGGCACGGAACACCGCCGGCCAAGAGATCGACCTTCCCTTCCCACTCCAACGCCGAGAAGCCGCGCACATCGCCCGGCGTGCCGCCGACCGGTACCGCCTCGCCTACCCGAGGCCCGATGACCTTCCACCTCGGCCGGTTGATGCGCAGAGTCTCGGCGGCGTGTGCGTCGATCTCCACAAGCACTTGATGCTCGAATCCAGCCCGCTCGACCCCGAGCGCCTGGCCTCCGGCCCCAGCGCAGATCTCGATCGAAGTTAGTTGAGTCATGGCCTTCATAGGGCTCCGCGGCGCGAATTCGCCCCCTACACCGGACGACCGCTCCCCGTTCGCGCGGCAATGCCCGCGTGGCTCTTGGGGCGCGCGAGGAATCGAGACGCCGGGAGCCGGCTCAGCCACGGGTAGGCTCGAGAAGTGCCAGTTCCTGTCCCCCCGCCCCCTGGACCGTCCGCGCGAAGCGCGAACATGCGGGCCAACAGGCGCCGCGACACGAGCCCCGAGCTCGCTGTCCGCCGGATGTTGCATCGCCAGGGATTTCGCTACCGCGTCGACTATCCGATCAAGGTCCCCGCACGAAGGTCAATCCGCTCAGACATCGTCTTTACAGGCGCCCGAATCTGTATTCGGATCCAGGGATGCTGGTGGCACGGATGCCCTGACTGCTCCAAGAAGCGCAAGCCACCCTCGGCGGGATACTGGAGTGCGAAGATTGCCCGCAACGCGGAACGTGACGCGGAGCAGCTCGCGGCCCTTAGAGCCGCCGGGTGGACCGTCCTGACCTACTGGGAGCATGAGGATCCGGCGGCCGTAGTCGCTGACATCCAGGTTCATTTGGCCGAAGCGCGTCAACGAGTCGTGTGAACAAGCCGATGACCACTCCCGCCCCATTCATCCTCACGCCGCGATGACGGGATGGTCGAGCTGCGTGCGTTCAGCGACGATTCGGACGATCCGATCGTTCTGCCCTTGGACGCGGTTGACGGCCACGCCTTCGGCGTCGCCGTAGCCGATGTCCTATCCGCGCTCGACGCGGGGACCATCCGTTGCCTCGCACGCAACTCGTGATCTCTGGCCGAACCGTCGTGATCAGCGGCACTGAGGACGGGGGACTGAGCTCGAGATCGAGCGCCCGCGGGCGTGAGAACACACGGTCGCGTCCGAGGCGCGTCCTATCTTCTCGGCGTGGATTCGCCAGCTCAACTGACCTCGGTGGAGATCTGCGCTGGAGCCGGTGGCCAAGCGCACGGACTCGAGAACGCGGGGTTCAAGCATCTCGCGCTCGTCGAGAACGACCGCTGGTGCTGCGAGACGCTTCGCGCCCGCCGGCCGTGGCGCGACCAGGTCCGGGAACTCAGCGTCAAGGAGTGGAAAGCCACGACGTTCAAGGGCCAGGTCGATCTGTTCGCTGGCGGTGTCCCTTGTCCCCCGTTCTCACGTGCCGGACGCCGGCTCGGGGCAGACGATGAGCGTGACCTGTTCCCCACCGCGATCGAGCTCATCAGCGAGTGCGAGCCGCGAGCTGTGATGCTGGAGAATGTGCGCGGGCTTCTCGCGACCGACTTCGACGACTACCGTCGTGACGTCATCGAAGGCCCTCTCAAGGAGATGGGCTACGTCCCGCGATGGAAGCTGCTCGAAGCGCGGGACTACGGAGTGCCGCAGTTGCGCCCCCGGGTTCTCCTCGTGGCCCTAAAGGAAGACGCCGATGAGCACTTCGCGTGGCCCGATCAGGATCCGGACGCGACGAGTTCCGTGGGTGAGGTCCTCCGCCGCGAGATGGGCCGCGGCGGTTGGAAGGGCGCAACGGAGTGGGCGCAACGAGCCAAGGGCATCGCTCCCACGCTCGTAGGCGGCTCCAAGAAGCACGGCGGGCCGGATCTCGGCCCCACACAGGCAAAGAAACAGTGGGCGGCGATGGGAGTCAACGGGCATCTGGTGGCTACCGAGCCGCCCGGGCCGGACTTCCCTCTCGACGGGAATCCCGTGCTCACCGTGCGCATGACGGCGATGCTGCAAGGGTTCCCGCGCGACTGGCCGTTTCAGGGAAGCAAGACCGCGGCGTACCGCCAGGTCGGCAACGCGTTCCCGCCCCCCGTCGCCGAAGCTGTCGGCAGGAAGATCCGCGCCGCGCTGATCGCCTCAGCACCAGCGGCTCTCCCGGCGGTTCTGCCGACGCGCGTCGAGCGCGGGCACGGGCGCGCAGCGGCGTAGGTTCCTGGCTTCGGCCGGGACATAGGACATAGGCATCGCGCGGCGAAGCCCGCGTGATGCCTCGTACTCCCGCTAGCGGGAAGCTCATTCCGCGCACGAAGCGACTGCGCGCCGAACCCCGGCGCGTTCCCGGGTCTGATCCGCCCGCACGCGGCGATGATTCAGAGCTCGACCGCGTGGCGGACTACATCCGTTCCGCCGACCCTGATGGCGAGAGGGTCGGCGAGGTTCTTCGCGACACCTACGACCAGCTTCTTGACGGTCAGAACACGGGTCGCTGGGATTGGCTCACGCTGCGGAAGACCGAGAAGACCCACATGGGGACTTTGGTCGAGATCAACCTGCACCGCGAGTTCGACTTCGACGACGGCGACAAGATGGACTACCGGATCGCCGGCATCGACGTCGACTGCAAGTTTTCCCAGGCCATCGGGGGCTGGGAGATGCCGCCGGAGTCTCTTGGGCACCTGTGTCTCGTCGTCTGGGCCAGCGACGATCTCGCCCGCTGGGAGGCAGGACTGATCCGGGTACGCGAACACCTCCTTCGGCCAGGCGGCAATCGCGACGCCAAGCGCCGGCTCACCGACGAGGGTGAGAGCCGCATCCTATGGCTCTACGACAAGCCTGCCCTCCCCGAGAACCTGCTCCTACACCTCGGCGAGGAAGCCCGTGAGCGGATCTTCACCGCAAGTAGTGGCCAGCGGCGCATCAACGAGCTCTTCAGGTCCGTTACCGGCAGGATCATCCGCCGGGCAGTCATCCTGACCGTCGCGATGCAAGACGACAGCTTGAAGCGTGCGCGGGACGCCCGGCTACCGAAGCATCTCGGCAGCGAGGGATACCTGGTTCTCGGTCATCAAGAACAGGACCCGCTCGTGGCCGCAGCCCTAGACCTTCCAGTACCTCGAAAGGGCGAGTTCATCAGCATCCGGGTCACTCCGCATCACGGAGAACCGTGTGCCGGCGTCGCCGAGATCAATGGAACCTTGTGGCGGGTCGCTGATCCGCACGATCCCCCCGGCGTTGCCCCGCAGCTCAGCCGTGTCTCTCGCCGGACCGCTGGCTAGAGTGCGGCAAAGTCGTGACTCCGCGCGTGCGTCCCGGATGCACGGCTTGCGTGACCCGCCGCGCCGCGATGACGGTCTTGGAGCAGGTTGGCGCCGCTGAAGTCGTCAAGCGACGAGTGGTTCCCTGAGCTTGGCACGCGCTCGCTGAAGCGCGTTGTTGACGGCGCGTACCCCGACGTGGAGCTCGTCCGCGATCTCGCGATAGGAGCAGTCCTCGGCAGCAAGCGCGAGTGACCGGCGCTCGAGTGGGGATAGCGCTGCTCCACGTCGAACAACGAGATGGAGTTGCTCCCGTGCCAGCGTCTTGGCGACCGGATCGTGATCAGGCGCCCCCGCCCACGACGTGACGCGACCACTCCGACGGTTCTTTCCGACGACCAAGCTCAGACCGCCGTGGTCCTCCAAGAACCCACCGGACCCGGCGTCCATCGACGTCGCCGAGGTCAAGATCCGATGCTTGTTGGCGCGCGCCGCGTCCACCACCATCCGCGCCTCGCGGGTCGCGCACAGCCAGGCGAAGCTGCTGAACGGCACACGACGGTTGGAATCCCATCGGCGTGTCGCGTCGATGATCGCCATACGCGCCTCTTGGGCCAGGTCCTCAGACTCGGCTCCAGGGACGAAGTACCGATGCGCGATCCTGCGCACCATGGGTTCGTACAGCTTGAGCAGCTGGTGCTGCGCGTGCGTGTCACCAGCCCCAGCGGCGGCGATGAGGCGTCGCTCGAACCCCGAGGTCGGGAGCGGTTGGGTGCGGACATCATGGGCCATGCCTTCCGACCGTAAGCTCGGGTTTTGACGATCTCGGGGGTCACCGGACGGCGGCGGCCGAGCGACGCCGAGACCTCGTGCCGGGCACGATCCGGGAGTTCGCAGCTCTCGTCTGTAGCCAGCTGCCGACCCGCCGGGTTCCCCGGTCCGAGGGCTGAACTGCAACGAGATTGCACATTCTTTGCGACGCCTCTGCACCTTCAGCACGTTTGCTGCGGCTGAGCACCGCTGGGACGCCCACAACGGAGCTACGGTCGCCTCACCCCCTCGCTACACCGATGAACGCCGACCAACATCTCGAGCTCCTGATCCTGGGGATCGCCGTCGCGACCCTCGCGCTGATCGTGCTCGCGGCAGCGGTCGCCGCGCACCGTCGCTCCGGCCGTCCCCGACCGACGATTGCCGCGGCACCCGTGTCCCGGTCTGCACCGGGGCGCGGCCGTGAACTCGGCTCCATCGAGCACTTTGCGAGGATGCTCGATCGAAGCCGGCGACTCGTCGCCGCGGAGCAACGAGTCGGACAGGAACTGGGCACGCTCCGCGGTGCCGGTTGGATGGTGGAGCGCAACGTCATCACCGGCGCGCATCGAGTGCCCTTCATCCTCCTTGGACCTGGCGGGCTGTTCGTCGTCTGCGCGACCGACGGCGCGTGGACCATGCATGACCTCGAGGCGCTCACCGCCGCCGGTGACGAGCTGCGCGCCGTCTGGCCTCACTACCACGGCCCCGTCGTCGCGACGATCTGCCTTGCGTTCGACGACGCCGAGCCGCGTTCATGGCACTCGCCGGCCGTTGCCGGCGGCTGGGTGGTCGGCATCGGGCAGCTCGCGACGTGGCTCCACGCGCGCGCCACCGACACCGGGATCTCGCCTGCGGACATCGCGACCCTGCACGCTGCTTCGGGCCCACACTGGCAGCGGAAGTCGGTGCCTCGTCTCCCTCTCGTCCGGAACATCGGCTGAGCGCCGCGATGTCAGCGCGCAAACGTCGTCGGCAGCCTCGATCACGCGGTCTATCAACGGCAATGGTGCAGCGTTCAGTGATTCCTCGCGTCCTGCCCGGATCAGTGGCAAGATGCCGAGGCGGGAGGACGATGGTGGTCTTGACGTATCGCAGGCGATGCAATTCGGCGCGGAGGTCGTTCGCGACTGCCGCCTAGGGTGTAGATGGCCGCGATCACACCGCCCACCGAGCTGGAGCGCCTCGCGCACGAGCGAGACGCACTCGTGTCGTGGCTCGCGCGCGAGTTCCCCCGCACCCTCTCCATAGAGGACGTCGAGGACATCGTGTCCGAGGCTCTCCCCACACTGGCTAGCGATCCGTCGCTGCCTCCTGGCGGGCGCCGACGGCGCGTCTACGTTCGCCGTGCGCTCGAGCGGGACGCCATTGACGAACTCCGTCGCCGGCACGGACGGGCGCTTCGTGACGGCCCTCGGCTGCAAGTCCCGCTCGAGCGCGCGGCCGCAGTCGCCGACCCCACCGCGGCGCCGGAGCACGACCTGGAGAATCAACAGGCCGCCGACGAGGGACGCGCGGTCGTCGGACGCACCATGGCCCGGCTCCGGCCCGACGACGCGGAGGTGCTCCGCCTCAAGTATCTGGAAGGGCGGACCCCTGACGAGATCGCCGCCGAGCTCCGGATCACGCGAACGCAGTACGAGCGACGACTCGCGCGCGCTGGCGCGAACGGCGTCGATGCGCTCTCCAGCGCTGAGGGCAGCTCCGTGTGCAAGCCGGTGCGACAGTTGCTCCGCGCCGATCGGCACCCCTCGCACGACGAGATCGAGCGGCTCGACGTGCATCTACTGGACTGCCTCCATTGCCGAGCGTTCGCGTTGCGCGCCAAGGGCCTCCTCGAAGCCGCGACCCTTCCCCTGATAGGCGTGCTGGAGCGAACGGCCGCGCGCGTGGGCTCGATCTTCGGCCGTGGTGGCGAGCCAGCCATGCAGGACGCGCGCGACGTGGCGATTGCAGGAGGCTCGGCCGTCGGCGCTGGCACCGCGGTCACCGTCGGCCTCGGAACGAAGATCGCGGTCAGCTGCGCGGGTGTCGCGATCGCCGCGGTCTGCGCCGGGCCGCTCGTCAGCGAGTTCGCTCCGAAGCCCGCGCCGGCGGAGCAGCGAGCGAGCGAGCAGCGCGCGTCCAAGGAGAAAACGCCTCAAGCGACGCCAGCGGCGTCTCGCGCCACACCGGTACCGACCGTGACGGTGAGTGGGCCGGCATCGACTCCCACGCCGTCGCCGACGGCCAAGCCCAAGCAGCGTGCGAAGAAGGCCAAGCCCACGGCGAAGGAGCGACGCCGCCGCGCGAGGATCGCCGCCGCGAAGGAGTTCGGCCCCGAGTCGGCGACGCCGGACGTCTCAACCAGTGCCAAGGCGTCCGCGGCGAGCGTGACCACGACATCAAGCGCGCCGCCGCCTCCACCGCCCCCGAAGCCCACAGCCGCCCCGAAGGGCCCAGCGAGTTCTTCCTTCGGCGGAGAGTTCCGCCCATGAGATCCGCGGCGCGTGGCGGATGTCGTTCGCCGCGCTCGACGGTGAGTTGCTCGCCGCTGCCGCGGACGGGCAGACGCGTCGCCGGCTGTACCTGACGTGCCGCCTGCACGTGACGCTGCCCGAGCAGGTGAACGGGCCGCCGGTCGAGGCCGTCTACGAGGACGTCGGCGAGTGCGAGGCCGGGTCGCTCGCCGGGCTGAAGGCGCTGTACTCGGACGCGCGCAAGCGGGCCGCCGTGGCCGCCGGCATCGGCGCCTACCTGTACACGGCGCTGGCCGCCGTCGTGCTGCCGCTCGGGCCCGGGCCGCGCCAGGTCGAGTGCGTGCGCCGCAGCGGCAAGAGCGACCTGCTGCTGCTCTCGGCCGAGACCGAGCGCTGGCTGCGCAACGGCTACCGCACGCGCATGGCCTCCGAGACCGTGATGGCGGACCTGGGGCGGGTCCTCTCGCACGGCGAGCCCGACGACGAGATGGGCCAGGGCGAGAGCACCGACGCCGCCGCGCACGGCACGGTTGAGGGGACCCCGACCCCGGCCGCGAGCAACGGGCACGGCGACCTCGTGACCGTCGACTTCGGCGGCCTCGGCCCGACGCCGCCGCCCGCAGCATGAGCACCGCGCGGGCGCACCTGCGTGCGCTCGCCGCGGCCGCCGGCTACGACCGCGAGACGCTGGAGCTGATCGTCGACGCCGCGTTGCCCAAGTACATCCCGGGCGAGCGGCTCGACGACACGCTGATCGGACACGTCGCCACCGCGGTCGAGGTGCTCGCGCAATGCGGCTACACCGCCGACGAGCTCGCGGAGATCATCGTCTCCTACCGGCTGCGCTTCCGCGACGGCCGCTGGCGCGGGCGGTTCTGGCACTACCAGCTGCGCGCGGCCACGTTGCGCTTCAACCAGCCGCGCGTCTACGGCCTCTCGCCGTGCGAGTCCGACCCCGCACGGCTCGCCGACTTCTCCTGACCTCTCGAAAGGAGCCACGCCCGTGTCCGCTCTCGCGGCACCGACACCGGCTGCCCGGCCGCCGACCGGCGCCGAGCTCGCCGCGCGCATCCAGATCCCGCGCCGGCTTCCCGTCCGCTACGACGGCCAGCGCCTGCAGCACCTGTCGCACTCGTCCTACACCAAGTTCCTGCTGTGCCCGGACGACTGGCGACGCCAGTACCTCAAAGGCGACCGGCCACCGCCGAGCGGGCACATGTTCCTCGGCGCCCGCGTCGACGACGCCCTCTCCACCTACTACCGCCACCAGCTCGAGCACGGCGAGCGGCTCACGCTCGACCAAGTCCACGACGCCTACCGCGATCACTGGACCCGCGAGCTCGCCGAGGAAGCCGCCAAGCAGGGCGTGCGGTTCGACCTCGAGCTCGACGAAGCCCGCGCGTTCACGCTCGGGCTCGAAGCGATCGCGCTCACCATGCGCGAACTCGTCCCGCGCCTCGGCCGGCCGGTCGCCATCCAGCGCGAACTCTCCTACACGCTCGCGCCCGGGCTCGAGTGGACCATCCAAGGCTTCCTGGACCTGGAGACGCTGCGCGCCGACGACGACAGGCCCGACGTCGTGCCGGCGATCGTCGACTACAAGGTCAAGAACACGCTGCACTCGCAGGCCAAGGCCGACCAGGACCCGCAGGCCGGCCTGTACCTCGCCGGGCGCTGGCTGAGCGGGCAGCCTGCCGAGCACTTCTGCTTCGCGCAGATCGGCAAGCCCGGCAAGCGCCGCAAGACGATGAACACCAGCCTCGTCGTCACCCGCCGCACGCCCGCGCAGCTGCGGACGACGCTGGTGCGGATCGCGCAGGCCGCGAGCCAGATCAGCGCGCTCTACGAGCGCTACGGACCCGACGATCCGTGGGGCTTCGCCGACCCCAGCGGCTGGAAGTGCTCCGCCCGCTACTGCGGCCACTACACCCGCTGCCCCGGAGGCGGCGGCATCTGAACCAACCCCAGGCGGTGTGGCCCCTCAGCCACACCGCCTGCACCCACAGAAAGGAGTGGCACCGTGTCCACCCTCACCAACCCCTGGGCGCACGCCAGCCCAACCGAACGCGACGGCCTCACCGAACGCGCGCTCGAGACCGACGCCGGCCGCCAGCTCGCTCACCGGCTCGGCGACAGCCTCGCCGGGCTCCGCGCGGACGCCCTGCTCGAGCTCGCCGCCAACCGACCGATCGATCCCAACGACGGGCGGGCCTGGATCGATCGCGACGCCCACGCGGCCGCCGTCCTGCGCCGGCACGGCCACGCCGATGTCAGCACGGCCCGACTGCAACTGCACGCGATCCGGCAGCTCATCGACGGCCAAGCCGTGCAGGACCGAGCCGCCGACACGCCCGGCGAGCACCCGCAGGTGCTGCTGATCGACCTCGACGACCCGGACGTGTGGGTCTCGCTCGCCGATCAGCGGCGCGCAGTCGCCCGACGACTCGGGCTGAACGGCGCCGTCGCCGATCAGCTCTCGCGCTGGGCGCTGGCCCACCTCGAGCAGTTCGACGCGCGAGACCTGCGCAGCTGGCGCATCGCCTCACCGACCTGGCTCGATCTCGCCGACCAGCACCTTCCCGCGGTCGCCGGCGTCGACCGGCCCGTGGGCGTGTTCCTCGCCCCCGCGCCCAGCGGCAGCTGGGAACTGACCCCAACCTTCTCACTGGACGCGCTCCGCTCGCTCGCCGCGTTCGGCGCCAGCATCGACCGCGACCTGCGCGCCGCCGCGCTGGGCACCGACGCGATCCCCGCGCTGCTCGAGGATTGGAACGGGCGCACGCTGCACGCTGGACCGCGCGAGAACGCCGACTCGGCCAAGACGCTCGTGGACGCCCTCGCACGTGAGCTCGACGAGCGCGTCGGCGCGTGCGTGCCGGAGGAGCCGCTCGATCGCTGGGGGCGCGTGCTCGTTCGCCGCGCAAGCCACACCAGCGCCGACGGCGGGGAACGCAGCGAGCTGCGACTGCGCGTGGTCACGTTCCCGAGCCGCCGGCTCCCACGCCGGCGAGTCGGGTCGGCGCCGTTGGAGGAGTACAAGGCCACGCACAGCGCGGCGATGGAGCTCGGCGAAGCCGTCCAGACGGCGATCGAACACGGGCTCCCGCTACTGCTGTCCTCCGAGGCGTCCGGCGAGCTCAAGGACAGCGTCCGGGTCGGGCGCATGAAGGGCCGCCCCGGGCTGCTGGCCATCACCACCGCCGACGGCCCGACCGCCACTACCCGACGCGTCGTGGCCGGGCAGGTGTTGCCCGAACTGCGTGCGCTCAAGTGCTCTGGCGCGGCGGTCACGCTCGACGCCGGCGCCCGCCAGCTCGCGCGCATGGTCAGCGCCCGGCCCCTGGCCGACGATCCGGTGCTGCTCGGCCGCCAACGCGAGCTGGCTGCCTTGAAGGTCGTCGGGTCCGGCGTCGACGCTTCCCAGACCGGTACCGGTAAGACCATCACCAGCGGCCGCGCGCTCGCCCATCGCGCCGCCACCACGCCTCGTTTCCGCGGCATGATCGTCGCCGAAGGCCGCCTGCTCGCCCAGTGGCGAGACGAGCTGCTCGCGGGCGCGCCGGCCCGCGGGCTCGCGCCGCTCTCACCGAACCTCGACGTGCTGATCGTCGCCGACCACGGACCAATCTCCGGACGGCTGCGACGCTTCGACCGCGACCTCGGCGACCACCCCGGCGTCGTGCTGGTGGCCAACGGCGTGCTCGACCGCCACCCCAGCGAGCTCGCCACGCTCGAATGGCACCTGCTGATCGCCGACGAGGCACTGCGCTACGCCAATCCCGCCACCGACGCCCACCAGGCCCTCGCGCAGCTGCGGATGACCTCGGTCGCCGACTGCTGGCTGCTCACCGCCACCCCGCGCGGCAAAGACGCAGAGCAGCTCGACGTGCTCGTCGGGCTCGCGCTCGGCGACGAGGCGATGATCCGCGAGCGCCTGAACACCCGCGAAGCCGGCGACCTGCTCGACGAGCTCAACGCCCACCGCCTGCGCGTGAACTACGGCCCGCACCTCGTGCGCGTCACCCGCCAGGACATGCAGGCCTGGATGCCCGACGTCCGCCCCGCGCAGCCGCTGGCTCTGGAAGCCGACGCCGCGCTTGTCGAGCTGCTGGAAGCGATCCGCCACGGCGGACGCGAGGCCTACCGCCGCCTGCTCGATCTGCTGCGAGAGCTACGGGAGCTCGAGCCGGGCAGCCCGATCTACAAGCAGGCGCTCGCGGAGATCGCCCGCGTCCAAGGTGTCGTGCTCGGCAACGTCGGCGTCTACGTCGACGCCTCCGTCGACCCCGAGACGCTGACGCACTCCAAGGCCGCGCTCGCCCAAGCGCTCTGCCGCCAAGGGCTCGTGGCCGAGGCCATGCGCGGCGGCGGCGATGGACTGCCGCTACTGCGCGGCGTGACCGCCCAGACCCTCGCCGGGATCGCCGGCGAAGAGCAAGTGCTCGTGTTCGCCGAACGCGTCCGCTGCCTGCGCCAACTCGCCGCGACACTGCGCGACCGGCATGGTGTCGAGGCGCACGTCGCCGACGGCTCACTCACCGGCCGCGACTTCGAGACGCTCAAGCACCGCTTCACCGCGGGCGAGTTCCCGATCCTGTGCCTCTCCCGCGTCGGCCAGGAAGGCCACAACCTCCAGAACGCCTCCGTGCTCTGCCACCTCGACCTGCCCTGGCTCCCATCCGGCCTCGAGCAACGCGTCGGCCGCGCCGCCCGCCCCGGCGCCGTCCGCGGCTGGGTCCAGACATACATCCCCTACATCCGCGACGCCGGCATCGCCCACATCGTCTCGATCCTCTCCCCACGCGGCGGCGAACACCACCAAGTCTGGACTCCTACGAAGGCGTCGCCGCCGTGGACTCCACGATCGCCACCCAACTTGGCCAGATCACCGGTCAAATCGCCGAGCGCAAGGACGCCACTGGCTACGCCGGCACGGCGGCGAAGCTTCGCGTGGCCGCCAGTGTCTTCGGCATCGAACCGGTCGATTCGTCCCGCAGTTAGCTGCGCGCGCACTCCGCTTCGTTGCTTCTCCGCTTCGCGGCCGCGCGACGCACATCGAACGTCGCGTCGAACGTATCGACATTGACCACATCAATCGTGTAGCGAGTCTGCGCTGCTCGAACGACGAAGACATCGCCAGCGGCTACGACCGTCCACTCAGTGCAGTCGACGCCGGAGGCTCGCACCACGAGCCGAGTGATGAAGTCCTGCAGACCGCCGTCCAGCTCATCGTATTCGGTGGCGCGCACAGTTATCCGCAGGCGTCCACCGAACACGGACGCGCGTGTTCCCTGCGGGACCTTGACCCGGACGTTGGCGTTCATCGTCGGCGTCGGGGAGACCGCTGGAGTTGACGAGGACATTGGAGTTGCGGTTAGTGCGGGTTCGTCCGTCGAGCTCGGCGTCTGCGTGACGGACGGTGACGCGGTCGCGTTCCGCCTCGCGGCGTTCGTGGCGTTTGGCTCTGATCCGGCACCGGTCGCCAGTGCGACGAGGAACACGAGCCCGGCAGATACGGCGACGACAGCACTGACAACGAGGCGCCGGTCGCGATGCGCCACTTCGACTTGGCGATAGCGCGTGTACGCGTACGCGGCTGAAAGCACCAGCACGGCAGCAGGAGCGCCCTTGGCAACTGGAGCGCTGACGAGGATCGCAACCGCGCCAGCAAGCGAACCCAAGGCGGTCAAGAACTCGGCGTTCGTATTGGACTGAGTGTTCAACACGAACAAGCGTATGAGCCCGCGAGCCGCACTGCACCCGGTTCGTGAAGCCGCGAACTATCGGGGCTGACGTTCCCAAACGACCCAGCTGCCCGTCGCGCCATCGAGAACCTCACCTTCCTTCGAAAGGAGCTCGCGCATGAGCGCGATCACCGCTGCCCTGCGGCAGCTCGACGACGTCGCCGCCGAAGGCGACCTCGTTCCCAACCCCCTCGTGTCCCACACGCTCGAGCTGGAGACGCCGAGCGATCCGATCGTCCTTCCCGGCGGCAAGCGCATCTACCCGCCGACGCTGCACGGCGAGCGCGTCGACGCGCTCGCCCTGGCGCTGCTCGACATGGACGACCCATCCGCATCGAACTTCCTGCGGTTGATCGGACCGCCCGGGGCCGGCAAGAGCCAGATCGCCCGGGCGATCGCCTACCGCCTCTGGGCCGAGCGCGGCCGAGCGGTCGAGGACCGCCGCGGCGCGCCGTTCTACGGCTTCGTGGAGATGCAGCCCGGGCCGTCCTCGGACGAGTTCTTCTTTCGTCACGAGTGGGTGCCTGTCGCCGGCTCGGGCGGCCAGGTCTCGCTGGTGGACTCGGCATTCGTGCAGGCAATGCGCGAGGGCTGGGTGGTGATGATCGACGAGGTCAACACCGCCCGCGACGTCTGCCTGCTCTCGATCAACGCGACGCTCGACGGACGCCTTGCCCTCTACCTGTCGGCCACAGGAGAGACCGTCATCGCGCAGCCCGGGTTCGCCGTCATCCTGGCTTACAACCCCGGGCTGGTCGGCGCGACGGACATCCCGGATGCGTGGCACTCGCGCTTCCCAGCGACGCTCGAAGTGACCAGCCACTGGGCGGCACTGGCTGAGCTCGGCGCGCCCGCGGCGCTGGTTCGCGAGGCGGCCACGCTCGATCGCCAGCGGATCGCCGGCGAGGACGGGCTGACGTGGACGCCGCAGTTCCGCGACATCGAATCGCTGTGGCGGATGAGCGAACGCGTCGGCGAGCGCGCCGCGCTGGCGTTCTTCGCCTCGAACCTGCATGAGCAGGTCCAGGCGGGCAAGCTGCAGGACGTCGAGGCGGCGGCCACGTGCCGGATGCTCGACCAAGCCGGCTACGGCAAGTACCGGGTGCGGCCCAGCGGCGGAGTGCCGAACCTGCACGGGTACGCGCGGGCGGTGACCGGCTGATGGCCTCCACCACCCGCACCGGGCCGGCGCCGTTCGCGCAACAGCTGCACCGCGCCGCCGCCCAACGCGGCCGGCTCGACCCGCTCTATCAGGACCTGTCCGAGCAGCTGACCCGGATCCTGCAGCGCCTGTACCCGGTGTGGGCACTGATCGGCCCGGGGCTCTCCGACCCCGGGCACATCGAGCTGCACTCGCGCTGGATCTATCTCGACGCCGACGAGCTGCTCGGCACCCGCGAGCAGCTGATGGCCGGGACGATCCCGCGCCGCCGCGTGCTCGGCACGTTCGGCGTCGCGTTGCACGAGACGTTCCACGGCAAGCACACCAAGCGCTGGGCGATGGAGTACGACCTCCAGCTCGCACGCTCCGACGACCCCGCCGAGCGACAGCTCGCCGAGGATCGCCGGCTGCTGGAGGAGCCACGGATGGAGGCCCACGGCTGCCGCGACTTCCCGCCAGACTCGATCCGGGGACGTTTCACTCGCCATGCCCTGCAGACGGCGGTCACCGACACGCTCGTGCCGCGCTTCGCCGCCGAGTTGCTCGACCGGGGCGACGAGCCGGTCACGCGCGAGCTCGCCGGCCGCGCCGCCGTCTACCTGCGCGCCCGCACGCTGTACGGCGCCGCCGCCCCGGCCGCCCTGGGCTGGCTGGAGCCGATCTGGGCGAGCGTGCTCGGTCCGGACGACGTGGCGGCGCTGGACGCGTCGTTCGCGGGGCTGATCTGGATCGCCGACGGCGACTTGGACGGCCTTGACGACGCCGCCCGCGCCTACCGGGAGATCATCGGCTCACCCGACGAGGTCCATGCCGATGCAGGGACCGCGGGTGCGCCCACCGTCGGCACGCTGGCCGAGGCGCTCGAGCAGGCCGAGGCGGTCGCGCGGTCCGGGCAGCTCGTGCAGCTCGAGCACGACGTCGACCTGCAGGCGCTGCTCGAGGACGTCGCGCGCGCCGGCGAGAGCGACGCGCCCGGGCCCGGCGCCGGCACGGGCGCGCCGAGCGGGCGGATGCCGGACCGCAGGGTCGATCGGCCGCCGTTCGGCGACGAGATCGCCCAGGCCCGCCGCTACGCGACGCGGATGCGGCAGGCGATGACGCTCGGCACGCGCACGATCGACAAGCGCACGCCCGGCGGGCGCTTCGACGGCCGCGCCTACGCGCGCGGCCAGGCCCAGCGCACGCACGGACGACCGGTCAGCACGCACCCGTGGCAGATCACCCGCCAGATCACAGCGCCGATCCAGGAGCCCCACGTCGCGCTGGTGATAGACACCTCCGGCTCGATGGCCGGCTACGAGTACGCGCTCGGCCCGATCGCCTGGATCCTCACCGACGGGCTGCGCCAGATCGGCGGACGCTGCGCGATCGCCCTCTTCGGCTCGGGCGCCGAGCTGCTCAGCGACGGCAGCGAACGGCTGCGGCTGGTGCCAGGTATCCGCACCGGCGGCGGCACCGCGTTCGCCGGCGACGCGCTCGTCGCCGCCTCCGACCGTCTGGACATGACCAACCCACGCCGCCCGCGCTTTGCCTACGTGCTCAGCGACGGCGGCTGGTACGACACCCCCGCCGGCGTCGAACGCATCCACTGGCTCGCCGACCATGGCGTCCCCACCATCCACATCGCCATCGGCATCGCCCCGCTCTCGGTCGAAGCCGACCGCATCGTGGTCATCGACGACCCCGCCGACGCGCTCGACCAGGTCGCCGCCGACACCGTCGCCGCCCTACGCGGCAGGCACACGCCCCGGCGCCCCTGATCTCCCCGGGCCCCGTCCGCCGCCTCCTCACCTTCCGAAAGGACACCTCATGCCTGACCTGCAGGCGCCGCCGACCGCGGCGCCGTCGCTGTTTGACGTCACCACCACCGCGCCCGCCGACCTGGCCGGCACGCTTGTGCGCGTCCCGCTCGACGAGATCGAGCTCGCCCCCAACGCCCGCCACGACATCGCCGCCGACGGCATCCAGCGGCTCGCGCACATGCTGATGTCGATGGGCCAGCTGGTCCCGTGCATCGGCCACCGCCCCGCCGGCCAGCCGGTCGTCCTCTACGCCGGCCAACGCCGCCTGCTCGCCGCCCGCGCCAGCCACCAGCTCGCCACCGACGGCTCCCAGCCCGTCCAAAGCCTGATCGTCCTGCTGCTCGACCACGCCCCCACCCCGGACGAGATCCGCCGCATCCAAGCCCAGGAGAACCAACGCGAAGACCTCACCCTCACCGACCAACAGGCCCAGTTCGCCGACTGCTGGGCCGCCCGCGCCGGCCTGCCCGAGAGCGACCGGATCGCCGCCGTGTGCGCCGACCTGGGCATCGGCGCGGTCAAGGCCCACAACCTGCGCCGCCAGCTCACGCTCCCGGAACCGATCCGCACCCGCGTCGCCGACCGCCCCGCCGAACGCCAGCTCTCGGTCACGCTCGCCAACCGGCTCGCCGACATGCACGAGATCGCCCCCGAGCTCACGCACGCCGTCGCCGACCGCATCACCACGCCTGACCTGCAGGAAGCCGCCCTGCGCGACCTCGGCGCCTTCGTGCACCGCACCCTCGTCGAAGACGAGACCACCTATGCCGTCCGCATCGACGACGGCGCCCTGCTCGACGCCCACACCCAGCTCACGCTCGCCCGCCAGCACCTCACCGCCAGCGCGCGACACACCGCCGGCACCGTCCTGGGCTGCGACGTCGACCAGCTCGACACCGAACTCGACACGCTGCAGGCCACGGCCCAGCGCACCCGGGCTGCGCTGCGCGTGGACAGCACGCTGCGCGAGCGCGCCCGCACCGGCCGCTACGCCTACGTCCACGACCGCGGCCCCGACTTCGCCGCCGGCATCTGGGTCATCGACCCCGCCTTCATGCTCGACGCCCTCAACCACGCGATCACCGACACCGACGACACCCAACCGGCCACCGACCCGGCGTACTTCGCCGGCGCGCACCTGGACGCCCCGGACCTGCGCGACGCGCTCGCCGACGAGAAAGCCCGCCGCCACGACCAACGCCAACGCCACGCCGACGCCGTCCGCACCAACCTCGGCCTCGGCCACGACCTGCGCGCCGGCCTCATCGACCCCACCCCCACCCAACTCGACGCCCTCCGCGCCATCGTCTGCCGACTGCTCGCCCGCCAGTACCGCGACGTGCTCGCCTACGGCGCCGGCTGGACCGACCCCGACCGCCAACGACCCGTCGGCGAAAGCGGCCGCCACGAACCCATGCCCGTCGACGCGATCATCGACGCCGAACTCCAACGCGCGCTCGCCGAACCGGACCCGCTGCGCGGCATCGCCGCGCTGGTCGCCCGCTTCGCCGCCGCCTTCGTCCTGGACCCCGACGGCATCACCCGCACCAAGACCCTCGGCCATGAACGCATGAGCCGCAAGCTCGACGAAGCCCTCCCCGGCGGCGAGGACCCGCTCCGCGACGCCCTCTGGAGCTTCCTACGCCCGATGCTCTCCCCACGCCTCGCCGACCTGCACCGCGACACCTTCATCACCGACCCCACCGACCGCAGCACCGTCGACCTCGACGCTCACCGCGCCGACACCAACCTGGACGACCTCGACCTCGACGAACCGTCCGCACCCTGACCAAACACGCGCAGCCCGTGCGACCCGCCCATCCGTGGCGGGCCGCACCGGTGCGCCCTTCTTTGGGCCTGTCGCGTTGTCCGACCTGCCGTCGCACGATCCCACCGGGAGAATGTGCACGATGGACGGCAAGATGCCACACCTCTGGCCGCCGGGAACGCTGGAGCGCATCAACGACGTCACACACTTCGTCGCCGGCCACCTCGTGACCCAACAGCAAATCGATCTCCTCGAGGACCGCGACCTCGCACAGTGGATCGCGCTCATCAGCGGGCACGTCGGGCGCGCCGCCGAGCTCGTCGCCCGCGCCCCTGACGACACGGACACCCTCCGCGGCGCCGTCGTCTGGCTCGCCTGCGCCAGCGCCGACACCATCCGCGCCAAAGCCGCCTTCGACGCCACCGACCCGACCACCGAACTCAACGAGCTCGGAGCCCAGATCGCCGGCGTGCTGATGATGGAACGCCCGCGCCGCCCGACCAACCAAGTGCTGACCGTCGTGCACGGCCTGGGCACCCTCATCGACTACGCACAGCCGCTGCTCCACGCCCCCGGCGAAGGCGGAGCCACCCCCTTCACCCGCGGCGTGGTCGCCGTGATCAAGGCCGAGAACCCGGAGCTCGGGACTCGACCGGCCGGCGAGGACGAGGACGACTTCGACCCAGTCGAAGAAGTCAGCCACGAGCTGCACAGCCTCGCGGGCACCGCCGGCACCGCCGCCACGGTCCTGCACCCCGGCGGCCCCGTCGGGATGCCGGAAGCCTTCGACGAATAGGCGGCCAGCGCGCGGCTCAGAAGTTCCCGGGCATGCGCTCGCGCACCACCGACCACTTCACCCGCCGCCGCAACGTCCTCCTCGCCCAACACCACCGCGACCAGGGCTGGAGCACCGCCCAGATCGCCCACCTGCTCAACCGCGCCCCCGCGACCATCCGCGGCTACCTCCACGACCCCACCGGCACCAAAGCGCAGGCACGCAAGGCCAGCTACGCCGGCAACTGCGAACGCTGCGGCGCACCGACCTCCGGCGCCGACGGCAAACGCCGAGGAGCCCAGCACTGCCAGCGCTGCAAGCCGCAGTCGCGCCCGCGCTGGACCCGCGAGACCGTCCGCGGCGCCCACCGCTTCTGGCGCGAACGCTTCGGCTTCACCGCCTCCTCCGTCGACTGGTCCGGCACCCACGCCCGCCGCCGCGGCGGCGACGCCCTCACCCGCTACCAGTCCGCCCACTGGCCCTCCCAATCGGTCATCCGCCGCCTCTACGGCACCCCAGCCGCGGCACTCGCCGACGCCTTCCCCGACGAACGTTCCCGCGCGTGAGCGGGCTCGTCGCCTCGGGCTCGCGCACCGCCGGTGCCGCGACCGCACTGGCCGTCACCGCCGTGCTCGGTCTGGCCGCGATGACGAGCCTGATGCCCGGCCTGCTCCACGAGGATTGCGCGGACTCGAGCGCCGTGCCCTCCAAGCACGCCTCGTCGACGATCCCATCGGACTACCTCGAGCTCTACCGGCAGGCCGGCGCCGCGTACAGGGTCCCGTGGACGGTGCTCGCCGCGATCGGCGCCATCGAGTCCGATCACGGCCGTTCCAGCGCACCGGGCGTGCGCTCGGGCGTGAACGCGTTCGGCTGCTGCGCCGGGCCGATGCAGTTCAACCTGACCAACGGTCCGCCCTCCACCTGGCAGACGTATCGCGTCGACGGCGACCACGACGGCGGCTTCAGCCCGTACGACCCGGCTGACGCGATCCACTCCGCTGGGCGTTACCTGCGCATGCTGCTCGACGGCGCCCGTGGCGACCTGGCCCGCGCCGTGTACGGCTACAACCACTCCCACGCTTACGTCACCGACGTCCTGCAGCGCGTCCGCCAGTACGCGGACACGCCGGACGATGCCCTCGCAGCCGTCCCCCCGGTTGGATGCGCCGGCGGCGACGGGGACACCCCGGCGAATCTGCGGGAAGCCGTCCGCGTGCGGTCGCCGCGGGCGTACGCGATGCTGCCCGCGTGGGCAATGGCCGGTGGCCGCGCCGCCCAACCGATCGACGCGCGCCTGCTCGACAACGCCCTCTGGCTGCTGCGCACCTACCGGCTGCGCGTGACGGCCGCGCGCGAAGGCGGCCATCGAACCCACGGTGACGGCACGGCTTTAGACTTGGTGCCTGCCGAACCCGTCGACCAGGAAGCTTGGGATAACTCCGTCGGCGCACTGGCCCGCGACCTCGGGTGGACGCCTGCCTGCGGAGCCACTGGCACAAGCCCGATCTGCCCGCTCGTCCCGGCGATGCAGTTTGTCGGCTACGACAGCTACCCCGGCCATGGCTCGCCGAAGACCTGCCACGCACCAGCATGCGCCGCGCACCTGCACCTCTCGTGGGCGTCCCCGTGTTACGGCACCAGCGCACCGGCCGCCCCTTGCGCGTGGGTAAACGCCTTCGGCCGACGCCGAGACCGAGGGTGACGCCGAGCCTTGTGTCGGCGTCGGACAGAGGTCGCGGGAGCCGTGGCACCCAGAGGGTGCAATCTGTATGCCGCTAGCGAGTCGGTAGGCGTCGTTGCCCGACACTTGCGCCACCGCCGTCTAGCGGCACGTGAAAGACGACATAGGGAGCTGAGTCGCTCGTGCTGCTCCGCCTCGCATTGATCTACGCGATCAAGACGGCGAGGTAGAAGCAGCACTCGGCGCAAGGCCTGAGGTCCTCGCCGACTGTTGCGTCAAGGCGCACGACCGTCGCGTGGGAGGCGCTCGGACACGCGGCGGTCGCATAGGAGACCGCGATCGCGTATACAACGCACTCGGCATTTGACGTCGGCGGGCCCGCCTGCTTTGCGCGCTCGTGACGACTGCGCCAGTAGGAGAGTTGCCATTGATTCGGGGCATCGCAGTAGGTGAGGTCGGCCTCGACCTATTCTTTGAGGAGCTTCAATGAAGATCTCCGTTGTATACGCGTCCGAGACGGTCGTGGAATCTCAGATGGAGTCGTGTGGCGGCGAGAACTGCGGGAACTGCGAGCCGTCGTGCGAGAACTGCTGCGAAACCGTGGTCGAGGCTGGCGCCGGGTCCGTGCCGCGGCCGTTGCAGGATCCCAGCGATCTCGTCGCCGTCTTCTAGCGGGAGTTCGATCCCCGACTGGCCGCTACTGGTGTGCGGCTGGACGGCCTCAGCCGCATCCATAGTCGTCGAGAACTCGCTGAATGGCTGTCGGGTCGAGATCGAGGGCTCGGCTGATGAGCTCGCAGCGGTGTCGGGCGCGCTCGCTCGCTGCGGTGGGGACCGCAGGCGCACGCAGGTCATCGACCCGATCGAGCCCGACTTCGTGCGGCCCGTCGCCGAGGTGCTTGCGCGACTGACCGACGAGGGTTTCATCGTCGATGCGCGACGTCAGCCGCGCGCGCTGCTCGAGCAACTGCAGCGCGGAGGCGCGGTCGACGTCGAGGAGCTGCTCGACATCGAACGAAGCCCGCGCTGGCGCGACCCACGGGCCGGGCAGGCTGACCGGTTCTTCGTCGCGCGGGCACCGCTCGGTCGCCGCGACGACGAGCGCGCCAGTTCGCTGCCGGTGCGGCACGTCGAGGGCGCGGCGCGCGCCGTCGAGGCGCAGGAGGTCGCGACGCTGCTGGCCTACGGCTATCGGACCGCGGGTCGTTGGAAACCCGTCGCCTCCGCCGGGCGTCTATGGCCTCTGGTCCTGCACGCGTTGGTGGCTCGCGGCGAGGGCTTCGCACTGAGCTGGTTCGACGGCGACCATCACCGCCTCATTGAAGTTGGGACGGCGGAGGACGCAACCGTGGAGCAGCTGTTCTGGCAGGCGGAGATCGCCGCGGACACCGTCGAGCGCCGGCGGGCCGTCGTGGTGATCTCGGCCGACCTCTCACGGGTCGCGCGCAAGTACGGAAACCGCGGCGGCCTGTTCGTGATTCTTGAGGCCGGGGCTCTCCTGCAGCAGATCGCGCTGAGCGCTGGTGAGCACGGACTCGCCGTCCGAACCGTCAGCGGCTTCAGTGTCGCGGACGTCCGCGCGCTGGTCGATCCGTCGCTGGACCCGCTCGCTTTGGTCGTTGTGGAGGGGCGTTAGGTGACCGACGCCTTGACCGCGGCGGCGGGCGTGCTCGTCGCCGAAACCGCCGACGACGAACTGGTCGTCGTGCTGTCGTCGGTTTGGAAGGACGTCGTCGTCACGGCGAAGTCGCTGGAAGATCTCCTGGCCGAAGGCCTGCTCACTCGCGCTGTCGACCCGGGGCGCGATCACCTACGCGGTTGGGCGGCCGGCTGGCCTGACGAGCGAGAGGACACGCTGCTCGTGGCCCTTGAGAGCGCACTGTTTCTGCCCGCCGCGCTCAGCCGCCAGGAACGCCGGATCGCCTGCGCTCGCTTCATCGGCTCGTGCCCTCCCCCGCTGGCGAAGGTTCTCCGGGACGTCCTCCGTGGAATGACCCGGCTGCTCGCCCTCACGCCATCTCACGATTTCAGCCCGTCGCCGCCGGCCGACGCCCGCGATCCGCACCTCTTAGGGCCCGGTGGGAGTTGGCAGCGGATCGCGCTCGACGCGCCGACCGGCCCGCTCGCGCCGGCGCGCTGGGTACGGTCGCGCCTCGTGGCGGGACAGCACATCGCCATTGCCGAGGTCCTGCCCTCCTTGGGTGCGCTCGACGCGCCTACGATGACCGGCACCGGCATCCGTGCCGACGAGGAGTCGGCGAAGCTGGTGGCGATCGCGGAAGCACACGAGCGGCACGCCGCGGGATCGATCGACAGTGGGTCACTGGTCGTCGCTGCACTCTCGGACCGCGACGACGCCGTCGCGCCCGACCGTTTCGTCGCCTTTGCGGACTGGCAACTCGATAAGCACCGCGATCTCGCTCCCTTCTCGCCGGACGAGCGTCGACTCTGGGTGCGCTGTCAAGCCGCGGACGGCAGCTCGAAGCTCGTCCTCGCCGACCTCATCTTCTATCCGTTCGGCACCGGGGAAGCGCAGCGACACGTCGGCGCGACCTCGTCCGGGGTCGCGGCCCACCGCACGCCTCAGGCCGCTCGAGCCGCGGCGTGGGAGGAGCTGCTGGAGCGCGACGCGTTCATGCGCCATTGGCTGGCGCGGACGCCCGGAAGGCGGCTCGCCGGCGTACCGCGCTCGGCGGAGCTGGATGGCATGAGCGAAGACCTCCGGTCAGCCGGCTGGACCGTCCACATGGTGCAACTCGGGACGACGCCCTCGGTGGCGGCCTTCTGCGCCGTGGCGGAGCGCGACGGGAACCTTGTACTGGGCGCATCGGTGGGTGACCCGGCGCAAGCGTGCTGCGCCGCGCTCCGGGAGTCGTGGGCGGGCGTGCGACTTCCGCGAGAGCGCGAGGTGGTGCCGGAGCCCGACGAGGTCCGCAGCCCGAGTGATCATCGCCGCCTCTATCGCTGGGGAAACTACGCCGCTGAGGCACGCTTCTTGTGGGAGACCGACGAAACCGTGGAGGTTGACGGCATCGCGCCCGTCAAGATCGCACCCGACGACGCGCTCTTCTACGACTGGCCAGTCGCGCTGACCCGGCCGTTCGCGGTTTCGCGCGCGCTGTCCCCACAGGTCGTGCCGATCACGTTCGGGTTCGAACGCGAACCGCTCGGGCGCGCGGACGTTCGCGCGATGCTGCTCGAGCGCGAGTGCGACGGCGTCGGCATGATGCCTCATCCGTTCCCATGACGATGGACACGCCACTTCCCGTGCTCCGTGGTGAGCGAATCGCGCTCCGCGTGTTCTGCCTCCGCGACGCCGGGTTCCTGCTCGCGGCCGCCAATGACGCCGACTATCAGCGTGCAGCGTTCGCCTCTGCGGTCGTGCCACTGGCACCGGCCGAGATCGAGCGGCGACTGCGGGAGGGCCACCGGTCGCCCCTGACCGGCGCGTACGGCGGCTTCGAACTCGCGGTCACACCCGTGAACGACCCTCCGAGCCCGATCGGCGTCGCCGGCCTCTACCGGGTCGACCGCGACAACGGCAACGCGGAGATCGGCGCAAGCATCATCGCTCCGGAGCAGCGCGGACAGGGCCTCGGCTTCGAGACGCACGTGCTGCTGATCGACTACGCGTTCGAGCACCTGGGACTCCACCGCGTCTACGCCCACGTCAAGTCGAGCAATGCGCCGGCGCTGGCCCTGTGTGACCGGCTGGGCTTCCGGGTCGAGGGCACGTTGCGACAGCATCGCCGGCTGGCCGACGGCTGGCTCGATCTCCGAGTCTTCGGTGTCCTGCGCGACGAATGGCGACCCCGCACATGCCCTACGGGCGACGGCGGGCCTTGCGTGGGTTGAGGACGACGATCCGCAGCGGCGCGATACGCGCCCGGTCGCTCGCCGAGAGGCCGCGTATCCAGCGCGACAAGCGTGCGTTGATGGCGTTCTCGGACACGCCTTCCTCGCGCGCGATCCCGGCCGGCGACAGTCCGTCGACTCGCCGCCGGACCGCGCGCGCAGTGGCCGAGCGATCGCCGTCCAACATCGCGGCGACGGCGACGCGGGCTGCGCCGACCGCCTGAGCCGCCTGCTGGGCCGACCACTCGCGGTGCAGCCGCTCGGCGGCGTAGCGGTTGGCCTCGACGCGCTCGTCCGCCTCGCTCATCATCGTCTCGAACGCATCGCGGTGCTCGGCGCCGCGGATGGGTGGCGTGTCGGGGTCGTCGAGGCTCGCCGTGCGCGCGCGGCGGGCGCCGAAGCGCACGCCTACGCCCTGTGCGCGGCCCATGTAGGCCGCCAGGTTGGCGTACAGGCGCCCGGGTGATCGGCCGGCTCCGTGCTCGCGCACGAGGCTCTCGACGAGGCGCTCCGTGAGTCGGCGGACGTACTCGTCCTCAAGCCGTTCCACCTCGAGCCGCTCGAGTCCGTGGTCGCGACCGTGGCTGCGCGCGATCTGCGCGAGCATCGGCACCCCCGTCGCGAGCACCCACTCGCGATCGTCCAACTCAGGCGCGTACACCGCGCTCACCCGCGGCGCCGCGGGCGGCGGCGACGGTTCTCGCGAGTCAGGACCGTCGCGACGACGCCCTCGATGACCACCAGAGCCACCCCGGGCTGCTCGTGCCAGAGCACGTAGCGGGTCCCAGGCCGCGCCCGGTTGGAGCTCCAGCGCGGTCGCTCGCCCGTGATGCGACCCATCCGGGCGAACTCCTCGATCGCGGCGTTCGCGGCCGCGCGGTCCGCCGCCCCGATCCGCTCGCGCCAGCGGTCGACCACGTGCGCGCTCACGCGCAGCCCGTCGCGCGAGGCGGCGGTCCGCGGCAGCGCCGCGGCGGGCACCCCGGCGACCCGCGCCCGCTCGAGCTCCGCTAGGCGCTCCATGCCCCGGTCGGCCGCGCGGCGGCGGTTGAGCTGGCGCTGGAGCGCGGCGAGCGCCGCGACGTCCGCGCCGGAGTGCTCGGCGGCGCGCATGTGGCGGTGCGCCTCGGCGAGGCGGCCCTGGAAGACCGCGTCCTGCGCGAGCTCGAGGGCCCGGCGGGCGGTGCGAGTGGTGGCGTGCATACAGACGCCACGGGCGCCGGTCGCGGTTTACGACCGGCGGTCTGGTGAGTCGTGGCTCGCCGTCACCTGAGGGCGCCTCAGGTGGCTACGATTTTCGTGACCCAGGCCAGTAGATTTACGCAGCGATGGCGACGCTCCACGAGCTTCGATGCGTGCTGTGGGCGGACCCGACCGACCTCTGGATGGACGTCGAGCTGAGGACTCAGCGCTCCGACGGCGGCCTCGAGGTCGAGCCGCTGGCGCTCGGCGCGAGCGTGTGGCAACGCGACGAGAACGGCCCGTTCGCCACGCCCGCCTGGCAGTGGTTCACCGGTCGTGGCGAGCCCGGCTGGGAGAACGACCCACGGCGGCTGCCGGACGACGGCGTCGCCGCGGTCTGGGGCGACCACGTCGCCCGGTGTCTCGAGAACGCCGTCGGGGCAGCAGTGCTCGACGGGCTCGTCCGCTCGCCGCTGCGCGTCGTGTTCCGGGCGCTCGACACGCAGTGCGCGCGGCTCCCGTTCGAGACGTTGATCTGGCCGCGTGCCCAGCGCGACGTGCCGCTCGTCACCAACCCGGACCGCGCCGTCTCGATCCTCCGGCTCAGCGACCGGCTCCCCACGCGCCCGGCACCGCCGCTCGGAGGCCGCGACCCCGGCACCTTCACGCCGCTCGTGCTCGCCGCTCCCGGCCCCGGCCGCGACTACGCCCTCGGCGATCCGCTCGCCGACGCAATCGGGAAGATCCGCCCGACGCGGGCGATCCACTTCGAGGGCTTCGCGGGCGTGCGCGAGCTCGCCGCCGCCGAGCTCGTGGTGATCGGCGCCCACGGCACGGCGGCCAAGGGCGTCGAGGTCGGCGACCGTCGCCTTTCGGGCGAGGAGCTGCAGGCGGGCCTCGGCGGCCGTGCAGGGGCGGTGATCCTCGCCATCTGCGCCTCGGCCGTGGGCGCGATCGCGTCCGCCTCGGTGACGCTGGAGGTCGCCCGCGCCGGGCACGGGATCGTGGTCGGCTTTCAGGGCGACAAGGCGATGGAGGATCACGTCGTGCCGTTCGTGCGCGCCATCGCGGACGAGCTCGCGCCCGCGCTGGAGGCCGAGCAGGCCAACGCCCGCGTCGATTTCGCGCCGTGGGAGCGCGGGCTGCGCGCCGCGCGTCAGGCCAGAGGCGCGGCGGGCACCGCAGCGGTGGTCTACGTCCACCCCGAGCACCTGCTCACCGGCCGCCCCGCGATCCTGGCCGAGGTCCGCGGCGCCGCTGCCCGCGCAGGCGAGCGCATCACCGCGACGCTGTTCTACGTCCCGGGGCAGGTCGTCGTCTTCGAGCGCGACGGGGCGTTCTTCCGGGTGCCCTTGCCGGTTGACGTCGGGGACGCGCTGACGGTCGCGATCGAGGCTGAGCCACCGCCGCACGTCAGCTCCGACCCGCGCCGCGTCAGCCCGGACGATCTCGCGGAGATCGCGAACGCCTTCGGCCTCGACGTCCGGCAGCGGCTCCGCGTGACCGTCCAGCGCAGCGACTTCTCACACGACGGCAGAAACAACGTACACACGTGGGCCGCGCGCTCGGCGGGGGTGAGCGCGGTGGTCCGCGCGCTCGCCGCGTTGCACTCGCTAGAGCGCGCGCCGGCCGCCGCCAAGCGCTTCCTCGAGCGGGTCGTGAGCGAGGACTGGGGCGCGCCCGACCGCTTGGCGCGGGTCGTCGCCGTGGCCTCCGGCGAGGCCGTGCGACGGCTGGAGAACACGTGGCCGGCGCTGGACGTGATCGGCGCCGGACACGTGGAGGATCACGAGCACCCGCTGGACCCGGAGCTCGCGAGCGATCCGCCGCGCGCGGCCGGGTTCGACCCCGCGACGCTGGAGGCAAGCTTCCGCGACGCCGCGAGCGTACACGCGTTGATCAGCGCGCAGCTCGTCGCCACCCGCGACCACGCCACGACCCCCCACAACGTCCGTCCGGCGAGCCGAGAAGGCCCGGGGCGCGTGACCATCCCGAGCGTCGCGGTCGCGCGGATCGCCGATCGGCCCGCTGACGGCTACGTTCGCGTCGCCGGACGGTCGCGTACGCGCTCGAGGACGCCCGACGACCTCGTGTGCTAGGTCAACTCCGAAAGTGGGACAGGCTCGCCGTCGCGAATGACCTCGAGTTGCCCCTCGGCGGTCACGTGCCGCACCGTGACGTCGTCGAAGACGAGCTTCGCCGGCGCGGCCGCGGTGCCCACGAGGTGACTGAAGCGGCCGCCGGCGAAGTGCCACGTGCCGCCCGAGACGGCGGTCAGGAACAGGCCGGTCGTGCCCTGCAGGTCCGTGAAGGTCACGCCCGTCTCGTCCCAGGTCTCGCAGCGCACGAACGTCAAGAGGTCCAGCTTGTCGCCGGAGGCCGCCTCCGGCGCGAACTCGACGTCCGCCAGCGTGCAGCCGAGGAACACGGCGCCGGTGAATCGGCAGTCCTCGAAGCGCACCCGGACCAGGTCACAGGCAACGAACGCCGCGCCGGTGAAATCCGCGCGGCGGACCACCAGATCGCGCAGCTCCAGCCGCTCGTCGTCGCCGGCCGGGCCGATGTAGTTGGACTGCCAGCGCAGCTCGTCCAGCACGGCCGTCTTGCGGCCGTCGACCTCCTCGACCACCACCGCGTCCCACAGGTCCTGCGGCTCCTCGAAGGTCTCGGGGCTGAGGCTGTGCAGGATCGCGCCGCCGGGCTCGGCGACGATGCGGTTGACCGTCGACACCGGGCGCTCGGCGTACTCCTGCGCCCAGCGTGTGAGGGCCGGCCCGATGCCGTCGTGGACGAGCTCGTAGATCGACTCGCCTTTGACGGCGTCGAAGACGCGCAACAGGTTCGCCTCGTCGGAGCGGAGCGCCTCGAGGACCGCGTCGAGGGCGTCCAGCATCTCGCGCAGCAGCCGCGGGCGATCCCAGTCCGCGCCCACGCCGGCGCCCGCCAGGCGCCGCGTGCGCTGGGCGAGGTCCGTCAGGTCGTCGGCGCTCGAGAGCTCCGCGACAGCCCGGGCGCCACTCTGCGTGAGCTCGGCACCGAGGGCCAGCGGGATGAGGGAGCTGCGCGCCTGCGGCACCTTGTAGCCGCCGGAGGAGAGCGCGGGGGCGATCCGCGAGAGCATCAGGCGCGGTCCGTTGCGCCACGTCAGCGGCGTGGGCGTGCCGTCGCGCGTGACGGTGGGATCGGCGGTGAGCGCTGCCACCGTGTCGTCCACGTAGGCGACGACCGCGTCGCCAATCAGGTGCCGTCCGAGTGCCTCCTCGTCGGACGCGTCAAAGCCGCGATACGCGGCGCGAGCGGCGACGAACCGCTCGAGGTCCTGAGCGGAGATGTGCTTGGAGACACCGTGACGGGCGCCCCAGTCGCGCAGCGACCACAGCAGCGCCTGCAGATGGAGGAGCCCGACGCCCCCGGCGAGCCCGGCGCCCGTCGAGCGTGACATCAGCGCGGATTCGTGCGCGGTCGTCCACCAGCCGACGATCCGCTCGACCTCGGCCTGCCCGATCGAGCCGTCCACGGCTTCTACGGGTACGGTGACGATCCGCCCCAGGGTCTTGGCGCCGGTGATCTCCTTGAGCTTCATCGGCCAGGTGTGGACGTCGCGGACCTCGACGGGGTCGAGGAGCTCGGCGTACTCGGAGCGCGCGATCACGATCTGCGGCACCCGGGAGTCCCGGGCTGTCGTCCCGGCCAGCCGCAGCAGGGCGGCTCCGACGGCCTCCTGATAGCGCAGCAGCTCCTCCATCTGGTCGAGGATCACGGCCATCTCGCCGCCGCCCGAGACCTCTTCGAGGATCTCCGTGAGCCGCCGACCGTCGTTGACGTCCGCACCGATGACGAGCAGGTACAGCGCGCGCGCGATCTCGTCCGGGGTGTCGAGCTCACGCACGCGCGGGTTGGCCAGCAGGCGTGTCCAGCGCTGGATGATCGGCACGTGGTAGCCGGCGTCCATGAGCGCCTGGCGGCCGCCGGCGGTGATGAACGACGTCTTGCCGACGCCGCTGCGCGCGGTGATCCGGATCACGTCCCACGTCTCGCAGCGGTCGACGAGCTCGCGCAGGTCAGCGGCGCGCCCCAGCAGCTCGTCGCCCTCGCGCAGCGGCCGCGGGCCGCGCCAGTCGATCTCGCCGATGCTCACGCCGCGTCTTCCAACCGCTCGCGGTGGCTCTTGAGGCGCTCCCTGACGTTGGCGAGATACTTCTTCACGGCGGGATGGCCGTCGCGGATGGCGGTGGTGCGATCGACGAGCAGCGGAAGCTCGCCGAGGTCCTCTTCGTAGCCGCGGATCCTCAGCACGTCGAGCAGCGGCCTCTCCGGCCAGCCGAAGCGGCGGTCGATGGCGAAGTGCTCCGTCCGGCCGCGACCCTTGCTCTTGCTGCGCCGGAAGTGCGAGCGCGCGTTGTAGATGAGCCGCAGCCGCGGCAGCCAGTGCGGGAAGGAGTCGCCGAGCACGATCCAGCTGCGCGTCCGCCACTGGATCTCGTTGATGAGATCGGCCGCGAGCCCGTGCTGTCCCTCCGTGAAGGAGATGATCGCCTGCAACGAGTCGTACTCGGTGAAGATCGTCGCGATCTTCACCGTCTCCTCCTCCGTGAGCGCGACGCCGTCGGGCCGCTCGTCGAGCTGCACGAGCGGCGAGCCGTTGAGCTTGACCACGATCGGGCCCGCGACCGGATCGCCTTCGGCGTCGCGCGACGGGACGTCGCCGTACAGCGCCCAGGACTCGGGTTGCGTGAGCGCCTCCTCGGTCACGTCGGCGTCCGTGCGCTCGATCGTCGTGAACAGCCAGTCCAGCACGCGCGCCGTGCCTTCGCAGCGCCACACCGGTACCACCAGGTGAACCTTCTGGTCCTCCGCCGACATCTCGAGCAGCGTCCGCTCGAAGCTGAGATCGAAGTCCGAGCTGAGGACGACCGAGCGTCTCCCCTCCGGCTTGAAGGCTTGGAGCACGCAGGCCGCGAGCATCTGCAGCAGTTGATCCCGCGGCAGTGGCGGGGCGTCGGCCGGCCGCGGGCCGGAGTCATACGTCCGGAGCAGGCGGCCGATCTCACGATTGAGGTCGTCGGCGTCCACGGCGCGCACTTCGCCCGCGCCCGGGCGCCGGAACACCGTGTCGTCCGCATCGGCCTTGAGGTTCACGTAGAACGCCACCTCGGCCTGCGACGGCGGCACGCGCGAATCGGTGACCATGAGGTGCCAGAAGAGGTCGGCCAACCACTCGATCAGCGCGCCGTCGAGCGGCAGATCGCGCTTGAAGCGGGTGGTTTCCAGCGTCTTGAGCCGGACCTGGACCGCTTCGATCTTGAGCACGCTCAACGCGGTCGTGAGCTTCGCGGTCCGCGCGACCGCTTTGAAGTTCCCCATGTGCAGCGCCAGGTCGTGGCCCTCGAGGTCCGGGCTCTGCGACCAGTGGTGGAGATACGTGGCGGTCCTGAGCGCGCTCTCCAGGTGGCGGCCGGCGCGCCCGCGCGCGACGTCCGCTTCCGCGGCGTCCGCGGCGGGAGCCCCCTCGGGCGCCTGGTCGCTGCTGCGCGTCTCGCCGGGGTGGCTGACCGTGAGCCAGTTGGTGACGGGTGACTCGCCGGTGGCGATCACGTTGCCGAGGCAGCGCGTGCTCTCATAGAGGACGCCGAGCAGCGAAGCCGCGAGGTGCGTGCGCGGGCCGTCGAGCGACTTCCAGGTCTCCGGCAGCCTGGTCGCCTGGAGCGCTTCGATCGGCACCCGGCCGCGCTCGCGGGTCTCCGCGCTGGCCTTGGACGCCAGCAGGTTCTCCAGGAAGCCGCGCGCCTGGTTGACGAACAGGTCCGGAGCGACCTCGTCGCTCCCCGGCGCGAACCCCCGGTCGACGCCGATCCGCGCCCACACGAGCCCGAGGCGCCGGACGACTTCCTGCCACGCCGGACCGGCGTCGAAGCCGACGCGGTGGCACCCCGGGCCCAGCACCAGCACCGGGGTCTCCGTCGCGAGCGTCAGCTGCAGCTCGCCGCACTGTTCTTCAGAGAGCTTCATTGCTCAGTTGCACCTGTCCTTGGTCCAGGGCCTCAACATACCGCAACGTCCCAGGGAAACGTCAGGGTGTTGTGCTGACACGGGACGCACGTGGGGGCGAGCAGGACGCCGTGGCGGCGCGCGCTCTCGCGCGCTCCGGCGAGCACGGCCTTCAGCGCTTCGGCGGACACCGGCGCCGCGCCCTCGAGCGCCGTCCCGCGAGCCGGCCGGAACGGGCTGATCGCGGGGCTGCAGCCGAGCGAGGCGAGCCACTCGACGCCCGCCAGCGTGTTCTCGACGGGCTCGAGCCCAGGGATGATCAGCGATCGGACGCGCCCGTTGCCCCAGCCCAGGCGCTCCACCGCCCGCGCGATCATCGGGCCGAGGTGGGGGCGGGCGAACTTGTGCTTGAGCGGCAACTGGCGCGCAGCGTGCGCCTCGGAGAAGACCTCGACGTTGAGCGCGAAGCCGTGCACGCCGGCGTCCACCATCCGATCGACGAACGCGGGACCGTCGGGACGCGCGCTCATCATGACGTCGACCTCGAAGTCGTGGCCCGCGACGCGCTGGACGTGCTCGACGACGGCGCGGCAGACGGCCTCGAAGCCGTCCTGGTGACGCTGTCCGCGCGCGGGTGAGCCGCCGCTGATGAGCAGGTGCCGAGGCGGCAGCGCGTCGTCACGCAGGGCCACGTCGATGCCCGCGAGGATCTGCTCGGCCTCGCGCGGCTGGTAGCGCAGCGGCGCGAGGTCGCAGAACGCGCAGTCGTAGACGCAGCCGACGAGCGGGGAGACGCGGATGCGGTCGGCGTGCGACATCGTGGTCTCGGCGACGAGCCGGCCGCGGGGGTCGCGCGCGGACAGGTAGCCCGGCAGCGGCAGCACGGTCACGACCTCGACCGTGAGCTCGCCGAGGCGCAGCACGAGCGCGCCGTCCGCGCCGTGGACGAGCTCGAGCGGGCTGGCGGCGCAGAACGGCTCGTCGAACGGCGCGTTGACGTAGACGTCCTCTCCGAGCAGCAGCGTGATCCCGCCCGTCGTGGCGTACTCGTGCACCGTGAGGTGCTGCGTGCCGCCGAGTTGCTCCAGCACGGCCGGAGCGATCCGGACGCCAGACGCGAGCGCGGCGATCTTCACCTCCTCGAGGGCGAGGCGCGACAGCGTGGCAGTGCTCACGCGAGCAGCCTGTCCAGCGCTTCCAGCTCCACGAGCCGCGACTGCGCCAGCGCGAGCTTGTCCCGCTGGGTCTCGGCGTCGAGCGCGTGGAACCGGGCGCGCTCGAGGTCGCGGACGAGCGCGCGCTGCAACTCCGCACGCTCCTGGGCGCACCGCACCGTGAGCTGCATCGCGACGCTGTCGAGCTCGCGCGCGACACGTGCGGCCGGCGCCTCGCCCGCCGCCAGCCGCCGGCGCACCCCGTCGAGCAGCAGGCCGCCCGGCTCGTCCTCGGCCACGATCAGCAACGCGGCCGCCGCGCGCAGCAGGGTGCGCTCGGCAGGGGCGCCGAGCACCTCGCCGATCAGCTCCAGCGCCTCGGCGGTCGCGACGCGTCGGCCGGGCCGGGCGAGCAGCGCGCCGGCGGCCAGGGCGCGCGCGTCGAGGCGCAGCTCGCGTCCGGCCGTGACGACGACGTGGCCGACGGCGGGCAAGCTGGCGCGCAGCTTCCCGTCGGGCGAGCGAGTCATGGGCGCCGAAGCGACGATCCGGGCGTCCGCGAGCACGTGCGCCCACAGCGCGCGCGGCCCCGGCAGCAGCGCGCGCAGCTCAAGCGCGGCGCGTGTCCCGTCGAGGTCGTCGCGCTCGGCGGCCGCGAGCGCGTCGGCGACGGTCGGGAGCAGCGCGAGCTCGACCCCGGTCACCCCGGCCCGGGTCAGGTCGAGCGTGGGGCGGGCGCTCGGTTCGACCAGCCCCGACTCCAGCGCGGCGCGCGTGAGCACGCCGCGCGCCGGCTCGGGGGCGTAGTCGCCCGCCAGCGCGACCGCCGTGCGCTCGCGCGCCAGGCCGGCGCGGCTCCAGCCCTCGAGCCACTCGTCGAGCGCGTCGGCTTCCGGCAGGCCGGCGAACCAGGTGCGCAGCGTGTCGACCGCGTCCTCGATCAGGCCCAGGATGCCGGCGCCGCGGGTCAGCACGCCTTCGGGCAAGGCCCGCAGGCGCTCCAGCGCCGCTCCAGCGCGGAGCTCGGCGAGCCTGACCACGTCATCGGGGTCCCGCGCTTCGCGCTGCAGGCCGCGCGCCTCGACCAGCTCGATCGCCGCGAGCGCGCTGTCGAGCACCCACAGACCTTCCGGATGGGCGGCGTGACGGGCCTCGGCGACCGCGAGAGCGGTGTCCTCGGCTTCGAACGGATCCGGGAAGCTCGACGCGTCCGCGCGCGCCGGGGGCGCGGCCTGCAGGAGCGATACGACGGGGTCGGCCGCGCCGAAGAGCGCGGGATCGACGCCCAGGGCCTCCGCCACCGCGTCCTCGACGCCCGCGGCGAGCGCGTCCTCGTCCTCGTCCGGCCCGACGCCGAGGGCTTCCGCGACGTCGGCCAGGGTCGGGTCCGCCCCGCCCGCGCGCACGTTGCGCATCGCGAGGGCGAACGCGGGTCCGAGCAGCACGGCGAGCGCGTCCACGGCCTGGGGAACGCCGTCCGCGAGGTCGCGCCGGATCGCCGGCCAGCGCGCCGCGGCGGCCCGAGCGTCCGTGCTGAGCGCCTCGCGGCGCCGGATCAGCTCGAGCGCGCCCGCGCCGACACCGGCGTCCGCGAGCCGCGCCGGGCCCACGAAGCCGCGCCGCAGCTCGCGCGCCAGGTCGAGCTCCGGCGCGGCTCCGGGCAGCCGCGCCGCGAGCGCGCCGAGCGCGTCGAGATCGCCCGTCGCGCCCACGCGGCGGCCGAGAATCGTGACCAGCGCGGACTCGCGCGTCCGCTCCAGCACGCTCTGCACGGCCGCCCGGCGCACCGCGCCGTCGCTGACCGTGCGGACCTCGTGTACGCGGCCGTGCAGGCGCAGGCACGCGGCGACGGCGACCCGTTCCAGCCCGCCGGGCTCTCCGGGCACGAGCACGGTGACGCCGTCGCCCGCGAAGACGTGGCCCGCCAGCACGCCGCGGACGGTGGCCGGGGCACTGGAGGCGAGGGTCAGCGAGATCGCGCTCTCCGGCACGCCCCGGCCACCCTCACCGAGCACGAGCACGTCGTGGCCGGGCGCGAGCTCCGAGAGCAGCGGCCCCGCATCTCCCGGCCCGACGACGAGCGCGTGCTCCTCGCCGCCGTGGTCCGGCTCGAACTCGGGCGCGGCGAGCCGCTCGCGCGCGAGCTCGATCAGCCGCGCGGCGACGTCTTCCCCTGGCTCGTCCGGCGTCGCGGCGACGAGCTGCGCCAAGGCCGCGGCGCGTGCCTGGTCACCCGTCCGCTCGGCGGCGCGCAGCGCGTGCCGGGCGACCGCGCCAGGCGGCGGCGCGCTCTCGCCGAGCTCCGGAGCCGGCACGCGCCGGAACCGGCGAGCCAGCTCGATCTGCTCCAGCGGCGCACCGAGCGCGACCGCCAGCCCGTCGCCCGCGTCGAACGCGGTCTCGGCGACGGCGGCGAGCAGCCGCTCGGCGGCGATCAGGCGCTCGGACGCGAGCAGGTCGTCGACCGCCGCGAGCGCCGCGCTGAACGGCGCGTCGGTGCGCAGCCGGGCGGGCTCCGTGTCGCCCGCGGCGATCGCTTCGCCTTCGCGCAGCACGACGCGCGCGACGCCCCGCAGCCGCAGCGCGCTGACCGCCAGCTCGGCCGCGAGCGTCAGCGGCTCGCCGGCCAGGCCCTCGACGAAGACGGGGCGTCGCGCGCCGTCCAGCAGCGTCGCGAGCCCGAGCGTGGCCGCGATCCCGGCCACGTCGGCACCGAGGTCCCGGGCCTCGTCGACCTCGACGACCGTCACCGGCACGCCGACGTCCGGACGACCTCCAGGCGGCGCGATCAAGATCACGCGCGCCCGGCGAGACGCGTCCGCGAGCAGCGGCGCGAGGCTCGTCTCGGACTCGGCGGGAACGATCGCGAGATCCCACATCGGGGTCATCCTACGCGGGGACGCCGACGGGGCGCGCGCTTATGCTGCCGCTGTCATGCCGAGCCGCCGCGGAATCACCGAGCAGGTCTACGGCTGGCTCGTGGCGGCCAACGCGCTGTCGAAGTTCCGCGATCTGCGCGAGTGGGACGACACGCTGGTCGACCACGGGAACCGCAAGGCCGGCAACCACCTCGCCGCGGGGCGCTGGACGCTCGAGGACGTCGTCCGCGACCGGGTGGCGCGCGTGCTGATCCAGGGCGCCAAGTGGCGTGAGGAGATGGACCACCGCCGCGAAGCGCTCGCCTCCGCGGGCGAGTTCTCCGACGACCCGCGCAAGGTGCTGTGGCAGTACGCCGGCGTGTTCGACCCCTCGTACGGCCTGCGGGCGCACGCCGCGATGGCGAGCCGCAACATCGCCATGGACGTGTTCCGCCTGGCGTCCTACCGGAACTGGCGCCGGACGCGCTCCTACGACCCCGCCCGCCACGGCGAGGCGCCCGACGACGACGAGGTACTGGAGCCGATCGATCCGGCCGACGTCGACGCGCTGTGCGAGCGGGTGACGCCGGTCCAGGCGGCGCTCGTCCGCGTGCGCTACGCCCACCCCACCTGGCTGTGGCCCCAGGTCAGAGAGGAGCTCGAGGCCCAGGGGTTCACCTGCAACGACCCGTCGAAGGTCCTCGACCGGCTGGCGGACGATCATCCCGTCGCCGAGCTGCTGCAGGGCACGAAGAAGACGCCGCGCGACGCGGCGCGGATCGCCGACGCGAAGGCCTACGTGGCGGCGGCCAAGGAGCGGCTGGCGACGCTCGCCCGCGAGGCGCCGCTGAGCTGGTTCGCGCTCGTCGCCCTCGCCCGCGGACTCGGCGACGAGGAGGCGAGCCAGACGTTGCTCGACGACCACGAGCTCTCCGTCCGTAAGCAGGACCTCGTCGAGCTGCGCAAGGCGGTGCTTGCCCAGCTGGCCGCCGAGGAGCGCCGGGCCCTGTTGCTGATCGCGCGTGAGGAGGACCTCGATGAGATGGAAGAGCACCTCGAACGGGCACGCGAGGCCGGCGTGATGTGACGTCGGTCAGTCGTGGAGGACGACGCGGTCCTCGCCGAGCCGCTTCGGGAACGACTCGGCCTCGGTGTAGCCCAGGGCGAGCACGCCCACGAGGTCGCCCGCCAGCCCGAGCCGCTCGCGGATCATCTCCTCGGCGATCAGCACGTCGCCCATGAACACGCCGGCGAGCCCCAGGGCACTCGCCGCGAGCCACATGTTCTGGATCGTCGCACCGAGGCCCACCATCTCGAGGCTGTAGCCGATCAGCGCGTTCTCGCGGACGCCGTCGGCGGCGCTGGCGACGACCCGGCGGCCGTCGCTGAAGCGGCCGCGGTTCTCGACGAACAGCCCTAGCGAGACGCCGCGCAGGACCTGGGCGGACTCCGAGACGCTTGACTCGTAGTCGCGCGGCAGGCCGGTCGCCGGGTCGATCGGGACGTAGGTCTCGGCGCCGCGCGCGCTGTCCACCGCGTCGGCGATCTCGCCCAGCGTGGCTCGGCTCGTGACGACGTGGATTCGCCACGGCTGGGCGTTCTTGGAGGAGGGCGCGGCGAGCGCGCACGCGATGATCGTGTCGATCGTGTCCTTGGGCACTGGCCGTGCCTGGAAGCCGTCACGGCGGCTGCGCCGGTTGAGGATCAGGTCGACCACCCGGCGATCGTAGCTCGTTGCGCTCTAGGATCTCGCGACCTTGACCAAGAGAGCGATCGATGCGATTCGCGGCGCGCTGGCAGAGCGCCGGCTGGTGTGGTTCGGGATCCGCGGGGAGGACGGCGAGGCGCTCCTGCAGATCCCGGAGCTCGAGGCCAGCTACTCGATCATCGCGCCGCTGCGCAGCGGCCGGCTGCGGGAGGAGTCAAACGTCGCGCTCGAGCAGATCAGCCGCCGCCGGCCCGACCTGGACCGCTACGACATCGACCTGGACCCGCACCCGTCGGCGAGGGAGTTCAGCGCGCGCCTGATGCGCGAGGTCAGCGGCCGCTGCGTGATGATGACCTACCGGCCCTCGCGGCTGATCTCGGAGCTGGCGTTCTCGATGTCAGACACGATGACGCTCGCCGGGCTGTTCAAGGACCGCCAGCAGGCCTTCGAGTACAAGCCGTGGGTGGAGACCGCGCTGGCCGCGCGCGGCATCCTGGGTCTGGACTGGCGCTACGTCGCCGACCAGCACCTCGGACGCGCACAGCGCATGGTGGCCGGCGGGCGCCCCCACATCCTGCGCGCGAGCCGCACCTCCGGCGGCGTGGGCATCGCGCTGGCCGAGACCGAGGCCGACGTCGAGCGGCTGTGGCGTCAAGACCCCGACAGCTTCGTCGCCGTCGCGCCGTTCCTGGACCCGACCGTGCCGATCAACTTCTCCGGCGTCGTGTTCGACGACGGCAGCGTCCGGCTGCACCCGGCGTCGGTCCAGCTGATCGGGATCCCCTCCTGCACGCAGCGGCGATTCGGGTACTGCGGCAACGACTTCTCGGCGATCAAGACGCTGGGTGACGACGTCCTCGCCCAGGTCGACGCGATGGGTCGCGCGATCGGCGAGTGGCTGCACGAGGAGCGCTACCGCGGCGTGTTCGGCGTCGACGCGCTGGTGGACGGCGGCGCCGTGCGCTTCGTCGAGATCAACGCGCGCTTCCAGGGCTCCTCCGCCCCGTCGGCGGAGATCGCGCACGCGCTCGACGTCCCGGACCTGTTCCTCGACCATCTGAACGCGGCGCTCGGCGGCCAGCCCACGGACTCTGGCCAAACGATCGCCGAGTGGACGGCCAGCCAGCCGGACCTCGCCCACGTCGTGCTGCACAACACGACCGGCGCCGACCTCGTGCGCGACCCCGACGTCCCGCTCTCGCCGCGCTCGCGCGGCGTGCGGCTCGCCCAGCTGCCCGAGGCCGGGGTGCCGCTCGCAGATGGCGCGGCGATCTGCCGCGTGACGCTCGACCGCTCGGTCACCGAGAGCGGCTTCGCGCTCGACGAGCCCGCCGAGCGCCTCGTCGCCGACCTGCGGCGCGCCTTCGTCTCAGCCTGACAGCACGGCGTCGAGGACCGCCATCCGCGCGTAGAGCCCGAGCGCGCTCTGCTCAAAGTACGCGGCCTGCGGAAGCGCGTCGACGGCGGGATCGATCTCGTCCACGCGCGGCAGCGGGCACAGCACCGTGGCGTGCGCGACCTCGGGCGTGATCCGGTAGCGCGCCTGCTGCTCGCGGCTGAGGACCCCCGTGCGCGTCTCGGCGGGGAGCCCGGCGACGTAGATGACGTCGACGTCGTCCACGCGCAGCTCCGTGGTCGCCTCGAGCCGCACCTCGCCCGCGTAGGCCGCGGGCAGCTCGAGGCCCGCCGGGGCGATCGCGCGCACGAACACGTCCTCGAAGGCGGCGAGCGCGAGTACCAGCGAGTGCGCGGAGCGCATCGCGTGCAGGTCGCCGACGACCGCGACGCGCAGTCCGTCCAGCCGGCCGGTCAGCGTCTGGAGCGCGAACAGGTCGACGACCGCCTGCGTCGGGTGCTCGTCATCGCCGTTGCCGCAGTTGATCACCGGCGCGGCGCTGACGGCCGCCGCACGGCGCGACGCGGAGGCTTCCGGGTGGCGCAGGCAGAGCGCGTCGCACCACGGTCCGATGCTGCGCACCGCGTCCTCCAGCCGCTCGGGCGCCCACATCGCGGGCCCCTGGCGCTCCGCGTGGACCGTCGTCGTGCGCGCCCCGAGCCGCGCGGCGGCGACGTCGAACCCCACCCGCGTGCGCAGCGAGTCCGCGTAAAAGGCGAGCGCGACGACCGCGTCCGGGTGCCGCCGGCCCATGCCGGCGCGGTAGCCGGCCGCGGCGGCGAGCAGCGCCTCCAGTCGCTCTCGCCCGAGCTCGCCCGCGCTCAGGAGACCGGGCACGGGCGCGCCGTCAGGTCGTCCTGCGCGCCCGCGTAGAACTCGCTGCCGTCCGGCAGCGTCGCGGTGTTGTGGTGGCACGCTACGCAGCGCGGGCCGGGCAGCACGCCGGTGCCCGCCTGCTCGCAGATCTCGATCGAGCGCGCGAGCACCTCCACGATCTCCTCGAAGCTCGCCGGCGGCGCGTCCGCCAGCGGCGTCAGGTGGTGCGGGCGGAAGGGGCTCAGCACGGGGATGCAGCCGCGCTGGGCGAGGTCGCGCACCCCGCGCAACGTGCTTTCGAGCGGCTCGATCGCCGCGCCGAAAACCACGAGCGACTGCACGAACCCGACGTCGAACGCCTCGACGGCGCGCTCGATGTAGTTGAGCGTGTGCTCCCGGCCGACCTTGGCCTTCGCGGGCGCGAGCACCTTCGTGCGCTCGGGGTCTGAGACCTCGAGGTTGACGGAGAGCATGTTGATCCCCATCCGACGCAGCTTCTCGGCGTGCGCCAGGTCGCGGCGCGGCGGGAGCATGACGTCGACGGGCAGCGGCGAGTGCTCAGCCAGGTAGGCGAAGACGTCGTCGATCCACGCCTCGTCGTCCTGAGCGGGGCGGCCGGGGCGCGCCGGCACCGGAGCGCGGGGCGTCCCGCCGCTGACGAGCACGTGGCGGGCCGGCGCCTGCGGGTCGTCCTGGGCGGCGAGGATGACGTTGAGCAGGTTCTCGGGGTGCTTCTTGCGATAGCCCCACTCGTAGGGCAGGTCGCAGAACTTGCACTTCCACGCGCAGCCGCCGATCGGCGACACCCGGCAGCGGTCGGTGTGCGTCACGCCGTAGTTGGTGTACGGCTGGACCGTGCCGTCGTAGCCGTCCGTCTGCGTGCGCGTGTGAAACGACGGCACCGGGACGACCTCGACCGGGACGACCTCACCGTCGGCGACGATCACGAAGCCCTCGTCGTAGCGCAGTTGCGGCAGCGCTTCGCCGGCGCTCAGCGGCGCGTTGACGTACAGCTCGCCGGGCAGCGCGACCGAAATGCCGCTGGTCGTCGCGTACTCCGCCAGCGTCAGCGGCCCTTCGAACCGCTCGTGCCACGCCGCCGCGGCGTCCTCGCCGAGGCGCACGCCGTCGGCCAGCAGACGGAGCTTGAGCAGTTCAAGCGCGGTGAACGTCATCAGTCTGGCGGACAGCGTACTGTCGCCGGCGCGGGGGTCAGACGGACGCGCACGGGGGCTCCGCCGCGGCGGTGGACCACGGCTTGCCCGGGCCGCAGCGGGCCACCGAGGAACGAGCGCGGGAGCGCGGGCTCGCCACCCGAGACGGCGACGATTGTGCCCAGCTGCGACCGCCGCCGGCGCGACAGGCGCCGGGCGGCGAGCGTCACCGGCACATCCTCGGCGCGCGCGGCGGCGAGCAGCTTGGCGAGCGCATCGTTGGCAAGCCGGTCCCCGGCCTCGATCAGCAGTGTCGCGCCAGGCCGGATCCGGCAGTGGGCGGCGCTCTTGAGCTTGATCACCTGGGCGCGCAGCGGCTCCGGCAGCCACGCGGCGCGCTCTCCCGAGAGGTCGAGCACGACGATCCGTCGGCCGTGGCGCGCGTCCTCGATCGCCGTGCGCACGAGCGCGGCCCGGCGCGCGCCCGGCTCGCCCACCACCGCCGTCGGTTGCCGGCGCTCGGCGTCGGTGAGCGCGAACGGCGCCCCGGCCAGCGTGCGGCCGAGCCCGGCGCCGCCCCGCCTGCGGGTGAGCGCCGCGGCCGGGAGCGGGAGCGAGACCAGCTGCGCGGCGTCGATCGTCTCCACGAGCTCCTCGAGCGCCGGCGGCAGCGCGCCGCCGACCACGCGCGGACGCCGCCACGCGCTCGCGGGCGCGTCGCACAGCGCGGCGGCGTGCGCGAGCGCGGCGGGCGCAAGCCGGTCGGCGCCC
>NZ_JAPCID010000034.1 GCF_027587175.1 Solirubrobacter deserti
CGGTGCCCGCCTGCCGGCGGGCTCGGCAGCCGCGGGCGCGGACGCCGTGCGCGGCGCTCCCATGACGCGCCGGGCCGGTTCGACGTCCGGCGCCTGTGGTCGAGCCGCGGACGGACGTCGCCCTCCGTCATCGCCGCCGGTACCTTGCGCCGCCGCGCCTCCGCTCGGAGGCGGCGGAGGCGGTGAACCACCGACGGGCGGAGGCGTCGTCGGCGGCGGCGCGCCGCCCGAACCGGTGGGAGGGGTCGGCGGGCGCGTCACCCCACCCGCGGCGTCGATCGTGATCGGCGGCAGGTTCAGCAGCCGCCGCCCCTGCGCGTAGTCCCAGGTCGAGTTGACCAGCGGCACGGAAGTGCACTCGGGCGCCAGGCGAAGTCCTCGGATCGTCGCGGTGACGCTGCCGGCGTTGCGCCGGTACGCGCGATCGAGGCTCCACAACTCCGCGTTCGACGCGCGCGCCTGCGTGGCCACCAGCAGGTCGTCGTCAGAGAGCGCGTTGGACCTGAGGTTCGCCGCGTAGTCGCGGACCCGGTCCGCCATCGTGGAGCTCGATCCGGCCGGGGCGACCGTCAGCTGCAGGTCCGCCAGCATCGCGCGGTAGGCGGCACGCATCTGCGGGTCCTCGATGTCGTCCGTGATCTCTCGCATCGCCTGATGGGTGACGTACAGCCGGTGCCCGGCCTGCTGGAGCCCGCGCAGCGTGCTCGCCGCCGCTGCGTTGCCCCGATTGATCTGGTCGAGCACGTTGCCGTCGAGCATGATCGTCCGCGTCTGCGGCGGGGCGACCGTCCCCGTGCCGCCGCCTCCTCCGCCACCGCCGCCCTCGCCACGCCCGTTGCGCGCCAGAACACGGCCGAACGCTTGGTTGCCGATCGTCGCGGCGAGCGACCGCGCCCGCTCGGGCGTACCGGCCAGCGCCAGCTCCAATGGTGGCGCCCCGACGCGCTCGGGCACTGAGGCCGGCGTTTCCTGCAGCGCGCGCTCGTGTGCCACGGAGAGACGCTAAGCCGATCCTGCGGACAGGTCAACCGGCCGATTGCGCCTGCCTATAAGCCTGGAAACTGGGTTCCGGACCGCCAGATTCTGGCCCCGGTCACACGCGACGGTCCTGAGGGATCTATGGTCCGTGAAACGGTGCCGGCCGGGGCGCGGGAAAGGGAGAGCGGGTACGAATCGTCCAACCTTTGCCCGGCACACCCGGCCGGCGGACGAGTGCGGCGCCGATCTGCCGTGACGCGTTGAGTAGGCGCGTCACAGCGCGTCGCAGCTCGACGTTGACAACTTAGCCACTCGGTGCCCGTCGACGGCACTTTTTCGCGCGCGCCGGTCCGGACCGCACCGACCGTGCCTCGGTCTCGGTGTCCGCGCGCGTACCCGCGCCCGGGCACTTGAAACTCAACTTCCGGGCCATGTCCCTGCGCGGACATTCTTTCAATGAGGCGTCCGTGAGCGGTTGACAGAACCTGGATCGGCGTGTTGGGTTCTGACCGAGTCGCTGCGGGGGAGCCTGCGGCGGACCCCAATAAGAGAGCGGGTACGAGATGTTCGCCTCTACGGCGCGTCGGGTCGTTCGCTGGTGGCTGTCCCGGTTCGGTGGTGAGGACGCCAGGCCGACTCGATTCGTCGTGGTGGCGCTCGCCACGCTCGCGGGGCTGGCTGCAATCGCGACGGCTGGAGCTCCGGTCCGCGCTCAGCGCGCGTCCGAGACGGCGACACCTTCGAGCACCGCGCCGGCCGGGACACCCACCGGCACAGCGCCGGCCGCGACGCCGACGGGCACCGCGCCAGGGGTTACACCCACCGCCTCGCCAACTGCGACGCCGACACGCTCGGCGGCAACGCCGACACCGGCGCCGGCAGCACCAATCAGGCGGCCGAAGCATTCAAGCGAGCCGAACGCGGTCGCGAACCGGGCAGCGTCGAAGACCGCGTTCCGGACGCTCAGCGCCGACGCTGCCGGGCGCTTGGCCTTGGACCGGTTCCCCGGCATGGTCGGGCCTCGCCGGTCCGTGTTGGAGCGCGTCGGCTCACCGGCTGAGAGCTCGCGGCTGCAACGTCCCAACGCCGCGCTGCTGACGGACAAGCAGGGTGAGACGTCGGCGCTCGTCTCGTCGGCGCCGGTGCAGTCGGCGGTGGGCTCGGGTCGGCTCGCCCCCGTCGACCTGGGCTGGCGCGCGTCCGCGTCCGGCTTCTCGCTCAAGAATCCGCCGCGCGAGGTGGCCGTCGGCGCCTCGGCGCCCGACGGTGCTCGCTTCAAGGACGGCGGCATCGGGTTCGCACCCGTGGGAGCGCCGCGAGCTCCGGGCGAGATCGTGGGCGGCAGCGTCTTCTACGCCAACGTCGCGAGCGACGTCGACTACCTGGTCGCCCCGCGCACCAGCGGCCTCGAGGCCATGTTCGTGTTGCGTTCGCAGGACAGCCCGGAGCGCGTCGCGCTCGAGTACCGGCTGGAGCCGGGCCTGACCGTCCGCGCGCCGCTGGCGCCGGGTCGATCGGCCGAGATCGTGCGCGGTGAGACGGTGATCGGCGCCACGACGCCGGTGCGGGCCGTCGACGCCGAGGACGTCCCGGTCACGACGCGGGAGTCGGTCGTCGACGGCAAGCTGGTGATCGAGATCGCTCACCGCGGCGCGGGTCTGCACTACCCGATCCTCATCGACCCGACGGTCTACTACATCGAGAACGCGGTGGGCTTCTTCCAGCCGGATCTGAGCGCGCCGGTCCAGGGTTCCAACGGCTACCTCCAGTACTACCTGAACAACCAGTCCGGCACGGCTCCCGGCGACTGGGGCGAGTTCCGCTATGAGCCGCCGGGATCGGCGTACGTCGTGGCCGCCGGCGGCGAGCTCTATCGCTATGGCGCGGGCTACAGCGAGAGCGTCCTCGGACTCCGGGACTCCGGTGGTTCATGGGTACCCGGCAGCCCGGTCGCGGCGCCGGACGGCGCGGTCACCGTGTGTGTGATCTACAGCTGCGAGGAGCCGGAGTCCTACGACAGCCCGACGAACGATCTCTCCTACTTCTCGGGCACGCAAGCGGTGTTCCGGATGGACGTGTTCGCACCGACGTCATGGGAGGACCACATCGTGTTCGCGCCGTGGCTGCAGGTGGATGACCCGGACGTCCCGACGCTGTCCGCGGTCACCGGCGCATCCGGCGGCTGGGTGGGGACCGCCTCGCGCACCGTGTCGGCGACGGCGTCGGACGGCGGGCTCGGCGCCATCGCCTTCGAGCTCGTCCGCAACGGGACGGTGCTGGCGACGACGGACCGCACGGACTGCACGCCCGGCTCTCCTGCCACCGGTGGTTGGTACCCGTCCTGCTCGAGCAATTGGGCGGCTTCGCTCTCCTACAGCGCCAGCTTGTTGCCGGACGGCGCCTCCACGCTCGGCGTGCGCGCTCGCGACGCCGCCGGCCACGTCTCGGCGCTGCAGACGTGGAACGTCCAGGTGGATCGCAATGCGCCGACGGTGTCTTTCAGCGGGTCGTTCGCGAACCCGGTGGGTTCTGGCAGCGACATCGGCATCACGGGCACTGACAGCTCGGGCGGCTCAGGCATCGCCAAGGTGCACGTGAGCGTTGACGGCGTCGCGAAGCCGTCGATCGACTTTTCCTGCTCGGGCGGCTGCTGGAACTCCCGGACTGGCTACCACTCGTTGGATCCCGCCTCGTATTCCGAGGGGCTGCACACGATCACGGTGCGGGCGGAGGACGCTGCGGGGAACCTGTCGACCGCGCTGACGCGCAACATCTACGTGGTCCATCCGGACGGGCTCAACCGCGGCCGGTTCGGGCTCGAGAACTTCTTCGCCTACGAGAGCACGCCGACGGGCGCGGGCACCGCGGCGCACGTGAACGCCGCCAACGGCAATCTCGTCTGGCATTCGACCCCGGTCGTCAACCCCGGTCGCGGGTTGTCGAGCGTGGTCAACCTGACCTACAACTCGCAGGATCGCGGCGCCTACGTCGGCTCGCTGATCCGTGAGGGCGGCACGAAGGTCGTCGGCTATTCGATCACCTCCGCCGGCTATCTCAGCGGCACGGTGTACGGCGAGGCCGGACACGGCTTCTCGCTGGGCATCTCCGGCCTCACGCGCCTCAACGAGCCGCTGCGTCGTCTCGCCGGCGCGAGCGCCGATGATCCGTCCACGCTCGGCCTCACCGACGTCGACGGCACCTATCACGAGTTCTGGCGTGTTCCGAACACCAACCGGTTCTCGGCGCCGGCCGGGGTGGAGCTGGCGTTCCGGATCTACTCGACCACCGACCCGGCGCGCAAGTTCGCCGCGACGCGCCCTGACGGCGTGACGTTCTTCTTCGACACCGAGGGCTACCAGACCTACATCACGGATCGCAACAACAACACGATCCGCTTCGACTACGAGCGCTACTCGAAGGTCACCGGCAACGTCTCGGACTGCAACGGCTCGCCCTCCGCGAACCTGCTGTGCACCAAGCGCGTGATCCGGGTGGTCGACCCCTACGGCGTCCAGCACGGTGGGGCCGAGACCGCCAAGCGATCGCTGACCATCAGCTACCGACCCGGGCCGACACTGCCCACCGGCAGCCACACCCTCGACATCCACGACGTCCAAGCGCTCGCCGGCCCGGTCGGAGGTCGCGCCGGCCGCATCTCGCGAATCGTCGACCACGCCGGCCGCGTCACCGACTTCGGCTACGACGCCGACGGCTACCTGACGACCCTCAAGCAAGGCGAGGTCGTCTCGCCCAACGGCACGCCCAGCACCGCGCACGTGCGCACCACCACGTTGACCTACGCGGGCTCGGGCCCCAACCGTCAGCTCGCCAGCGTGATCGACCCCCGCGGCAACGACACCACGCTCGCCTACGAGACCCCGGCGGCGCCCGGCGCGGCCGGCGTGAAGAGCGTCGGCATGCGCTCCACCTCGATCACCAACCGTCGCGACCACGCCACCGCGTTCTCCTACGACGACCCCAACCGCTGCTTCACCGCCACCGCCCCGGTCAACCGCGACACCAAGTACTGCACCGACACCGTCGGTCGCGCCGTGACCATCACGGACGAGCTCGGCACCGTGACCGAGATGGGCTGGAGCACGGACAACTACATGACGCGCTACGAGGTCGCGGCCAACCGGCCCGAGGCGGCTGAGACGGAGATCACCTACACCCGTCTCGGAGACCCGGTCACGATCACCGACCCGCTCGACCGCGTGACCACGCTCAGCTACCGCTTCGGCACCGAGAGCGGCCCGACCAACGGCGGCCTCGACGACGGCACGCAGTACGTCACCGACCTCACGTCGCTGCGCCGGCCGGCGCGCGGCAACACGTTCCTGTTCCCGGCGCCGACGGTGACGTTCGGCCTGGACAACGCGGGCAACGTGACCAGTCGCACCTACGCGGGGTTGGCGCCGGCGCAGACCGAGTACGGCAGCTACGGCCTCATCAACTGGGAGGAGGACGAGCACGACAACCGCACGAGCTACTCGAGCTACGACGCCAACGGCATGCCGACGGTCGTGGTCGATCCGCGCCAGAACGCGGGCGAAGCCGGCTACGACGGTACGTGGCGTTACAACTACGACCCGGTCGGCAATCTGCTGGCGGTCACCGACCCGCGCGGCGGGACGTCCGCAACGCCGGGCCAGCCGTACACCACGTCGTTCGTCTATGACGCGTTCGACCGCGTGCGCGAGTCGTGGACGCCGAAGTGCACGGACCCGAGCAACGACCCGGACGAGGGCTGCCCGACCAAGACGTGGAGCCATCGTCTGACCGAGTACGACGCGAACGGCAACCCGACGCGCTCGACCGACGCCGAGGGCGCACACACCGACCGCGAGTTCACGGCGATGGACGCCGTGTCGTTCGAGCTCGCCCCCGCCGTGAACCATCACGGCGAGCAGGACCCGGCTCGTGAGAAGACGTCCTACGACTACGACGCGCGCGAGAACGTGACGCTCGTCACCTCGCCGGAGGGCAGTCAGTCCGCGAGCGTGGCCGGGGATCACGCGACGGCGTACGAGTACGACGCGATCGACCGGCTCGTCGTCGAGCAGCGCCAGAGCCGCGGCGACGCGGTCAAGAACCTGATCACCTCCTACGCCTACGACTGGCGCGACAACGTCGTGGGAGTCGCCGACCCGCTGGCCAACAAGGTCGGCGACGCGAAGACGAACGCCGCGTCGGCCAGCGCCCAGCGTTGGCTCTACCGCTACGACCTGGCCGACAACCGCGTCGACCAGATCGAGAACCCCGACGCCAGCGGCGGGGTCCCCGCGCTGCGCACGTTCCGGACCTTCGACGCCAACAACAACCTCGCCAGTGTGATCTCGCCGCGCGGCATGACCCTGACCGGCCCGAACGGCACCGCCGCCGAGTTCACGACGACGTTCCAGTACGACGTGCACGACGACGTCACGCTGATAACGCGCGGGGGTCAGCGCACCACGGCGTACGCGCGACGCGACGACGGCAGGATCACGGCGATCACGTCCCCGCGCGGCGTCGCCAGCACGACGGTCGCAGGCGACTTCCAGACCGCGTACACGTACGACCGCAACGGCGACGTGGCCACGGTCACGCTCCCGCGTGCTCCGGGCCAGGTCCCGTCGCGCGCCGCCAAGGTCAAGTACGGCCGCAACGCGGTGGGCGACCCGATCGACATCAAGGACCCGCGCGGCAACGACGAGGCCAACGGCACGCCCGCGCCGCCGGCGCACTACTTCTCCAACCGCTTCTACGACACCGGCGAGCTGCGCTGGACGGACCGCCCGAGCTGGTGGACGGTCGAGCCCGGCGGGCAGCCCGAGGTCCGCGAACGCACCCCGGACGAGTGGCTCTTGTTCGATGGCAGCCGGCCGCAGCTCCCTCAGGGCCCCGGTGACTTCGGCAAGGTCACGGGCATGCCGCTGCCGGACCTGCTGCCGATGGCCGGCGGGACGGAGCTCCGGTACGACGGCGAGATGCGTCTCGAGAGCGTCGTCGACGTGGCCGGCAAGGTCATCGATCTGCGGCGCGACGACCTGGGCCGGATCAAGGGCATCGAGTACCCCTACAAGGCCGACGACTCCTCGACGACGTCGGTCGACGAGGAGGTCCGCATCCCCGCGGAGTTCGGCTTCGATCGCAACGGCAACCTGGTCATGTCCGAGGACGGCGAGGGCGAGCAGACGGTCACCGAGTTCGACCAGTTCGATCGCTGGGTCAAGCGCACGTCGCCTGGCGCCCTGACCGACGGCGGCGACCCGGACGACGATCCGCTGCCGACCGGCGGCTTCCTGGAGGAGGTCACCGAGGCCACCTGGGACGAGAACGGCAACCAGACCGTCTTCGAGAACGCGCGCAACAACGCGACGACCAGCACCTACGACGCGGTCGACCGTCTGCGGAGCGTCAAGGACCCGCTCGATCACGTCACGACCTACGACTACGACGCCAACGGCAACCAGACGTGTGAGCGCATGCCGCGAGGGAACACGTCCACGTCGACGACGTGCGCCGCCGGCGACTTCACCACGATCCGCGACTACACCCGCTTTGACGAGCTCAAGACGGTGTCGCAGCAGGCGGGCTACGAGAGCGAGGCCGACCAGGTCCTCACGACGACGTTCGCCTACGACCTGGACGGCAACCAGATCACGGTGACCGCGCCCGGGGCACGGCGCGGCCCCGGCGGCGGTCTTCGCACGCAGGTCACCGAGCGCCGCTACGACGGTGCCGGGCGGCCGTTGATCGTGATCGAGGGGAGCAAGCACACTGGCGACCAGGAAGACGCCGCCTTTGACGATCGCACCGTGACGGTCATGGAGTACGACCTCTCGGGCAACCTGCGCCGGGTCGTCAATCCGAGGGGGGCACCGAACCCCGACAACATCAACCTCGACAACCCGGGCGCGGCGCTCGCGGCCCTGACCAACGACGACGGCTCCTCGATCCCGCCCGTGGGCAGCAATCCGCCGGCCACCGCCGCCACGTATCACGCCACGGTGTTCTCGCTCAACGAGGACAACCATCTCCGCTCGACCTGGCTGCCCGTCGGCGCCAACAGCACCAACGACAGCGAAGACGACGTGCAATGGCGCTCGATCGTCGAGCGCGATCAGCGTGGCCGGGTGAAGTGGATCGACGCCCCGTACCGGAGCACGACGGCCAACCGCGCGCGCACCGGCTACTACTACTACGACAACGGCTGGATCCGGGAGTCGACCGACGAGTACGTCGTCGACCCCAACGAGGACGACGATGACGACGGCCTCCGCGAGGGCGCGTACACGTACGACTTCGACAAGCGCGGCCTGCAGGTCAAGTGGGACGCGGAAGGTCCGCGTAGCGTCACGCGCCACTACTACCCGAACGGCCAGCTGCTGCGGCGGATTGCCACCGGCGATGACACCGGCCCGCGGCGCTACAGCTACGGCTACAACCGCAACCGCTCGACGATCAGCATCCGGCAGACCAATGACGGCCGCGAGACGCACAGCGTCTACGACGTCGCCGAGCGCCTCACCGAGGTCAACGAGGTCGACACCAACGACAGCTGGGACGACGACAAGGACACCTTCTACGACTACGACGCGGACGACAACATCACCGTCCGCAAGACCGACGGCAACCTCGGCACCAACCCGGCGTACTCCGGCGGCAAGACGTCGACGTTCGAGTACGACTCGATCGGCCGCGAGCGCAAGGTCACGGTCGACACAAGCAACCAGGCGGACCGGATCACCCGTACCACGTGGTGGCCGGCCGGCCGCAAGGCCAACGTGCTGCGCCAGAACGGCGAGGTCTGCCAGCGCACCTACTTCGACACCCAGGGCCGCGTCACCGCGCGTGGCCGGACCACCAACGCCGATGAGCGCGGCTGCGAACACGCGGAGACGAACTACCGCTACTTCGAGTACGACGGCAACAGCAACCGCAAAGACGAGTACCGCTGGAGCAATGCCACTCCGCCGACGAGGGTGTTCTACAACCGGCACGAGTACAACTCGCGCAACCAGCTCGTCTGGTGGAAGCGTGGCGTCGACGCGCGGCCGGTCGACCGCCCGCATCCGGAAGCCGACGAGCCTGTCGTGGGCTCCGAAGTCAAGTACAAGCTCAACGGCGCCGGCGCCACTACCCAGATCCGCGACGAGCGGGCCAACAACCACGTCATCGAGACCGACTTCGACGTGGTCGGCTATCGCCTGAAGACAGCGCGCTATCAGGACACGCGGATCAACAACAACGCCGAGCAGACGCAGTACTTCAAGTACGACTCCGCCGGCAACCTGGCCTGCTCGAGCAGCACCGACAGCAGCAACAACGTCGACAACTGCGCGGGCGGAACCCGCCTCCGCTACGACGGGTTCAGCCGCCTCACCTCCACCGAGGGCGCGAGCACCGACAAGCGCTACGAATACGACGGTCTCGACCGTCGTGACAACGAGTGCGTCCGCGCGACGTCCGGCTGCGCCTCGGGGACGACGCGCGAGCACAGCTACGTCGGCATGACCGAGCAGCTCTCGCGGACCCGCGACCCGAGCGACAGCAACGACACGGTCAACACCTACGACTACGACTCCGCACTCGGGCGCATCGGCCAGGCCAGCGACGACGCCGACCAGAACCGGCACGACTACCACAGCTACTTCACCGACCCGGCCAACGGCAACGTCATCGGACTCGAGGACCCAGCGGGCACGATCGACCCGGACGACCGCTACGACCTGAATCCGTACGGCGAGCAGGAGAATCCCAACAGTCCGAGCGTCGAGGCGGGCGAGAACCCGTTCCGGTTCCAGGGCCACCACTACGACGGCGGCATCCGCGCCTATGACATGCAGGCTCGGTCCTACCTGCCGTCGATCGGCCGCTTCAGCACCGCGGACCGCTTCGAGGACGCCCTCGGGGACTTCGCGCTCCAGTCCGATCACCTGACCCAGGAGCGCTACGCCTTCGGCGCCGGCAACCCCGTCAACCGCGTCGAGTTCGACGGCCACCGGGCCGCCGACGGCGACTGCACCGGGATGACGGACGGCAAGGGCGGCTACCGCAACTGCAAGGCACGGCCGCCGGCGCCCACCGACACCCCCCCGCAGCCCAATCCCCCAGATCACGGACCCGGCTCAGACCCGACCAACAACCCCGCGCAACCTCCAGCCTCGCCTGACGCCGGCAAGACGCCTACTGGCGGCCCGCCGCCGCGGTTCTCCCTGCGCAACATCGGCACGTCGGACTCGCCGCCGGAGGGGTACGAACTCGATCGCGACATCGAGGACGTCCACCTGACGCTCGACGGCCTCGGCCTGTTCCCGTGGCTTGGTGAGCCGGCGGACCTTGCCAACTGCGGCATCTACGCCGTCCGCGGAAAGAAGCTCGACGCCGGCCTCTCGTGCGGAGCTGCGGTGCCCGGCCTGGGCTGGGGCGCAACGGCCGGGAAGTGGAGCAAGCGGGGAGTCGACGGCGCAAAGAGTGGTGCCAAGGTCGCTGTCGACTCGGTCCCCCCGCAGAGCGCGGGGCGGCAGCTCCTCAAGTCGTGCACTGCCATTGGCGGACTGCGCTCGTTCAGCGCAACGACGGGTGTCCTGATGGCGGACGGGACGCTGCGGCCGATCTCACAGATCCGGGTTGGCGATCGGGTAATGGCCGCGGATCCCTTGACCGGCGTGCGCGGGTGGCGACGTGTGCTGGCGGTCTGGAGTCATGACGACACGCTCGTCGATCTGACGATTGGAAGCGAGCGACTGACAACCACTGAGGACCACCCGTTCTGGAACGCCACTGACGGCGAGTGGCAGGACGCCGCCGATCTCACGCCCGGCGATTCGGTCTTCACGGTCACGGGGGAGCGAATCAGCGTCGGCGGCGTGCGGCCCGAGTCTCTCCGGCAGGGGCGCGCGTACAACCTCAGCGTTGAGGATCTCCACACGTACTTCGTCGGTGAAGCCCGCGTGCTGGTGCACAACGACTCGTGCGCTGTTGAGCCCGCGTCCGACGTCCTAAGGTACGCTCCGACCCACGGCCTGAGAGCAGAGACCAGCGCGTACATGCAGAGTCTCAGCAACGACGAGCTTTTGGCGCTGGTCAACAATGCTGAGAGTCGCGAGGGCATCTTGGTGACGCCCGGCGGGAAGCTGATCGGTGGCCACCACCGAGTGGGCGAGCTGCGTCGGCGCATCGAAGGAGGAAGCTTGGATCCGAACGTGAAAGTCCGGGTGGAGACGTTGGACTACTAGTGGCCGGGTCTCCGCCCATTCCGCCCGGCGCCGCCGTTGAGAAGGGAGATCCGGATTTCTGCCTAGCCGTGATCGACCGCAGCCAACTCGCTGTGCTTGAGCAGGAGGCTCAAGCAGCGGGTTGGCCGGCTCGGTGGGGCTCCGCAGCGGCTCTCGAACGTCAGGTTGGGCTTGGCCCCGTCTACGTCCGGCCGATCGTTCGGGAGCGTAGGGACGAGTCTGGTCTGGTCCTGGCATACCGCTGTCTCGTGCTGTTCAGATCGGCGTCTGATCAACGGCCGATTGTCATGACGCTCGATGTCGGGGCCAGCTCTCTGCGATCTCTCGACGTCGTTGAGTTGCAAACGAACGCCGGACGCGCGGCGCTGGACATCTTCTCGCTGCTGCTGCGCGTGACCGATGTTTCGCCGCATGATCTCGGTGGACTTCCAACGCCGTCGACATGATGGTGTGCGACCGAATACGGGCGCTGGTGAGTCGCCAGCGTCCGCAGTCCGATGGTGAAACGCCAGCGGTGTGCCGAGCGACGTTCGGAACCGTGCTCGCGAACTCCGCGAATGTCTGCGGCGTTCGTCGTCGAGGAGCGCAAGTTGTGTGGGGCGCCCCAGTCCGTACAGTGCCTGCTGGGTCTTGCGGGCGACCCTCGGCCACCATAAACGCACGTGGCTACGACACTCGACCGCCCCGACCGGCCGGATGATGGCCGGCCGTGGGCGCTGTACGAGGGTGATCGGATGCTGGGCCAGGGGGTGCGCGAGGCGCGCACGGCGGGCCAGCCCTGCAACACCCGCTGTCCGTGGCGGTCACGATGTTGGTCTACCGCGGGTGCTCGACATAAGCGACGACGCCACCTACATCTCGAAGGGCTCCTCGGCCGCGACCTCGACGACATGTCTCGTTGCTGTCGGCCGCGCGCGGCGCGTCGAAGGCCTCAGCGACACGAGCCCGCTGCCGCCGCGCCGGCCAGCCCTGAGAGGCGACCGGCTCTGACAGTGACGGCGTCGTCCCGCGCCGGCTCGACGGCCGGACGGCTCGCGGTCGGCGACAAGACCGCTCCATGCGCGCCGCGGCGCCGGACTCCGCCCGAGACGACGAAAGCCCCGGAGATCCGGGGCTTTCGTGAGGAGCGGATGAAGGGACTCGAACCCTCGACCTTCTGCATGGCAAGCAGACGCTCTAGCCAACTGAGCTACATCCGCGCGGTGGGCGTCGAGTATAGCCGCCCTTAGGAGCTCTTCCAGGGCGGCCAGTACATTCATTTCATGGCGGACTCCCCAACCGAGCGACGGCCCCGGACTCCGTTGCCCCCGCGGCAGGACGGTAAGCCCCCGGCGCAGCGGCCCGGGAACCAGCCCCAGGGGCGCGCGCCGCGGATGCCCGGCGGGCGCAACTTCTGGATCATCGTCCTCAGCCTGCTGGTCCTCAACTACGTGCTGATGGCCGTGTTCTCGCCCGGGCAGAAGCCGAGCGTGACGATCCCGTACAGCAGCGCGCAGGGCGCGCCCGGCTTCACGCAGATGGTCGACCAGGGCAAGGTCGCGCGGGTGAAGATGGAGGGCGCGACGGTCACCGGCGAGTTCAAGCAAGAGCAGCGCTATCCGGACGCCGAGGCCGAGCCGGCGAAGAACTTCGACACGGAGCTGCCGACGCCGGTCGTCTACGACGGAACGGCGCTGCTGGACCAGCTCAACGAGAACAACGTGGAGATCACGGCCACGCCGATCAACGACGGGCGCGGGTTCTTTACGTCCCTGCTGCTCGGGTTCGGCCCCGTGATCCTGCTCGTGTTCCTGTTCATCTGGCTCTCCCGCCGCGCCGCGGGCGGCCAGATGGGCGCGCTCGGCCAGTTCGGGCGCTCGAAGGCGCGCCGCGTGGAGGGCGACCAGACGAAGGTCACGTTCAACGATGTCGCGGGCATCGACGAGGCCAAGATGGAGCTCACGGAGGTCGTCGACTTCCTCAAGAACCCGCAGAAGTACCAGGCGCTCGGCGGGCGGATTCCGCGCGGCGTGCTGCTCGCCGGCCGCCCGGGCACGGGCAAGACGCTGCTCGCGCGCGCCGTCGCGGGCGAGGCGGGCGTGCCGTTCTTCTCCATCTCCGCGTCGGAGTTCGTCGAGGCCATCGTCGGCATCGGCGCGTCCCGCGTCCGCGACCTGTTCAAGCAGGCCAAGGAAGCGTCTCCGGCGATCATCTTCATCGACGAGCTCGACGCGATCGGCCGCCAGCGCTCCTCGGGCGGCGGTCCGTTCTCCGGCGGCAACGACGAACGCGAGCAGACGCTCAACCAGATCCTCACGGAGATGGACGGGTTCGAGACGGGGGACACGGTGATCGTGCTCGGCGCGACCAACCGCCCCGAGATCCTCGACGCCGCGCTGCTGCGCCCCGGCCGCTTCGACCGGCGCGTGACGGTCCCGCCGCCGGACAAGGAGGGCCGCAAGAAGATCCTGCAGGTCCACACGCGCAGCCTCCCGCTCGACCCGGACGTCGACCTCGACGACATCGCCGCGATCACGCCCGGCATGGTCGGCGCGGACATCGCGAACCTGTCCAACGAGGCGGCACTGCTCGCGGCGAGAAGAGGCCACGCGAAGGTCCAGCGCGTGGACTTCACCGACTCCCTCGAGAAGATCGTGCTCGGCGCGCCGCGCGGCATCGTGCTCTCCGAGGAGGAGAAGCGCCGCACCGCGTACCACGAGTCCGGCCACGCCATCGTCGGCATGCTCACGCCGGGCGCGGACCCGGTGCGCAAGGTCTCGATCATCCCGCGCACGATGTCGCTGGGCGTGACGATCTCCAGCCCCGACTCCGAGCGCACGAACTACGACGTCGACTACCTCACGGGCCGGATCAAGGTCGCCCTGGGCGGCCGGATCGCGGAGGAGCTGGTGTACGGCTCGATCTCCGCGGGCGCGGAGTCCGACATCCAGCAGCTCACCGGGATCGCGCGTCAGATGGTCGGCCGCTGGGGCATGAGCGAGGCCGTCGGCCCGATCGCGGTGATCCCGTCCGACGCCCAGGGCCCGCTGCTGCCCGGCGTGTCCGAGGTGTCCCAGGCCACGCAGCAGCTGATCGACTCCGAGGTCAAGCGGATCGTCGACGAGCAGTACGCGCAGGTCGTCACGCTCCTCGCCGAGAACCGCGACAAGCTCGACAGCCTCACCGAGCGCCTCCTGGAGGAGGAGACGCTCGACATGGATGACGCCTACGCGGCGGCCGGGCTCACCGCCCCGCGCGCGCCGGTCGACGTCCCGCTGAACGCCTGATCAACCCAGCGCGGCGCGGCCGCGCTGCACGCCCGTCTCACCCCGCGCGAGCCGCTCGCGCGGGGCGTCGAGCAGCAACCCGTCCTCGTTGAGGTAGTCGCGCCACGTGTGCGCGGGCTTGTAGCCGATCAGCCGCTCGGCCTTGGCGTAGGAGATCCCGCCGGCGTCCGCACGGGCCAGCTCGCCGACCGCCACCGCCTCACCGAAGTGGTGGGCGATCAGCTCGCGCAGCGGCCGCCCGGTGCCGTTGTCGGCCGAGACGACGTACAAGGCCTCATGACCCGCCGTCCGGGCCTCCGCGGCCAGGCGCAGGCCGTGCGCGAGGTCGTAGATGTCGATGTAGCTCCAGAACGACTCGCTGGGCGGCGCGCTGAACGGGTCACTCACCCAGGGCTTCAGGGAGCGCTCGTAGTTGCCCTCCCACTGCACCCAGGACGGTCGGATGGACACGGCGGTGACGTCCGAGCGGGCGACCATCGCGTCCATCAGCTGCTCGCCGAACACCTTCGCGAGCGCGTACGGGTCCTGCGGGCGCGCCGGCACCGACTCGTCGATCGGCGCGGCGGCGGCGTGGAACGGCCGCTCGGCGAACGCCATCCCGGTCACGGTCTCGCTGGAGACGTTCACGACGCGGTCCACGCCCATCCGCACGGCGGCCTCGGCCACGTTGAACGTGGCCATCACGTTGTTGCGGAACACCGTCGAGCCGACGTTGCGCGTCGGCTCGGGCAACGCGGCGCAGTGGATGACCACGTCGGCGCCGCGCACGACCGCGAACGCGTCGCCCGCGTCGGTCAGGTCGGCCTGCACGTAGTGGGCGCCGAAGTCGCCGCCCTCGTAGACCGGGGCGACGACGTCGCAGCCCGTCACCTCGTGGCCGGCCGCGATCAACTCGTGGATCGTCGCCGCGCCCACCTTGCCGTGGGCGCCGGTGACCAGGATTTGCATCCCGCGTGTACTACCAGTCGCGGACGACGAACACCGCGTAGGCGAACGCCAGCGCCCCCACCAGGCCCGCCACGACCGGGATCTGCGTCCCCGCGACGGCCGCGAACGTCGCGTGGCCGGTGGCCGCGTAGGCCGTCGCGGCCAAGCAGCTCGGACGCGCACAGGCCGATGCACAGCCGCCCGAAGATCTCGGGGGCGCCGAGATACGGCAACGTCAGCCAGGCGCCGAACGTCAGGTAGATCGTGAGCCCGATGGCGAGCTCCATGCCCACCATGGTTGCGCGGTCGGACCGATGACGCAACGTTCAATCGTCCCGCGGGTTCAACCGATCTAGAACGCAGATGCGCCGATTGATCGTTGCCGCCGCCGCCACGCTGGTCGTCGCGGCCCCCGCCGAAGCCAAGACCCGCGCCAACTGGAACCTCGACCAGCAGGAGCGGGTCGCGGAGCAGGGCGTGCTCGGGCGCCTGGCCGACGGCCGCTTCCACGGCGAGCGCCCGCTCACCGGCGCCCAGCTCTCCAACGCGCTCACCGTCATCACGGGCGAGCCGGTCGCAGCGTCGTCCGCCGCCAAGCTCTCCGTCATCGCCTTCGACGCGCGCCTGGTCCGCGCGCTCGGCCTCGACGACGTCGCGCAGCACGTGCAGCGCACCGCCCGCGACGCCGGCCTGCGCCCGCCGCGCCACTTCGGCACCGAGGTCGTCGCCCGGTTCCTGGGCCTGCGGACGAACCACCCGTTCAAGGACGACGCGCTCGAGCTGTACCCGTGGGAGCCGATCACCCGCGCCGAGGCCGCGCACTCGCTGGACACGCTGCTGCGAATCGGCGACTGGGGCGCCGAGCACGCCCGCGCGCAGCTCTCGACGTTCAGCCTCCCGCGCTACGGCGCCCAGACGCGCAAGGCCCTGCGCGTCGCGGTGAGCAAGATCGGCATGCCGTACATCTGGGGCGGCGAGACCGACGCCAAGTCCTCCTACTGGGGCTATCAGGCGCACGGCGGCTACGACTGCTCGGGCTTCGTCTGGCGCGTGTTCAGGCTCTCCGGCCATCCCGCGGGCCGGCGCGTCGGCGGGCGCACGGCGGCCCAGCAGGCGGGGGAGATCCCCAAGGCCAAGCGCATCCGGCTCGACGCCGTCCGCGCCGGCGACCTCGTGTTCTTCGGGCGCGCGAGCTTCACCGCCAAGGCGACCGAAGCCGGCGTCGATCACGTCGGCATCGCCCTCAGCGACCGCTGGATGATCCACGCGTCCGGTCAGGGCGTCTACGTCTCCTCACTCGAGGAAGACTGGCGGCGCGATCGCTTCACCTGGGCCCGCCGGATCGTCAACCCGAAGTGACGCGGGTTTTCGGTGCGTTGAGCGCCGGGAACCCCTCGCTCCATCATGGAGCGACACCCTGAAGGCCTGAGCGAGCGCGAGCTCGCCGAGCAGGACGCCGCCGCCCTTCCCGACCGCGAGGCCATGTCGACGATCTCGCCCGACATCACGGGCTCGTTCGACAACTTCGCCATGCCGATCAACGAGGCGCTGGCGGTCAACAACAACTCGGTCTCCTCGGTCGCCGCGGCCGACGCGGACCAGACCGTGATCATCGGCCAGGTCGACCAGGAGGACCCGTCGTGAGCGAGAAGGGCCTGACCCCGGAGGAGATGGCCGCCGAGGACGCGACCGCGCTGCCGGACCGCGAAGCGATGTCCACGCTGCCGGCGATGCCGCCGATCCTCGACCTGGACGCGAACATCGACGCCGCGCTCGACCTCGCCGCGCCGGTCAACGCGAGCGTCGCCGCCAACGCCAACGCGGCGCTGCCGATCGACGCCGCGGCCTCGGCCAACGTCCTCTCCGAGGGCGCGCAGGCCGGCGCGAGCGCGACGCAGACGTCCGTCATCGGCCAGAGCCTCGAGGGCGAGGCCAACGCCACGTCCGACCAGGTGTCCGACATCGAGCAGGGAGAGCCGACCGATGGCTGATGAGCTGACCCCCGAGGAGCTCGAGGCGCAGAACGCCGCCTCGCTGCCCGACCGCGAGGCGATGTCGACGCTTCCGCCCTCGTTGCCCGGGAGCGAGGCGCTCGACCTCGCCGGGGCCGGCGGGCTGCTCGACCTCGACGTCAACGTGGACCTGAGCGCCGACGCCGCCGCCCCGGTGGGCGCGGCGGTCGCGGCCAACGCGAACGTCGCGGCGCCGATCGACGCCGCCGTCGCGGCCAACGTCGCCTCGCCGGACGCCACCGCCGCCGCGGCGGCGACCCAGAACTCCACCATCGTCCAGGACCTCGACGGCGTCGCGAACGCCGAGACGAACCAGGACTCGAACATCGGTCAGGGTGGCGACTAGGGCGCTTGCCGCCCTCGTGGCGGCGCTGATCTGCGCGGCGCCCGCGAGCGCCGCGCAGGCCCGCGACAACACGGCGACGGCCACGATCGAGACCGACGGCGGGCGCGACTTCGACTTCGCGTGGTCGCTGGATCGCCAGCGCGGCGGCGTCGTCGAGCACCGCAACGTCGCCCAGGCGGGCGCGCGCTGCAGCGACTGCCGCTCGACGGCGATCGCGTTCCAGATCGTCATCGTCGAGGGCCAGCCGGAGAAGTTCGCGCCGGTCAACCAGGCCGTCGCCGTCAACGACCAATGCACGCGCTGCGTCGTCTACGCGGGCGCGCGCCAGCTCGTCCGGGTGGTCGACAAGCCGGTGCGCTTCACCGCGAAGGGCCTGCTCACGCTCGCGTCGGTGCGGCATGAGCTGCGCAAGTTGGAGGATCAGGACCTGACCGTGGATCAGCTCGCGGACGCGCTCGAGGCCCAGGAGGCGCGGGCCCTCGACGTGCTGCAGAACGAGCTCGTTCCGCGCTCGGGCAAGTCGTGGAAGGTGCTGCGCTCCCGCGACCGCGGCGATGACGACAGCTGAGACCGTCCACCGGCCGCAGCCCGCGGAGGGCGTCGAGCTGATCGGCGTCTACGAGGGCTCGGGGTTCAAGGAGCCGCCGCACATCGTGCGGCGCTCCGACGGCCAGGTCATCCAGCTCACACAGCTCCTGTACCTGGTCGCCGAGGCTGTCGACGGCACGCGTACCTACGAGGACATCGCGGCCGTGGTGACCGAGGGCTACGGCCGGACGGTCAGCGCCGACAACGTCCAGTTCCTGGTCGAGAAGAAGCTGCGCCCGCTCGCCGTGCTGGCCGCGGCGGACGGGACCTCGCCGAAGCTCGAGAAGCGCGCGCCGCTGCTCGGCCTGAAGTTCCGGCGCGCGCTCGTGCCCGAAGGCCCGGTGCAGCGCGTCGCGGCCGTGTTCCGGCCGTTGTTCTGGCCGCCGGTGCTGCTGCTCGCGCTCGGCGCCGTGATCGCGCTCGACGTGTGGGTGTTCTTCGCCCACGGCGTCGCAGGCGGGTTCCGCGACGCGCTGTACTCGCCGCTGCTGCTGGTCGCCATGTTCGCGACGGTCGTGGTCGCGACCGCGTTCCACGAGATCGGGCACGCGTCGGCGTGCCGCTACGGCGGCGCGCGACCGGGCGTGCTCGGCGCGGGCGTGTACCTCGTCTGGCCGGCGTTCTACTGCGACGTCACCGACGCCTACCGCCTCAACCGCCCAGGCCGGCTGCGGACCGACCTCGGCGGCGTCTACTTCAACCTGCTGTTCGCGCTGGCGGCGGGCGCGGCGTTCGCCGTCACGCGCTGGGACCCGCTCGTGCTGGTGATCGTCGTCATGCACACGATCGCGTTCCAGCAGCTGCTGCCGCTGCTGCGCTTCGACGGCTACTACGTCGTCTCCGACCTCACCGGCGTGCCGGACATCCTGTCGCGCATCAAGCCGATCTTCGCCTCGCTCGTGCCGGGGCGGGAGGCGGACGCGCGCGTGCAGGAGCTCAAGCCGTGGGTGCGCGTGGTGGTGTCCGCGTACGTGCTCGCGCTCGTGCCGGTGCTGGCGTTCATGCTCGTGGTCGCGATCATGGGCGCGCCGCGGATGTTCGCCACGGCGTGGGACTCGCTCGGCCTCCAGCTCGACCGGTTGGGCGACGCCGACGGGCCGCTCGCGGTCGCGGCCGCCGTGCTGCAGGTGCTGGCGCTGGCGCTGCCGTGCGGGGCGATCGCGTTCAGCCTCGCCCGCGCCGGACGCCGGCTGCTGGCCAGGCCACGGGTCGCGACGGTGGTCGCGCTCGGCTTCAGCGCCTTTGCTGCCTACACGTGGTGGCCGAACGGCGACTACGAGCCGATCCGGCCGGGCGAGAGGGGCACCGTCGGCGAGGCGGTCGGCGGCGTGCGCGAGATCCCGGGCGGCCGGCCCTCTTACACGCCCGCGCGTGAGGCGCGCTACGGCGGCGTGCCGACCGAGCGCGAGGCGCGCGAGCCCGCGCCGACCCCGACCGCCACGCCCACGGCCACGGCCACCCCGACGGCGACGCCGGAGAAGACCGAGACGCCGACGCCGACGCCGACGCCGACCGAGACCGCGACGCCTGAGCCGACCGAGACGCCGACGGCCACGCCCGAGCCGACCGAGACGCCCGCGGTGGAGCCCCCCGCGACCGCCACGCCGACCCCCACGGAGACCCCGGTCGCGACGGCGACGGCCACCGCCACGCCCTAAGAACGTTTGACCTTTTGACGGTCCGGCAACAAAGCCACTGTTCCTTGACACAGGCCGCGGCCCACGAGCGGGCCGTGGAGGAGAGGTGAGGACATGGCGGGAACCGTGGGACGCGGAGCCGAGACCGAGAACACTCGGACAGGTGGGCGGTTCGACCGGGGGGAGGCGCCGGGGGAAGCCCTCTACGCCCCTGAGGTGCGCAGCGATGTGCTGCCGCCGATGGAGTACATGGACATGCCGGAGCCCTTGCCGCTGCGCAAGGTGCTCGGACCGAGCGTGATCCTCGCCGGGGTCGGCGTGGGCTCGGGCGAGTACATCCTGTGGCCCTACATCACGACCAACGTGGGCCTCGGCTTCCTCTGGCTGGCGGTCGTGGGCGTCACGTTGCAGTACTTCCTCAACATGGAGATCGAGCGCTACACGCTCGCCACGGGGGAGACCGCGATCGCCGGCTTCGCGCGCTACTGGAAGCCCTGGGGCCTGGTGTTCTGCGTGGGCGCGATCGTGCCCAACCTCTGGCCGGGCTGGGGCACCGCGGGCGCGACCACGTTCACCTATCTGGTCGGCGGCAACCCGACGACGATCGCGGTGATCGTCTGCATAGCCATCGGGGTGGCCTTGACCACCTCGCCGGTGGTCTACAAGGCGCTCGAGACCGCCGAGTTCTTCAAGGTCGGCCTGACGCTCGTGTTCCTCGCGGTCGCCGTCGTGGCCGCGATCGAGGTGTCGGCGTGGGGCGAGCTGCGCGAGAACGCCAACACGCTCGGCACGCTGCCGACCGGTGACGTCGCGATAGCGACGCTCCTCGCGGGTCTCGTGTTCGCGGGCGCGGGCGGCGCCAACAACCTCGTGCAGTCCAACTGGATCCGCGAGAAGGGCTTCGGCATGGGCAAGTACGTGCCCAAGATCGAGTCGCCGCTGACCGGCGAGCCGGAGCCGCAGCCCTCGACGGGGCACATGATCAAGCAGGACGAGGAGAACCTGAAGCGCTGGAAGGGCTGGTGGAAGGTCGCCAACAAGGAGCAGCTCGTCTCCTTCTGGGCGATCTGCCTCGCCTCGATCATCACGTTCTCCGTGCTGGCGTACTCGACCGTCGGCGTCGGCGCGAACCTGTCCGAGAGCCCCGACTTCGACTTCATCCTCGCCGAGGGCAACGCCCTCAAGGACGTCGTCGGCCCGTGGTTCGGCACGTTCTTCTGGATCTTCGGCACGATCTCGCTCGTGCTCGTGGCGCTCGGCGTGATCGACTACGTCGCGCGCCTCGTCGCCGACGTGCTCAAGACGCTGCACCTGCGTGACAACGAGAAGTGGAGCGAGTCCAAGATCTACACGTTCGTGGTGTGGGGCATGTGCACCGCCGGCGTGTGCGTGCTGCTGTCCGGCATGGACCAGCCGCTGGTCCTGCTCGTGCTCAGCGCCTGCCTGAACGGCATCGTGATGTTCGTCTACTCGTGCCTGCTGGTGAAGCTCAACCGCACCGGTCTGCCGAAGGCGATCCGCGTGGGCGGCGTGCGCCTGGGCGTGCTGCTGTTCTGCGTCGCGTTCTACGGCTTCTTCGCCGGCTGGTACGTCATCGTCCAGGTCGGGGAGCTGATGTGATGCTCGGACGCAGGCTGTTCGCCCGCTTTGTAGTGTTCGCCGCGACGTTCGCGGTGCTGTACGTCGCCGCGGCCGTCCTCGGCCTGCTGTCGACCTGAACCTTCGTCTGGACGATCGGCCGAGTTGACCTTCGGCCGATTCAAGTCAAGCTTGTCAGGACCAGGACGGGACCCGCATGGAGGCGCGGCAGCTTGTCAGCACGAAACAGCAGCACTAAGGCGATTTTGGTGGCGGTGCTCGCGCTCTGCGCGTGGCCGTCGATGGCGTCGGCGCAGTCCCGCCCGTGGGTGAGCGGGACCCCGTCCATCAGCGGGACCGCGCACATCGGCAAGACGCTGACCGCGAGCGGCGCCTCCGCCGGCGGCCCGCAGGGCGTGCTGATCGAGTACGTCTGGCTGCGCTGCGATCAGACGAGCACGTCGCCGGAACGCTGCGTGTGGCTCACCGACGACCTCGGCTCCACGTACACGGTCACCGCGAACGACAACAACAAGTACCTGCGCGTCGTGAAGGCCGCGGCGATGTGGTGGGACGTCGTGCGCGGGCTCGACTTCGACAAGATCGAGTACCGCTCGTCCGCCCCGACCGCCAAGGTCACGGCGGCGCCGACGCCCACGCCGACGCCGACCCGCACGCCGGTCCCCACGGCCACGCCGGTCAAGACGCCCGTCAAGACGCCGGTGCCGACGGCCACGCCGGTCAAGACGCCCGTCAAGACCCCGGTGCCGACGGCCACGCCCGTCAAGACGCCGAGCCCGGTCGTGACGGTCACGCCGGGCGGCGAGGTCCCCGGCACGCCGACGCCGACCCCGGCCCCGGACGCGCAGCCCACGCCGCAGCCGGACCCGCCGGCCGCGTCGCAGAGCACCGCTGCGGTCCCCGCCGCCGGCGGCGTGCTGGGCGCGACGGAGCGCGCGACCAGGATGATCAAGCCGTACCCGGTCGTGCGCATCAGCGGCCGCCTCACCACCGGCGGGGCGAACATCACGGTGCTGTCGGTGAAGGCGCCGAAGGGCGCGACCATCACGGTCACCTGCTCCGGCAAGGGTTGCCCGACCAAGTCGGTCGCGCGCGCCACCAAGCTGTTCCGGATCACGCAGTTCCAGCGCGTGCTGCCCGCGGGCATCAAGCTCCGGATCGCGATCTCCAAGCCCGGCTACATCACCAAGGTCTCGACGATCCAGATCCGCAAGGGCAAGGCGCCGCTGCGCACGGACCAGTGCCAGCAGCCGGGCGAGTCCAAGCTCACCCGCTGCCCGAAGGGAAAATGAAGGCGGGACATCCCCTCCGCCCCACCCCGATCATCTGACCTTAGGCGCGCTACTCCGTCGGGGGCTGGTCGATCCGGACCATGTTGCCGGAGGGGTCGCGGATGGCGAAGTCCCGCACGCCCCAGAACTGATCCGTCGGCTCCTGGATGATCTCCGCGCCGGCCGCGCGCACGCGCTCGAACGTCTCGTCCACGTTCGCGGTGGTGAAGTTCACGCCGTTGAGCGCGCCCTTGGCCACCAGCCCGGCGACCGCCTCTCGGTCGGCGGGCGAGCCGTCCAGGTAGTTGGTCAGCACGATGTTCACGCTCGGCTGCGAAGGAGCGCCGACCGTGATCCAGCGCGAGCCGTCGTTGGCGACGTCGTTGCGCACCTCGAGGCCGAGCGTGTCGCGGTAGAAGGCGAGCGCCTCGTCCGGGTCGTTGACGACGACGAAGCAGGTTGAAAGGGAGAGTTCCATGCCCGGGAGGCTAAGCCGCGACCGCCCGCTTGGCTTCTCCATTTCTGCTCCTGCCGTCAGGGAAGACCGGCAAGCGTCTTCGTGTTGCGTGCCGGGCGCGTGAGTTGCTTGGCGACGCACCCCGGCACCCGCACGAGCGCGCTGTGATCGCTCACCCGGTACGCCGACGGCGTCATCCCGACCAGCTCGGTGAAGCGCGCGCTGAACGAGCCCAGTGACGTACAGCCGACCGCGAAGCACACCTCGGTGACGCTCATGTCGCCGAGCCGCAGCAGCGACTTCGCCCGCTCGATCCGGCGCGTCATCAGGTACGAGTACGGCGTCTCGCCGTAGGTCTCCTTGAACTGGCGGCTGAAGTGCGCCGTCGACATCAGCGCGGTGCGCGCGAGCTTGGGGACGTCGAGCGGCTGCGCGTACTCACGGTCGATCTGGTCGCGGGCCCGGCGCAGATGAGCGAGGTTGGCGAGCTCCTCCGGGTTCACACCGCGAGCGTATCGCCGCAGAGCGTGGCGAGGATGTCGCGCGCGCGACGGCGGAAGAAGAAGTGCCCCTCGCCGGGGTCGAACCACGCGCGGCAGCGCGGCAGGCTGGCCACCAGGTGCAGCGCGTGGTCGGCGGGGACGAACGCGTCCGCCATCCCGTGCCAGACGTGCACCTCGCCGCGCACCTCGTCGAGCGGGAAACCCCACGGGCGCGAGGTCACCAGGTGGTCTTCGACCAGCCCGGCGACCCCGCCGCGCGCAGCGGTCAGGAAGGAGCTGTGCGCGTGGCTGTTGGTCGCGGCGTGGACGCGGTCCACGGGCGGCGCACCGACGGTCATCGCCCGCTGCAGGAGCACGGGGTGGCGCTGGACGAGCGCCACCGCCCGGTCGCCGAGCCGCGCCGTGAGCTTCGGCGCCGCCGCGAGCGCGCGCAGCGGGAGCCGGATCCGGCGTGGGAGGCCGGGTACGTCGACGGGCGCACACAGGGGCGAGAGCGAGGAGACGACCGCGGCGGCGGTGAGCCGGTCGTCGAACCCGTGCGCGCACGCGACCGCGTACGGGCCGCCCGCGGAGACGCCGACGACGCCGAAGCGGTCGATCCTGAGCGCGTCGGTGAGCTGCTCGAGGTCGCGGACGAAGTCCTGCAGGCAGCGGCCGGGATGCGCGGTCGACTCGCCGAACCCGGGACGCTGCGGCATCAGCAGGCGAATGCCCAGCTCCTCCAGCGCTTCCGCGAACTCGCCGTGGCAGTCGAGCGGGGCACCGAGCGCGCCGTGGATGTAGATCACGGCCTGACCGTCGAGCGGGCCGGCGTCGCCGAACGCGAGCCGACGGCCGTCCGCGAGGCGCACACTGGTGGTCGAGACACGCAGCTGGTTCACGGCAAATTCCCTGCAAATCACCCTAGTCCGTGACGCCCTCCGTGATGTTTTCAGTCGGTGACAACGCGCGCAGGGTTCGCACGAGCGCGGCGGCGAAGGCCTGCGGGCGCTCCATCATCGGGATGTGCCCGGTCCCGGGGACGCGCTGCACCGGCGCGCCCGGCCGCGCGGCCAGCAGCGTCTCGACCCCGCCCGACGGGATGATCCGGTCGCGCTCGCCCCAGATCGCGCCGACCGGCATCGGCAGCCGCGCGAGCCGCTCGCGCAGGTCCGCCGAGGCCGCCGCGCGCAGCGCGTCCGCGATCCGCTCCGCGCCGGCCGACGCGTGAAGCATCGCCCGCACCTCGGCGGGCGGGATCGAAGCCGGATCGGCGGTGCCGGGCGACATCAGCAACCGCCGGCCCCACTCGGTGTCGGCCAGCGGCGCCCCGAAGCGCCGGACCGGGATCGCCCGCTCGGCGGCCGCGCCCACCACCCGCGCGAGCGGCGCGGGCATACGCCGCAGCCCGGCGGGCGCGACCAGCACGAGTTTCCGCACCCGCTCGGGGTGGCGCTCGGCGAGCGCGATCACCAGCGACCCGCCGAGCGAGTGGCCGACCAGGTCGATCGGACCGTCGATGTGCGCGAGCCCTTCGGCGATCACGTCCGCGACCGCCTCGAGCTCGAACCCGGGCCCCGCGGGCGGCGACTCACCGAACCCGGGCACGTCGAGCGCCGTGATCTCGCGCCCGTCGCGCAGCAGCGGCACCACGCGCCGCCAGATCAACCGCGTCGTCGCGAGCCCGTGCACCAGGACGAGCGGCTCGCCGCTGCCGTGAGTGTCGAACGCGAGCAACGAAAAGAGGCGCCGACCGGAATCGAACCGGTGTACACGGCTTTGCAGGCCGCTGCCTAGCCACTCGACCACGGCGCCGGGGTAGGGCGGATGATCTTAGCCCGTCGGCGGGCGGACGCGGTTGCTACTCTGATCGCCCCGTACGGGCGATTAGCTCAGTTGGTTAGAGCGCACGCTTGACATGCGTGAGGTCACTGGTTCGAATCCAGTATCGCCCACTCGCGAGCCCGGCGGTGCGCTACCAGATCTCGATGCGCTCGCCCGGTGGCCGCATGATCGGCGCGTCGTCGGCCAATCCGAACGCCTCGCGAAACGCCTCGAGGTTCGAGACCGGGCCCAGGACCCGCAGGCTGCGCGGGCTGTGGGGGTCGATCCCGGCGAGCGTGCGCGTGTACTCGGGGCTGATGTTCGCGCGCCAGAGGGTGGCGTTGGACAGGAAGAAGCGCTGCGCCGGGGTGAGGCCGTCGACGGCGGGCGCACCGGCGGACACCCGGGCGTGGGCGCGCTGCGCGAGCGCGAGGCCGCCGAGGTCGGCGATGTTCTCGCCCAGCGTCAAACGGCCGTTGACGGGGAGGTCGCCGAGCACGGTGTAGGCGTCGAACTGGGCGACGAGGCGGTCGGCCAGCGCCTTGAAGCGCTCGGCGTCCTCGGGCGTCCACCACTCGCGCAGCGCGCCGTCCGCGTCGTAGCGGCGGCCCTGGTCGTCGAAGCCGTGCGTGACCTCGTGCGCGGTGACCATGCCGATGCCGCCGAAGTTGACGGCGTCGTCGGCCGCGGCGTCGAACAGCGGCGGCTGCAGGATCCCGGCGGGGACGACGATCTCGTTCAGTGACGGGTGGTAGTAGGCGTTGACGATGTGGGCGGGCATCTCCCACTCCTCGCGGTCGACCGGCTCGGTGAGCTTCGCCAGCTGGCGGTCGAGCTCGAAGCGGGTCGCCCGGAGCCGGTTGGCGGCGTAGGTCGTGCGCCCGAGTGACAGGCCGGACCAGTCGCGCGGCCGATCCGGGTAGCCGATCTTGACCCGCATGGCGTCGAGCTTGGCCTCGGCGCGCAGCTTGGTCTCGGCGCTCATCCAGTCCCGCGTCCGGATGGACGCGCGCATCTCCTCGAGGATCGCGGCGACCATCGCCGCGGCCCGCTCCTTGGCCTCGGGCGCGAAGTGGAGCGCGACGTAGCGCTGCGCGAGCGCCTCGCCGAGGTCCTCGCCGATCGCGTCGATCACCCGCTTGCCGCGCTCGTGCTGCTCCTGCTGGCCCCGGATCCGCCGGCCGTAGAACGCGAAGTCCTCGTCGTCGATGCGCTTGGGGAGCGCGTTGGCGACGGTCCGCACCACCGTGAACGCCAGGTAGGCGCCCAGCACCTCGGGATCGACCTCCGCCAGCACGCCGGGGAGCGCTTCCAGCAGCCGCGGATTCTCGACGTTCACGCTCTCCGCCGCGCCCGCGCCGATCGCGAGCAGATAGCCGGGCGCGTACTCCTCGACGTCGGCCGGCGTGCGGCGGTTGTGCGTGCGGTCGACGTCCCGGCGCTCCTCCGCCTTCAGGTGCAGCCCCGCGAGCCGGGTCTCGAACGCGAGCACGTCCGCCGCCCGCGCGGCGTCGAAGCCGACGTGGGCGAGCTGCGCCGCGATGTGCTCGACGTACGCCGCGCGCAGCGCGACGGCGTCGTCGGCGGGGTCGAAGTATCGCTCGCGGTCGCGCAGACCGAGCCCGGCCTGCACCAGCCACAGCAGGTAGCGGCCGGAATCGTCGTGGTCGACGGTCACGTACCAGCCGAACAGCGCGAAGATCCCGGCGCGGTGCAGCGCGGGCAACGCGGCCGCGGGATCGTCCTCGATCGCCCGCAGCAGCGGCGCGATCGGCTCCAATCCGGCGGCCTCGATCGCCTCCAGGTCCATGCCGGCGGCGAACGCGTCCCCGAGCAGCCCGTCGAGCGCGTCCGCGGGCGCCTCGGCGGCCCGCTCGAGCAGCTCGCGCAGCGCGAGCTCGTTGCGCCGGCCGACCTCCTCGAACGCGCCCCACGAGCCGTAGCCCGCAGGAATCGGGTTGGCGTCCAGCCAGCCGCCGTTGGCGAAGCGGTAGAAGTCGACGCCGGGATCAGCCGACGGGTCGCGATCGGAACCGAGCAGGGCCATGCCTCAAGGGTATGGCCCTGCCGGCCGCGGCCTACGGGTTGGTGGTGGACAGCGTGAACGTCAGCGTCTTGGAGTAGGTCCCGGTTCGCAGCGGGTCCTTGTCCTTGATCAGCTGCTTGAACGTGATGTCGACCTTCTCGCTCGGCACCGGGCCGGTCCAGGAGGACTTGGAGAACGCGACGCGCAGCGGTTCGGGGAGCGTGAACGCGCCGTTGGTCAGGTGGCCCGGCTCGGAGACCGACAGCGTCGTGTCGGCCGCGGCGCTGGTCACCGTCGCCTGGGTCGAGGTCGTGTAGTCCTGCGTGACGCCCGGGATGAACGGCGGGAACGACGCCGCACCGGCGAGCTCCAACGACAGCGTCCCGGCGGTGACGCCGGCAACGGTCGTCTGGACCGAGACGGAGGTCGGCGCGTCGATCTGCTTCCACAGCAGCGCGCTGACCGCCTTGGTCTGGCGCAGGATGCCGTCGCGCGCGGCGGCGTCCGTGACCGAGTGGGACGTCAGCGAGGACGCCATGTCCAGGTAGAGCATCGCGCGGTACTTGTCGTCGGCCTCGCCGGCCGCCTGCGCGGAGGCGATGAGGGCCTTCAGCTGCGCGGCGTTGCCGCCGAGCCGCGTCCCGTACTCGTCGATCAGGTCGCGGATGTCCGTGTACCAGGCGGGATCGCGCGTGAAGTCGGCCGGGATGAAGCCCTTCTCGGCGTTCTCGAGCGTGACGGCGACGACCTCGTCGACGTAGGCCTGCACGGTCGGGTACAGCTCGGCCAGCTGCGAGTCGGTCAGCGGCACGGAGCTGCCGTCCAGGAAGCAGAAACCGGGGCCGGTGTTCGAGCCGCTGTTGACGCGCACCGGCACCTCGTGCTGGGCGAGGCGGATGCCGCCCTGTCCGAGGCCGAGGCTGTCCCGCTCGACCGTGTTGGTGCCGCTGGTCGTGATGACGGGTGCGGTCGGCGGCGCGATCCCGTACGCGACCCACTTGACGGTGTGGTCGACGAGCGCGTTCTGCACCATGTGCTGGGGCACGCGCGAGAGCGACGGCAGCGCGCACGTGTTCGGCTCGCCCGGATAGCCGCCAGGGTAGGTGCCGATGTCGCGCTTGCGCAGCGGGCCGTAGTCCGTGATCAGCTTCCAGTCGCCGTGCGAGGCGCCCGCGACCTCCCAGTTGCGGTAGGTCGCCGAGTCGGCCTGGCGGGAGTTGTTGCCGATGCCGCTGGAGATGTCGCCCTCGGAGTTGATGCGGAACACCGGTGTCGGCAAATCGGTGCGGATGGTGCCGCCGTTGCCGTGCAGGATGATCGCGTCGAGGATGTTCGACAGCGGCTGGATCGAGTTCGCGTACGTGCGCAGACGGCCGCCGGACTGGGAGTGGCCGGTCGCGATCACGTAGTCGGGCGCGGCCAGCGGCCCGAGCGGGTCGGTGCCGGCCGGGCTGCGCAGCGCCTTGACGGCCTGCGAGAAGATGTCGAAGGACAGCGTGTCGTCGGTGATCGTGTTGCCGGCGGTCGCGTCGAGCGCGCCGTAGCGCGTCGGGCTCCACGCCTTCAGGCCGGTGGCCGAGTGCAAGCCCACGCGCTGGGCGGAGATGCCGACCCAGACGTAGCCCTGGCGCAGCAGGTGCTCGTGCGTCTGGAACCAGTCGACCTCCTGGTCCCACTGGTTGCTGACGTTGTTCCACTCGGCGATGACTGTGCCGTTGAACTTCGCGGCCGAGGTGGGACGGCGCACGACGATGCGCGTCGTGTACGGATGCCCGGTGCTGGTGACCGTCGCGGTCGTGGTGCTGTTGCCGGTGGCGTAGCGGGTCGCCTGCCCGGAGATCAGGAACTCCTCTTCCACGTAACCCGCCTTGGCGAGGTCGACGTCGGTGGCCAGGAACGGGTAGCCGTGTGCGGGATCGCCGACCGGCGACGTCCTCGCGACCGGGCCGCTGACGGTCGGCGCCGGAACGGTCGCCCCGGTGGCCGTCGACGGTCGCGGCGGCTCGCCGTTGGGACCGGGCGGCACGGCGGCCGCGGGCGCGGCGAGCCCTGCGGACGCCGTCAGCGCAATCAGCAACGCCGCGCTGCGAGCAGTGCGTGCGAACAAAGTTCTCCTCCACCTCAAGTTCGGGACCTGGCGAGCGAAGTATCCCTGCGTTCACTTACACGTGTCAACGCCGATGACTTTCCAGCTGACCGGGAGTCTCTGCGCCATGACCACCACGCACGTCCTCCCGCACGCCGGTGCCGACATCACCTACGACGTCCACGGGTCGGGCGAAGGCCCGCCGCTGATGCTGATCGGCCAGCCGATGGACGCGAGCGGCTTCCGGGCGCTCGCGAAGCTGTTCCCGGACCGCACGGTCATCACCTACGACCCGCGCGGGATGGGCCGCAGCACGCGCCACGACGGCCGCGTCGACGCCTCGCCGACCGTGCAGGCCGAGGACGTGCACGCGGTGATCGAGGCGGTCGGCGGCCCGGTCGACCTGTTCGCGAGCTCCGGCGGCGCCGTGACCGCGCTCGCGCTCGTCGCCGCCCACCCGGAAGACGTGCTCACGCTCGTCGCGCACGAGCCGCCGCTGATCGACATGCTGCCCGACGCCGAGGCCGCCCGCCGCGCCACCCAGGCCGTCCAGGCCACCTACCAGGCCAAGGGGTGGGGCCACGGCATGGCGGCGTTCATGCGGCTGACCACGTGGGAGGGTGAGTACACCGACGCCTACTTCGCCCAGCCCGCGCCCGACCCCGCGATGTTCGGCATGCCGACCGAGGACGACGGCACGCGTGAGGACCCGCTGCTGAGCGACCGCGGGGCCGCGATCCGCGACTACCGCCCGGACCGCGAGGCGCTCGCGGCGGCTCCGACGCGGATCGTGATCGCGGTGGGGGAGGAGTCGCGCGCGACGTTCACCGGCCGCACCGGCGACGGCACCGCCGCCTACCTGGGCCAGGAGGCGACCGTGTTCCCGAGCCACCACGGCGGCTTCCTGGACGGCGAGTTCGGGTGGGCCGGTCAGCCCGAGGCGTTCGCCGCCAAGCTGCGCGAGGTGCTACGAGAATCGTCCGTCAGGGCTTGACGCTCGTGCCCGCGCGCCCGACTCTGCTCTCGATGCAGCGGGAGGAGCCTCAGTTCGTGGCCACGATCGGCGATGCCCCGCCGGTCGAGCACCCGACCGCGATCCTCGCGCCGACCACCGAGTTCCACGCCGCGGCGCCGCCGTACGCCCCGCCCGCGCGCCGCACCCCCGCCTGGCGGCGCCGGCGGGGCGGCCGGCGCGTGATGTCGCGCGTGCTGCTCGTCGCCATCGTGGCTGCCGTCGCGGTGTGGACAGCGGGCGTCGGCGGGGAGCTGTTCGGGCTGCTGCGCGAGGGGGCGTCCGCGCGCGCCGTCCCCGCGGAGGGCGGCTCGCTGCTGCGCGCCGTGGCCCTGGAGCGGGCGCTCACCGGGATCCCGGACGGTGCCCGCGTGGAGACGCTGCGGGTGACGACCGACCACCTCGACGCGCGCGTGGTCGTCAACGGCCGCGTCCGGCTGGTCCGCGTCACGTCGAAGGGCTTGGTCACCGACCTGCCCGCGGCCGAGAAGCCGACGGGCGAGGCCGTGCGGGTGGACCCGCGCGCGCCCGCGCGGATCGTCCGCACCGTCACGCGCCGGACGAACCGGCGCGTCACGTCGATCTCACACGTCGCCCTCGAGGGCACGCGCTGGCAGCTCACCTTCAGCGACGGCGCGCAGTTCTCGGCCAACGTGCACGGCCGAGACGTGCACCGCGGCTAGTAGATGCGCTGGTACGTGGCCCAGACGTTGGCCCCGTAGCCGGTCTCGTTCGGGTTGTTCTGCTGGGCGACGCGCTCGACGATCTGCTGCTCGGTCGGGCGCGGGGTCTGCGCGAGCTGAGCGTCGACCCGGCCGCGCACGACCGGACCGGCGAGCGCCGTGCCGCCGGACGAGGTCGCGACCGCGTTCACGCGCTCGCCCACGTTGCCGGGCATCAGGTTCACGGCCAGCCGCTGCCAGGCGGCGCGGTTCTCGCCCCAGTTGCGCGGCGTGCGGATGTAGGACGTCAGTGAGCCGACGCCGAGCCCGAGCCGGTCGCCCTCCGGGATCTCCTCCGCCGCCTGCTTGGCCGTCTTGGTCTTGCCCAGCTCGCCGTGCTTGGTGTCGATCGTCTCCTTGAGCTCGACCGCGCTGAACATCGTGCGCACGTGCTCGTCCGACAGGCCGGTGGGCGTGATCTGCGCCTGGCGGTCGCGGATGAAGTCGTCGGGCGACGTGCCCGCGGCGGCCGCGGTGGTGATCGCGGTCAGCAGCGTCGGGACGGCCTGCACGCGCAGGATCGCGGCGTCGATCTCCTCGCGCGTGAGCGGCGGCTCGGCCAGGTTGCGCAGCGAGACGTGGCGGCGCAGCGCGTCGAGCGCGTACGGCATGGTCGCCTGCTCGATCGTCGCCATGCTCGCCTTCACGCCGGCGACGGTGTCCAGCGAGGACTCCTGCGGGTTGGGGGCGTCACCGCCCCGGTTGGTCTCCCAGATGCCGATGCAGTTGGCGATGCGGGACGTGAGCTCCTCCGCGCTGGGCAGCGTGGCGGCGGCCGCTGGGGCGGCCTGGCGCGACAGCATCGCCGCGACGCTGGCGTTGCCGGCCGAGCGCTGCAGGTCCAGCACCTGGTGTTGTGGGGAGGTGGCCGCGCGCGACAGCACGGCGGATTCGGAGCGCTCGGCAGGCCGCTCGCGGACGGTGCGCCTCATCGCGCCGAAGTCTGCACGGTGAGGCGCCCACGTGCGCCGCGTTCCTGTGAACTGTCCGCGTGCCGACCGCGCTCAGAGCTCGCGCGCCTCGGGGTCGTGGCCGAGGACCGACCGCCCGCCGTCGACCGGGATCACGGCGCCGCTGACGAACCCGGGCGCCAGCAGCGAGGCCACGACGTCCGCGACCTCCTGCGGCGTGCCGATCCGGCCGAGCGGGTGCAGCCGCGCGAGCTCCGCGGTGAGCTCGGGCCGGGCATCCGAGCGCGGCGTGGCGATCGACCCGAGGGCGACCGCGTTGCAGCGGATGCCGTGCGGCCCGTAGTCCACCGCGACCGCGCGCGTGAGCCCTTCGAGCGCGGCCTTGGCGACGGCGTAGGGCAGCGCGCCGCGGACCGGTCGCAGCGCCTGGTGGGAGGAGACGTTGACGATCGCGCCTCCGCGGCCGGCGTGCAGCCAGTGCCGCACCGCGACGCGGCAGCCCGTCACGGCGAGCGCCAGGTTCGCCGTGATCAGGTCGAGCACCGGCTCGTCCTCGTGCAGCCACGCGTCACGGAACACCGCCGCATTGTTGACCCACCCGGCCAGCGGGGCGACCGTCTCGGCGCGCGCGATCGCGTCCGCCGCGACCGCCTCGTCGGCGGCGTCCTCGCCGTTGACGACGTCCAGCACGACGACGTGCCCGGGTAGCCGGTCCACGATCGCTCGCCCGATCCCGCCCGCCCCGCCGGTGACGATGAACGCGCGTTCAGGGTCCGGCATCGATCACCGCCTCCACGGCCGCGACCGTGGGCTCGGGCCCGAAGCCCGTCAGCACCCACGTCGCGCCCGCCTGGAACCACGGCGCCGGGTCCACGTCCGGCTGGTTGACGACGATGATCGGGAACCCTTCGCCCAGTGCCACGGCCATCTCGCGCACGTCGTCCGGGGATCGGGTCTCGACCGGGAAGTAGCCCTGCCACTTCGCCGCGCGCGCCAGCGGCTTCTTGCGCGGCCAGCGCCCGCCGACCCAGATCGGGATGCGGCCGTGGACGGGGCGCGGCTCGAACTCGCCGTCCCAGTAGCGCACCAGGCGCTCGAGCCCGTCGTCGAGGAGCCGCGCGCGCTCGCGCATGTCGCCCTCCTCGCCGAAGCGCGCCGGGTCGAACTCGCCCGTGGTCTCGGAGCCGATGCCCACGCCGAGCACGAGCCGGCCGCCGCTCAAGCGGTCCACGGAGACGGTCTCGCGCGCGAGCTGGTGCATCCGGCGACGTGGGAGGGGCGTGATCAGCGGGCCGATCAGCACGCGCGAGGTGACCATCGCGACCGCGCTCAGGCACACCCACGGGTCGGCCAGCTCGCGGACCGGCGGCTTGTAGGCCACGTGGTCCCAGACGAAGAACCCGTCCCACCCGCGCTCCTCGGTGCGGCGGGCCAGCTCGGCCACGACCCGCGGCTCGCTCAGCTCCCCGAACGGGGCCACGAAGATCGCTCGCTTCATGGCGCCGCAGTCTGTCAGCCCGCGGCCATGTGCGACCCCGTCTCCAGCACCGACTTGAGGTCGCTGAGCACCCACGCCCAGCCCCCGCCGCCGCCCTCGGCCTCGATCCCGCCCGCGACCACGTGCGCGTTGCGCGGCGCGTTCTCGAGCTCGTGGGTGACCGTGAGCTTGGTGACGCCTTCGCCGACGGATTCGATCTCGTAGGTGAGCGTCGTGAAGCCTTCGGCGGCCAGGTCGGCGTCCATCAGCATCCGCCACGTCTGCTTGAGCCGGCGCGGCGGATCGACCTCGAGGAACTCGCCGTCGATGATCGTGTCGGGCACGTGCGGGAACTCGCGCATCCCGGCGCCCGGCCGCATGTTGGCCTTGCCGCCGACCTGCAGGTCGAAGTCGGCGACGCCCTGGTACCCGTAGCGCTCGGTCCACTCAGGCTTGGTGATCGCGTCCCACACGGCCTCGGGCGAGGTGCGGATGTAGACGCGGTAGACCTGGGTCGTCTCAGCGGTCATGGTGCTCATGCGTTCTCCAGCTCGTCTTTGAGGTCGAGGAGCGCCGACACGCGGTGCTCCGTGTACTTGTCGATCCAGCGGTCGTGGATCTGGCGGATCGGCACCGGGTTCAGGTAGTGCAGCTTCTCCCGGCCCGAGCGCCGCGTGACCACGAGGTTCGCCGCCTCCAGCAGCTTGAGGTGCTTCATCACGCCGAAGCGCGTCATCTCCAGCTCGGATTCCAGCTCGGTCAGCGTGCGGCCGTCACGCACGAACAGCCGGTCGAGCAGCAAGCGCCGCGTGGGGTCGGCGAGGGCCTTGAACACGCGGTCGTCGTCGGTCACACCCACAATATACGTGACCAAATGGTCACATGTCAAGAAGTAGCCTTGACTGCGATGCGCGCGCTCGTCCTGCTTCTCGCCGCCGGCCTGCTCGTGGCCGGCTGCGGCGACGAGCCGCGGGCGACCGCGAACCCGCCGCGCGTGACGCTCAAGCTCACGACGCCCGACGACGGCGGGACGACGTTCGAGGACCGCGTCGAGGTGCGCGGGACCGTCTCACCGGCGGACTCGGCGGTGCTGATCGCGGGGGAGAGCGCCGAGGTCGACGCGGGCGAGTTCCACGCCGAGGTGCCGCTGGACCCGGGCGCCAACATCATCGACGTCAGCGCGAGCTCGACCGGCCGGCGCCCGGCGACGGACGCCGTCCGCGTCACGCGCGACATGCGCGTGCGGATTCCGGAGCTGGTCGGGCTGGAGTTCGATCAGGCCGCGGACGCGCTCGGCAAGCTCGGCCTGAAGGCCGTGGAGGAGCAGGGCGGCAGCTGGCTGGACCGGGTGATCCCCGGCATCAGCCGCGTGTGCGCCGTCGATCCGGTGGAGGGCACGCTCGTCGACCGCCGCTCCACCGTCACGCTCCTCACCCAGCGGGACTGCTAAACACCGGCTCACGCCAGTACGCACGATTCTGCGGTCGCCGATCACCGCCTGGCGCCACCCGGCGACCGGTCATGGGCCACCAGCACACTTCCGGTCACCGGTCGCCCCCAGCCGGCGCCGGCGACCCCGAGCGATCGCGCGTACTAGCGCTCACCGGTGCCCACGTAGTCCGCGAGGTGCTCGCCGGTGAGCGTCGAGCGCGCCGCCACCAGGTCGGCCGGCGTGCCCTCGAACACGACCGTGCCGCCGTCGTTGCCGGCGCCCGGGCCCATGTCGATGATCCAGTCGGCGTGCGCCATGACGGCCTGGTGGTGCTCGATCACGATCACGGACTTGCCGTCCTCCACGAGCCGGTCGAGCAGGCCGAGCAGCTGCTCGACGTCGGCCAGATGCAGGCCCGTGGTGGGCTCGTCGAGCACGTAGATGCCGCCCTTCTCGGCCATGTGCACGGCCAGCTTCAGGCGCTGGCGCTCGCCGCCCGACAGCGTCGTGAGCGGCTGGCCGATCTTGACGTAGCCGAGCCCGACCGCGTGCAGGCGCGCGAGGATCTTGTGCGCCGCGGGCACCTTGCCGTCGCCCTCGCGGAAGAACGCCTCGGCCTCCTCGACCGACATCCCGAGCACCTCGCTGATGTCCTTGCCGCCGAACGTGTACTCGAGCACGGAGGCGTCGAAGCGCTTGCCCTCGCACTCCTCGCACGTGACCGAGGTCGAGGCCATGATCCCGAGGTCCATGTAGATCACGCCCGCGCCGTTGCAGTTCGGGCACGCGCCCTCTGAGTTGGCGCTGAAGAGCGCGGGCTTGACGCCGTTGGCCTTGGCGAACGCCTTGCGGATCGGGTCCAACAGGCCGGTGTAGGTCGCGGGGTTCGAGCGCCGCGAACCGCGGATCGCGCCCTGGTCGACGGTGACGACGCCCTCGTGGCCCTCGACCGACCCGCGGATCAGCGAGCTCTTGCCCGACCCCGCCACGCCGGTCAGCACCACCAGCACGCCGAGGGGGATGTCGACGTCCACGTCGCGCAGGTTGTTCATGTTCGCGCCGCGGACCTCCAGCTTGTCCTTCGCCTGCCGGACCGTGTCCTTCAGCGACGCCCGGTCGTCGAGATGGCGGCCCGTGATCGTGTCGCTCTCGCGCAGCCCGTCGACGGTCCCTTCGAACATGATCTCGCCGCCCAGCGAACCGGCCTTGGGCCCGATGTCGACGACGTGGTCGGCGATCGCGATCGTCTCCGGCTTGTGCTCGACCACCAGCACCGTGTTGCCCTTGTCGCGCAGCTGGAGCAGCAGGTTGTTCATCCGGTTGATGTCGTGCGGATGCAGGCCGATCGTCGGCTCGTCGAAGACGTAGGTGATGTCCGTCAGCGCCGAGCCGAGGTGGCGGATCATCTTCGTGCGCTGCGCCTCGCCGCCCGACAGCGAACCGGACGGCCGGTTCAGCGACAGGTAGCCGAGCCCGATGTCCACGAACGAGTCGAGCGTCTCGCGCAGCGCCTTCAGCAGCGGCGCGACCGACGGCTCGTCGAGCGTCTGCACCCATTTGGCGACCTCGCGGATCTCCATCGCGGCCACGTCCGCGATCGAGACGCCGTCGATCTTGGACTCGCGCGCTTCGCGGCTCAGCCGCGTCCCGTCGCACTCCGGGCAGGTCTTGAACACCACCGCCCGCTCGACGAACGCGCGGATGTGCGGCTGCATCGCCTCGACGTCCTTGGACAGCATCGACTTCTGGATCTGCGGGATCAGACCCATGTAGGTGAGGTTGATGCCCTCGACCTTGATCTTCGTCGCCTCCTTGTAGAGGAGGTCGTGCAGCTCGCGCTTGTTGAAGTCCTTGACCGGCTTGTCGGTCGGGAAGAAGCCCGAGCCGCGGAAGATGCGGCCGGTCCAGCCGTCCATGCTGTAGCCGGGGATCGTCAGCGCGCCGTCGTCGAGCGACTTGTTCTCGTCGTAGAGCGCGGCCAGGTCGAAGTCGTTGATCGCGCCGCGGCCCTCGCACTTGGGGCACATGCCGCCGGTGCGGCTGAAGCTCGCGCTCTCGGTGATCGTCTTCTCGCCGCGCTGGATCGTGAGCCCGCCGCTGCCGGACACCGACGCCACGTTGAACGAGTACGCGCCCGGCCCGCCGATGTGCGGCTGCGCGAGCCGGCTGAACAGGATCCGCAGCATCGCGTCGGTGTCGGTGACCGTGCCGACCGTCGAGCGTGGGTTCGCGCCCATCCGCTCCTGGTCGACGCTGATCGCGGTCGTGATGCCGTCCAGCACGTCCACGTCGGGCCGCGCGAGCGCCGGCATGAAGCCCTGCACGAACGCGCTGTAGGTCTCGTTGATCAGCCGCTGGGACTCGGCCGCGATCGTCCCGAACACGAGCGAGCTCTTGCCCGACCCCGAGACGCCGGTGAAGACGGTCAGCCGCCGCTTCGGGATCTCGATGCTGACGTCCTTGAGGTTGTTGACGCGCGCGCCGTGCACGCGGATCAGGTCGTGGCTGTCAGCGGCGTGAGCCGTGGGCGATTGCGTCTCCGTCGTGGCCATGCCGGGCACGCTAGCGCCCATTGCGGCCACTTCGCTTCTCGGATACTGCTAACCGGGATCCGGCTCGGACGCGATCAGCTTGATGCGCGCCCGCGTGCGCTCGCGGATGACGTTGAACGTGATGCGGCCCGTGACGCGACCGGTCGTGTAGCGCGCGGTGAGCCGGCCGACGGGCCCGCCGGAGACCTCCAGCTCGCTGAGGTCGAAGCGCGTGATGTTGCTCTCGGCGAACTGCTGCTCGTACGCGGCGGTGACCTCGTCGCGGCCCTGCTGGCGCTCGTTGGGCAGCACGCGCTCGGCGTCGGTGGTGATGATGCGCCGGATGCCCGCCGGCTCCTCCTTGGCGTACGCGTTGGCGAACGAGCGCGCGAGCCGCTCGATCTCGTCCTCGCTCACCGGGGAGCCGGGCGGCGGGACCTTGGCGTCGCCCGGGATCACCGCGACCGCCACCGCGGCCGCCGCGAGCAGGCCCACGAGGGGGAGCAGCAGCCAGCGTGGCCGCTTGCGAGCGCGGTAGGTCTTGACGGGCGGGAGCTCCTCGATCGGCGCCTCCGGCGGCGCGTCGACGGTGCCCGACCACAGGCGCTGCATCGTCGGCGCGGCGGCGCCGCGCGCGACCGACCGCTCCTCCTCGGTCACCGAGCGCCCTTCGGCGGCCGCGAGCGCGGCGCGACCGAAGTCGCCGGCCGACGGGAAGCGGTCCGCCGGGTCCTTGGCCAGCGCACGGGCGAGCACCCGGTTGAAGTCGCCGGGCGCGGGCGGCGGCGGGTCGTGCAGGTGGGCGAGCATCGTCTGCGGGACGGTCTCGCGCACGAACGGCGGGCGGCCGACGAGCGCGGCGTAGAGCACGCAGCCGAGCGCGTAGACGTCGGCGCGCGCGTCGCTCGGGCCGGGCCGGAACTGCTCGGGCGCCATGTAGTCGACGGTGCCGAGGAAGTGCCCGCCGGTGGTGACGTTGGTCTCGGAGTTCGCGAAGCGCGTGAGCCCGAAGTCGGCCAGGTAGGCGTGCTCGCCGCTGAGCAGGACGTTGGCGGGCTTGACGTCGCGGTGGACCAGCCCGGCGGCGTGCGCGGAGTCGAGCGCGCCCGCGACCTGATGGACGATGCGCGCGGCCCGCGCGTGGTCCATCCGGCCGTGCGCGCGCAGCTCCTTGTGCAGGTCGGTGCCCTCGACCCAGCGCATGACGATGTACAGGCGCCCGTCCTCCTCGCCCGCCTCGTAGACCGGGATCACGTTCGGGTGATCGATCGCCGCCGCCATCCGCGACTCGCGCTGGAAGCGCTCGCGGAAGTCGCTGTCCGCGGCGTGCTCGGGCGCGATCAGCTTGAGCGCGACGGGGCGGCCGAGCGACAGCTGGGTCGCCCGGTAGACGATCCCCATGCCTCCGCGGCCGGCGACGGACTCGATCCGGCACCCGGCAATATGAGCGCCCTCGAGCACATCGGTCACGCGCTCAAGTGTGACGGACCCGGCGACCGTTTCCGTGCGCTGCGAGCCAGTCCGCGAGGCGTTCGCCCAGTTCGGCGCGCTTGTGGGCGTGTGTGACGTTCAACTCCGCCGCTCTGGCCGGCGCCGTCGACCGCGAGGGTGATGCGCGCTCGACCCGCCGCACGGCCTCTAATGTGCCCGCGATGGACCCGATTGATGCCGGACGGTTGCGTGAGGACCTCGAGCGGCTCGTCCGCATCCCGTCGATCGCGTTCGAGGGCCATCCGCGGGCGCCGCTGGACGAGGCGGCCGCGCTCGTCCGCGAGCTGCTCCCGGGCTCGCGCTTCGTCGACGTGCCGGGCGAGGCGCCGAGCGTCTACGCCGAGTACGGCTCCGGCGAGCCGACCGTGCTGCTGTACGCGCACTACGACGTCCAGCCCGCTCCGCCCGAGGGCTGGAAGAGCGACCCGTTCGAGCCGACGCTACGCGAAGGCCGTCTCTACGGGCGCGGCGCCGCCGACGACAAGTCCGGGGTCGTCGCGCACCTCGGCGCGCTGCGCGCGCACGGGTTCGATCCGCCGGTGCGCGTGAAGGTCCTGATCGAAGGCTCGGAGGAGAACGGACGCCAGCGCATCCTCGAGGTCGTCGAGCGCGAGCCGGACCTGATGCGCGCCGACGTGCTCGTGATCGCGGACGGCGGCAACTGGAAGCTGGGCGAGCCGACGCTGTGCACGACGCTGCGCGGGCACGGCAAGCTCACGGTGACGCTGCGCACGCTGAAGAACGCGCTGCACTCGGGGATGTTCGGCGGCGCGGCGCCCGACGCGCTGCTCGCGCTCACGCGGCTGCTCGCGACGCTGCACGACGCCGACGGAGCGGTCGCCGTCGACGGGCTCTTCGAGGGCGAGTGGGCGGGGGCGGACCTGCCCGAAGCGGACTTCCGCCGCCAGGCCGGCGTGCTCGACGGCGTGCAGTTGATCGGGCCGGGAAGCGTCGGCGACCGCCTGTGGGCGCGGCACGCGATCTCCGTGCTCGGCCTCGACGCACCCGCCGTCGAGGGCGCCGGCAACATCGTCATCCCGGCCGCGCGCGCGAAGGTCGCGGTGCGGGTTCCGCCGGGCGCGGACCCGCGGGCGTCGATGGCCGCCGTCGAGGCGCACCTGCGGGCGCGGGCGCCGTGGGGCGCGCACGTGGAGATCGAAGTCGAGCCCGCGTCCTCGCCGCTGGCCCTGCGCGCCGACGCCGCCGCCGCCCGCGCCCTCGAGGCGGCGTACGGCAAGCCGGTCGCGGTGATGGGCAACGGCGGCTCGATCCCGCTCGTGGCCCACCTCGCCGAGGTCTATCCGGACGCCGCGATCGTCCTCTGGGGCGCGCAGGACTCCGACGCGGCGCAGATCCACGCCGCGAACGAGTCCGTCTCGCTGGAGGAGCTCGAGAAGTCCGCGCTCACCGAGGCGCTGCTCTTGAAGCAGCTCGCGCCATGACCAGCCCGTTGCCGGCGAAGCGCGCGCTGAAGCGCAGCTTCGCGCGGCGGCTGACCCGCACCGTCGCGGCGTAGGTGCAGCGGCGCGTGAGCTTCACGCGCGTGGTCTTGAGCGTGCGCTTGCCGACGGTGGCGCGCACGGTCACCGTGCCGCGGCAGCCCGCGCCGCTCGAGGCGAGCCGCCCGCTGACCTTGAAGCCGCGCTTGACGGTGATGGTGAAGCGCGGCCGGAAGCGGTTGACGATCACCGGACGTTGGATCGTGGTCGTCTGGCCGGCCGTGTCGACCGCGACCGCCGAGAGCGTGTTGCGACCCACATCACCCGCGGTCGCCTGGTAGGCGCACGAGTACGGCGGCGCGGTGACCTCGCACAGCACGCGGTCGTCGTCGAGGAAGCGCACGAGCGCGAGCCCGCGGTCGTCGGCCGCGTTGACCGTGAGCGTATTCGGGGGGTCGGCAGCCAGCCGCGCGCCGGTCGCGGGCGCGGCCCACTCGATCGTCGGCGGGCGGTCGTCGAGCGCGTTGCCTGCGGGCGCGACGTTCACGTTCTCGCAGTCGTCGCCGAGCACGTCCAGCGTGTCCGCCGTCACCGCGTCGGCGCCGGGCCCGCAGCGGACGCGGTCGCTGAAGCCGTCGCGCACGTCGATCGCGTCGTCACCCGCGTCGGCGTCGACGCGGTCGATGCCCGCGCCGCCGACGATCGTGTCGGTGCCGGCGCCGGTGGACAGCTCGTTCGGGCCGGCGCTGCCGATCAGCGTCGAGCCGCTCGGGACCACGATGCCCTGGCCGAGGATCGCGACGTCCTCGATGTCGGAGCCGTAGTTGTCGCCCTCGCCCGGGAGCCCGTCGTTGGCGGCGTCGTCGAGCGAGACGGTCGGGGCCGGCGCGGCGGCGAGCATCACGTGCGTGGCGCCGTCGAGCCCCGGGCCGCCGCTGAGCGCGTCCCCGCCGGTGCCGCCGTTGAGCGCGTCGTCGCCGGTGTTGCCGTACAGCGCGTCCGTCCCGGTGCCGCCGTCGAGCACGTCGTCGCCGTCACCGCCGTCGAGCGCGTCGGCTCCGCCGCCGCCGTGCAGCTGGTCGGTGCCCGGGCCGCCGTCGAGGCTCACCGGGCCGCTGAAGTTGCGCGTGTCGACGAAGTCGTCGCCGTCGCCGAGGCTCACGACGATCCGCTCGATGCCGGTGCAGAAGTCCTGGCTGCCGCACCCGGTGGTCTGGATCGGGTCGCCGTCGCCGTCCCGGGTGATGCGCACCTCGCGCGGGCGGTCGGAGTTGGGCACGTTGAACGTCACCGTGTTCACGCGGCCGGCGGCGGCGGTGTACGTCAGGGTGGAGCCGGTTTTGACCAGCGTGGCGGCGTGGGCGCTGCTCGGAAGCGCCAGCAGCAGGACGATCAGGACGGCAGCGCGCATGCCGCAACGATACGGCTGATCCCGCCCGCCCGTCGCGACGAGCGGGACCAGTGAAGGCGCCGGCTGGAACACGGGCGCTGACCGGCTTGTTTCCGGCGAGGCGCCTGGACCAAACGGCACGTCACAAGCTATTGACGGGTCACGTCCGTCCTCGGACCAGCTCGTCCAGCAGCGTCTCGGGGTCGGCCGCGACCTTCAGGCCGGCGCGGGTCTCCGGGCGCAGGAAGCCCTCGGTGACCGAATGGTCGAGGAACGTCGTGAGGCCGTCGTAGTAGCCGTTGGTGTTGACCAGGCCGAGCGGCTTGTCGTGGATGCCGAGATAGCTCCACGTGTAGACCTCGATGAGCTCCTCGAGCGTGCCGATCCCGCCCGGGAGCGCGACGAATGCGTCGCTGAGCTCGGCCATCCGCGCCTTGCGCTCGTGCATGTCGGCGACGGTGTGGAGCTCTGTCAGCCCTGGGTGGGCGACCTCGCGGTCGACCAGCACCTGCGGGATGACGCCGACGACCTCGCCGCCGTGGGCGAGCGCCGTGTCGGCGACCGCGCCCATCAGGCCGACGGACGCGCCGCCGTAGACGAGCCGCAGGCCGCGCTGCGCGAGCACCGCCGCGAGTTGCCGGGCGGCTTCGAGGTACGCCGGGTCGTTGCCGGCGCTCGAGCCGCAGTACACGCAGACGGACTTCACGGCTCGAGCGCCTCCAGCAGGCGGTCGAGGTCGGACTCGTCGTTCCACGCGCCGACCGACGCGCGCAGGTACGGCGTGCCCGGCAGGTCGCGGACGGCGACGCCGCGCTCGAGCAGCTGCTCACGCTTGGCCTCGGGTTCGTCGACCTCGAAGGCGATCAGGGTCGAGCGGCCGCGGGGCGCGACCGTGTAGCCGGCGTCGGCGAGCGCGGTGGCGAAGCGGTCGGCGAGGTCGGCGGCGCGGGTGATGATCGCGTCCAGGCCCTCAGCCTCCAGGACCTCGAGCGCGGCGGCCGACAGCGCGACCGCTTCGCGCGGGAGCGGCAGGTCGAAGCGGCTCGCGACCGACTTGAGCGGGCTCTGCAGGCCCAGGCTGGTGTCCTCGAACGAGAAGTACGTGGGGTTGACGGTCCGCACCCGCTCGCCGAGCTCGGGGTCCAGGTAGAGCATCCCGGTGCCGTCGGCGCCGCACAGCCACTTCTGACCGGCGGCGGCGTAGGCGGCGCAGTTGAGCTCGCCGACGTCGACCCGCACGGCACCCGAGCCCTGCGCGCCGTCGAGGATCACCGGCACCGGCACCTCGGCGAGCTCCGCGGGGGCGAGCTCGCCCGTGATCCAGCTGACATGGCTGGCGGCGACGAGCGTCGTCTTCGCGGTGACCGCGTTGGCGAGCTCGGCGAACGGCACGGCCTTGATGGTCGCCCCGCGGTGGCGCGCGCCGATCAGCGGGCCGATCAGGCCGGGGTGCTCGGCGTCGGAGGTGACGATCTCGTCCGCCGGGCCGATGTCCATGCCCGCCAGCACGGCGCCGAGCCCCGCGCTCGTCCCGCTCGTGACCGCGACGTGCTCCGGGGCGGCGTGCATCACGCGCGCGTATCCCTCCCGCAGGCCGGCGGCGAGGTCGTGGCGGCGCGCGAAGTGCGCGTGCAGGCGGCCCTCGCTGAGCTGGGCGTCGAGCTCCGCACGCGCCGTCTCGGCGGCGGCAAGCGGAATCGGCCCGTCCGTACCCGCATTCAGGTACGCGATCGACTGCAGCACGGGGAACTGGTCACGGAACGCCATGGCCGGCGGACCCTAGCGTCCGCAGACCGGCCAGGGCGAGGCGCCCTCCCGCGCGTACAGGATCGCGGCGCGTCGGTTCTGCTCGGCCTCCGACGCTGCGGCCGGGTTGCCCGAGCCGCCGACGCTCTGCCATGTGCTGAGCGTGAATTGGTACTTGCCGTAGAACCCGTTGCCGGTGTTCGTGGCCGGGTCGCCGCCCGACTCGCACGCGGCGATCGCCTCCAGCGCGGGGGAGGCAGTGGCGTTGCGCGCCTTCGCCCGCGCCCGGGCCGCCCGCCGACGGTCCTTGCGCTCCTCGCGCCGGATGTCGCTCCGGAGCGATCGGATCCGGCGCGCGAGCGTGGCGGGAGCATCACCGCTCACGCGGCGCCGGTACTGCGCGGGCGAGAACCCCTCGCCGCGCTCGTTCGCGAGCCGGCGGGCCAGCGGCCACGCCTTGCGCGTCAAGCGCTCCTGGGCGAGCGCGGTCCGTTCGTACTGCATCTGGTCGGCCACGGTGAGATGGCCGGCGAGGGGGACCTGGAAGTCCGACTGGGCGGCGGCGTGCGCCGTCGCGGGTACTGCGAGAGTCGCGGCGCCCACGGCCAGAAGAGCGGTCGTGGTCGTGCGCATGGTGAAACCTTTCGTCGCTTGCGGCGAGCGGGACACCGTAGCGGCCTCGGCCCAATCAGGTCCGGTTCCCGGAGGGGTGCGTGACGTTGGTCCCGCTCAGCGCAACTCGCGTTGTGCACCCCGTGTGCGCAGCGCTTGCGCGGCGCCAGCGGTGTGGTCGCCGTTGACGTCGGTTTGAACCCGCAAGTCCGCGGCTCACTAGCATGGCCGCCGTGCGCGTCCCGCTTCCCGACGGCTCTGTCCGTGAGCTTCCCGACGGTTCCACCGGAGCCGACCTCGCCGCCGATATCGGCCCTGGCCTGGCCCGCGCGGCGCTGGCCATCCGCGTCCTGGACGCCGACAAGACGGAGAAGCGCGACGGAACGGCCTACGACGACGGGCGCATCATCGACCTCGACGTGCCGCTGACGGACGGGCAGCCGATCGAGATCGTGACCGCGAAGGCGGGGGACGGAGACGCGCTGAAGCTGCTGCGCCACGACATCGCGCACGTGCTGGCCGAATCGGTCCTCGAGCTCTATCCCGGCACCAAGGTGAGCATCGGCCCGCCGATCGCCGAGGGCTTCTACTACGACTTCGAGTTCCCGCCCGGCGTGACGATCAACGAGGACGACTTCCCGAAGATCGAAGCGCAGATGAAAAAGCACGTGAAGGCGGCGGAGCCGTTCGTGCGCTCGGAGGCCACCACGGCCGAGGCGATCGACCGCTACCTGCGCGAGGACCAGCCGTACAAGGTCGAGCTGATCGAAGACCTGGTGACCAACCAGGGCGTCCAGACGGTCGGCATCTACCAGAACGGCGAGTTCCGGGACCTGTGCCGCGGCCCGCACGCGCCCGACACGGGCCGGGCGAAGGCGTTCAAGCTCACCTCGGTCGCCGGCGCGTACTGGCGCGGCGACGCGAACCGCCAGATGCTCACGCGCATCTACGGCACCGCGTTCGCGACCAAGGAGGAGCTCGCCGAGCACCTGGAGCGCCTCGAGGAGGCGCGCAAGCGCGACCACCGCAAGCTCGGCAAGGAGCTCGAGCTGTTCATGTTCTCCGAGCTGTCGCCGGGGTCGCCGTTCTGGTTCCCGAACGGCATGGCGATCTGGAACGAGCTCACCAAGCTCTGGCGCACGGAGAACTCGCAGCGCGGCTACAAGGAAGTCAAGACGCCGATCCTGTACACGAGCGAGCTGTTCAAGCGCTCGGGCCACTGGCACGTGTACGGCGAGAACATGTACTTCACGGACGTCGAGGGCGACCAGCAGGGCCTCAAGCCCATGAACTGCCCGGCGCACACGCAGCTCTACGACAGCCAGCGCCGCAGCTACCGCGACCTTCCGATCCGCTACTCCGAGCAGGGCCTCGTGCACCGCCACGAGCCGTCCGGCACGCTGCACGGCCTGCTGCGCGTCCGCCACATCACGCAGGACGACGCCCACATCTTCTGCACCGAGGAGCAGATCGAGGAGGAGGTCATCCGCTGCCTCGAGTTCGGCTTCGCGATCTACGAGCGGTTCGGCTTCGAGCCGCGGCTGGAGCTCTCCACCCGCCCGGAGAAGCGGATCGGCACCGAGGACATGTGGGACCGCGCCGAAGCGGCGCTCCAGAACGCGCTCGACAAGCGCGGCCTCGCGTACGAGATCAACGAGGGCGACGGCGCCTTCTACGGCCCGAAGATCGACCTGCACATGACCGACGCGATCGGCCGCTCCTGGCAGCTCGGCACGGTGCAGCTGGACTACGTGATGCCGGAGCGCTTCGACCTCACGTACACGGGCGCGGACAACGCCGACCACCGCCCGGTGATGATCCACCGCGCGCTGATGGGCTCCTTCGAGCGCTTCATCGGCATGCTCGTCGAGCACTACGCGGGTGAGTTCCCGGTCTGGCTGGCGCCGGTCCAGGCGATCGTGCTCCCGGTGGCGGACCGGCACGTCGAATACGCGCGCGAGCTGCAAAGCGCGCTGGACGGCTTCCGCGTCGAGGTCGACGACCGCACCGAGTCGATCGGCCGCAAGATCCGCGAGGCCGAGCTGCGCAAGATCCCGTACATGCTCGTGGTCGGCGACCGCGAGGTGCAGGAGCGGACGGCGTCGGTGCGCCGGCACAAGGAAGGCGACCAGGGCGCGCTCGATCTCGAGGGCCTGAAGGCGCAGCTCTCGGCGGCCGAGTAGGGGGTGACCCGCGGGCATCCGTGCCCCTCGGGTAACCCTCTGCCGTTGACGAATCCGTGTCTCGGGCTCAGCCGGAGTATTCGGTCCTCGGAACGGGAACTTGAGCCGCAGCGATGTTTCGCCCTATACTTCGTGACGTTGAATACGCGTTCCCATACCGCGCCGCGTTCTTGACGTACGGCGCCTACACCAGCTAATGCCGGTCCCTCGCAGGTTTGACCGGCAGCCGCCGGAGCGTGATACCACCCGCGTCAACGAGCGCATCCGCGTTCCCGAGGTTCGTCTCATCGACGACACCGGTCAGCAGGTCGGCATCATGCGCACCCAAGACGCTCTGCGGCGAGCCCAGGAAAAGGACCTCGACCTGGTCGAGGTGGCGGCGGAGGCCAAGCCCCCCGTTGTGCGCATCCTGGACTACTCGAAGTACAAGTACGAGCAGGCGCAGAAGGCCAAGTCGGCCCGCAAGCACCAGCAGACGATCAACGTCCGTGAGATCAAGTTCCGGCCGAAGATCGCCCAGCACGACTACGACACCAAGAAGGGCCACGTCGAGCGCTTCCTGAAGGCGCGCGACAAGGTCAAGGTCACCATCATGTTCCGCGGGCGCGAGATGGCGCACCCGGAACGCGGCGAGATGATCCTCAACCGCCTCGCCGAGGACCTCAACGAGCTCGCCGTCGTCGAGCAGCGGCCCCAGCAGGACGGCCGCAACATGACGATGATGCTCGGGCCGGCGAAGGCCGCGCCGAGCGACACGAGCAAGCCCGCTTAGCGCTTCCGCGAGCCGCCCCGATCGGGGCGGCTCGCCCGCTTTCCAGCGCTTTTCTCGCCCGCCGCACTCGGCCGCGTCAACGCGGCGTGCCGTTTCTCAGGCCTAACTGCGGCCTTCTAGCACGCGTCCGACAGAAGATGGTTCACCATCCGGCGAAGGACGTGTAGTATCGCGCCCTGAGAGACAAAAGGCTGTCCAGGCCGAGGAGGAGGGCAAACTCTGTGAGGGCTGTTGGGTTGCTGGACGCGACGTCACGTCTGCGTCCAGGTTGGCGTGTGGTGCCTTTGGCGCTGCTCGTCTTGTGTTTGTGGTTGCTCGCTGCGGCGAGCGCATCGGCGCAGACGCCGAGCAAGGTGCTCGTGTTCCACGGGGGTGCGAACGCGACCAACGACGCCGGTGTCGCGGCCATCACCGCGATCGGCGACGCGAACGACTTCGACGTCGACGCGGGCAGCGACGCGACGGCGATCACTGCGGCGAACCTCGCGAACTACCGCGCGGTCGTCTTCCTCAACAGCGCGGGTGACCGCCTGAATGCGGCGCAGGAGGGTGCGCTGCAGGCCTACATCGAGGGCGGCGGCGGCTTCGTCGGTATCGGCTCCTCCGCGGAGGCCGAGACCGGCAACACGTTCTTCAACGGCCTGATCGGTGCTCGCCCCGCGGCGAACAGCCCGACGACCGCCAGTACGCAGGTCGTCGCATCCGGCGACCGTGTGCACCCCGCCACGCGCGACCTCCCGCTGGAGTGGACGCGCGAGGACATCTGGTACACGTGGACCACGCGCCCGACGGGCACGGTCCACACCGTCGCGCGCTACCGCGCGCCCGGCGCCCCGGCCGGCGACGGCACCGCCACGGGCGGCACCGACTGGCCGATCTCCTGGTGCCGTGACTTCCAGGGCGGCCGCTCGTTCTACACCGGCATGGGCCGCACCGCGGCCGCGTTCGGGCAGGAGAACCTGCGCAAGCACCTGACCGGCGCCATCGAATGGGCGGCCGGCCTCGTGCGCGGCGGCTGCAAGGCGACGATCAACTCCAACTACAAGAGCGAGCGCGTCACCAGCGGCGTCGGCGGCCTCCCGGTCTCCGGCGAGTCGCACGGTGTCGCGCCGGTCAAGAACGGCTGGGTCTTCTACATCGGCCGCGCCGACTGCCGCAGCAACGAAGAGCGCGGCAAGATGATCGGCCAGCCGTCGAGCCCGCGCATCCTCGACTTCGCCAACCGCAACGTCGGCGTCGGCTGCGGCACGATCCACCTGTGGGATCCGAAGGCCGCCACCGGCACCGTCAACAGCGGCATCACGCAGGTCGGCGTCATCCCGGTCTACGGCGATCGTGGCGGCGGAGACGAGATCAACGGCAAGATCGAGACCGGCCTGCTCGGCATCGCTCCGTCGCCGGACTTCACCACCACCGGCCATATCTATCTGCAGTACTTCCCGACCTTCAACCCGGACAACCCGGTGCTGCCGGGCCTCGCCGACGGCGACGCGCGCCGGATCACGAAGATCGGCAAGGGCCGCATCTCGCGCTTCACGGTCGACCTGACCACCAAGAAGCTCAAGATGGACTCCGAGGTCAAGATCTTCGAGTACGACTCGCAGGTCTACTCCTGCTGCCACCGCGGTGGCGGCATGGCCTTCGACTCCAAGGGCAACCTCTACGTCACGACGGGCGACTCGAACTCCTCGCAGAGCACGAGCGGCACGTCCGGCAACCACCCCGGCATCAAGTGCCCGGTCGGGCCCGCCACCGAGGTGTCCAACAACCACTGCGGCGCCGCCAACTACTCGATCCGTGATGCGCGCCGGACGGCGGGCAACACGAACGACTACAACGGCAAGATGCTGCGGATCAACCCGATCGAGCAGCTCGCCGACGGCGCGCCGGTCACACCCGGCGTCGGGACCACGTACAGCATCCCGGGCGCGGACGCACCCAACGGCCCGAACCTGTTCAGCGGCACCGAAGAGGGCGGCGGCAAGACCAAGCCCGAGATCTACGCGATGGGTCTGCGCAACCCGTCGCGCATGGCGATCGACCCGAAGACCGACGTCCCGTACGCCGCGTGGGTCGGTCCGGACGCCACCACCCCGTCGCGGACGATGGGACCGTCGACGTACGAGAGCGCGACGCAGCTCCCGAGCGCCGGCAATTACGGCTGGCCGTACTGCATGGGCAACCAGCAGGCCTACCGTGACCGCGTCGGGACCAACGGCGCGCTGCGCACGACCAACGGCCCCGGCTTCGTGGACGGCGGCCCGGTCGCCGGCCCGACCGCCGGCCCGACGCCCGGCTGGTACGACTGCAAGAACCTCGTCAACGACTCGCCGAATAACACCGGCCTGACGACCCTGCCGCATACCACGGGCACGGGCAAGGACGCCGGCACGGCGCGCAAGCTGAACCTCTGGTACAGCCGCGGCAACCCGGGCGGCAACGGCTGCCCCGAGTTCCCCCGTCCGACCGGGGCGAACAACGCGCCGGACTACGGCGCCACCAACACGCAGCTGTGCCCGTACCTGACCGCCTCCGGCGCGACGGTGTTCTCGGGCCCGGTCTACCGCTACGACGACGCGGCGACCGACAACTCGGTCCGCTGGCCCAAGTACTGGGACGGCCGCTGGTTCCTGAACGACTTCAGCAACAGCAGCGCCAAGCACGGCCTGCTGCTCGACCCGGCGACTGACCAGGACGGCGCTCAGCCCGTGTACGCGGACTCGCTGCGCGACGGCTCTGGCTTCCAATGGGGCGCGAGCTACATGGACTCGAAGTTCGGTGCGGACGGCGCGCTCTACGTGCAGGTCTACCAGGGCTTCTTCGACACGGGCAACGACGTCGGTCTGTTCCGGCTGTCCTACACGGGCGGCCCGGACACGCCGACCGCCGACCCGCAGTGGCGCTCGACGTCCACCGCGCGTCAGGTCGCGTTCTCGCTCGGCGCCTCCGGTGGCGTCAGCTACGAGTGGGACTTCGGTGACGGCACGGCCAAGTCGACCGAGGCCAACCCGACCCACACGTACGCGCAGACCGGCACCTACACGGCGAGCCTGACCGTCACGTACGCCGACGGTGAGAAGCAGACCAAGACCTCGCTGGTCACGGTGGGCGCGGACTCCGCGGCCCCGACCACGACGGTCCAGATCAACGGCCAGACCCCGGCGGCGAGCTACACGGCGCCCGTTGAGGTCACCGTGCGCGCGACCGACGGCACCGGCGCCACCGGCGTCGAGTGGATCGAGCATCGCGTCGACGGCGGCGCGTGGACCCGTGCCACCAACACGGGCAACGCCGAGCCGTTCGAGGCGAAGTTCACGGTGCGCGGCCAGGGCTCGCACACGGTCGAGTACCGTGCCCGCGACCGCGCCGGCAACCAGACCGATCCGGTCGGCTCGGTCACGTTCACGATCAACCTCAACACGGGCGGCACCTCCTGCCTCCCGCAGTCGGATGAGTTCAGCGGTTCGGCGCTCGACGCCAAGTGGACCGTGCTGCGCTCCGCGGGCGGCGGCCCCACGGTGTCCAACGGGCACGTGAACCTCCCGATCCTGCAGGGCGACTTCATCGCCAACGACGCGCTCGCCTCCAATACCGTCCTCACGGACGCGCCGAACGGCGAGTGGACGGCGACGGCCAAGCTCGAGACCAGCGGCCTCAACGCCAACGGTGAGCAGGCCGGCATCGTGCTGTGGAAGTCCGAGCAGCCGAACACGTTCGCCAAGCTCGTCGCGATCCAGTCGAGCAACGGCACGCACCAGTTCGAGTTCATCGTCACCCAGAACGGTGCGGTCAACCCGCCGATCGGCTCGAGCATCACGCCCGCTCCGGGCGGCCAGCTGCCGGCGTACGTGCTCCTGCGTGCCCGCAACAACGGCACGAACATCATCGGTGAGTTCTCCACCGACGACGGCGCGAGCTGGACCCGCGTCGGCACGGCGACCCACGCCGCGCCGATCACGGGTGCGCTGAAGGTCGGCCCGGTCGCGTTCCGCGGCTCCAACGGCGGCGGCACCGCGTCGTTCGACTACCTGCGCGTCCACAGCGGCTCGGCCGAGGACACACCGGTCAACTGCACCGCCGGCTGCTCCCCGCAGTCGGATCAGTTCACCGGCTCGGAGCTCCACCCCAAGTGGGAGATCCTGAACCCGTCCTCCGGGAACGCCCCGAGCGTCTCCGGCGGCCACCTGACGCTGCCGGTCATCCAGGGCGACCTGTACGGCGGCACGGCCACGGCCCAGGTGCTCTATCAGGACGCTCCGACGGGCTCGTGGGTCGCCACGGCGAAGATCGCCCACGAGAACATCAACCGCAACGGCGAAGCGGCCGGTCTGGCGCTGATCAACAGCACCAACCCGAACCACTTCCTCAAGACGGCTCTGCAGTACAAGAGCGACGTCGATCCGGAGACGGCGGGCGACCAGCCCGGCAAGTGGGCGGAGCGCGTCCTGACGGCCAACGGCGAGGCGGTCACCCTGCCGCCGGCGACGGTGCCGTGGCCGAACTCGGGTGGGCTCTCGACCGCCGGCGACTACGTCTGGGTGCGGTTCGTGCATGACGCCACGGCGGGCACGATCACGACCTGGACGTCGACCGAGGGCTCGACGTTCACCTCGTTCGGCGCGCCGATCAGCGTCTCGCAGTACCTGAGCCAGCCGGGCGGCCTCAAGCTCGGCCTGTTCGCCAAGCACGACGGTGGCGAGAACGACACGGTCCAGCTCGACGCGTTCAACGTCGTGCCCGGGACCGCCGACCCGCAGACCGCGGGCGACAACTGCGGTGGGGTCACCGCCTGCGTCCAGAACGACGAGTTCGACGGCGCGGCGCTCGATCCCAAGTGGGAGATCCGCAACTCGACGCCGGCCAACGTGGCCGTCGCCGGTGGCAAGCTCTCGCTGACGACCGCGCAGGGTGACGTCTCGGGCGCCAACTTCACGGCCCGCAACATCGCCCTGCAGGACGTGCCGACGGGCCCGTGGTCGGTGACCACGAAGCTCGACCACACGGCGATCAACCAGAACGGCGTTGCCGGCGGCCTCGTGATCTACGGCTCCGACAACCCGAACTACTTCGCCAAGATCGGCGTCCAGTACAAGACCAACGACCTCGGCGGGAACCCGATGAACGGGATCTGGGCCGAGCGCGTGCTGACCTCCAACGGGTCGATCAACGCCGGCTACGGCGGCAACTACCCGAACACCGGGAAGCTGACCCCGCAGACGGCCGACCTGTGGCTGCGAGCCACGTACGACGGCACGAACCTCGTGACCGAGTACTCCTACGACGGCACGACGTTCGCCTCCATCGCCCAGGCGGTGCCGGTCAACGCGTCGACGTTCGGCGCCGGCGGCATCACCAAGGTCGGCCTGTTCGTCAAGCACGACGGTGGCAACACCGCGCGGCCGATCAGCTTCGACTCGTTCAAGGTCGCGGCCGACAGCTGCGGTGGCGGCGGCGACTCCTCGCCGGCGCGCACGACGCACACGCTCAACCCGGCCTCGCCGGACGGGACGAACGGCTACTACAAGTCGAACGTCACGGTCACGCTCAACGCCACGGACAACCAGGGCGGCACGGGCGTCGACTACATCGAGTACCGCAACCAGGGCACGACCGCCTGGACGCGTTACAGCGATCCGATCGTCGTCGAGACGGCCGGTCGCAGCACGATCGAGTACCGCTCGGTCGACAAGGCGGGCAACACCGAGGCCACGCGCACGGTGACCTTCCAGATCGACAAGGCGGCGCCGACGACCACCGCGAAGCTCAACGGTGAGGCGCCGAAGGCCAACTACGACGGCCCGGTCCAGGTGGATCTCGACGCCACCGACGGCACCGGCTCCGGTGTCGCCAAGACCGAGGTCCGCGTCGACGGCGGCGAGTGGAAGCCGTACGAGGAGACGGAGACGATCCTCAACTCGGCGGCCGACCTCGCCAAGTGGGCGCAGGCTGGGGCCGGCGGCCTCAACTGGGTCGACGACCCGAACGGCGGCTACGCCCGCACGTTCGGCAACTTCGGCATGCCGTGGTACCCCGTCAAGGACTACGGCGACTTCTCGCTGAAGATGCAGTGGCGTGACTCCAGCACCGGCACCAGCGGCAACGGCGGCGTCTTCGTGCGCTTCCCGAACCCCACCGAGGCGGTCACGCGTCCGGCCGGCCAGCGTCACGCTTGCCAGGTCGGCTCGGCGCAGAGCGATCCGGCCTGGGTCGCGATCTACTGCGGCCACGAGATCCAGATCAACGACAACCAGCCGTCGGAGCCCCAGAAGACGGGGTCCGTGTACAACTTCCAGCCGCTGAACACCACGCAGGCCAAGGTGCAGCCGCGCGGGACGTGGGTCGACTACGAGATTCGCGTCGTCGGCCAGACGTACACGATCATCCGCAACGGCGAGGTCCTGCAGACCTTCGAGAACACGCGGGACAAGCCGTCCTCGCGACAGGGTGACCCGTCGACGACGGATCGCCAGTTCGCGCGCGGCTACATCGGTCTGCAGAACCACGGCACGAGCGACGTGATCGACTACCGCAACATCCGCGTCGAGCCGCTCGGCCAGGATGTCGCCAAGGGTCCGATCACCGTCTCGGGCGACGGCGCCCACAAGGTCGAGTTCCGCTCGACCGACAACGCGGGCAACGTGGAGACCACCAAGTCGGTCGACTTCACGATCGGCGACGAGCCGTCCGGTGACGACACGGCGCCGAACACCACGGCGGCGCTCAACCCGGCCCAGCCGGGTCCGGGTGGCACGTACACCGGTCCGGTGGGCGTGACGCTGTCGGCGACCGATCCGGCCGAGACCGGCACGGGCGGCGGTCCGGCGGCCACGCACACCGTCAAGGCGATGCCGGCCGTGTTCGACCCTGCCGCCGTGTCGGCCAAGGTCGGCGACACGGTCCGGTTCACCTGGAACGAGGGCGGCACCACGCACGATCTGTGGAAGCTCAACCCGGGTGACGCGCCCAACGCGGACGGCACGTCGTTGCTGCCGCCGCCGGGCTACGCCTTCCCGACCACCCCGCCGACCGATGTGGTCGTCGATCAGGTGGGGACCTACACGTTCGTGTGCAAGGTCCACGGCCACCGCGAGGAAGGCGAGTGGAAGGGCATGGTGACCAAGGTCACCGTCAGCGAGAACAGCTCGTCGGTGCCGGGCTCGGGCGTCGACTACACCGAGTACCGCGTCAACAACGGTGCGTGGGTCAAGAACACCAACACCGGTACGGCGTCGCCGTTCGTGACCACGTTCCAGGCGCAGGCCGAGGGCGCGTACTCGATCGAGTACCGCTCGGCGGACAAGGCCGGCAACGTGGAAGCGACCAAGACGGTGGCCTTCACGATCGATGAGCCGTCCGGTGGCGACTCGGTCGACGAGGACGTCGACGTGATCGGCACGGTGCCGCGTGTGCTCGGGATCACGATCGAGGGCGCGCTGAACTTCGGCGCGATCACGCCGGGTCTCGACCAGGTCTACACGGCCGGGGCGACGGTCAAGGCGACGTCGAGCGTCCGCTCGTCGAAGCTCACGATCTCCGATCCCACGAGCACGGCCAAGGGCCACCTGGTCAACGGCTCCTCGGTCATGCCGCAGGCGCTGCAGGTGCAGGACAACGCCGGGGCGTTCGTGCCGCTGACCAGCACGGTCGAGCTCGACGCCTGGGGGCACCCGCTCGCGAACGAGTCGGTGCCGCTCAACCTCAAGCAGCCGGTCTCCGCCGGTGACCGCCTGCTCGAGGGCAACTACACCAAGCGCGTGACGCTGACTCTGTCGGCCACCACGCCGTAGCAAGCGACCCGCCCCGCTCCCGCGATTTCTCGTGGGAGCGGGGCCTTTGCTTCGCTATACTGCGCCGCCGGTTATGCCCAAGATGAAGTCGCACTCCGGCGCCAAGAAGCGCTTCAAGGTGACCGGCACCGGCAAGGTGCTGGCCCGTCACTCCTTCTCGAGCCACATCCTCGAGAAGAAGTCACCCAAGCGCAAGCGGCACATGGCTCTTGCGATCGTCCTCGTCAAGGGTGACGCGTCCCGTGCCAAGACGATGCTGAACGGGAACGGCCGATGACCCGCGTCAAGCGTTCAGTCCACGCCAAGAAGAAGCGCCGTGCGGTCCTCGAGCGCACGAAGGGCTTCCGCGGCGAGGCGAACTCGAACTACAAGCGCGCCAAGGAAGCGATGTTCAAGGCGGACGCGTACGCGTACCGCGATCGTCGCAACCGCAAGCGTGACTTCCGCCGTCTCTGGATCACCCGCATCAACGCCGCCGCGCGTGCCGAGGGCATGACGTACGCGACGTTCATCCACGGCCTGCAGGCCGCCGGCGTCGAGCTGGACCGCAAGGTCCTGGCCGACATCGCCGTGCGCGATCCCGAGACCTTCCGCCGATTCGTCGAGCGCGCCCGCGAGGCCTCGGCGGCCTAGGCAACCTCGAAACCGCCGAGCCTTCAATAGGGCGCCCCTCCGAGTCGGAGCGGCGCCCTTTTTTTTGGCCACCGGGGGCTGCCGCCCCCCGAGACCCCCGCTTTCAGTGACCGAAGAGATCAAGAGCCCCCACAACGAAGCCCTGAAGGAGATTCGCAAGCTCGCCGGCAAGAAGTGGCGGGACAAGCTGGGCTCCTTCGTCGCCGAGGGCGAGGACCTGCTGGAGGCCGCCGAGGCGGCGGGCTGGCACGCGAGCGCGCGCTACGTCACCTCCGGCTCCGGCCTGGAGGGGATCCCGGTCGCTTCCCACGTGATGCCGAGCGTCTCGCAGCTGGGCTCGTCCACGCGGGCGATCGGCGTCTATCCGATCCGCTGGGCGCAGCCCGTCGGGCCGCTGTGCGTCGCGCTGTGGGGCGTGGGGGACCCGGGCAACGTCGGGACGGTCATCCGGTCCGCGCTGGCGTTCGGCGCGAGCTCGGTCGCGCTCGGCCCGGGCAGCGCCGATCCCTGGTCCCCCAAGGCCGTGCGCGCCTCGATGGGCGCGATCTTCTCCGTGCCCGTCGCGAAGGTGCGCAACGCCGCCGAGCTGCCCGGCCGCAAGATCGCGCTGGCCGCGCGCTCCGGTGAGCCGCTGCGGGCGGTCGCCAAGCCGAAATCGGCACGCGCCGGCGAAGCCGGCCGCGCCGATGTGGCGCCCGTCACGATCGTCGTCGGTGCCGAGCGCGAAGGCCTCTCCGACGACTTCATCGCGGGGTGTGACGAGGTCGCCCACATCCCGATCGCGCACGCCGACTCATTGAACGCCGCCATGGCCGCAACTGTCGCTGTCTACGAGCTAACTAGGATCACGCCCTCATGAGCACAGCCACCGCCGACCGGATCGCCGCGTTGCGCGCCGAGGGCGAGGCCGCGGTCGCCGCCGCCGCTTCGACCGCGGACCTGGAAGAGATCCGCGTCCGCTTCCTCGGCCGTAAAGCTGAGCTGCCGAACCTGCTGCGAGACGTCGGCAAGCTCCCGCCGGAGGAGCGAGGGCCCGTGGGGAAGGGCGCCAACCAGGCGCGCCAGGCGCTGCAGGCCGCGGTGGACGCGCGCCAGGCCGAGCTCGAGGCGGTCGAGCTCGAGCAGCGGCTCGCCGCCGACGTGGTCGACGTCACGCTGCCGGGCACGCCCGTCACGCCCGCGGGACACCTGCACATCCTCACCGCGACCCGGCGGGAGATCGAGGACGTGTTCGTCGGGCTCGGCTTCTCCGTGGTCGAAGGGCCGGAGATCGACCTCGCCTACTACAACTTCGACGCGCTCAACCACGACCCGAGCCACCCGGCGCGGTCGCTGGCAGACACGTTCTACGTCGCGGACGACGTCGTCCTGCGTACGCAGACCTCGCCGATGCAGGTCCGCCAGATGGAGCTGCAGCCGCCGCCGCTGTACATCATCGTCCCGGGCCGCGTCTACCGGCCCGACAACGATGCGACGCACACGCCGCAGTTCCACCAGGTCGAGGGCCTGGCGGTGGACGAAAACCTGACGCTCGGCGACCTGCAGGGCACGCTGCTCGCGTTCGCCCGCGCGATCTTCGGCGACGACCGCGAGGTCCGCCTGCGCCCGCACTTCTTCCCGTTCACCGAGCCGTCGGTCGAGCTCGACGTGTCCTGCTTCAACTGCAAGCAGGGCTTTCTCAAGGACGGCTCGCGCTGCCCGCTGTGCAAGGGCACGAGCTGGATCGAGATCCTCGGCGCCGGCATGGTGGACCCGAACCTCTACGGCTACGTCGCCGAGTCCGGCTACGACCCCGAGCGCCACCAGGGCTTCGCCTGGGGCATGGGCATCGAGCGGATCGCCTTCCTCAAGCACGGCGTGCCGGACCTGCGCATGTTCTTCGAGAACGACCTTCGACTGCTGGAGCAATTCGGATGAGGCTGCCGCTGTTCTGGTTGACGGACTACGTCGACCCGGGGATGGACGCGTCCAAGCTGGCCGCGCGCCTCGCGATGACCGGCACCGAGGTAGACCGCGTGCACACGCACGGCGTGTCCGCGCTGGAGAACTTCGTGGTCGGGCGTGTGCTCGAGCGCGAGCAGCACCCGGACGCCGATCGCCTGAGCGTCTGCCAGGTGGCGATCGGCGAGGGTGACGTGTCGACGATCGTGTGCGGCGCGCCGAACGTCGCCGCGGGCCAGACGGTCGGGGTCGCGCTGCCGGGCTCGGTCATGCCCGACGGCACGCGCCTGAAGAAGGCCAAGCTCCGCGGCGTGCCGTCCAACGGCATGATCCTGGCCGAGGACGAGGTCGGCATCGGCTCCGACCACGCCGGGATCATGGTGCTCGACGACGACCTGGTCCCGGGCACGCCGCTCGCGCAGGTGCTGCCGATCTCCACCGACGTGCTCGAGCTCGAGATCACGCCCAACCGCCCGGACTGCCTGAGCGTGTACGGCGTCGCACGCGAGGTGCACGCCGCGACCGGCGCGCCGCTCAATCCGCCGCCGTGGATGGAGGACCCGGGCACGCCCGGGCCGGTCGAGGGCGTGACGGTCGAGGTCCAGGACGCGGAGTTCTGCCCGCGCTTCACTGCGCGGCTGTTCGAGGACGTCAAGATCGGCCCGTCGCCACGCTGGCTGAAGGCGCGCCTGATGGCCGCGGGTCAGCGCCCGATCAACAACGTGGTGGACATCACGAACTACGTGATGCTGCTGACGGGCCAGCCGCTGCACGCGTTCAACTTCGACCTCGTCGCGGGCGGCAAGCTCGTCGTCCGCCGGGCCGGCCAGGGCGAGCAGATGACGACGCTCGACGACCAGGTCCGCACGCTGGACTCCTCCATGCACCTGATCGACGACGGCGAGGGACCGACGTCGATCGCCGGGATCATGGGCGGCCAGCGCTCCGAGGTGCGCGAAGACACGACCCGCGTGCTGATGGAGGCCGCGAACTGGCACGGGCCGACGCTGCAGCGCACGTCCCAGAAGCTCGGCCTGCGCACGGAGGCGTCCGGCCGGTTCGAGAAGGGCCTGCCGCCCGAGCAGTCGATGTGGGGCACGATCGTCGCGACCCAGCTCATGCTCGAGCTCACGGGCGCGCGGCTGGCGCCGGGCACGATCGACGTCGGCGGCGAAGGGCCGGCGCCGAAGACGATCCGGCTGCGCGAGGAGAAGGTCACGCGCCTGCTGGGCACGGCCGTGCCGATCCGCGAGCAGGCCGACATCCTCGAGGCGCTCGAGTTCGACGTCCACGACGCCGGCGACGGGCTCGATGTGACCGTCCCGGCGTTCCGCCGCAACGACGTCACGCGCGAGGTCGACCTGATCGAGGAGGTCGCGCGCATCTGGGGGCTGGAGAAGCTCCCGGCGACGATTCCCGGTCACGGCATGAGCGCGCGGCTCACCCCCGAGCAACGCCTGCGCCGGCGCGCGGGCGACGCGCTCGTGGGCGCGGGCTTCAGCGAGGCGATCGGCTGGAGCTTCCAGGCGCCGGAGATGGCGCGGCGCCTGCGGATCGACGACTCGGCGGTCAAGCTGCGCAACCCGCTGTCCGAGGACCTCGCGGTGATGCGCACGACGCTGCTGGGCTCGCTGCTCACCAGCGTCCGCCACAACACCGCGCGCGGCGCCGAGGACGTGCGGCTGTTCGAGAAGGGCTCGGTCTACTTCGACCGTCCGCACCGCCGCGAGCCCACGGCGGCGGAGGCGCGCTCGACGCCGCTCCCCGACGAGCGGATGCACCTCGCCGCGCTGATGACCGGCCGCATCCGGCCGGCTTCGTGGGGTGACGGGAACCCGCCCACCGCGGACTTCTTCGCCGCCAAGGGCGTGCTGGAGACGGTGCTGGGCGCGCTGCGCGTGGACTTCACCGTCGTGCGCGGCGCCGACCCGTTCCTGCATCCGGGCCGCGCGGCGCGCGTGCTGGTCGGCGGCGAGGACGCGGGTTGGCTGGGCGAGATCCACCCGGGCGTGGCGGCCGAGTTCGGCCTCGCGCGCGTCGCGGGCTTCGAGTTGGACTTCGGCGCCGTGCTGCCGCACGCGGTCGTCGCGCCGCACTACGAGGACCTCACGTCGTTCCCGGCGATCCGTCAGGACCTCGCGTTCTGGGTCCCGGCCGACCGCACGGCGTCCGAGCTGGTCGAGGTGGTGCGCGGCGCGGGCGGCAAGCTGCTCAAGGACGTGCGCGTGTTCGACGTGTACGCGCGCGAGGGGCAGACGTCGCTCGCGGTGCGACTGGAGTTCCGCGCGGGCGACCGCACGCTCACGGACGACGAGATCTCGCCCCAGCGCGAGAAGATCGTAAAGGCGGTGGCGGAAAAGCTCGAGGGTGAGCTCCGTGGCTAAGGTCGCCGTCCTGGGCGCCGTCGGCTACGCCGGCGCGATCGCCGCGCAGATCCTCTACCGCCATCCGTTCTTCGAGCTGTCCGCGGTCACCGCGCGGGCGGAGGCGGGGCAGCGGCTGGACGACGTGCACCCGAAGACGCGGGTGCCGCTCGAGCTGGAGACGTTCGACGGACAGACGGCGGACGCGGCCATCGTCGCCTACCCGCACGGGGCGGCCGCGCCGGTGGTCGCGCAATTGCGCGAGCGCGGCGTGCGGGTCGTGGACCTGAGCGCCGACTTCCGGCTGCGCGACCGGACCACCTACGACGACTGGTACGGCGAGCACAAGGCGCCGGAGATCTTCGGGCAGGGGGTCTACGGGCTGCCGGAGCTCAACCGTGCGCAGATCGCCGGGGCCGACCTGGTGGCCAACCCCGGCTGTTACCCCACGGCAGCGCTGCTCGGGCTCGCGCCGCTCGCGAAGGCGGGGCTGATCGGCGACGTGGTCATCGACGGCAAGTCGGGCGTGAGCGGCGCGGGGCGCGGCGCGACCCCGGCGACCCACTTCATCGCCGCCGACGAGAACGTCGCGCCGTACAAGATCACCGGGCACCGGCACACGCCGGAGATCGAGCAGGAGCTGTCCGCGCTCGGCAACGACGTGACGGTGACGTTCACGCCGTACCTGCTGCCGCTCGCGCAGGGCGAGCTCGTCACCTCCTACGTGACGCCCACGCGCGACGTGGACGGCGAGGAGCTGCTCACGCTGTTCGACGAGCTGTACGGCAACGAGCCGTTCATCGAGCTGCGCGAGGGCCCGGTGGGCGTGATCGACGTGCGCGACACCAACTACTGCCGGATCTCGTGGCATCACGACCCGCGCACGGGCCGCGTGATCGTGTTCGCCGCGATCGACAACCTGTGGAAGGGCGCCGCCTCGCAGGCCGTGCAGAACCTCAACCTGATGTTCGGGCGGCCGGAGACGGAGGGTCTCAGATGAGCAGGTGGCTCGAGCTGCCGGAGCACGTGACCGAGAACCCGGGCGATCTGCCGGCGGGCTTCAAGGCCGCGGGCGTCGCGGCGGGCATCAAGCCGAGCGGCGGCATGGACGTCGGGCTGCTGGTGTGCTCGTCGCCCGAGTGCGTCTCGGCCACGCGCTTCACGCGCTCCGGCGTGCTGGCCGCGCCGGTCGTGCTGACCAAGGAGCGTGCGCGCCAGGACGCGATCCGCACCGTGATCGTCAACTCCGGCAACGCCAACGCGGCCACGGGCAACCGCGGCTTCGAGCAGGCCGCGCGCACGCAGGGCGCGGCGGCGATGGCGAGCGGGGTGCGCGAGGACCAGGTCGCGGTCGCGTCCACCGGCGTGATCGGCGTGCAGCTCGACGCCGGCGACGTCATTCGCGGCATCGCCCGCGCCCGCGGGGACCTGCGCGAGTACGGGCACGGCGACTTCTCCGAGGCGATCCAGACGACGGACAAGTTCGCCAAGGAGGTCGAGGTCGACGTCGCGCTGCCGTCGGGCACGGTGCGGTTGACCGCGCAGGCCAAGGGCGCCGGGATGATCTCCCCGAAGTTCGCGACGATGCTGTGCTTCGTGCAGACCGACGCGGCGCTCGACGCGCCGTTCGCCGACCTCCTGCTGGGGCTGTGCGTGGAGCGCTCGTTCGACCGCATCTCCGTCGACGGCCAGCTCTCCACCAACGACACGGTGATCTTCCAGGCGTCCGGCGCCTCGGGCGTGAAGGTGCAGGCCGAGAGCGAGGACGCGACCAAGTTCGGCGAGGCGCTGGACTGGGCGTTGCGCAAGCTCGCGCTGGACATCGTGCGCGACGGCGAGGGCTCCAAGCGGATCGGGCGCGTGGTGGTACGCGGCGGGTCGAACGACGTGGTCGAGCGCGCCGCGCGCGCGGTCGCCAACTCGCCGCTGGTGAAGGCCGCGCTGCACGGCGGGGACCCGAACTGGGGGCGGATCGCGCAGGCCGTCGGCGGTGCGCTGACCGACACGGCGCCGCTCGCGCTCGACATCTACATCGAGAACGTGCAGGTGTGCGCCGCGGGCAACGCGATCGGCTTCGACGTGGCGGCGCTGAGCGAGGCCGTGAGCGGGGACGAGGTCGAGTACGACGTCGTGCTGCCCGGCAGCGGCGCGGAGACCGAGGTGTTCTTCTCGGACCTCTCGCACGAGTACGTGACCATCAACGCGGACTACACGACATGAGGGATGTCGGCACCCTCCTGGAGGCGCTCCCGTACATCCGGGAGTTCCACGGCAAGACCGTCGTGATCAAGTACGGCGGCGCCGCCATGAACGACCCGGCGCTGCGCGAGGAGTTCGCGCGTGACGTCGTGATCCTCAAGTACGTCGGGCTGAACCCGATCATCGTCCACGGCGGCGGGCCCGACATCACGCGCTACATGCAGCGCCTCGACATGCCGGTCGAGTTCGTCGGCGGGCTGCGCGTGAGCGACGCCGACACGGTCGAGATCGCGAAGATGGTGCTCGTCGGCAAGGTCAACAAGGACATCGTCGCCCGCATCAACCGCCACGGGCAGCCCGCGGTGGGGCTCAGCGGGGACGACGGACAGCTGTTCCGCGTGTCGACCACGACCGGGCCGGGCGGCGAGGACATCGGCTTCGTCGGCAAGATCGACCGCGTCGACATCGGCGTGATCAACCACATCGCCGAGGACTACATCCCGGTCATCGCGTCGGTCGGCGCTGACCGGGACGGGCGCTCGCACAACGTCAACGCGGACGAGGCGGCGGGCGCGATCGCGCGCGCCATGGGCGCCTACAAGGTCATCTTCCTCACGGACGTGCCGGGCTGGCTGCGCGACCCGTCCGACCCCGACAGCGTGATCTCCGAGTGCGGGGCGGACGAGGTGGAAGCGGCGATCGAGACGATGCAGGGCGGCATGCGGCCCAAGCTGCAGGCCTGCGTGGAGGCGATCCACGGCGGCGTCACCTACGCGCACATCATCGACGGGCGGCTGCCGCACTCGCTGCTGCTCGAGCTGTTCACGGACGCCGGCATCGGGACGAAAGTGAGGCCGGCCACGTGAGCCTGGCGAACACCTACGCGCGTTACCCCGTCGAGTTCGTCGGCGGGGCCGGGATGTGGCTCACCGACGCCCAGGGCGACGCGTACCTGGACTTCCTGAGCGGGATCGCGGTCAACAACCTCGGCCACTGCCACCCGGCGGTCGTGGACGCGGTGCAGCGGCAGGCCGCGACGCTCCTGCACGTCTCGAACCTGTTCTACAACGAGCCGAACGTGACGCTGGCCGCGCGGCTGTGCGACCGCTCGTTCGGCGAGAGCGTGTTCTTCTGCAACAGCGGGGCGGAGGCCAACGAGGCCGCGATCAAGCTCGTGCGCAAGTTCCGCCCGCGCGGCGATCTGGTCGTCGCGCTCAACGGCTTCCACGGCCGCACGTACGGCGCGTTGAGCGCCACCCCGCAGGAGTCCAAGCAGGCGCCGTTCGCGCCGCTGGTGCCGGGCTTCCGTGCCGTGGATGCGACTGACGCGGCCGCCGCCGTGGACGCGGACACCGCCGCGGTGCTGATCGAGCCGATCCAGGGCGAGTCCGGCGTCAACGTGTTCGACGCCGAGCTGCTGGCCTCGATCCGTGCGGCGTGCGACGCGGTCGGCGCGGCGCTCGTGTTCGACGAGGTCCAGACCGGCATGGGCCGCACCGGCTCGCTGTGGGCCCACGAGCAGCTCGGCGTCGTGCCGGACGCGATGACGCTGGCCAAGGGCCTCGGCGGCGGGCTGCCGATCGGCGCGCTCGTGATCGGCCCGAAGCTGCAGTCGGTCTTCGCCCCGGGCGACCACGGCTCGACGTTCGCCGGCGGCCCGCTCGTCAGCGCGGCGGCGAACGTGGCGCTGGACGTGATCGACGACGAGGCCTTCCTCGCGCACGTGCGCGAGATGGGTGAGCGCTTGACGGAGGGGTTGCGCGAGCTGCCCGGCGTGGTGTCCGTGCGCGGGCGCGGGCTGATGGTCGCCGCGGAGATCGACGGGCCGGCGCCCGAGATCGCCAAGCGCGCCCTGCTCGAGCACAAGCTGATCATCAACGCGACCGGCCCGACGACGCTGCGCTTCCTCCCGCCGCTGATCACCGAGTCCGAGCACATCGACGAGGCGCTTAACCGCTTGTCCGCAGCGCTTTCCTGACTCACACCGGTTTGGCGAGGATCGCAGGGCGGTACTAGCCCCGTGCATTGCGGATCTCGGGCTTGATCGTGACGGGAACAGCGGCGATCGTGGTCGCCGCTCCGGCCTTCGCGCAGCTGCCTGACCCGACGAAGAACCTGCCGAAGGTCCCCGTGCCGACCGTGCAGGTCCCGGTGCCCACGGTGCAGGTGCCGATCCCGACCGTGCAGGTCCCGGTGCCCACCGTGCAGGTGCCGATTCCGACCGTGCAGGTCCCGATCCCGACGGTGCAGGTGCCGATCCCGACCGCGCCGCCCAGTCAGGGTGGCGGGGGGCGCAGCGGCGGCGGCACGCCCAGCGGCGGTTCCTCCGGCGGCGGGCAGTCCGGCGGCGGCGGGGGCGGCGGGACGTCCGGTGGCGGCGGCTCGGCGTCCGGCGGCGGCTCGGGCGGCGGCTCATCCTCCGCGGGCGGCTCGTCCGGCGGGGGCTCGTCGTCCGGCGGTGGCGCGAGCGGGTCGTCCGGCGGCGGCACGACGTCCGGCGGCGAGGGCTCGTCCCGCGCCGGTTCGTCCACCGGGGGCGACGACAAGCCCGCCGGCACGCGCAGCTCTTCACGCGGCGGCGCTTCCGCGTGCGGCTCGTCGTGCGACGGCGGCGGCACCTCGCGCGCACCTCGCAACGTGGCCCCGGCGGTGCCGCGCGTCGAGCTCGACAACGCCGACGACGCCCGACCCAGGACCGGTCCGGTCAAGCGCGAGCGGCGGCTGCGTGCGACGGTCGCGCGGGCCGGCGGCTGCCTCGACGACCTCTCACCCGCGCAGCGGCGCGTGCTGTCGCTGCGGGCCGGCGTGGGTCCGCAACCCGCGCGCTCGCGCACGGGCGTCGCGCGCCGGCTCGACATCAGCGTCCAGCGCGTCACGCGGCTGGAGACGACCGGGCTGCGACGCCTCCGCGCCCTGGCCGGCGGCGGCGCCTGCGGCGGCGGCGCCCCGCCCACGCTCGCGAGCGGCCCGGCCCCCCCCCGGGGCGCGGCGGCCGCCCCCCGCCCCCGCGGGCCCCTCCCCCCCCCGCCCGCCC
>NZ_JAPCID010000035.1 GCF_027587175.1 Solirubrobacter deserti
CCCGGGCGCGGACGGCCCGCCACCGTCGCCGGCGGCTCCTCCACCAGCCGGACCGCCGATCCCCGCGACGCCGGACGCGAACGGGACAAGGGCGGCAACGGCCGCGGTTCCGACGAGTCGTGCGGCGACGCGTGCGCCGGAGAAGACGCGCCCGGCGGCGGGGTCGAGAGCGCCACGTTCAGCAACCGGCCGCCTGCGGCGAGCCAGAACGGTGCGTTCGACCTGACGCTGCCACTGATCCTGCTCGCGATGGCAGGGGCCGCGTTGGTCGTGGGACGCACGGTCAAGCGCGGGCTCGCACCGGCCGGCGCTGCCGACGAACCCGAGCCGGACGAGGTGCCGCGCGAGCGTCCCCCTCGCTGGGACGATCCACCGCCCGGCCTCTGATTGCATGCAAAATCGGCTCGAATGGCCTTGCGCGAGCCCTGACGGCGTGGTTTCGTATGCAAGATGGCGGCACCGCGCGTGCGCGATCTGCTCGAGGAGGCGATCCTCGAAGGCGAGCTGAAGCCGGGCGAGCGCCTGCGCGCGGAGGCGCTCGCGCAGCGCTTCGGCACAAGTCGCACCCCGGTCCGCGAAGCGCTGCTGCAGCTGGAGGCGCAGGGCCTGGTGGACGTCGAGCCCAACCGCGGCGCGGTGGTCAGGACGTTCGACCGCGATGACCTCTTCGACCTCTACCAGCTGCGCGCGCTGCTGGAGCCGCGCGCCGCCGCGCTCGCCGCGCCCCGCATCGGGGACGGGGACATCGAGCGCCTGGCCGGGCTGTGCGAAGCCGAGGACCAGATGGTCGCCAACGAGGCGTTCCACCGGATCATCCTCGAGGCCGCCGGCAGCCCGCGCCTGCTGGACGCGATGCGCGCCGCGACCGGCATCCCGCGCACGTTCCGGAGCGTCTTCTGGCACGACGAACGCCAACGGGACGAGTCGCTCATGTGCCATCGCCGGCTCGTCGCCGCCTTCACGGCGCGCGACGCCCAGCTCGCCGAAGCGGTGATGCGCATGCACATCCTCGGCGCGATCGCGTTCCTGGAGGAGCAATGGCCGAGCCACTAGCGGGCCTGCGGGCGATCGAGTTCGGGCAGCTGCTCGCGGGCCCGTTCACCGGGACCCTGCTCGGCGACTTCGGCGCGGAGGTGATCAAGATCGAGGCGCCCGGTGACGGCGACGCCATGCGCGACTGGGGCCGCCTGCGCCACAACGACCGCTCCCTGTGGTGGTCGATCCTGGCCCGCAACAAGCGCTCGGTCGCGCTCAACCTGCGCGAGCCCGAGGGCCAGCGCATCGCCGCCGACCTGGCCGCCACCGCTGACATCGTGCTCGAGAACTTCCGCCCCGGCACGATGGAGAAGTGGGGCCTCGGGCCCGAGGACCTGCACGCGCGCAACCCGGACCTGATCTATGCGCGCGTGTCCGGCTACGGCCAGACGGGCCGCTACCGCGACCGCCCGGGGTTCGCGTCCGCCGGCGAGGCCATCTCCGGCCTGCGCCACATCAACGGCTACCCGGACCAGGCGCCGCCGCGCAGCGGCATCTCGCTCGGCGACACGCTCGCGGCGCAGTCGGCGTTCCAGGGCATCCTGCTCGCGCTCATCGCGCGCAACAACGGCGCCCAGGGGCAGGTCGTGGACGCGAGCATCGTCGACGCCTGCTTCGCCATGAGCGAGTCGTCCACGCTCGAGTACGAGAAGACCGGCTTCGTCCGCCAGCCCACGGGCCCGCGCCTGCCGCGCATCGCGCCGAGCAACGTCTACTGCTCCAAGGACGGCAAGTGGGTCGTGATCGCGGCCAACCACGACACGCTCTGGCGCCGGCTGGCGAAGATCATGGGCCGGCCCGAGCTGGGGGAGGACGAGCGCTTCGCCACCCACCACGCGCGCGGCGAGCACGAGGACCTGCTCGACGAGATCATCGGCGAGTTCGCCGCGCAGCACACGGCCGCGGAGCTGGACGAGCTCGTCAACGGCGGGGGCGTCGTGTGCGCGCCGGTCTACACCGCCGAGGACGTCTACAAGGACCCGTACTTCCGCGAGCGCGAGCTGCTGGTGGAGGTCGAGGACGAGGTCCACGGGCGCATCACCGTTCCGGGGATCGTGCCCAAGCTGAGCCGGACACCCGGTTCGATCCGCCAGGCGGCCCGTTGGACGGTGGGCGCCGACACGGAAGCGGTGCTGGAGGAGCTCGAACGAGGCTGAGAGGAGTGGCATGGCGTATCGGCTCGGGGTGGACGTCGGAGGGACGTTCACCGACCTGTTTCTCGTAGACGACGGAGACCACCGGCAGTGGCGCGTGAAGACGCCATCGACGCCGACTGACCCCAGTCAGGGCGTCCTGAAAGGCGTGAGCCGGATCTGCGAGGCCGCGGGGATCAGCCCCGCCGACCTGGCCAACGTCGTGCACGGCACGACGGTCGCGACCAACGCCGTGCTCGAATCCAAGGGCGCGCGCGTCGGGCTGATCACGACGCAGGGCTTCGGGCAGATCCTGCACCTCGCGCGCTCGCAGACGCCGGGCCCGCTCGCGGGCTGGATCATCATGGTCAAGCCCGACCCGCCCGCTTCACTGGCCGATACGCGCGAGGCCATCGAGCGGATGGACGCGCGCGGCGAGACGCTCGTCGCGGTCGACCGCGAGCAGGTCTCGCGGGTGATCGAGGATCTGGTCGACGGCGGGGTGGAGTCCCTCACGATCTCGCTGATCAACTCGTACGTCAACGGCGCGCACGAGCAGGAGATCGCGGACCTGGTCGAGGAGCTCCACCCCGGCTTCCCGGTGACGCTCTCGTCCGCCGTGCTGCCGGAGTTCCGTGAGTACGAGCGGACGCTGACGGCGTGCATGAACTCCTACGTGCGCCCGCAGGTCGCGCAGTACGTCGATCGCCTGCAGTCCTCGCTGTCGAACATGGGCGTCAAGACCGAGGTCGACATCCTGCGCTCGGACGCGGGTGTGATGACGCCCGCCGAGGCCGCCCGCAACCCGGTCTACGGCGTGCTGTCCGGTCCGTCCGGCGGGGTCGCGGGCGCGCTCTACGTGGCGGCGCGGGCGGGCTTCCCGAACGTGCTCACGTTTGACATGGGCGGCACCTCCACGGACGTGTCGCTATGCCAGGCGGGTGAGCCGACGATCGGGCGCGAGACCACGATCGGGCAGTTCCGGATCAAGGTCCCGAGCGTGGACGTGCACACCGTCGGCGCGGGTGGCGGCTCGATCGCGCACGTGCCCGAGCTCACCCGCGCGCTGCGCGTCGGCCCGCAGTCCGCGGGCGCCGAGCCGGGCCCGGCGGCGTACGGTCAGGGAGGGACCGAACCGACCGTCACGGACGCCAACGTCGTCCTCGGCCACCTCCCGGCGGACCTGATCGGCGGCGAGATGACGCTCGACGTCGAGGCCGCGCGCGCCGCCGTGGGCAAGGTGGCCGACGCCATGGGCCTGTCGCTCGAGGAGGCCGCCGACGGCATCCTGCGGATCGTCAACGAGAACATGGCGGGCGCGCTGCGCGTGATCAGCGTCCAGCGCGGCCACGACCCGCGTGAGTTCGCGCTCGTCGCCTTCGGCGGCGCCGGCCCGCTGCACGCCAACGCGGTCGCGGAGCTGATGGGCTCGTTCCCGGTGATCGTCCCGCCCTCGCCCGGGCTGCTGTGCGCGCTCGGCGACCTGGTTGCGGGCTTCCGCAACGAGTTCGCGCAGACGCTGATCCGGCTCACGTCCGAGGTCGACGACGCGGACGACATCCTCAAAGCGCTCGAAGGCCGCGCACGCGAGTGGATGGACGCCCAGGGCATCGCCGCGGACGATCAGCACATCGAGTTCATCGCCGACATGCGCTACCGCGGCCAGGGCTACGAGATCCCAGTCCCATGGGGCGATGATCTCGAGGAGCGCTTCAACGAGCTGCACGAGCAGCTGTACGGCTTCCGGATGCCGAACACGGCGTCGGAGATCGTCAACCTGCGCGCGGTGGGCACGGGCGATCGCCCGCAGCCCGAGCTGCCCGAGGAGGACCCGGTCGAGGCGATGCTCGAGCCCGGCACGCACGCCCGGTCGGAGCTGCATCCCGGCTCGATCGTCCCCGGCCCGAGCATCATCACCGAGTTCGACTCCACGACGGTCGTGCTGGACGGCTACGTCGCCGAGGTCGACCGCTTCTTCAACATCCTGATCCGGAAGGGGTCGTGACATGAAGGTCGCCCAGATCCCCGACCTCGAGGTCGACCCCGTCACCGTCGACATCATCGAGAACGCGCTCCGGCACGCGCGCTTCGAGATGGACGCGGTGCTGTTCCGGTCCGCGATGTCGCCGGTCATCCGCGAGCAGCACGACGAGTTCCCGATGCTGACCGACCCGCAGGGCCGGATGGTCGTCGGCCAGTTCGGGGCCTACATCAACGAGATGATGGCCGATTGGGACCGCGGCATCTACCCGGGCGACGTGCTCCTCACGAGCGACCCGTACAAGTGCAGCGCGTCGATCTCGCACACCAACGACTGGCTCGTGCTGGTGCCGATCTTCTACGAGGACGAGCTGGTGGGGTGGTCGTCGCAGTTCGGCCACCAGATGGACGCCGGCGGGCGGCTCCCGGGCTCGCTGCCCACGGGCGCAACGACGATCTTCGAGGAGGGGATCATCATCCCGCCGCTGAAGATCGTCGAGCGCGGCGAGGTGCAGGAGGACGTCCTGCGCCTGATCCTCAACAACGTGCGGCTCCCGGACGTCAACCGGGCCGACCTGTTCGCGATCATCGCCGCCTGCCATGCGGGCGAGAAGCGCGTGATGGGCCTGTGCGAGCGCTTCGGCAAGGACGTCTACCTGGCGACGCTGCAGGCGCTGCTGGACCGCACGCACGAGGCGATGCGCAAGCTCATCCAACTCGCCATCCCCGAGGAGAAGCAGACCTTCGAGGACTACATCGACGACGACGGGCTCGGCAACGGCCCATACAAGATGAAGCTGACGATCTGGCGCGAGGGGGAGGAGGCCTGGTTCGACTGGTCGGGTACCGATCCCCAGGCGCTCGGACCGATCAACTTCTACCTCTCCGAGGGCATGTTCAAGATGTTCATCGGGGTCTACCTGATCATGGTCAACGACCCCGACATCCTGTTCAACGACGGCTTCTATCCGCTGCTGCACGTCGTGATGCCGGAGGGCTGTCTGCTCAACCCGCGTTACCCCGCGGCGCTGGGATGCCGGACGCATGGGCTGGCGCGGCTGTTCGACGTGCTCGGCGGCGCGCTGACCAAGCAGGCGCCCGAGCTCAACACGGCCGCGGGCTACGGGACCTCGCCGTACATGCTGTATTCCGGCTGGAAGGACAGCGGCGAGTTCTTCTACGCCATGGAGATCCTGTACGGCGGCATCCCCGGGCGCCCGATCGGCGACGGCATGGACGGGCACTCGTGGTGGCCGCTGTTCGAGAACATCCCGACCGAGTACCTCGAGGCCTACTATCCGCTGCGCGTCGACGGCTACACGACCGTGACGGACTCCGGCGGCGCAGGCCTGCACCGTGGCGGGAACGGGGTCGAGAAGCGCTACGTCTACCTCGAGCCGGGGCAGGTGTCGATCCACGACGACCGCTGGCTCTCACGGCCGTGGGGCGTGCTCGGCGGGCTGCCCGGCGGCCGCTCGGAGAAGGTCCTGCGGCGGGTCGACGGGACCGAGGAGCGGCTGCCGGCCAAGTGCGACGAGGTGGCGGTCGAGCCCGGCGACATGCTGATCTTCAGGACCGCCGGCGGTGGCGGCTGGAAGGACCGGCTGGACCGGCCGGTGGAGGCGGTCGAGCGGGACGTCGCGTTCGGGCTCGTGTCCGTGGAGGGCGCGTTGCGCAACTACGGCGTGGTCATCGGAGACGCGGCCGCGACGGAGACCGAGCGGGCGCGCCAGCGGGCCGAGCGCGGGGACGCGCTCGCGTTCGACTTCGGCCCGCCGATGGACGAGGCGATCGCGGCGTGCGCGCAGGAGACGGGGCTGCCGGCGCCGGAGCGGGCCAAGCCGCTGCGCTGGTCGCCGCTCGAGAGCGCCGAGTCCGCGATGGCTCGCGCGCGTGAGTGACTTCGGCGGGGCGGCGGGCTTCGGCCGTCGTCCCGCGGTTGTCGTCGTCGACCTCAACTACGGGTTCACGGACCCGTCTTCGCCCCTGGCGTGCGACCTCGACGACGTGCTGGTCGCGACGCGCGCGCTGCTCGACGTGGCCCGGGACGTGGGCGTGCCCGTCTTCTTCACCACGGTCGTGTTCGACGCGGTGGGGGAGGCGGCCGCCGCCGTGTTCCTGCGCAAGGCGCCGGCGCTGAAGATCTGCCGGCCGGGGACGCGCTGGGTGGAGATCGATTCCCGGTTGGGTCGGCGCGAGTCCGAGCCGGTGCTCGAGAAGTCGAGTGCGTCCGCGTTCTTCGGCGTGCCGTTCGCGGCGATGCTCGCGGGGCGGGACACGCTCGTGGTGTGCGGCGCCTCGACCTCCGGCTGCGTGCGCGCGACGGTCGTCGACGCCATGCAGCACGGGCTCGCCCCGATCGTCCCGCGCGAGTGCGTCGGAGATCGTTCTCCCGCCGCGCACGCGCAGGCGCTGAGCGACATCGGCGGGCGCTACGGGGACGTGGTCGGCCTAGGGGAAGTCACCCGCGCGCTGCACCAGGCCCGGTAGCTCCTTGCCCATGGTCTCGGCCAGCCAGTGCGCGACCTCGATCAGCTTCGCCAGATCGACGCCGGTGGCGACGCCTTCGTTCTCCAGCAGGTAGATCAGGTCCTCGGTGGCGATGTTGCCCGTCGCGCGCGGCGCGAACGGGCAGCCGCCGAGGCCGCCGACGGACGCGTCGAAGACCGTCGCGCCGTGCTCGAGCCCGGCGATCACGTTCGCGTAGCCCGTGTTGCGCGTGTTGTGCAGGTGCAGGCCGACAGGCTTGCCGCCCTCGAGGGCGCGCGGGACCAGCACCTTCACCTGGCGCGGCACGCCGACGCCGATCGTGTCGGCCAGGATGACCTCGTCCGCTCCGGCCGCGGCCATGCGGTGCGCGTGCTCGATCACGAGACCGGGATCCACCTTGCCCTCGAACGGGCAGCCGAACGAGACGGCGAGCGTCGCCGTCGTCTTCAGGCTGCTCGCGCCGATGATCTCCTCGGCCATGCTCGCCGCTTCCTCGACCGTCTGGTTCTGGTTGCGCTTGGCGAACGTCTCGGTGACGGGATAGGCGACGTGGATCTCGGTGGTGGACGTCTGCAGCGCGCGGTCCAGGCCCTTGCGGTTCAGGACGAGGCTGGCGAACGCGACGCCGTCGTGGGGCGCCAGGTGCTCGAAGACCTCCTCGGCGCCGGCCATCTGCGGGACGAGCTTGGGATGCACGAAGCTGGCGGCCTCCACGCGCGGCAGCCCGGTGGCCGCGAGCCGCGCGCACAGCTCGGCGCGCACGGCCGGTTCGAGGGTGACTTTGTCGTTCTGGAGCCCGTCCCGAGGCCCGACGTCGCACACGCTCACTCCCACCCGGAGAGTCATACCACTACCGCCGCGCCGCCGCGCGTGCTTGACTAGCCGGGGCCATGGACCTTCGTGAGCTGCTCGGAATGCTGGACATGCCTCCCGGCGAGAGCTACTACCGCAGCCGCATCCCCTGCTCGGAAGACGAGCAGGTGGCGCGCGTCGTGCGTGCGTTCAGCGAGTCCTCGCCCGGCCGGCAGGCCGTGTTCCGCGAGGCCATCGACGGCGCCCGCGCCGGCCTGCTGCTCGTGTTCAGCGAGCGCATGGCCGCGCTGGCCGTGCGCATGGAGAGCGGTGAGCCCGTCGTCCAGGGCCTGATCGCGGCGTCCCTGGCGCAGGAGGGCGACCCGCGCGAGGCGCTCTCCGTGCCCGCGCTGCACCGCCGCAGCGCCGAGATCCTCGGCGTCGACAACGCGCGCCTGTTCGACGAGGCTGCGGGCCGCACCGACCTTTCGGGCGCTCACTGGCTGCGCGATGTGCGCGACGCCGACGACTCCCCCGAGGACGTCGGCTACGAGGAGGCCGACGACGGTGAGGGCTTCCGTTACGAGCGGGCGATCGCTCGCCAACCGCGCCACAGATACTGAGTGCCGCCCGCGAGAGCGGGTATACGGATGGCGATGGGACAGTTTGCGGTGAATCCCGCTGCGCTGACGGGGGCGAGCGGGGCGCAGGGTGCGCTCGCGAGTGACCTGGTGGCGCTGGCGGGCCTGATTCAAGCGGCGGGCGCGACGGCCGCCGGGGCGTGCGGCGAGCCTTCCGCCGCGGAGGCGGTCGGCTCGGGCAGCGCACAGCTCTCGGGCGCGCTGGCGCGGCTGGGCGCGTCGGCCTCCGGCATGGCGGAGAACCTCGGCACGGCGGCGTTCGTCTACGAGCGCACGGACGCGACCCAGATGGGCGGGTGAGCGATGCGGCCGGTCGGTGAGGTCTCGTTCGTCCCGCGCGCGGTGCTCGAGGTCGAGCGTGGCGACGCGGTCGCGACGTGCTGGCTGGGGGAGGAGTCCGCGTGCCTGCTGGTCTCCGACGTGCTCCTCGAGCTCGAACCGGACGAGGTCGAGCTGGCGCTGCTGCGGGCGGCGGGCGCGCGCGAGCTGCCGACGCCGGAAGCCGAGCCGCGCGGGTACGCGCCGGGCGCGCTGGCGACGGCGATCGCGGCCGGGGAGTTCGAGGCGCACTGGCGGATCGGCTCGGTCGAGGTGCTCGAGGACGCGTCGGGCTCGTGGGGCGTGTTCCCGCAGACGGGCTTCGTGTGGCTGCATCCCGTCTCCGCCGAGTGGATCTTCGCCGCGGTGCGGCACGAGGTGGAGCCACGTGCCTGAGTCCTTCGCCGGCATCACCGTCCCCGAGGGCGAGCCGGGCGGGCTGCGCTCGGCGGCGCGGGCCTTCAACGCGTTCGCGATCGAGGTCGACGGCTGCTCGAGCCGGATGGGCGCGCTTCCCGGCCAGCTCGCCGACTGGCAGGGGCCCGCGAGCGCGCGCTTCGCCGGCGCCGCCTCCCAGCACGCCGACGCGGCGCGCGGCGCGGTCAGCGCGCTGAGCGCGGCCGGTCAGGCGGCGGCCCGCTACGCCGAGGCGCTCGACGAGGCGCAGGACGAAGCGCGCGCCGCGATCGAGGACGCCAGGGAGGCCACGCGGCGCATCCGGCGCCTGGAGGAAGCGCTCACGGACGCGCAGGATCGCGAGACGGCGGCGCGCGAGCGGGCGGCCTCGGCGACGATCGCGGTCAACACGGCCGCCGCGTCCGGCACGCCCGATCCCGCGGCGGAGTCGATGCTCACCGAGGCGAACACCGCGGCGGGGCAGGCCGCGGCCGATCAGGTTCGGATCAGCGGGCGCCTCCAGGACGCGCGGGCGGACCTCAAGCGCGCCAAGAAGCGCGGGGAGAAGGCCGAGGAGGCCGCGCGCGAGGCGGGGCAGGCGGCGGCCGGCGGGTTTGCGGCGCTCGGCGACGCCGTGCTCTACGTCAGCGTCCCGGGCGCCAACAGCGAGGCGGCGGTCGGCGCGGGCCACATCCCGCCGATGTACCCGCCCAAGAAGCCGGGGCGCGGGCCGATGTCGGACGCCGCGTCCGGCGACGGCTACCGCACGCACGGCGACCCGCTGCGCTTCCACCGCCAGTACGAGGCCGAGAAGGCCGCCGCCGCGGCGCGCCGCAGGGCCGAGGAGGAAGAGGACGACGGCGGCCTGTTCAGTGACATCGTCCACGGCGGGCTCGACGTCGTCGGCATGATCCCGGTCGTCGGCGAGCCCGCCGACCTGCTCAACGCCGGCATCTACGCCGCCGAGGGCGACATGGTCAACGCCGCGCTGTCGGGCGGCGCGGCGCTGCCGTTCGTCGGCATGGCCGCGACGGGCGCCAAGTGGGGCAAGCGCGGGGTGGACGCGGTCGACTCGATGAACGACGTCGCCAAGCACGCGCCGACCGGCGGCTATCCGACGCTCCAGCCGTTCGACACGCTTCCGCCCGCCAAGCAGGCCGAGAGCCAGGCCTGGCAGGACGGCCTGCGCCAGTTCCAGACGCCGACGCACAACGCCGCGGGCAAGTACGAGGTCGAGCAGACCGGCCCCAACAACTTCAGCATGGAGGGCGGCGGGCAGAAGATCGACGCGGACGGCTACCGAGCGGCTGACGGCTCCGCGCTGGAGGCCAAGCACGTCGGGTCCGCCGACCGCAGTCCCTACGTCCCGGACTCGAACGCTCCCCAGTTCCTCAAGGACAAGACCCGCCGCCTCACCGAGGGCGAGATCGAGCGCTACGCGGCGATCGTCAGGGACCCGGGCAACCCGGTCCGGAGCCTCGAGGTGATCACGAACGATCCGCGCGCGGTGCCATATTTCGAGGAGATCCTGGCCAAGTACGATCTCCCGAGCCGCGTCATCGTGCGCGGCACACCCCCGTCATGAGCACGTTTCTCGTCTCCCCGTCCAGCGACACGCCCTGGAGCCTCGATCCGGAGGCGTTCGCGCTGCGCCTGAAGGCGCGCTGGCCGGAGATCGAGGTGCGCGAGCTGGAGGACTCGCTGAACGCTCTGTCGTTCCGGGTGCCCGTCGACGGGGACTATCCGCCGCTCGGGCACCTGATGAGCGACGGGCAGGCGGTCACGCTCGAAGGCGGCCTGGCCGAGAGCGCCGAGGTCGCGGCCTGGATGCGCGAGATCGTCGAGCCCGAGCAGGAGCTGCTCTTCTACGACGAGGGCTACAGCTTCGACGTGCCGCTGCGTCCGGGGATCACGCGCGACGAGATCGTGGCCGCGGTTCTGGCGGCCTAGTGCCCGGTGGCGCGTGCCCGTACTGCAGCGCGCTCTCGCGCGCGCTGGACGCCAACGACTACCTGATGGGCGACGGCGCGTCCGCGATCTGGGCCGACGGGTTCCGGGCGACGGACGCGTCGATCCTGTGCGCGAAGGCGGTCGGGCCCGACCCGTCGCGGAGCCCCTGGGTGAAGGGCTCGGACGTGCCGGAGCGGCTGCGGGTCCTGGCCCGACGGTCCTTCGAGCACGAGATCGCGCGCTACCAGGCCGTATGGGCGGATCCCTCGACACCCGTGCGTGGGCTCGAGGTCGTCACCGACGACGCGCGCGCCGTGCCCGTGCTGGAGGCGATCCTTGCCGGGTGGGCCGTGCCGAGCCGCGTGGTCGTGCATGGCTGACTACCTGCTCGTGCCCGCGGAGCCAACGTCGTGGGTCATGGGCGTGGACGGCTTCGAGCGGCGGCTGCTGGCCGCGGTGCCGGCGGCCTCGATCTGGCGTTCCGAGGACTCGGAGTCGCCGGCGCTGCTGCGCTTCCACGTCCCGTGGAGCGAGGCGGGCTTCACCGATGGACACCTGATGCGCGACCGCCAGACGGTCGAGCTCAACGGCGGGCTGGACGAGGCCGCCGTGTTCGCGCTGTGGCTGCGCTCGATCGTCCCGGTCGAGCAGGACCTGCTGCTCGTGGACGAAGGCTGCCACTTCGCCGTCGTGGTGCGCGAGGGCACGACCAACGCGGACATCCTCGACGCGGCCCTCACCGCCGCCGAGCGGCTGGCCGACCCATCGCGCGGGTAGGGTTTCGCCCATGTTCTACTCGCTGCTCGGCCGCGTGGTCTGGTTCGTCCTGAAGCTCGTGCTGCGCCGCAAGTACGGCCCCACCTACGTGCCCAAGTCCCTGCTCGCCGGCGTCACCGTGGCCGTCGGCATCGCGATCGTGGTCGCGATCCAGCGCGCCGCCCGCGACTCCGACTGACGCGCGTATCCATAACTTCGATGGCCCGCTTTGCCGCCGGACCGCCTGGCAGCATGAGGACCCGTGGCCGAGTCACCCTCACCCGCCCTGCCCGGGGGCGTCCAGTGGCTGCCCGCCATCGGCGGCGCCCACCTCCTGCGCGCCGAGCTCGGCCCGGGTGAACCACCCACGCTGATCCTCCAGTCCACCCGCGGGCCCGAGACCCGCATCGCACCCGGCCCACAGACCCGCTTCTCCCGCACGGCCGACTTCCTCGTGCCCGCCGGCCTCCGTTGGTCGCTCGCCGTCCTGGCCTGGCCCGACGGCACCCGCGCCGTCCTCCCGGACCCACCCGCGGGCCGCGCCGAAGTCATCCGCCTGGACTCGCGCCGCGCCGCCTCGCCGGCGCCGCCACCCGAAGCCGCGACCGAGCCCGCCCAAGCTTCCCCGCTCCCGCACCCGGTGGCGCCGGCCGACCCGCCGGCTCGTCCGGCCGGCGAAGTGGCGCCCACGCCGGCCGACGCTTCGCGTCCGCCCGCCCCGGCGGCCTCGTCCGGCCTCGCGGCGCCCACGCCGGCCGACTTCTCGGCTCGCCCCGCGGGTCTCGTCGCGGCCCGCGCTTGGAGCGCGCCCCCGGAGCCCGCCCGGCCGGCTCCGCTGCCTTGGACCGCGTCACCGTGGGAAGGGCCCGCGTCGGCCCCGGCCACGCCGGTCGATGCGCCCGAGGACGCGGGCCCGATGGGTGCCGCGGCTGAGGCCGACGGCTACGAGACCGCGCGGGCCGACCTCAAGGCGGACTTGTCGCGTGCGGTCGAAGCGCTCTCGCACGCACACCGGACCGAGCGCGCGGCCCACGACGCCGTCAAGGCGATCCTCTCCGGCGCCCGTGCCGACCTGCAGGCGGAGCGCGCCGCCCGCGTGGCCGACCTGTCGGTCCTCGGCGCCCAGAGCGAGCTGCTCACCGTCCGCGCCGAGCTCGAACGCGCCCGCGAGGAGATCACGCACCTGCGCTCCGCGCTCGAGTCCGAACGCATAGCCCGCGCCGCCGCCGAAGCGGCACTCGGCTCGCCCGTCCCGCCGGGCGCCCTGACCGAGCTCGCGGCCCAGCAGGCCGCAGTGTCCGCCGGGGCCGGCCGCCGCGCGCTGGCCGACGCCGACCGCATGGTCGCCGCCCTCGAAGCCGCGGCCAGCACCCTCCGGGCCGCCAAACCCGCGCCCTCGTCCGACCCGGACGAGGGGGTGAGGTCGGAAACCGTCCCTGAGGGCAAGATTGCGACCGCACCCTTCGCGGCGCCGCCGTCGGACGGACACACGGCGGTGGCCGCGTCGCCGGAACCGGCTGCGCCGCCCGACGACACCGCGCGGACGACGGCTGGGTCGCCGGCCCTTGTGGCGCCGCCCGCCGAGGCCGGCGGGACGACGGCCGGGTCGCCGGACCTTGCCGCGCCGCCGGATGCCGCCGCGCCCGCGCCCCCCGCGTCCGATCTTGCCGGGCCCCCCGACGCCGCCGCGCC
>NZ_JAPCID010000036.1 GCF_027587175.1 Solirubrobacter deserti
CGCGGCGCGCCGCCCACACGCGCGCCGAGCGCGCGGCCCGCAGCGCCGGCGGCCACGCGTGCCTCGCCGCGCGCCTGCAGCGCGTGGCGCCGGACGGCACGTTCCAGTGCGGCCTGCCGGCGGCGCAGCTCAGTCTCGACGCCGCCCTCGCGCAGTCCCGCCTCGAGCGCGGCGGTCACCCGCCGCAGCTCCTGCAGGTCGCGCGCGAGCGCCTCGTCGTCGGGCGGTCGCGCCGGCCGCCGCAACAGGCCCGCCGCCCGCCGGCGCTCGGCGGCGACGAGCACGCGCCACGCCGAGCCGGACTCCACCGCGAGCCGCAGCCCGAGCGTCGCGAGCTCCTCGCCGTGCCCGGACGCGTGCGCGCGCAGCTCGGTCGCGCCGAGCGTCATCCGGTGCGCCTCCAGCGCGCGCAACCCGGCCGCGACCGCGGCGCTCGCCCCGCGCCGGTCGCCGCGCGCGAGCCGGACGAGCGCCGTGGCGTGCCACGCGCGCGTGCGCACCTGTACGGGTCCGCGATCCCGTCCGGCCGCGGCGAGCTCGAGCTGGCGCCGCGCGACCCGGGGCCGCCCGAGCGCGAGCGCCGCCCGCCCGGCGATCAGCCGCGCGTCCAGCGCCTCGACCTCCCACCCGACGGCCTCGAGCGACCGCACCGCCCGCTGCGCCGTGCCGAGCGCGTCCTCGAGCCGCGCCTGCCGCTCGTCCGCGCCCGCCACCGCTTCGGGCGCCGCGCGCTCGGCCTCCAACCAGGCGGCGTGCGCGGCGGCGGCCCGCGCCAGCGCGGCCCACCCCGGCCGGTGCTGGCGGGTGAAGGCCTGGTCGGCACGGACGGCGTGGGCGCGGGCCGCGGTGGTGTCGCCCGCGAGCAGCTCGGCGTGCGCGGCCAGCAGGCGGGCTTCGGCGAGGTCGGCGCCGAGGCCCGCGGCGGCGAGCTCGACCACGGCGGCGTCCGCGTTCGCCTTGGCCTCGGCCGCCAGGCGCGCCGACAGCAGCACCTCGCAGCGGTCCATCAGCAGCAGCGCGAGCGGGACCTCGTGGGCGCGGTACTCGGCCTCGACGCGGTCGAACCAGGCCAGCGCCGCGGGCACGTCGCCGCTGCGGGCTGCGGCCCAGCCGCGGTTGTGGCGGACCTGCGTCGCCGCGAGCGCCTGGCCGATCGACTCGTGCAGTTCCTCCGCGCGCGCGAGGTCGGCCTCGGCGGCGCTCAGCGCCCCCCGGTAGACCTGCAGCACGCCGCGGTTGCAGAGCAGGCGCGCCTCCCACAGCGTGTCACCGGCGCGGCGGTGCGCGCGCAGAGGGCTGCGGTAGCCGCGCAGAGCCTCGTCGAGCCGCCCGAGCTTCTGCAGGATCAGCGCGCGCTGGCCCTGGACCCGCGCGCGCAGATGCCCCTCGAGCGCCGGCTCGGCTTCGTCGAGTGCCGCGAGCGCGTCCGCGGTGTCGCCCTGCAACGTCAGCGCGAGCGCGAGGCTCATGCGTGCCTCGGCCGCCCTCCGCTTGTCACCGAGCGCGACCGCCCGCCGCAGGTGCGCGACGGCGTCGCCGACCCGCCCGAGCTCGACCGCCGCCAATCCGAGTGCCCGCTCAGCGACGGACCGCGTCTCGGCGTCGCCGCTCTCCAGCGCCTCGGTGGCGAGCCGCCGCGCCGCCCGCGCATCGGCGGACGCGAGCCGAACGGCTTCCTCGGCGATGTCGAGCACAGCGCGAGCCTACGCGTCCCGCGCTGAGCGGCAATGCGCCAATACGCGAGTCAGGACTAAAGGTCCCGACCCACGCTGCCGATACCAGGACCAGACCGCCCACCGAGGCGGTTTTCTCGTTCTAGATCGACGTCCAGGGCACGGCGATCTGCGCCCCCTGCAGCAGCACGTGCAACCGCATCGCGCCCGCCTGCAGTCCGTCGAGCACGAAGCGCCCGAGCTCGTCCGCCTGCACGGAGACCGCTGCTCCGCCCGGCCGCTCGGCTCGCACCGTCGCCGCCGCCGGAGGCAGCAGCTGCCCCTCGACGCGCCGCGAGCGCGGGCCCGTCGCCACGACCTCGAGCTCGATCCCGAGCGCTGGCGACTCGAAGCTCAACTGCCGCGCTTCACCCACACCGCGCACGCCCGCCTCGACCAGCTCGTCCGCCGAGTCGCGCATCAGCTCCGCCAGATCCTCGTCGATCGTGCGCCACCCGAAGGCGGCTCGGGCGGCGTCGTCCACCAGCGGTGGGACCGGATCGACCTTCCCCATCACGGCGCGCAACCGCGCCTCCAACACGTCGTCGTTCATGGCTGGTTCCCTCCGGAGGTGTCCTGGGCGGTGACGCCTTCGCCCTCGGCCAACCCGCGGAGCCGATCCAGGCACCGCTGACGGGTCGGGCCGATGCTGCCGATCGGCATGTCCAGCGCGACGGACACCTCCTCGTAGCTCGGCGGCGGGTCCGCGACCAGCAGCCGCAGCAGTCCCTGGCAGCGCTCGGAGAGCCCTCCGAAGGCCTGCCACAGCGCGCGGTCGCGCTCCTCCACCAGCAACGCGGCGTCCAGCTGCGCCTCCGTGACCCGTTCCGGCGGCTCGTCGCTGACGACCATCCGGGCGGAGTGACGCAACGTGCGCAGGCACTCCCGGCGCGCCGTCGTGGCGAGCCAGGCGCCGACGCGCTCAGGGTCCTGCAGGCGGCCGAGATGCTCGACCAGGCGCAGCCAGGTCGTCTGCACCACGTCGGAGGCGTCCACCGGGGAGAGCCGATGGGACCGGGCGACGGACCAGACCAGTCCGTTGTAACGGTCCACCAGGGCGTCCCAGGCGGCGCGGTCCCCGTCCGCGGCGGCGTGCACCAGAGCAGCCACCTCAGCCATAGGGCGCGAACGTACCATGAGCGGGCTTGACGTCGTCATGCACCGACACAGAGCGCCGACGCCGCGCGCTGATACGTCAGGGGATCAGCAGCAGCTTGCCGGTCGTCCGCCGCGCCTCCAGGTCCTCGTGCGCCCGCCGCGCCTCCTCCAGCGGGTACCGCCCGCCCACACGCACGTCCAGCGTCCCGTCCGCGACCCAGCCGAGCACCGCGCCCGCGCGCTCGAGCAGCTCCTCGCGCGTCGCCACGTACTGGGGGAGCCCCGGACGGGTCAGGTACAGCGACTTCGCCTGCAGCGCCTGCGGATCGACGTCCGGCGCCGGCCCGCTCGACATCCCGTAGAGGACCATGAACCCGCGCGCGCGGAGCGAGGCCAGGCTGTCGGCGAACGTCGTCGCGCCCACCGAGTCGTACACCACGTGCGCGCCGCCCAGCTCCTGCACCCGCGCGCGAAAGTCCTGGTAGCCGACCGTCTCGTCCGCTCCCGCACCGCGCGCCAGGTCCGCCTTCTCGCCCCCGGACGTCGTCGCGATCACGTGCGCCCCGAGCGCCTTGCACAGCTGCACGAGCAACAACCCGACGCCGCCCGCGGCCGCGTGCACCACGACCACGTCGTCGCGCTGCACCGGGTAGGTCGAGTACGCCAGGTAGTGCGCCGTCATGCCCTGTAGGAGCACCGCCGCCGCCTGCTCGGAGGAGACGCCGTCGGGCACCGGGACGGCCGCGTCCGCCGGCACGACGACCCGCTCCGCGTAGGAGCCGGGCGCCGCGACCCAGCCCACGCGCTCGCCGGTCCCCACGACCGTGCCCGCGCCCTCCGCGCCCACGATCAGCGGCACCTTCGCCTTCCCGTAGGCCGCGCCGCGGCCCTCGCGCTCGTACACGTCGCGGAAGTTGACGCCGATGGCCTCGACCTGCACCAGCAGCTCGCCGTCACCCGCGACGGGCTCGGGCTCGTCGTCCCGCACCTGCAGGACGTCCGGCCCGCCCTTGGACTCGATCACGATCGCGCGCATACCCGGCACTTTGCCAGCACGAGGCCCACGGTCAGCCCGAACGCGGCGTGATCGGCCCACTGGCGGCCCTGCGGCAGCGCTGCGATCGGCGGGAACAGCCGGCCGAGCACGGCCAGGTCGAGCGCCGCGATGCCAAGTCCGCCGGCCAAGCCCCAGAGCGGTTCACGGCCCGCCGGCAGGACCGCGGTGAGCACCGCCGCCCACCCGAGCGACAGCGCCCCGTGCACCGGCGCCCCCGCCGCCAGCAGCACCAGGGTCCGCTCCTCCCGCGGCAGCAGGACCTTTCCCAGCGCCCGCCCGCCCTCGGCCGGGTCGCCGCCCTCGAGCAGCGTCCACACGGTCGACGGGAGGCCGGAGAGGACCGCGCCCGCGACGCCCGCCGCGAGCGCCTGCGAAGAGCGGCGCATCGGCCGAAGGCTAGGCTCTCGCGCCTTGGAGTTCGGAGTGATCTTCGACTGCGACGGAACGCTGGTCGACTCGGAACCGCTCTCGGGCGAGGCGTGGCGGCGCACCCTCGCCCCCTACGGCTACGCCGTGACCGACGAGGACCTCGAGGCGTGCGTCGGGATCACCTACACGCGCACCCACGCCTACCTGGCCGAGCGGGTGGAGATCCCGAGCGCCGACGCGCTGTGGCCGGAGCTGCGCACGACGCTGTTCGCGCTGATCGACGAGCGGCTCGAGCCCTTCGACGACGCCCTGGAGACGCTCGCCGCGTTGCGGGCGAGCGGCGTCCCCGTGGCGGTTGCTTCCTCCTCGGTGCGTGAACGGCTCGACCACACGCTGGCCAGCGCCGGACTGCAGTTCGAGATCACCGTCGCGGGCGACGAAGTGGCCCACGGCAAGCCCGCGCCGGACATGTTTCTGCTCGCGGCGAAGCGGTTAGGGATCGTTCCCGGACGCTGCGTCGTCGTCGAGGATTCAGCCCCGGGCGTCGCCGCGGGGCGCGCCGCCGGGATGCCGACGCTCGGCGTCTGCCGCGTACCTGGCGCAGAATCGCTACTCGCAGTAGCGGACCGCGTCGTCAACATACTTAGCGTGGATGAAGTAGTTGCGTTGGGGGCGGTTTAGGAACGCAAACCTCCCGCTCTGAGCGAAATTGACGCGCAAAGTTGACAGCGTGATGACTTTTCCTGTCACAGGGCGTAGATTGGTGTGCGTCTTCTGGAGGTAGTCATGGCGGAAGCCGAAACGCACCCGGCGCAGGGGCAGGGTGAACTGGATGAATCGCTGCTCAGGGCGATCTCTCATCCGTTGCGACATCGTTTGCTGGGCATGTTGGATGGGCGGACCGCCAGTCCGAATCAGCTGGCGCGCGAACTCGACCTGCCACTGGGGCGGGTGAGCTACCACATCCGGCTGCTCAACGATCTCGGAGCGATCGAACTGGTGCGGACGGAGCCTCGGCGCGGCGCGCTCGAGCACTTCTACCGCGCGGTTACGACCGTCTGGTTCAGTGAGGCGGACTGGCAGAAGCTGCCGCGTTCGGCTCGCCGGGGGATCCTCGGACAGAACCTGCAGCACATCTTCGGCAGCGTCACCGCGGCCGCCGACGCCGGTGGCTTCGACGCCGCCTCCAGCGTCGTGCTGCGTGCGCCGCTGGAGCTCGACGAGGAGGCGCAGACGGAGATCGCCGACCTGCTGCGCGAGACGATCGAGCGCGCGCGTGAGATCAACCTGCGCGCCGCCGAGCGCCGCTCGAACGGCAACGGCGCCTCGACGACCGCGACCGAGCTCGCGATCCTGCACTACGAGCGCCGCGAATAGCGCTCCGCCGACGGGCCCGGCAACCGCGCGGGCCCGTAAGCTTGCGGCCTAGATGGCCGGACTTCGCCGCGCGCTCGTCGCGATAGCCGCCGCGCTCGCGCTGGCCGACGCCTCGATCGTCGCGCTCGCCCTGCCGCCGATCCTGGTCGAGTACGACACGTCGATCTCGGGCGCGGCGGCGATCGTCGGCGTCTATGCGCTTGTCCTCGCCCTGTGTCTGTGGCCGGCCCGCCAGTTGCGCGCCGGCCCGGCCGGCCTGCTGGTGTTCGCGGCTGCTTCCGTGGGCTGCGCGCTCGCCCCGAACCTGTGGCTGATGCTCGTCTTCCGCGCCCTCCAGGCGGCGGGAGCGGCCGCGGCGCTGCTGACCGCCTACCACGTGCTGGAGGCGGGCGAGTCCGACCACGGCCGCCGCTGGTGGCTCGGCGCCGCGCTGATCGGCACCGCCGCGGGCCCCGCGATCGGCGGTGCGCTGACCGAGATCCTCGACTGGCGCGCGATCTTCGCCGTCCAGGTCCCGCTCGCCCTCGCCGCCGCGTGGGCGTGCCGCGCGCCCGCGGGCGAGGCCGGGTCGGCGCCCGCCGCCGCCCCGGGCGGGGCTTCGCCGCCCACCACCGGCGCTTCTCCGTCCGCCACCGGCGCCTCGCCGCTCGCCACCGGCGCTTCGCCGCGCGCCGCTGCGGCTTCGTCGCCCGCCACCGGCGCTTCGTCGCCCACCGCCGCGGCCTCGTCGCCCGCCGCCGACACGCGGTCCCTCGCCGCGCTCGCGCTCACCACCGCCGCGTTCACCGCGGTCCTGTTCCTGCTCGTCATCGAGCTCGTCGCCGGCTTCGCGATCTCGCCGCTGCGGGCCGCCCTCGGCGTGTCCGTGCTGCCCCTCGCGGCGCTCGCCGCGGCCGCGATCCCCGGTGAGCGGCAGGCCCGCGCGCTCGCGGGCGCGGTGCTGCTCGCCGGCGGCGGCGCGGCGCTCGCCTTCCTGCCCGCGCCGACCATCGCCTGGACGCTCGCGCCGCAGGTCCTCGCGGGCGCCGGGATGGGCCTCGCGCTGCCCGCGCTCAGCCCGGAGCGGAACCTGACGCAGGCGGCGCGCACGCTGGTCGCCCGCCACGTCGGCATCGTGCTCGTGCTCGCGATCCTCGCGCCGGTCGCCACCGCGCAGCTCAACCGTGCCACCGACGAGGCGATCCTGAAGGGCGCGAGCCTCGTCCTGGACGCCCAGATCGACCCGCTGCAGAAGCTCGAGCTCGCGCCCGCGCTGCTCGACGACTTGAACACCGACGCGCCGCGCCAGAGCCTCACCGACGCGGTCGCCACGCGGCGCGGCGAGTTCGCCGACAACCCCGCCGTGTACGACCGGCTCGGCCAGCGGCTCGACGACGTCGTGGTCGCGGCCGTGCTGGAGGCGTTCCAGGTCGCGTACCTGATCGCCGCCGCACTCGCCATCGTCGCCGCGCTCGTCCTCATCCCGCACGTGCGTCGCCCCGCGATGGCCCTGGCCGCCGCGCTCGCCGCGGGCTGCGCCGTGGTCTACGTCGTCGAGGGCGACGCCGAGGCGCCGCCCGCGGTCGCGCTCGCCGACCCGTGCAACCCGCCCGCGGTGCCCGGCGCCTCCGGGCTCGCCGGCGCCCTCCAGGAACGCGTGCTCGCGCAGCTCAACCAGGCGGCGTGCCGCCTCGAGGTCACCCGCGAGGAGCTCGCGCTGGCGATCTTCGACGCCGACCGGGCGCAGGAGTTCGAGGCCGAGCACGGCGTCGACCCGCGCGGCACGATCGACCTGCTGTCACTGCTCGGCGGCGGCTAGAGATCCGCGAGGCGATCTCTCAGCCGAGATCGCAACGCACCGGCGAAGCCGGTCGCTGCGATACAGCGCCTAGAACCAGCCGCCACACACCCGCCTCGCGCACGGACGAGAACGGCCGCCCCACCTGCGCCGCCAGCGCGCCGACGTCGATCGGCGCCTCACGGTCGGTCGCGAGCACCACCAGCACGTCGTCCGCCGCCAACGCACCCAGCGCCGCCCGCGCCCGCAGCACCGGCAGCGGGCAGAGCAATCCACGCGCGTCGACTAACACCTCCACGATCCGGGGTAGATCATGCCGTGGCCGAAGTCGAGCTGTTCGTCTTCCTGCTCTTCGCCGTCGTCGTGCTGGCCGGGCTCGGCCTGCGCAGCGGTGTCCCGTACCCGGTCGTGCTCGTGCTCGGCGGCCTTGTCATCGGGCTTATCCCCGGCGTCCCGAGCCCCGTGGTGGACCCGGAGATCATCCTGTTCGTCTTCCTGCCGCCGCTGCTCTACGCGAGCGCGATCTCGGTCTCCGCGCGGGAGCTCAGAGCGAACGCGAAGCCGATCGGCCTGCTCGCCGTCGGCCTGGTCCTGGTCACGATCGCGGCCGTCGCGGCCGTCGCCAACGCCGTCATGGGCGTCCCGTGGGCCGCGGCGTTCGTGCTCGGCGCGGTGCTCGGCCCGACCGACCCCGTCTCGGCCGCCGCCGTCCTGGACCGGCTCGGCGTCACCGGGCGCGCGAAGACGATCCTCCAGGGCGAGTCGCTGATCAACGACGCGACCGGCCTCACCGCCTACCGGCTCGCGCTCGGGGCGGTGGGCGCGTCGGCGGGCTCGGTGTTCGAGATCGGGCTGGAGTTCGTCGGTGTCGCCGCGGGCGGGATCGCGATCGGGCTGGCCGCTGGCTGGATCTTCGCCCACGTGCGGCGGATCGTGACCGACCCGAGCCTCGACGTCGCGCTGAGCCTGCTCACCCCGTTCGTCGCCTACGTGCCCGCCGAGGAGCTGCACGTCTCCGGCGTGCTGGCGACCGTCACGGCCGGCCTGTACGTCGGCGCGCGCTCGCTGGACATCATCGAGCCGACCACCCGCCTGCGCACGCTCGCGTTCTGGGAGTCGACCGCGTTCCTGCTCGACGGCCTGCTGTTCGTGCTGATCGGCCTCCAGGTCCCGTCGATCATCGAGCGCATCGAGGACGCCGACGAGCTCACGCTCGCCCTCTACGCGCTGCTGATCACCGCCGTCGTGATGGGCGTGCGCGCGCTGTGGATGATCGTCATCCCGAAGCTGCTGCACTCGGACACGACGCCCGCCGAGCGGATCGTGATCGCGTGGAGCGGCATGCGCGGCGGTGTCTCGCTCGCCGCCGCGCTGGCGATCACCGTCGACGGCTTCCCCAACCGCGACCTCGTCATCTTCGTCGCCTACGCCGCGATTGTGCTCACGCTCGTGCTGCCGGGCCTCACGCTCTCGGCGCTGATCCGCCGGCTCGGGCTGGCCGCGACGGACACGCACCGCCGCGAAGCCGCCGAAGCGCGCCTGAAGCTCACCCGCGCCGCGCTTGAACGCCTCGACGAGCTCGAAGACGACGCGCCCGAGCACATCGTCCAGCGGCTGCGCGACCGCTACGGCTCGCGGGTGGAGCGGCTGGAGGCACGCCTCGACGGCGACGAGGACGGCGGCGGCGACGTCACGGCGGCGGCGCAACTGCTGGCGGAGATGATCGAGGCCGAACGGGGGCTGCTGCGCGCGATGCGCCGGGAGCGGGCGTTCGCGGACGACATCCTGCGCGAGGTGGAGCGCGAGCTGGACCTGGACGACTCGCGCCTGCGTGCCAGGATCCAGCTCTAAGTGCTCGCCGCCGTCCTGGAGTCCGACGATCATCAGCGCCTGTACATGGGCCTCTCGCTGCTCGTCAGCGCGGCGTCCGAAGGGCGCGGGGCGCGCGCGCTGCTGGGCTTCGGCGCGCTCACGGCGTTCTTCGCGCCCGCCCGCGCGCGGCACGTCGCGCCGGCCGAGCGCGAGCCGTTCGCGCAGACCTTCGAAGCGCTGCGCGACACCGCGCTCGAGCTGTGCACCGTGCACGCGTGCGCCGCCGCCGCGCAGGCCACGGGCGCCGACACGACCCGGCTCGCCGGCGTCATCTCGACCCCGCAGTTCCTGCGCGAGGTCGCCGACGCGGAGTTGATCTTCGTTTGAGGTGGCTCGTCCTGATCGCGGCGCTCGCGCTCGCCGGCTGCGGCTCGCCCGCACCCGACCTGTTCGAGGTCAAGCGTTCCGGCGCGGACCGAAACGCGAACCTCACGCTGCTCGTGTCCGACGACGGCACCGTCACCTGCAACGGCGGCGACCGGCGCCCGATCACGAACGAGACCCTGCTGCAGGCGCGCGAGCTCGAGCGCGAGCTCTCCGCCCAGGCCGAGCTGCACCTCCAGCTTCCCGCCGGTCCGAACCCGGTGCTCAGCTACCGGGTCCGGATGGAGGCGGGCACGCTCGGATTCGCTGACACCTCGCGCCCGCTGCCGTCCGCGTTCGCACAGCTGACAGCGTTCACCAGTGATGTCAGCGAGCGCATCTGTGGGATCGTTCGCCGCTGATGGACCTAGTCGAGGCCATTACGTCGGAGCGTTTTCCGTGGCTGCTGCGCGAGCAGCCGGAGCTCGCGTCCGCCACGGACGAGGGCGGGGTGTCCGCCCTGCTGCTGTCCCGCTACCACCGCCGGCCGGAGGCCACGGCGGCGTTGATCGCGGCGGGCGCGCCGATCGGGCCGCTCGAGGCGGCCGCGCTGGGCGAGGCCGAGCTGCTGGAGGGCGCCGACCTGACCGCGCGTACCGGAGACGGCTACACGCCGCTGCACCTGGCCGCGTTCTTCGGCGGCATCGAAGCGGTCCGCGTGCTGCTGGCCGCGGGTGCCCCGCCCGACGCGGACGCCGTCAACGCGCGCAAGCTGCGCCCGATCCACTCCGCGACCGCGGTGCGTGACCTCGAATCGGTGCGCGCGCTGCTGGAGGCGGGCGCGGACCCGAACGTCTCCCAGGAGGGCGGCTACACGCCGCTGCACTCGGCCGCACACAGCGAGGATTTCGCGCTCGTGCAACTGCTGCTCGACTTCGGCGCCGACCGCAACCTGTTCGACGATGAGGGCAAGATCCCGCGGGACATGACGTCCAACGCGGAGCTGCGCGACCTGCTCAGCCCGTGAAGTGGACCTTGCCGTTCGACTGCGCGCGGGCTTGCGCGCGGTCGATGAACTCGAGCCGCTTGAGCGCGGCGCGGCAGAGGCGGGCGACGAGCTTCATGCGCGCGGACTCCGAGCGCAGGTCGAGCAGGCCCTGCTTGGCGTCGAGCCCGAACTCGACGGTCGCAGCCATCTCGTAGGCCGTCATCGCGCCGATCTCGGCCGGGTCGGGCGAGCGATCGGTGGCCTGGAGGACGAGCTCGGCGTAGGCGCCGCGGGCCGCCTCGGCGGCTTCCTCGTCCGGGTACTCCTCGCGGTCGTCGAGGAACTCGACGACGCCCGCCGGGTACACGAGCTCCTCCTGGCGCTGCTCGATTCGGAACGGCCGCGTCCCGCGCGCGACGAGGTTGATGCGCCCGTCGGGCAACCGCTCGAGGATCTCCTCGATCCGGCACGCGCAGCCGATCGGGCGCAGGCCGTCGTCGGCGAGCCAGACGATCCCGAACTCCGACTCCTCCTCCAGGCAGCGCGCGACCATCGACTTGTAGCGCTCCTCGAAGATGTGCAGCGGCACGAGCTCACTCGGCAACGCCACGATCCCGAGCGGGAACAGCGGGAAGTCCCGGACCAGCATGTCTTCTATTTCAGCGCATTCCGGACCTCTGACGTGTAGACCGCGCCATAGTCGGCGTGATCGCCGACCATGTGGCGCGAGCGCCACCGTGCCTTCGAGCTTGACCGCCGTGCCCTGGCGGCCGAGCTGGTCGAGCGCGTCGTGGGAGACCGTGACGCCCTCGATGCCCGCGGCCACGCGGAACAGCGCGGCGCGCTGCGCGGCGTCGAGCGGCGCGCCGCCCAGCAGCTGGCCGATCCGCTCGAGCAGTTGCAGCCGGATGAGCAGGTCGCGTGAACCGGGCGCGATGGTGCGGTCGGGCTTGAACACGGCCCGCAGCTCGCGCTTGAGCGCGACTGCGTCAGTGGGCAGCGCACGCACCTGCCGGTAGGACATCGCCCACACCGAGCGCGCCGGGAACGCCCGCCGCGGCTGAGCGGGAGAGGTGACGTCCGCGCCGTCGAGGATCGGCAGGTAGTTGCCGATCATCGCGCGCTGGCTCGGCGCGCCCGCTCGCTCCCACGCGGCCCGGTCGCGCGGCGCCGGGAACGCCGGCGCCGCGGGCCGGTGCCGGCTGCGCCCGGACCCGTCGCGCGGTCCAGTCCTCGTCGACGGAGCGGATGAACACCGTGAACCGCTCACCGCCACGCTCGATCGTCTTCGGCTCCATCGCCGTCCGCCGCACGTAGAAGTGCTCGCCGGGCCCGATCGCGCCCGGGGCGGGAGCCGTAGCGGCCGCGTCCGCGGCGCGCGAGAGCAACTGCGCCGCCGACGCGGGCGGCGGAGAGACACGCCCCTCGTCCACGCCGGACGTGAGTGCGAACACGCCCGCGGCCACCGCCGCCACGGCGGGCAGGACCAGCCACGAGCGCCGCCGCACGCCTCGCCGGCGAGGGCCGCTCGCCGCCGCGCCGCTCGCCGTCCCCGCGCGGCTCCGGCGCGCCTCGTCGGCCGCCGCCTCGCGCAGCGCGGCCAGTCCCTTCTCGCGGGCGGCCCGCTCCACCTCGTCGTCCGCCGGCACCGGCGGGAACAGCGTCTCGATCATCGGGCCTCCTCGGCGATCGGGTTCAGGGCGGCGCGGGCGCGGGCCAGACGCGAGCGCACGGTGCGGCGGCCGCGTCCAGCCGCGCGTCCGCGTCGATCTCCACCGCGCGCTCGGCCAAGCCGGGCACCGTCACGTCGCGCCGGTGCGCGCGCAGCACGTTGGTCGCGATCCCGAACAGCCATGGCGGCGCGTCGGCCCGCGCGAGGCCGTAGCCGGCCCGCCCCGCGAACGCGCGCGTGAAGGTCTCGGCCGCCAGATCCTCGGCGGCGTCCCCGCAGCGCCGCCGCAGGTAGCGGAACACGACGCCGAAGTGGCGCTCGAAGACACCCTCGAAGGCGCCCGGCGCGGTCAACGACCGCGCGATCAGCTCAGCGTCCGTCACACCCGCTGCTTGTCATCCCGCGCCGATCCGGTTCCGTACCGGCAACGATGAGCACCGCCCTCGTCTGGTTCCGGCGCGACCTGCGCGTGCACGACCACCCGCCGCTGCGCGCGGCGCTGGACCAGTTCGAGCGTGTCGTCCCCGTGTTCGTGCTCGATCCCCGCTTGCTCGACGGCCGCTTCGAGAGCGAGTATCGCGCCTCGTTCCTGTTCGACTGCCTGAAGGACCTGCGCGAACGGCTCCAGGAGCGCGGCGGGAACCTCGTCGTGTTGACCGGGACGCCCGAGCAGGAGCTGCCCAGGCTCGCGCACGAACACCAAGCGACCGCCGTCTTCTTCGCCTCCGACGTCTCCCCGTTCGCGATGAACCGGGACAAACGGACGGAGGAGGCGCTCCGGCAAGCCGGCATCGAGCCGCGCCGCACCCCCGGCAACTTCATCGCCGACATCGGCAAGCTCAAGCCCTACGGCGTCTTCTCCCCGTTCTGGCGCGCGTGGAAGGAGCTTCCGCGCCGCGACGTCCACGGCGCACCGCGCAAGATCACGACGCCGCCCGGCCTCACCGTCGGCACCGTCCCCACCGCCACCAGGCGCGGCGACCAGCGGGGCGGCGAGACCGCGGGCCGCAAGGCCATGCTCGCGTTCGACCCGAACACCTACGACGAGGCCCGCGTCCGCCTCGATCGCCAGACGTCCCGCCTGTCGGCCTACCTGCACTTCGGCTGCATCAGTGCGCGCGAGCTCGAGACGCGTCACAGCGGCAAGTACGCCCGCCAGCTCGCCTGGCGTGACTTCTACGCGCACGTCCTGCTCCACAACCCGCGCAACACCCATCACGCCTACCAGGAGGACTACGACGCGCTCGAGTGGGAAGGCACCGACGAGCACTTCGACGCGTGGAGGGAAGGCCGCACAGGCTATCCCGTCGTCGACGCCGGCATGCGCCAGCTCGCCGAGACGGGCTGGATGCACAACCGCGCCCGCCTGATCACCGCGTCCTTCCTGGTCAAGGACCTGCACATCGACTGGCGCCGCGGCGAGCAGCACTTCATGCGCTACCTGATCGACGGCGACGTGGCCCAGAACAACGGCAACTGGCAGTGGATCAGCTCCGTCGGCGTCGACCCGGCGCCGCTCTACCGGCGCTTCTACAACCCGTCGCTGCAGCAGGCACGCCACGACCCCGACGGCGTGTACGTCAACACGTGGGCCCCCGACAGCCAGACGATCACGCCGATCGTCGACCACGCCACGGAACGCAAGCGGACACTGGCGGCGTACGGTCGCGCCCGCGACACGTAAGCTGCCGCGCATCTCAGAGCTCTACGTTCAACGCGACCAGCCCGAAGGCGTGCCTCCGCTGCACCTGACGGGCGAGCGCACGCTCCCCGACGTCCCGGAGGAGAACTACTGGTTCCGCCGCCATCTGGTGGTCTACGAGTGGATCGCCGAGCGCGTCCACGGCGCCCGTGTCGTCGACCTCGCGTGCGGCGAGGGCTACGGCGCCGACGTGCTCGCCAACACCGCCGCCCACGTGATCGGCGTCGACGCCAACCCCGAGGCCTTCGAGCACGCACGCGCCAAGTACAAGCGCGTCTCCTTCGAGCGCAACATGGTCGAGCTGTGGCAGGGCGACGTGGACTGCGTCGTGTTCCTGCAGACGATCGAGCACATCCAGGACCCGGACGCGATGCTCGCCCACATCCGCAGCTTGATCGAGCCGGACGGCATCGCCTACGTCTCCACGCCGAACGTCCTCACGCTCGCGCCCGAGGGCGAGGAGCGCTCCGGCAACCCATGGCACGTCCGCGAGTACAAGCCGGACGAGTACCGGGCGCTGTGCGAGCGGCACTTCCCGAACACCGAGCTGTTCGGCCTCTTCCACGCCCGCAAGCTGCGTGCCCACGAGATCGCGCTCGACCATCTCAACTGGGACCGCATCCACCAGTCGCTGCACCTCACGCGCCCGTTCTACGAGCGCTTCAACCCGGCGATCAGCGCGCGCGACTTCACGCTGCGCCAGGGGAACCTCGACCGCTCCCTCGACCTCATCGCCGTCCTGAAGCCATGAAGCGCCTGAGCGTCGTCCTGCACACCCACATGCCCTACGTCGAGGGCTTCGGCACGTGGCCGTTCGGCGAGGAGTGGCTGTGGGAGGCGATCGCGACCAGCTATCTACCGCTGCTCGAGGTCCTCGACCGTCACCCCGGCAAGGTCACGCTGAGCGTCACCCCGGTGCTCGCCGACCAGCTGGAAGCGCCGGGCGCGCTCGACCGCTGCCTCGCCTTCCTGCGCGAGATCCGGCCAGCCTCCCACGCGCTGGACCTGCCCGACCATCCGCAGCTCGAGTACTCCGCGGCGCAGTACGAACAGGCCGCCGACGCGCTCGAGCGCCGTGGTGATCTCATCGAAGCGTTCAGACCGCACGTCGCGTGGACTTCGGCGGCCACGCACGCCGTCCTGCCGCTGCTCGCGACGGACGCGGGCGTGCGGCTGCAGCTGGAGACGGGCATCGCCTCCCACCGGCGCCGCTTCGGCGCCTGGCACGGCGGCTTCTGGCTGCCCGAGTGCGCCCACGCGCCGTGGCTGGACGACCTGCTGGAGGAGGCGGGCGTGCACGTCACGTGCGTGGACTGGTCCAACGTGGGGATCGGCGAGCCGCACCGCACCGAGGCGGGCGTGACGCTCGTCCCGCTCGACCGCCCCGGCGTCGACCTCGTGTGGGACCACACCGGCTACCCCTCGCACGGCGACTACCGCGACACCAACCGCCTCACGCCGCACGCGCACCAGGCCTGGGCCGTCGACGGGGAGCCCTACGACCCCGAGCGCGGTCACGCGCGCGCCCGCGCGCACGCGGAGGTCTTTGTGAGTGAGGTCACAGAGGGCGCGGTGCTCGCGTTCGACACCGAGCTGTTCGGCCACCACTGGCACGAGGGCGTCACGTTCCTCGAGCGGGTGCTGGAGCTTGCCGACGTCGTCCCCGTCGAAGCGCGTGACGCGGCGCCCGCACCGGAAGCCGTCCGGCCCACGAGCTGGGGCACCGGCCGTGACCTGCGCACCTGGAGCGCGCCGGGCGCCGAAGGCATCGCGTGGGCGCAGCGCAGCGCGGAGCTGCGGGCGCTCGGCGCGGACGCCGGCCCGCGCGCGCTGCGGGAGCTGCTCGCGCTGCAGAGCTCGGACTGGGCGTTCCAGATCGCCAACGGCAGCGCCGGGGACTACCCGCGCCAGCGGGCGCAGGGGCACCGCGAGGCGTTCGAGATGGCCTTGCGCGGCGACGGCACGGACGCGCTCCGGCACCTCGCGCCCGACCTCGCCGAATGGGCCTTCGTTCAACCATAGGGTCCGCGCTGCCGATCATTTGATCGAGGCGACGTGTAGAGTGTCGCCCGCATAAGAGCCGAGTCCCGTCCGGTCTGTCCGGGTGGGAGCGGGGGAACCGATGGGGCCTTGGTCAGGCCCCCGGGGCGAATCGCCACCAGTGGTGGCGTAGCGCAGGTCTACGCGCGAGCCCGACAGCTAACCCCGTAGGCGCGATGAGACCAAGGAGCCTCCCCGCGTGTCAAAAGCAGTGCATTTACGTCGGTTTGCAGCCCTGTCTGTGGCGCTGTCGCTCGGTTTGAGCGCGCCCGCCATGGCCCAGACCGGTGGCGCCGAGTCCCAGCCGGCGCAGTCCGCTCCCACGGAAACCACCCCGGCGCCGGCCAAGAAGCCGACGACGAAGCAGATCCAGAAGGCGCTCGGCATCAAGGCCGACGGCATCTTCGGCCCCAAGACCAAGCGGGCGCTGAAGAACTACCAGCGGCGCAACGACCTCAAGGTCACGGGCCGCGCCGACACGGCGACGCTCACGTCGCTCGGCCTGCTCGGCCAGCCGCAGGCCTCCGCGCCGCTCGAGTTCACGCCGATCCCGGCCGAGGCAAAGGCCATCCTCGACCAGATCGCCCAGTGCGAGTCCGGCGGGAACACCACGATCGAGTCGCGTGACGGCCGCTATTTCGGCAAGTACCAGTTCTCCCAGGAGACGTGGGAGGCGATGGGCGGCACCGGTAGCCCCGCGGAGGCCGACGAGGCCACGCAGGACCAGCTCGCCTACAAGCTCTACCAGGAGCGCGGCACCGCGCCCTGGCCCAGCTGCAGCGCGCAGCTGAACCTCGAAGACGCCTAGGTTCTCAGGCGCAGGCGAATCGGGCCGCGGACGTCGCCGAGCGCGACGACGCGGCCCTTCTGCGTGATCTCGACCTGCTCCATGCCGTCGGCCACGCGGCGCACGTCGTCCATCAGCGGGCGGAAGTCATCCGCCAGTGCCCGCGCCGCCTCGGACGGGCAGATCGTCTTGCCCGCCTCCCGCTGCGCGAGCAGGGCGAGGATCGTGCGCTCGATGTCGGCGTCGCTCAGTCCCACCGCAGCGTCTCCGGCGCGTCGCGCATGCGCAGCAGCTTGGCCGGTGCGCCCGCGACCACCGCGTTGGACGCGACGTCCTTGGTGACGACGGTGTTGGAGCCGATGATGCAGTTGTCGCCGATGGTCACGCCGCGCAGGATGCACGCGCCGTAGCCGATCCAGCAGTTGCTGCCGACCCGCACGTCGCGCTTGTAGATGCCCTGCGCGCGGATCGGCCGCTCGACCTCCACGACGCCGTGGTCGAAGTCGATCAGCATCACGCGGTCCGCGATCACGCACTCGCGCCCGATCGACACGTGCTGGAACGCCGAGATCGTGCACTCCTGGCCCATCACGGTCTTGGCGCCGAGCTCGCACTCGCCCTCGTGCACGCGGATCTTGGTGCCCTCACCGATCCACGAGAAGCGCCCCAGGCGCAGCACCGCCTCCTGGCCGATCTCGAGCGTGACGTTCGGGCCGACGAAGCACAGCCCGTCCGTCTGCAGGCGCTTGCCCCAGCGCAGCTTCAGCCACGCCCACCGGGCGATCAGCCGCGCGTACTTGGCGTTCAGCATGCGGTTGCGCGCCATGAAGCGCAGCAGCGAGAACATCGGCCGTCGAGACTATCCTCCCGGCCGGTGTCGGATCTCGCCGAGCGGCTGTTGCAGGGGGACAAGCGAGCGCTGGCGCGCGGCATCTCGCTCGTCGAGGACGACGACCCGGTCGGCTGGGAGCTGGTCCGCGCCGTCTACCCGAAGACGGGCAACGCGGCCGTGGTCGGCTTCACGGGCCCGCCCGGCGCGGGCAAGTCGACGCTCATCGGCGCGCTCATCCGCGTGCAGCGCGAGGCCGAGCGCCAGGTCGCCGTGCTGTCGATCGACCCCTCGTCACCCTTCCGTGGCGGCGCGCTGCTCGGCGACCGGATCCGGCTCAGCGAGCACTTCCTGGACCCGGGCGTGTTCATCCGCTCGATGGCGACGCGCGGGGCGCTCGGCGGCCTGGCCGAGGCGTCGCTGCAGGCGGCGCTGCTGATGGACGCGGCGGGCAAGGACGACGTGTTCCTGGAGACGGTCGGCGTCGGCCAGGCCGAGGTCGACGTGATCGATCACGCGGACTCGGTCGTGCTCGTGCTCATCCCGGGCTCGGGCGACTCGATCCAGGCGCTCAAGGCGGGCGTGATGGAGATCCCGGACATCATCGTGGTCAACAAGTCCGACCACCCGCTGGCGGACACGATGGTGCGCGAGATCCGCGGCGTGCTCGCGCTGGCGCCGCAGGAGGGCTGGAAGGTGCCCATCCTCAAGACGGAGGCATCGCGCGGCGAGGGCGTGCGCGAGCTCGCGGCCAAGCTGCGCGAGCACCGGGAGTTCGTCGAGGCCGAGGGCACGCTGTCCGAGCGCCGGCGTCGCAACCTGATGAGCGAGGTGCTCGGGATCGCGACGATGCGCCTGCGCCGCGCGCTGGAGGCGTCGCTGCGGGAAGACGCCGAGGTCCAGGAGCTCCTGGACGCGGTGGTCGCCCGCAAGCTCGATCCGGCGAGCGCCGCGAGCGCGATCCTCGCCCGCGGCGCGGTGGATCCGAGCGCCGCCGGGCGCTGAGCCATTCGTCCAGTCCCGGTGTCAACCGGCTGCAGGCGGCCTAGAGTCTCGGCATGCGGAGGGCGGTCGTAGCGCTCATGTGCGCCGTCATGGCCGCGGCGGCGCCTGCCCCTGCCCACGCGCAGGCGCCCACCAACGGCCAGCTCGCGGTCGTGCTCGGCAACCGGATCGTCGCGGTCAACCCTGACGGCACAGGTCAGCGTCCGCTGTACACGCCGAGCGGAGGGGGCACGATCAGCGGGCCCGCGTGGTCGCCGGACGGCAACAAGCTCGCGTTCTCCTACCAGGACAAGATCACGGTCATCGACCTCGCCTCCGGCACCCGCACGTCGTTGACCACGCCGGGCGCCGGCGCGCGCGACGTCGACGCGGCCTGGCTGGCCGACGGCACGATCGGCTTCCGTCGCATCACGATCGGCGCGCTCGGCCTCGAGAAGCAGGAGCGCATGAAGGTCACGCTCGCCGGCGCGGTGCTCTCGCCGCGCGCGTTGGACGTCGGCCTGTCGGCGCTCGCCTTCGGCCCGAGCTTCGACACCTACGCGTTCCGCCTCGGGACGGTGCTGGACTGGAGCGGCAGCCGCGCGCTGGAGCTCTCGCTCGGCGCGACCGACACCCCGGCGTGGTCGCCGGCCGGGACCGACCTGGCCTACGTGGAGACCGGCCTCGGCAGCGTCTGGGCCGGCGGGCTGCGCGTCATCTCCAAGCTCGCTGACTCCGGGCCGAACCTGCGGATCACGGAGCTTCCGGCGGCGGCGCCGCGCTGGTCGCCCGACGGCAAGGCGCTCACGTTCCTGCGCGACGGGCGGGTGCAGACGGTGCCCGCGGTGAAGGACTCGACGGCGGCGGAGGTGCCCGGGCTGTCCAGCGCCACCGCCGTCGACTGGCAGCCGTGCGTCGGCGGCGTCACGCTGAGCTGCCGCTCCGTGCTGCCGCCCGTGTGCAGCGCCACCGCGCCGCAGGTGGCCACGCAGGCTGACCAGCCCGTCGAGATCCCGGTCGCGTCGTGCACTGACCCGGCGAACCTGCCGCTGAGGTTCGTGCTCGACAAGGACGGCGAGCACGGGTCGGTGACGGGCACGACCTACACGCCGCGGCCCGGCTTCACCGGCCAGGACACCATCCAGTACCGGATGAGCAACGGCACCGCCGAGTCCGAGCTCGTCAAGGTCACGGTCTTCGTCGTCCCGCGCCCGGCCGCGGTCGGCCCACCGCCGGTGGCCGCGCCGCCGCCCGCGCCCGCCGCCGCGCCGTTCCTGAGCCTGCGCGTCAAGCCGCGGCTGGACCGCAAGCGCTCCGTGCTGGCGCGGTTGACGTGCGACCAGCCGTGCACGTTCGCGGTGCGGCTCGAGGGTACGCTGCGCGCCAAGCCCAAGAAGGCGGTCAAGGGCGCGACGATCACGCGCACGCTCGCTCCCGGGCGCGTGCTGGCGGTGCGGCTCAAGCTCCCGGCCAGGCCGAAGGGCGCGCTGAAGCGGATCTGGATCACCGGCACGGTGCGCAACGCCACGGGCGCCACCCGGGCGGTCAGGCTGCCGGTGTCGCCGCCGCGCTGATCAGGTCCAGCAGCGCGTCGATCTGCGCGCGCGTCGTGTCCGGGTTCAGCAGCGTGAGCTTGAGCGCGACGCGCCCGTCGACCGTCGTGCGCCCGATCACCGCTTCGCCCGTCGCGAACAGGCTGCGGTGGATGGCGATGTTGCGCGCGTCGTCGCCGAGGCGGCGGAACGCGACCATCACCGTGTGCGGCGGCGCGACCAGCTCCAGCTCCGGGTGGCGCTCGATCGCCCCGCCCGCGTACTGCGTGAGGTCGAGCACGGTGTCGACCATCGCGCCGAGTTGCCTGCGGCCGCGCGTGCGCAGGGCGACCAGGACCTTGAAGGCGTCGAACCGGCGTGAGGTGTCCAGCGAGCGCCCGACCAGGTTCAGCTGCCCCTCCGCCTCGTCCTCGGGCCGGTTGAGGTAGACGCTGGCGTGGTGGACGGCGCGCAGCGCGCCCACGTCCGGCACGAGCAGCGCGCTCGCGCCGAACGGCATCCACCACAGCTTGTGCAGGTCCGCGGTGATCGAGTTCGCGCGCTCGATCCCGTCCAGCCGGCGCCGGTGCGTGTCGCTGAGCATGAGCCCGGAGCCGACCGCGGCGTCGACGTGGAACCACGCCCCGAGCCGCTGCGCGTGGTCCGCGAGCGCGTCCAGCGGGTCGATCGCGCCGAGGTCCGTCGTCCCCGCCGTGCCGACGATCGCGATCACCTCCTCGCCCGCCGTGCGCTCGTGGAGCGCTTCGACGGACATGCGCCCGTCCGGGTCGGTCGGCACGCCGATCACCGCCTCCGTCCCGAGCCCGAGCAGCGCCGCCGACCGTCGCACGCTGTCGTGTGAAGTCGCGCTCGCCGCGATCCGCCACCGGTTCGGCGGCAGCCCGCGGCGCCGGACGTCCTCGCCGGCCCGGTCGCGGGCGAGCAGCAACCCGAGCAGGTTCGACGCCGTCCCGCCCATCGTCATCACGCCCGACCCCTGCGGGAACCCGTGCAGCTGCGCCAGCCGGGTCACGAGCGCGTCCTCCACGAACGTGGCCGCCGGCGAGGCGTCGAACGCGTCCATCGACTGGTTCGTGACGCCGATCGCGAGCTCCGCGACCGCCGCCTCGATCAGCGGCGCGGGATGCAGATGCGCGACGCAGTTCGGGTCCCCGAGCCGGATCCCGCCCTCGAGGACCGGCGCGAGGTCGTGCAGGACCGCGTCGAGCGCGGCGCCGTCCTCGGGGAGCGGGTCGATGTTCGCGACCGCGGCGGCGAGCGCTGTGGGATCGAGCGGCGAGCGTGGCCCGGGCTCTGAGAGCGCGCGGATGATCGCCTCGGTCATCGCGATCGTCGCGTGGCGCAGGTCGGCGTGACTTCTCGGGTCGGGGCTGACGAACACGCGCCGCATCATGACGCGCCGCCGAGCGCTCGGTTTGTCAACCAGCGGTTGACAAACCGGTCAATGGAGCGCCTTCGAGGTGCGGGACGCGGCGGCCGCGCGGCGCCACTCGCCCTGCGCGCGTCGCTCGCGCCAGAGCAGCACGATCACGGCGACCGCGATCAGCGCGCAGCACACGACCGGCCACCAGCCCCAATGCGTGAAGTCGGGGAACACGACGTCGAGCGGACCCCACGGCGTGCGCGTGTTGACGGCGATCCACCCACGCAGCTCCTCGGACCGGTCCAGCCACAGCAGCCACCCGGTCCCGGCCAACGTGACCAGCGCCAGCAGACCCCCGAGCACGCGCGGGACGTGCCGCAGCCCCCACGCGCACAGCGCGGCCAGCGCGGGCAGCACCACCACCATCGACACGCCCGGGAACGAGGACGTGCCACGCAGCGGGCCGGCGGCGAGGATCGCGACCACGACCAGGTGCGCGCCGACCATCGCCAGCAGCAGGGCCGCGGCGGCTTCGGTCTCTCGCCGCGCCGGGGCGACGCGCGCCAGCTGGTCCCGGCGCGAGCGGTACAGCAGCCAGGCGGCGAAGAACGCGAGCGCGATCAGCGGCGCCCAGCGCAGCAGGCCGATCTCGCGGTCCAGCCACAGGCCGGCGAGGCGCGGGATGCGCTCCAGGTAGCCGATCGGCGGGTCCGGCAGGACGGCGGTTCCGGCCGACCGGGGCGTGATGCCGCCGTAGAAGCGGTCGTTGATCGTGGCGTAGAAGACGAGCGAGCCCGCGAGCGCCTCGCCCGCGACGAAGGCCGCGAAGCGGCGCCGCTCGCGCAGCGTCCAGACCACGAGCGCCCAGGCGACGACGACGCCCGCGGCCAGGAACGACCAGCCCAGCCACGGCAGCGCGGCGAGCATGACGGCGCCCAGCGCGACGTACCTTCGCCGTGGGCGCTCGCGGATCGCCAGCGCGCACAGCGCGGCGCCGGTCAGCAGCACGGCCGCCGCGACCCCGGGCGTGATCGTGGTGGAGGCGGCGACCGCGGGTGGCGACAGGCCCAGCAGGCCGACGCCGACGGTCGCCCACGGCTCGGGCACCAGCCTGCGCGCCAGCGCGGCGCCGAGCACGAACGCGAGCGCGAGCATCGCCAGCATCTGCCACTGCACCGCGCGGGCCCCGCCGAGCGCGTAGGCGGGCGCGATCAGCAGCGCGAAGCCGACGCCGTGCGGCTCCACCAATCGCCGGTCGACGACCCGCCCGTCCGTCTTGAGCTCCCGCGGATACCAGCTCGCGTAGGCGCGCTCCCGGTACTCGTCACTGAGGTCGAAGTCCCGGTCGGACACGAGCGACTCGGCCGCGAGCAGGTGGTGCGGCTCGTTGCCGCCGTAGTCGAAGCCGGGCTGGGCCGGGATGCCCAGGGTCGCCGAGTACACGGCGACCAGCAGTATCCACAGCCCGACGAACCTCACGCCCACCAAACCTAAGGGGTCTGACCCTTTAAGTTGCGCGGGCGAGCTCGATCAGGGTGCGCACGCCGAAGCCGGCGCCGCCCTCGCGGGTGTACGGCTTCTTGTTGTCGTAGGCGGTCCCGGCGATGTCCAGGTGCGCCCACGGCGTCTCGCCGACGAAGCGCTTGAGGAAATGTGCGGCGGTGATGCCGCCCGCGCCGCGGTCCGCGGTCGAGTTGACGATGTCGGCGTAGCGGCCCTGGATCATCTCGTCGTACTCGTCGTGCAGCGGCAGCCGCCACGACAGCTCGCCCGCGCGCTCGCCGGCGCTCCGCACGGCCTCGCCCCACGCGTCGTCGCTCGACAACAGCCCCGCGTACGTGCGCCCCAGCGCCACGACCATCGCGCCGGTCAAGGTCGCCAGGTCGACAAGCCGCTCCGCGCCCTGGTCGATCGCGTGCGCGAGGCAGTCCGCGAGCACCATCCGGCCCTCGGCGTCGGTGTTGTTGATCTCGATCGAGACGCCGTTGGAGGCCCGGACGATGTCGCCCGGCTTCATCGCGCGCCCGGACGGCAGGTTCTCGGTCGCCCCGATCACGCCGGTCACGCGCACGGGCAGCTGCAGCGCCGCGATCGCGCCGACCGCCTCCAGCACGGCCGCGCCACCGGACATGTCGAACTTCATCTCGTGCATCTTCGCCGCGGGCTTGATCGAGATGCCGCCGGAGTCGAACGTCACGGCCTTGCCCACGAAGCCGAGGTGCGGCCCGGAGGTGCCCTCCGGGGCGTAGGAGATCGTGATCAGCCGCGGCTCCTCGTCGGACCCGCGGGCGACGGCCGCGAACGCGCCCATGCCGGCCGCTTCCAGCCCGGCCCGGTCGAGCACCTCGACGCTCACGCCGGACAGCTCGGAAGCGCGCGCCGCCAACGCCGAAGGCGTGAGCACGTTCGCCGGCCGGTTCTGCAGGTCCCGCGCGCGGTTGGTGGCCTCGGCCCCGGCCACCGCCGCCGACGGGTCCAGCTCGTGGTGCGCGCTCAGCAGGAGCGCCTCGATCGCGTCCTTCTCGGGCTCCTTGAACTCCCGGTAGGTGTACGCCGCGAGCAGGGTGCCCTCGACGAGCCCGCCGACCACCGCGTCACCGACGTGGTGCGGCACCTCCCAGCACAGCGTCTTCGCGCCGAGCTCCTTCGCCCGCCCGAGGACCGTCGCGGCCACGACCCGCGCCCGCTCCGGATCGAACTCGCTCCGCCCGCCGAGGCCCGCGACGATGTAGCGCCGCCCCTCGGCATGGGTCACGGCGAGCTTGCGCAGGCCCCGCTTGGCCTCGCCGGAGTCGACCAGCGCCTGCAGCACGCCGCCGTGGTCGTGGGCGATGCCCTCGTCCTCGAACACACCGACGACGATGGTGTCGGCGTCGGTGGCGGGCGGGGAGTCCGTCGTGGCTGTCACTCGCATCGCAATAGACTCGCAGCATGCCTCGAACCGTGATCCTGAGCAGCGCTCGCACGCCGATCGGCAAGCTCGGGGGAGGTCTGTCCACCCTCCCCGCGACGCATCTGGGGGGTGTCGTCATCCGCGAGGCGCTGGACCGCGCCGACGTCGCGCCCGAGCAGGTCCAGCACGTCGTGATGGGCACGGTGCTGCAGGCCGGGCAGGGCCAGATCCCCAGCCGGCAGGCGCAGATCGAGGCCGGCATCCCGATCGAGGTCACGTCGGAGACGATCAACAAGGTCTGCGCGTCCTCCGTGCGCGCCGTCGGCATGATCGACCAGGCCGTGCGCGCCGGGGATCTCGACGTCGCCGTCGGCGGCGGCATGGAGTCGATGAGCCAGGCGCCGTACCTGCTGCCGGGCGCTCGCGGCGGCTTCCGGATGGGCGACGTGCAGGCGCTGGACGCGATGGTCCAGGACGGCCTGCGCAACCCGTTCACGGGCAAGCAGATGTACGAGGAGGCGACCGAGGTCGGCGACCAGCTCGAGATGACCCGCGCCGACCTCGACAAGTGGGCGCTGCGCAGCCACGAGCGCGCGATCGCGGCCACCGACGAGGGTCGCCTGGCCGAGGAGATCGTGGCCGTCACCGTCAAGGGCCGCAAAGGCGACACGGTGGTCGAGGTCGACGAGGCGCCGCGCCGCGAGTCCAGCCTCGAGTCGCTCGCCAAGCTGCCGGGGTTGACCAAGGGCGGTTCGCACACGGCCGGCAACTCGCCCGGCGTCAACGACGGCGCCGGCGCGCTCGTGCTCGCGTCCGAGGACTGGGCAGAACGCAACGGCAAGGACATCCTCGGCACGATCATCGCCCAGGCCGCCGTCGCCGACGAGTTCGAGTGGCTCGCCCGCACGCCCGCCAACGCGGCGATCAAGGCGCTCGACAAGGCCGGCCTGCAGCCGGGCGACATCGACCTGTGGGAGATCAACGAGGCGTTCTCGTCGGTCGCCCTCAACAGCACCCGCATGCTCGGCATCGACGAGGCGCGCGTGAACGTCAACGGCGGCGCGGTCGCGCTCGGCCACCCGATCGGCGCGTCCGGCGCGCGCATCATCGGCGCGCTCGTGCTGGAGCTGCGCCGGCGCGGCGGCGGCTACGGCTGCGCGGCGATCTGCTCGGGCGGCGGGCAGGGCGACGCGATCATCGTCCAGGTATAGGCATCCGCGAAGCGATGCCCGAAGCGACAGCGAACCTGGCCCTGGCCGCGGGTCCAAACGGTCGCCTTTGACGGAGCGACCGCACATTCTTCCCCCGCCGCCCGGCGGGGGAGCGATCAAGCGTGAGGGGGAGAAGGGCGCCGCGTTCTTCGACCTGGACCGCACGCTGATCGCGGGCAGCTCCTCCTTCCAGTTCGGCCGCGCGGCCTACAAGGCCGGGATGCTGACGCGCTCCGACCTCGCGCGCGACGCCTACGAGAACCTGAAGTTCCGTCTGCAAGGTTCCACGGACGCCAGCACCGACCTGGTCCGCGAGCGCGTCGGCAAGATGCTCCAGGGCGCCAAGGTGCGCGACCTGCAGCGCCTGTCCGGCCCGGTCCTGGCGGGTGTGCTGCCGCGGCTGTACCCGCGCATGCTCGAGCTCGCCTACGATCATCAGGACGCCGGCCGCCCGATCTTCATCTGCACGGCGGCCGCGCAGGAGATGGCCGAGCTGCTCGCGATCGTGCTCACCTTCGACGGCGCCGTCGGCTCGGTCGCCGAGGTGATCGACGGCGTCTACACCGGCCGTGAGGGCGGTCCGTTCAACTACCGCGAGGGCAAGGCGCAGGCGCTGCGCGAGCTGGCCGCGCGGGAGGACATCGACCTCGGCGCGAGCTACGCGTATAGCGACAGTGAATCCGACCTACCGATGCTGCGGCTCGTCGGCCATCCTGTCGCCGTCAATCCGGACAAGGAGCTCGCGCGCGTGGCGCGTGAGGAGGGGTGGGAGATCATGCGCTTCGAACGACTGGGAAGGAAGCTGCGGATCGCGGCCGCGGCAGCGGCCGCGTCGGCCGTGGCCATCGGGGCGGCGGCGCGATGAGCCTTCATGAGCTGACCGACGACCAGCGCGAGATCCGCGAGCTGGCCAAGCGCTTTGCGGACGAGCAGATCGCCCCGCACGCGGCGCGGTGGGACCGTGAGCACCATTTCCCGCGCGAGCTGTTCGCCGAGCTGGGCGAGCTCGGCCTGATGGGCGTGTGCGTCCCCGAGGAGCACGGCGGCGCGGGCGCCGACTTCCTCTCCTACATCCTCGTGCTCGAGGAGCTCAGCCGCGCCGACGCGGGCGTCGGCGTGACCGTCGCCGTCCACACCAGCGCCGGCACGCTGCCGATCATCGCCCACGGGTCCGAGGAGCAGATCGCCCAGCACGTCCCGCCGCTCGCGAGCGGGCAGGAGCTGTCCGCGTTCGCGCTCACCGAGTCCGGCTCCGGCTCGGACGCGAGCGCGATGCGCACCCGCGTCAACGGCGGCACCACGATCACCGGCGCCAAGCAGTGGATCACCAACGGCTCGTTCGCGTCCACGTTCCTCGTCTTCGCCAAGGAGGGCGGCCGCGCGTCCTCGTTCCTGGTCCGCGCCGGCGCCCACGGCTTCGCGGTCACGCGCGAGGAGGAGAAGCTGGGCCTGAACTCGAGCTCGACGGCCGACCTCGTGTTCGAGGACACGCCCGCCGAGCGCCTGGGAGAGCCCGGCAACGGCATGCACGTCGCGCTGCGGACGCTCGACGGCGGCCGCATCGGGATCGCCGCGCAGGCCGTCGGCATCGCGCAGGCGGCGTTCGAGGTCGCGACCGACTACGCCAAGGAACGCAACGCGTTCGGCGGCCCGATCGCCCGCTTCCAGGCCATCCAGCACAAGCTGGCCGAGATGCAGACCGACATCGAGGCCGCCCGCGCGCTCGTCTGGCGCGCCGCTCGCCTGAAGGAGGCGGGCCTGCCGCACACCGTCGAGGGCGCGCAGGCCAAGCTGTTCGCGTCCGGCGTCGCCCGCCGCCACACCGGCGAGGCGATCCAGATCCTCGGGGGCTACGGCTACACGAAGGAGTTTCCGGCCGAGCGCTACTACCGCGACGCCAAGGTCACCGAGATCTACGAGGGCACGAGCGAGATCCAGAAGCTCGTGATCGCCCGCGCGATCCTCGGAGAGGCGATGCGCTAGCGCCGCCGCGCCGCTGCGCATAGGCTCGCGTCCACGATGCGTTGGGCGATCGCCATCGCGTGCGTGCTCGCGGCCGTCGTCGGCGTCGCGCTGCTCGCCGAGGCACAGCAGATCGACTTCGAGCGCCTGCCAGCCGGCGGGCGCCCGATCCTCTACATCGGCGTCGTGATCGCTTGGGGCTTCGCCGGCGTCGGCGCCTACGCGCATGCCCGTCGGCCGGAGAACCACACGGGCGCGCTGATGGTGCTGGTGGGCGCGTTCATCGCGCTCACCGCGCTGCAGTTCTTCGATCAGCGGCTGCTGTTCTCGATCGGGATCATCTTCGACACGGTCTGCATCTCCGCGCTCGTCCATCTGCTGTTGGCGTTCCCGACCGGGCGAATCGACGGCCGCTGGCCCCGCTACGCGTTGGTCGCGGCCTACACCGCAGGCTGCCTGCAGGTGCCGGCGCTGCTGGTCAACGAGTGTCCGGACTGTCCCTCCGGCAACCCGATGCTGATCGAGGAGAGCGAGGTCGTCGCGGCGATCATCGGGCTCCCGCAGGGCGTGCTGTTCCTGTTCGCGCTGATCACGACCATCGTCGTCGTGCTGCACCGGCGTCAGACGTCCACGCCGCTGCAGCGCGGCGGCTTCGAGCCGGTGCTGCTGCTGGGCGCGGTGATCATCACGCTCGGGCTGGTCACCGTCGTGTCGAACGTCTTCAGCGTCGGCCCCACCACCGCGCTGCAGGTCGCGTTCTTCGCGACCTTCGCGCTGCTGCCCGCGGCCTTCCTGCTCGGGCTGGTCCGCACCCGCTTCTTCCGCACGGCCGCGGTCGGGCGCGTGATCGAGCGGCTGGCGCTGGACCCGCGCGGCGTGCGCGACGCGCTCGCGACCGAGCTCGGCGACCCCACGCTGGACGTCCTGTACTGGGTCGACGGCCGCTACGTCGACCGGGACGGTCATCCGCGAACGCCGGCCGGCACGCTGACCGAGATCGAGCACGAGGGCCGGCGAGTCGGCGCGCTCGTCCACGACCCGGCGCTCGACTCCGAGCCCGACCTCGTGCGCGAGGCCGCCGCCGCCGCGGCGCTCGCACTCGAGAACCAGCGGCTGGAGGTGGAGCTGCGCGCGCGGCTGGAGGCCCTGCGCGCGTCGCGGGCCCGCCTGGTCGAGGCTGGCGACGCCGAGCGCCGCCGCCTCACGCGCGACCTGCACGACGGCGCGCAGCAGCGCCTCGTCGCCCTGATGATCGAGCTCCAGCTCGCCCGCGAGCAGTTCGACGCCCAGCCCGAAGCCGCCCGCGACCTGCTCGACAGCGCGTTCGCCAACGCGCAGGAGGCCGTGGGGGAGCTGCGCGACCTCGCGGCCGGCATCCATCCCGCGGTGCTCTCCCAGCGTGGGCTGGACGCGGCGCTGGAGTCGCTCGCCAGCCGCTCCGCGGTGCCCGTGGAGCTCGACTCCACCCTCGACGAGCGCCTTCCCTCGCCGGTGGAGACCGCCGCCTACTTCGTCGTCGCCGAGGCGCTGACCAACGTCGCCAAGTACGCGAACGCCACGCACGCCCGCGTCGAGGTCCGGCGCGAGAACGGCCACGCCGTCATCGACATCCGCGACGACGGCGTCGGCGGCGCGCGCGTCGGCGAAGGCACGGGTCTGCGCGGCCTCGGCGACCGCGTCGGCGCGCTCGACGGCGCGCTCGAGGTCCAGAGCCCGCGCGGCGAGGGCACGCTCGTCCGCGCTCGGATACCGCTACGCGCGCCGTAGGAACTCGAGCACCGCGAGCACGCGGCGGTGGTCCTCGGTGCCGCTGGAGACGCCGAGCTTGCTGAAGATCGATGTGACGTGCTTCTCGACGGCGTGCGCGGTGACGACGAGCTTCTCCGCGATGCCCTTGTTGGAGCGGCCCTCGGCCATCAGCTCGAGCACCTCGCGCTCGCGCGGGGTGAGCGTGTCCAGCGGGTCGTCGCGGCGCCGGCGGCCGAGCATGTGCGCGACGACGGTCGGGTCGAGCACGGACCCGCCCGCGCCGACGCGCCGCACGGCCTCGGCGAAGCCGGCGAAGTCGGTCACGCGGTCCTTGAGCAGGTAGCCGACGCCCGCCGCGTCGTCGCCGATCAGGTCCACGGCGTAGCGCTCCTCGGCGAACTGGGAGAGCACGAGCACGCCCACGCCGGGCTGCGAGGCGCGGATCTCGATCGCCGCGCGCAGGCCGTCGTCGCTGTTCTCAGGCGGCATCTGCACGTCGACGATGACCACGTCGGGCTTGTGCGCACTCACCTTGCGCAGCAGGTCCGGCGCGTCGCCGGCCTCGGCCACGATCTCGAACCCCGCGGCGGCCAGCAGGCTGACGATGCCTTGGCGCAGCAGCGCCTGGTCTTCTCCGATGACGATCCTCATGGCGGCCCCAGCAACTCAACCAGAAGTGGCGACGCCAGTTGGGCCTTGGCGATGAACCCGCGCGCGCCCGAGCCGTTCACCGCGTTCCCGAGCTCCTCGCGGTCGAGCGTAGAGACGAGCACGACGCGCGCGTCGAACGCGGCCGCCGCCGACAGCCCGTCCCCGTCCGGGAGGTTGACGTCCAGCAGCACGCAGTCGGGCTTGAGGTCGCGCGCCGCCGCCAGCCCGTTCGCCACCGAGTCCGCCATGCCCACCACGTCGTAGCCGCGCGCGCCCAGCAGCACCCGCGCAGTCGCGCGAAAGGCGGCGGAGTCGTCGACGACGAGAACGGTGCGCGGCATAGGTCCAACCTAAGGGGTCTGACCGTTCATGTTCGTGGGGTTCACCGGAGATCTCAGACGGGGATGTCCGCACGCAGGGTGGTGCCGAGGCCGGGCGGCGAGTCGATGGAGAGCTGGCCGCTGAGCGCCTCGACGCGGTCGGCGAGCCCGCGCAGGCCGGAGCCGCCGGAGGGATCGGCGCCGCCGACGCCGTCGTCGACGACCTCGATCCGCAGGCCGGCCACGTCCGAGCGGCTGATCGTCACCTGCACGAGCTTCGCCTGCGCGTACTTGGCGATGTTCGCGAGCGCCTCGCTGACGACGTAGTAGGCCGCGGCCTCGACCGGCCCGTCGAGCCGCTCCTCCAGCTCCACGCTGAGCTCCACCGGCACGGGCGCGCGGTCGGCCACGGCGCGCACGGCCGGCTCGAGCCCGCGCTCGGTGAGCACCGCGGGGTGGATGCCGCGCGCGAGCTCGCGCAGCTCCTGCAGCGCGTGCGCGAGCTCCTCGCTGGCCTGCGTCAAGGCGTCGTCCTCCGGGTGCCGGCGCGCCGCCAGCCGCAGCATCAGCGCCAAAGACACCAGCCGCTGCTGGGCCCCGTCGTGCAGGTTGCGCTCCAGCCGCCGGCGCTCGGCGTCCCCGGCCTGCACGATGCGTGCCCGCGACGACGCCAGATCCTCCCGCGCCTGCGCGTTGGCGAGCGCCTGCGCGGCCAGCTCCGCGAAGTACGCGATTCGCTGCTCCGCACCCTCCGGGAACGGCCCCGCGCTCATCGAGGACACGATCACCGCGCCCCACAGCGACCCGCCCAGGAACACGGGCGCGGCGACCACGGCCTGCACCCCGTAGGAGCGCATCGCCTCCGCGAGTCGGCCCTCCGCCTGCGCGTAGGAGTCCATGCGCGCGGCCTGGCCCGTCCGCCACACGCGTGTGACCGCCGTGTCGCCGTCCATCGGCATCCGCGTGCCGTGCCCGAGCACGTGCTCGGGCCGGACCGCCCAGCCGCCGACGATCTCGCCCGCGCGCCCGTCGCTGTCGAACCGGAACATGTGCGCGGTCTGCGCCTCCAGCAGCTTGCCGACCTCCTCGCTGAGCAGGTCGAACAGCCGCGTCGGATCGCTGAACGCGGCGACCGCCGTCGCCACGCGCCGCAGCGCGGCCTGCTCGTCCGCCAGCCGGTGCAGGGCGGCCTCCGCGACGTTGCGCGCCGTTAGATCTCGCAGGTAGCCGTAGAAGACGCGCTCGCCCGGGACCTCGGGCCGCGTCACGACCAGCTCGACCGGGAACTCGGTGCCGTCGCGGCGCATCGCCGTCAGCTCCACCCGGCGCCCGACGATCGGCCCGCGTCCCGTCTTGAGGTAGCGCGCGAGGCCCTCCCGGTGCGCGTCCCGCAGCGTCTCGGGGATGATCAGAGAAGCGAGCTCCTGCCCGACGATCTCCGCGCTCGTGTACCCGAACGTCCGCTCGGCCGCGCGATTGGCCGACAGCACGATGCCCGCGTCGTCCATGGTGAACACGGAGTCGAACGCGACGTCGAGCATCGCTCGCCGGCGGGCCTCGATGTCGCGCCTCGCCCGCTCGGTCCGGCAGCGCTCGACGAACTGCGAGATCTGCACGCCGACGCTCTCCGCCGCCGCCATCAGGTCGTCGTCGGGCGGCGGCGTCGGGACCAGCAGCACGCCCACACCCGCGACCGGGATCGACATCGTCGAGCCGTCCCAGGTCACCTTCTTGTGTCCGTTGAGGCTGCGTTGGAGCTTGCCCGGCAGCCGCGCGAACGCCGTCTCCTCGTCGGGCGACGCGAGCGCCGCGGTGACGGCCCGCAGCAGCTCAGCCGGCCGCAACCGGGATCTCCGCTCGCAGGATCGTCCCTTCACCGAGCGGGCTCTCGACCTCGAAGCGCCCGCCCAGCGCCTCGACGCGGTCCGCCAGGCCGCGGAGCCCGCTACCGCCGCTGGGCGCCGCGCCGCCGACGCCGTCGTCGCGCACCTCGATCCGGGCGTGGGCGTTCGTGCGCTCCACCCCGATGCTCACGGTCGTCGCGCACGCGTACTTGGCGACGTTGGTCAGCGCCTCGGCGACGACGTAGTAGGCGGCGGCCTCGACCGGGTCCGGCAGGCGCTCGTCGAGCTCGACCGTCAGCGCCACCGGCACCGGCGCGCGCTGCGCCACGGCGCGCACGGCGGGCTCGAGCCCGCGCTCGGTCAGCACGGCGGGGTGGATGCCGCGCGCGAGTTCCCGCAGCTCCTGCAGCGCGAGGCTCAGCTCCTCGCTCGCCTGCACCAGCGCGTCGTCCTCCGGGTGCCGGCGGGCGGCCAGCCGCAGCATCAGCGCCAACGAAACCAGCCGCTGCTGCGCGCCGTCATGCAGGTTGCGCTCCAGCCGCCGGCGTTCGGCGTCGCCGGCCTGGACGATGCGGGCGCGCGACGCCGCCAGGTCCTCCCGCGTGCGCGCGTTGGCCAGCGCCTGCCCGGCCAGCTCGGCGAAGTCCGCGATCCGCTGCTCGGCGCCGCGGGGGAACGGCTCGCCGCTGCCGCCCGAGACGATGATCGCGCCCCACAGCCGGCCCTCCTGGAAGATCGGCCCGGCGACCGCGGAGTGGTGGCCGAGCTTGCGCAGGCTCGCGGCCAGCTCGCCCTCGAGGTCGTCGTAGCTGTCCACGCGGGCCGGCGCGCCCGTGCGGAACACGCGCGCCGACACGCTGTCGCCCGCGAGCGAGACCGTCGCGCCGACCTCGTGCACGGGGATGTTCGTGTCGTGCCAGCGCGCGAGGACCGTCGCCGTCTCGTCCTCGTTGAAGCGGATCATGTTCGCGCTCGGCGCGCCCAGCAGCTTGCCGACCTCCTCGGTGATGACGGTGAACGCCTCGCGCGGGTCGCTGGTCGTGGCGATCGCCGTGGCCACCCGCCGTAGCGCCGCCTGCTCGGTCGCGAGGTGGCGCAGCACGCGCTCGCGCTCGTCGGCCTCGGCGACGTTGGCCGCCACCGCCTTCTGGGCCCGGCAGCGCTCGGCGAACTGCGAGATCAGCAGGCCGAGGCTGTCCATCGTCTCGCGCAGCGCGCCGTCCGGCGCGAGCGTCGTGACGAAGTTCATCACGCCGATGCGCGGGACCTCGAAGCTCAGGCCGTCCTCGGGCGCCTCCGGCGGCTCACCCCACGCGAACGCGCGCCGCAGGGTCCCGCGCGCGATCTTCAGCCACATCGCCCCGCCCGGGCTGCCGAGCGAGGTGCCGATCGCCTCCAGCAGCGCCGGGTAGGCGTCCGCCTCGCCGTCCGCGGCGGCGAGCACGCGCACGACGGCGTGCCCCGTTTGGAGCAGCTCACTGGCAGATGGATGACCACCGGGCGACACGGCGGGGCCTAGCTTGTCGATTCGCACCCGCTTGAGCAACTCTTGACTTGACGAGCTCGCGGCCGCCGCGGGCTCGAACGTCCGTCCTAGGTCGGCACCGGGGCCGGGCTCGTCCGCCGCGGCGGGCGGGGCTGGCCGAGCAGGTTCAGAATCGGGCCCGTCGCGATCGTCGTCACGAGCGCGGTCACGACGAGGATCGAGTACAGCCGCGTGTCGAGCACGCCGAGCTCGAGCCCGATCCCGAGCAGCACGATATCGGTGATCCCGCGCGTGTTCATCAGCGCGCCCAGCCGCAGCGACTCGTTGGTCGAGAGTCCCATCCGGCGCGCGGGCAGCGCGGTGCCGGCGAACTTGCCGGCGAAGGCGAGCACGAGCGCGACCGCCAGCAGCAGCAGGTCGCCGGCGGCGAGGCCGTTGAGCTGAACCCCGGCGCCCGCCGTCAGGAAGAACGCGGGCATCAGCACCGCGAGCGCGAGCGGCTCCAGCCGGCCCGGCGTGCGCTCGTCACGCGGCGCCACCAGGCCGACCAGGAACCGCCCGATGACCAGGTGCAGGCCGATCTCGTCCGTCACCGCGCCCGCCGCCAGCGCGCCCGCGAGCAGCAACGGGAGGCGCAGCTCGGGGCCGGCGCGCCGCAGCAGCGCGCGGAATGCGACCAGCGCCGGAGCGAGCGCGACGAGCCCGGCGACCGCGATCCACACCTCGCCCTCGCCGATCAGGGCGGTGACGCCCGCCAGGCCGAGCCAGGCCGCCACGTCGTTGAGCGCCGCGCACGCGAGCGCGATCGCCCCCAGCGACGTGCCCCCCAGCCCGCGCTCCTTGATGATCCGGGCGAGCACCGGCATCGCGGTGACCGCGAGCGCCAGGCCGAGGAACAGCGCGAAGGCCGGGTCGTCAGGCCTCAGGACGAACCCGAAGCCCAGGCCCAGCGCCAGCGGGAGACTGACCGAGCCGGCGGCCACCGCGCCGATCAGCCGGCGCCTTGCGCGGAGCAGGCGCAGGTCGATCTCCAGGCCGACGAGCAGCATGAAGACCACGAGCCCGAGCTGCGCGACGGCGTCCAGGAAGCCCTCGGAGGCCTCGGGCAGCAGCCAGGCCGCGGCGTCGGGCGCGAGCGCCCCGAGCAGGCTCGGACCGAGCGCGATCCCGGCCACGACCTCCCCGATCACGCGTGGCTGGCGCAGCGCGGCGAACAGCAGCCCGCCGAGGTGCGCGCAGGCGATCACGAAGGCCAGCGACAGCAGGGGTCCGGCGTACGGCATCTGGACAGTACGGGCGTTGGCGCTCTGGCGGCGCACTTGTGGCTAGTGTTGGCGCATGGCTCGCAAGATCCGCGTGGTCGTGGCCAAGCCCGGTCTCGACGGCCACGATCGCGGCGCGAAGATCATCGCGCGCGCCCTCAGAGACGCCGGCATGGAGGTCATCTACACCGGCCTGCACCAGACGCCCGAGCAGATCGTCGAGACGGTCCTGCAGGAGGACGCCGACGCCGTCGGGCTCTCGATCCTGTCGGGCGCGCACATGACGCTCGTCCCGCGCGTTGTCGAGCTGCTGCGTGCGCAGGACGCCGGCGACGTCGTCGTCACCGTCGGCGGCACGATCCCGAACCAGGACATCCCGGAGCTCAAGGAGCTCGGCGTGGCGGAGGTCTTCACGCCCGGCGCGCCGACGCAGGCGATCATCGACTTCATCGAGGGAGCGGTCGGCGAGCGCACTTGAACTATACCGTCCAGACGGTACAGTAGATGGCATGAAGACCATCAAGCTCGCTGCTGCCACCTTCTCGAACATCGTCGGGTCCTTAGCCTTGATCGGGACCCATGAGTCCCGCTCCCGCCACTAGGAACCGCCTCCTTGACGCCGCCGCGACGGTCGTCCGTCGCGACGGCGCGCAGGCGCTGACCCTCGACGCGGTCGCCAAGGAGGCCGCGGTCTCCAAGGGCGGCCTGCTCTACCACTTCAAGTCCAAGAACGACCTCGTCGCCGCCATGGTCGAGCGTTGGCTGGCCGACTTCGGCCGCGAGATGGACGAGGCCGACGTCGCCTTCGTACGCGGTTACGTGAAGGCCAGCACACCCGACGAGCACGAGCTGGGCATGCTCGCCGCGCTCGTCGCCGATCCGTCGCTGCTCGTCGCGGTGCGCCGGCAGTACGGCATCTGGCAGGATCGCGTCGAGCGCGAGTCCCGCGATCCGGTGGACGGCACCGTGGCGCGGCTCGCCGCGGACGGGCTCTGGCTCGCCGAGCTCCTCGGCATGGGGCCGCCCGCGGGTGAGCTGCGCGACCGTGTGCTCGAACGTTTGTCGGAGCTCGCGGAACCTCTGGATTGACTCGTCAGTCAATGGGCTAGGATGGCCTCCGATAGTCCTAACTCCGAGGAGTCTGCACCGTGAAGATCTGCGTCCTGGTCAAGAGCGTGCCGGAGGCGGGGGTGACGAAGCGCATCAATCCCTCGACCGGGCGCCTGGAACGCGGAGGGGAGACGCGCGACAACCCCTTCGACACGCACGCCATCGAGGCGGCGATGCAGCTCAAGGAGGGCGGTGAGTTGCAGGTCGACGAGATCGTCGCCGTGACGATGGGGCCGGAAGCCGCCGCCAAGGCGCTGCGCAAGGCGGTCTCGCTCGGTGCGGACCGCTCCATCCACCTGTCCGACGAGGCGCTCGCGGGCTCCGACGTCAACGGCACGGGCTACGCGCTCGCCAGGGTGCTGGCCACCGAGTCCCCGGACCTGGTGCTGCTCGGCCAGCAGTCCGACGACGGCGAGTGCTACACGATCGGCGCCGTCGTGGCCGACCACCTGCAGATGCCTTCGCTCACGCAGGTGATCAAGATCGACGTCGAAGGCGGCGCGTTGCGCTGCGAGCGCCAGGCCGAGTACGGCTACGACACGGTCTCGATCCCGCTCCCGGCCGTGATCTCGGTCGGCGACGCGATCAACGAGCCGCGCTACCCGTCGCTGAAGGCGATCATGGGCGCCAAGAAGAAGCCGCTGGAGACCAAGTCCGCGGCGGACGCCGGCATCGAGGCCGATCGCGTCGGCTACGACCACGCTCGCGCGCACTGCGCGGAGTTCGCCGAGCCGCCGGCCAAGGCCGCCGGCCAGATCATCGAGGACGAGGACACGAGCGAGACGGTCGAGAAGATCGTCGCGTGGCTGGACGAGAGGAAGTTGCTGGCATGAGTGGGATCCTCGTTTACGCGCTGCACTACGAGGGCGCGTTCAACAAGAACTCGCTCGGCGCGGTCTCCGAGGGCGCGCGCCTGGCGTCCGAGCTCGGCACCGAGTGCCACGCGATCGTCGTCGGCGAGGGCGTCTCCGACGAGCTCGCCGCGTCACTGGGCGCGTACGGCGCCTCGAAGGTCTACCGCGTCGAAGGCCCCGAGGGCCTCGCGCAGCCGGTCGTGGACGCGATGGAGGCCGCCATCGCCGCCGGCGGCCATGGTTACGCGCTGTTCGGCGGCGGCCTGCTCGGCTTCGAGATCGGCGCCGGCCTGGCCGCGCGCCTGGACGCCGGCGTCTGCATGGAGGTCACCAACGTCCGCGTGGAGGGCGGCAAGCTCGTCGCCGAGCGTCCGATCCTGCAGGACTCGCAGATCTCGTCGGTCCACTACCGGTCCGACGTGGGCGTGATCATCGGCCGCCTGAACGCGTTCGAGATCAAGCAGACCGGCGGGACCGCCACGGTCGAGGATCTCAGCGTGGAGTTCAAGGCGCACAGCCTCCAGGCCAAGATGCTCCAGCGCGGCGAGCAGCGCGGCGCCGACGTCAACATCGAGGACGCGGACATCCTCGTCGCCGGCGGCCGCGGCCTTGGCAACGCGGAGAGCTTCCAGCTGCTCGAGGACCTCGCGGGCGCCCTCGGCGGCGCCGTCGCCGCGACGCGCGCGGTGGTCGACGCGGGCTGGTACTCCTACTCGGCCCAGATCGGCCAGACGGGCAAGACCGTCGCGCCGAAGCTGTACCTGGCAGCCGGCATCTCGGGCGCGATCCAGCACAAGGTCGGCATGCAGGGCTCGGAGAACATCGTCGCGATCAACAAGGACGCGAACGCCCCGATCTTCGAGTTCTCCGACCTCGGGGTCGTGGGCAAGCTCGAGCAGATCGTGCCCAAGCTGACCGAGGCCGTGAAGGCGAGGAAGGGCGCATAACCATGGCTGTCGCCCCCAGCGAGTTCCCGCCGCCGGTCGACTCGGCGGCGGAGTTCGTCGGTCCCCCGACCGATGACCCGGATGAGCGCATCGAGGTCGGCGTCGCGATCGTCGGCGGCGGTCAGGCGGGCATGGCGTGCGCCATCCGCCTGCTGCAGCTGCTGGCCGACGACGAGGAGCTGACCGAACGCCTCGGCGAGGTGCCGGTCGCGGTCATCGAGAAGGGCCGCGTCGCGGGGGCGCACCAGCTCTCCGGCGGTGTCATGAATCCGAGCGCGATCCGGGAGCTGCTGCCGGACGACGACTCGTGGCCGCACTGGGGCGAGGTCAAGCGCGAGACGGTGTACTTCATGCCGAACGGCAAGCGCGCGATCCCGCTCAAGCCGACGCCGCCACCGTTCCGCAACCACGGCAACTACGTCGTGTCCGTCGCCGAGCTCAACCGCTGGCTGGCCGAGAAGGCCGAGGAGCTGGGCGCCTACGTCCTCACCGAGACGAGCGGCCAGAAGCTGCTGGTCGAGGAGGGGAAGGTCGTCGGCGTCCGCACGGGCGACAAGGGGCGCGACAAGGGCGGCGGCGAGAAGGGCAACTTCGAGCCGGGCTCGGACGTGATGGCCCAAGCCACGGTGCTGGCCGAGGGCTGCTGGGGACACCTGACCGGCGCCGCGCAGAAGGTGCTCGACCTCGCGCCCAAGGACCCGCAGGTGTGGGCGCTGGGCGTCAAGGAGGTCTGGGAGGTCTCCCAGCCGTTCGAGAAGGTCGTGCACACGCTCGGCTGGCCGCTGCGCGCGGGCGCCAAGTGGAAGGAGTTCGGCGGCTCCTGGATCTACGGCATGAACCGCGAGGGCGAGGCGCCGAAGGTCTCGATCGGGTTCGTCACCGGGCTCGACTGGACCGACGCGCGCTTCTCCGTCCACGACGTGCTGCAGGAGTTCAAGCTCCACCCGCTGGTCAAGAAGATCCTCGGGGACGGCAAGCGCGTGGCCTGGGGCGCCAAGGCCATCCCCGAGGGCGGCTACTGGGCGATGCCCAAGCTGCACGCGCCGGGCATGGTCATCTGCGGCGACGCGGGCGGCCTGGTCAACGTGCCCAAGCTCAAGGGCATCCACTACGCGATCGAGTCCGGCCGGCTCGCCGCGGAGACGATCTACGCGCAGCTCAAGCACGGCTCGAGCAACTTCAGCGCCTACGAGGACGCGGTCTACAAGTCCCAGATGGGCCAGGAGCTCTACCAGTCGCGCAACATGAAGCAGCCCTTCGGCAAGGGCCTGGTCGTCGGCGGCGCGATCACCAACGCGATGGTCGTCACCAAGGGCCGCTTCCCGGGCGGGCACTGGGGCACCCACCGCGACGCAGCCTCCCCGCTGCGCTACTCGGGCCGCGAGGAGCGCTATCCCAAGCCGGACGGCAAGTACACGTTCGACAAGCTCAGCGGCGTCTTTCTCACCGGCAACGCCACGCGTGACGACGCGCCCTCGCACATCCGCATCCAGCAGCGCGTGCCCCGCGAGGTCGCGGACGCCTGGACCTACATGTGCCCAGCCGGCGTCTACGAGGTCCCGGACAACGCGCCGGAGCAGGGTCCCGTCGACCTGATCGTCAACCCCTCCAACTGCGTGCAGTGCGGCGCGATCACCGCCAAGGGCGGGCGCCTGACGCCGCCGGAGGGCGGCGACGGCCCGACCTACCAGATCACGTAGCTACCAACCGGGCGTCCCTGCTGGGCCCTTGAACGGGCCCACCAGGTCGCTGGTGATCCAGCCGCCGTAGAAGTCGCCCTCCTGCGGTTCGACGCGCTCGTCGTCGAGGTACGCCGCGTCCACCCGGCCCGGGTAGAAGGAGACGTAGTCGCGCAACGCCTCGTAGCCGGGTGACGGGTCGCGGTACGTCCACGCCACGGGCCGCTCGTCGGAGCGGGTGGCGGCGTAGAAGTAATGGGCGCGGCCCTTGAACTCGCACCACGTCGTGCGCTTGCGGCTGGGCACCAGCCAGCCCTCGACGACATCCTCGGGCGGGAGGTAGATCCCGGGCGGGTGGCTGGTCTCCAGCACGCGCAGCGCGCGCGTCGAATCCGCGATGACCTCGCCGTCGATCTCCACCCGCACGCGCTGCTCGCACGGCACCACGGCCGGCGGACGCGGGTAGTCCCAGACATTCTCCATCTCATTGGTGATACGGCGTTCGACGCGGCAGCGATGAGCGGACTCGGCAGGTGTCGTAGGCTTCGGCGATGACACGGCTCATCCGCGGTGGGCGCGTGGTCACGGCGACCGACGCGTTCGACGCCGACGTCCTGATCGACGGCGAGAGCATCGTCGCAGTCGGGACCGGCCTCTCCGGCGACGAGGAGATCGACGCCTCCGGCTGCCTCGTGCTGCCGGGCCTGGTGGACAACCACACGCACCTGTCGATGCCGTTCGGCGGCACCTGGAGCTGCGACGACTACACCACCGGCACGGCGGCGGCCGCCGCGGGCGGGACGACTTCGATCGTCGACTTCTGCATCCAGTACGTCGGCGGGTCGCTCAAGGACGCGCTCGCCGAGTGGCACGGGCGCGCGGACGGCGCGGCGCACATCGACTACGGCTTCCACGTCGCGATCACCGACGCGCGGCCGGAGGTCGTGGCCGAGATGGAGCAGTGCGTGGCCGACGGCGTCTCCTCCTTCAAGGTCTTCATGGCCTACAAGGGCGCGCTGATGGTCGACGACGAGCAGTTCATCGCCGTGCTCGAGCAGACGGGCAAGACCGGCGGGCTCGTGATGGTGCACTGCGAGAACGGCGACGCGGTCGTGCGCTACCAGAAGGAGGCGCTCGAGCGCGGGGACACGGACCCGAAGTTCCACGCCTCCACACGGCCGCCGGAGGTCGAGGGCGAGGCCACGTCGCGTGCGATCCGCCTGGCGGAGTGGACGGGCCGGCCGCTGTTCGTCGTGCACGTGACGTGCGAGGAGGCCGTCAAGGAGATCCAGGCGGCCCGCGACCGCGGCCTGCCGATCTTCGGCGAGACGTGCATCCAGTACCTGTACCTGACCGTCGAGGACCTCGACCGGCCGGGCTTCGAGGGTGCCAAGTACGTGTGCTCGCCGCCGCTGCGCGAGGCCTACAACCAGCACGTGCTCTACCAGGCACTGCGCCAGGGCGCGCTGCAGGGCATCAGTACCGACCACTGCCCGTTCAACTTCAAAGAGCAGAAGGAGCTCGGCCTCGGGGACTTCACGAAGATCCCGAACGGGCTGCCGGCGATCGAGCACCGGCTCACGCTGCTCTACGACCGCTCCGTGCGCGACGGGCACCTGTCGATCATCGACGTCGTGCGGCACGGCGCCTGGGGCCCCGCGCGGATCTTCGGGCTGGACAAGAAGGGCGCGCTGGCGCCGGGCTTCGACGCCGACGTCGTCGTCTTCGACCCCGAGGTCAAGCACACAATCTCCGCCGAGACGCACGTGATGAACGTCGACTACGACCCGTTCGAGGGCTGGGAGGTGCAGGGCAAGCCGCGCTTCGTCCTCTCCCGCGGCGAGACCGTCTACGAGGACGGCCGGATCGTCTCCGAGCCGGGCCGCGGCCGCTTCGTCAAGCGCTCGCTGTTCGAGCCCGCGCATGCTTGAGTTCGGCGTCACCGTCCTGCCCGACCCGCCGTACCAGCGGCTCGTCGACCTGGTGGTCAAGGCCGAGTCGCTCGGCTTCGACAGCGGCTGGACCTACGACTCCCCGATCCTGTGGCAGGAGCCGTATCCGCTGATCACACTGCTGGCGGACCGGACGTCCACGATGCGGATCGGCATGTGCGTGACCAACCCGGTCACGCGCGAGCCGGCCGTGACGGCGTCCGCCCACGCGACGCTGCAGGACATCAGCGGCGGGCGGATGGTGATGGGCATCGGCCGTGGCGACTCGGCCGTGCGCGTGATGGGCCGCAAGCCGACGCCGATCGCGATGTTCGAGGAGCGCCTGAAGATGATCAAGGCGTTCATGAACGGGCGGCCGGTGGATTGGGAGGGCACCGAGATCCAGCTCAAGTGGGCGCAGGACAAGCCGGAGATCCCGCTCTACGTCGCCGCGTACGGGCCGCGCGCGCTGGGCGTGGCGGGGCGCGTCGGCGACGGCGTGATCATTCAGCTCGCCGACCCGACGATCATCGAGTGGACGATGGCCACGGCGCGGCGCGCGGCCGAGGAGGCGGGACGCGACCCGTCCGAGCTGCGCTGCCTGGTGTGCGCGCCGTCAAAGGTCACCGACGACATCGCCCAGGCGCGCGAAGAGGTGCGCTGGTTCCCGGCGATGGTCGGCAACCACGTGGCGGACATCATCCGCGTGCACGGCGAGACGTCCGAGATCCCGCGTGAGCTGACGGATTACGTCAAGGAGCGCGACGCCTACGACTACAAGGACCATTCGCGCGTCGGCGCGGCGCACGGCTCGTTCGTCTCGGACGAGATCTGCGACCGCTTCACCGTGATCGGCTCGGCCGCGCAGGTCGTGGAACGGCTGCGCGGCCTGGAGGCGATCGGGGTCGACGAGTGGATCGTCTACCTGATGACCGAGGGCCAGGACGAGACGCTCGAGGCCTACGGCTCGGAGATCATCCCCGCGGTCAAGTCGTAGAGCCGCCCGTAGGCCTGGAGGGCGACGCGCAGGTCGTCCTCTCTGGTGTCCTCGGCCGGGTTGTGGCTGACGCCGTCGATGCTGCTGCTGAACACCATCACGGTGGGGTAGCGGCGCGCGACCTCGGCGGCGTCGTGCAGCGCGCCCGACGGCAGCCGCGGCGGGTCCTGGTCCCCCGTGATCTCGCCCACGGCCTGCGCGGCGAGGTCGACGAGGCGCCCGTCGAACGGGATCGGGTCGATCTGCCAGATCCGCTTCCACTCGGCAGTGACACCTTCTTCGGCAGCGATCTCCTCCGCGGCCTTCTGCACATCGGCCAGCATGTCCCGCAGCTGCTCGGGCGTGAACGCGCGCTGGTCGAGCGTCACCTCGCAGCGCTGGTTGATGATCGTCGGGATGCCGGGCTCGGCCGTGACCGTGCCGATCGTGGCCACGCCGCCGCGCTCGATGGCGCTCTCGCGCGCGGCGAGCCCGAAGCGCGCGGCGGCCAGGAACGCGTCGTGGCGCAGGTTCATCGGGGTGCTGCCGGCGTGGCTGGCCTTGCCGGTGAAGGTGATGCTGTGGCGTTCGACGCCGAAGCACCCGATCACCGCCGCGGCGGGCTTGCCGGACTCCTCGAGCCGCGGCCCCTGCTCGATGTGCAGCTCCAGGTAGGCGGCGATCTCCGGCAGCTCGGCTTCACCCATCGTGTCCAGGTCGATGCCGTTCTCGGCCAGCGCATCCGGGAGCGAAGTGCCCTGCGCGTCTTTGAGCCGGCGCACCTCGTCCGGCACCAGCGTCCCGGCGGCCGCCGACGACCCCAGCAGCGAGCGCCCGAAGCGCGCGCCCTCCTCGTCCGCCCAATCGACGAGCTTGAGCGTCACCTGCGGCGTCTCGCCCGTGTGCGCGCGCAGCACCTCGAGCGCCGCGCACACGCCCAGGCAGCCGTCCAACCAGCCGCCGTTGGGCACCGCGTCGATGTGCGAGCCGACCACGACGATCCGCTCGCTCTCGCCCGGCACCGTCGCCCACAGGTTCCCGGCGACGTCGCGCTTCACCGTGGCGTCGGTCTCGGCCAGCTTGCCCAGCAGCCACTCGCGCGCCGCGCGCCAGTCCTCGCTCCACGCGAGCCGCCGCGCCCCGTCGGGGCCGCCCGTCAGGTCCGCGAGTTCGCGCAGGTCACGGAGCGGACGCTCCCAGTCGTAGGAAGGCATGCGCGCAACTTACATCGGGTGCGTGGGTTCTTAGCGTCGCCATGATCCGCTGGAGGCGCATCACGGGGCTCGCTGCTGCCCTGTTCTGTCTGATCACGCCCGCCGCGCACGCCGCACCGCTGGGCAAGGCCGTGCTCGCGCAATGCGAGCCGGCGACGGGTGAGGCCGTCTTCGAAGGCCGCCAGACCGCGTACCGCGAGACCCGCATGCAGATGCGGTTCACGCTGCAGGTCGGGCAGGGGAAGGCCAGATTCCGCAAGGTCGCGGCCGACGGCTTCGACGAGTGGATCACCGTGCCGGCGGGCTTCGGCAAGTACACGTACGAGAAGACCGTCGAAGGGCTGCTGCCGGGCTCGAACTACCGGACCGTCGTGACCTTCCGCTGGAAGCACCCCAACGGCCGCACCGCCCGCACCGAGCGCTCGACCTCGGCTGTGTGCCGCGTACCCGAGTCGCGCCCGGACCTGGTGCTGCGGGACGTCGCCGACGACGCGGCGGGCTACGTCGCGCAGGTGATCAACCGCGGGCGCTCGGCGGCCGGCGCGTTCGACGTCTCGTTCATCGTCGGCGGGGTCCCGCTCGGCACGGCGCGCGTGGCCGGACTCGAGCCCGGCCAGTCGATCGACGTGTTCCTGCCGGGGCCGCCCTGCACGGACGGGGAGGCGCTGGAAGCGGTCGTGGATCCGGGCACCGAGGTGGACGAGTCCAACGAGGAGAACGACACGTTCACGGCGTCCTGCTGAGCTTGAACGCCCACCTACACTGGTAGGAACGATGAAGACCGAGATCCACCCCGAATACGCAGAGGCCACCGTGCGCTGCACCTGCGGGAACGAGTTCGTCACTCGCTCCACGAAGGGCGACATGCACGTGGAGATCTGCTCCAACTGCCATCCGTTCTACACCGGCAAGCAGAAGCTGGTCGACACGGGTGGACGCGTCGAGCGCTTCCAGCGCAAGCTGGCCCGCTCGGGCGCCAACCGTAAGAAGTAGGGACATTGAAGGCGGGGCATCCCCTCCGCCCCACCCCGATCATCCGACCTTCGGGGCGTGGCACGTCAAGCGTGCGCTCCGGGCTGCCGATCACCGACATGTGAGCGAGAGCCCGGAGCAGCGCGATGCCCCGGTGGGCGGCCAGGCCGTCCTCGAGGGCGTGATGATGCGCGGCGTCTCCACCTGGGCCGTCGCCATCCGGCACCGTGACGGCCACGTCGCCGTCGAGGCGCACCCGGTCAGCTCGTGGGTCACGCGCAGCCCCGTGTTGCGGTTCCCGGTGATCCGCGGCGTCGTCGCGCTTGCGCAGTCGATGGCGATCGGGGCGAAGGCGCTGCGCGGCAGCATCGACGCGCAGGAAACCGAGCCGATTCCGGCCCGCACGTGGGCGTTCGCGCTCGTCGCCGGCCTCGCGCTGGCCATCGGCCTGTTCTTCGCGCTGCCGGTCCTGCTGACCAGCCTGATCGAGGGCTGGCTGGGGTCGGCGTGGCTGTTCTGGCTCGTCGAGGGCGGCGTGCGCAACGCGATCTTCCTCACTTACCTCGCGCTGCTCGCGCGCCAGCCGCACCTGCGCCGGCTGTTCCAGTACCACGGCGCCGAACACAAGACGATCGCGGCCTACGAGGCCGGGCTGCCGCTGACGGTGGCGAACGCGCAGCGCTTCAGCCGCCTGCACCCACGCTGCGGCACGAGCTTCCTGCTGGTGGTGATGGTCGTCGCCATCTTCGTGTTCGCGCCCGTCGGGCTGCCGGCGTGGTGGATCCTGCTGCTGACGCGCATCGTCGGCGTGCCGCTGGTGGCCGGCATCTCGTTCGAGCTGATCAAGTTCGCGGGCCGGCACCGCCACTCGCCGTGGGTGCGGCCGATCATCTGGCCGGGCATGCAGCTGCAGAAGCTCACGACCCGTGAGCCGGAGGACGAGCAGGTCGTCGTGGCCGTCGCGGCGCTCGAGGCGGTCCTGGCGGTGGAGGACCCGCGCGCGGCCTCCCGCGAGGCGCGGATCGGGGTCGAGGTCGCGGCCTAGACTTATCCCTTGTGATCGAGTCCCTCGTCGAGCAGATCGAAGCGCGCTTCACCGAGGCCGAGGCGCAGATGGGCGATCCGGACGTGATCTCCGATCGCGAGCGTTTCGCCGAGGTCGGCCGCAGCTACAACCGGCTCGCGCCCGCCGCCAAGCTGGCCGAGCAGTGGCGCCTGGCCCAGTCCGACGCCGAGGGCGCGAAGGAGCTGCTGGAAGAGGGCGGCGAGGACGCCGACCTGCGGGCCGAGCTCGAGGATGCGCGGGCGCGCATCGAACGACTCGAGGAGGAGATCCGGCTCGCGATGGTCGAGCGGGACCCCAACGACGACAAGAACGTCATCGTCGAGATCCGTGGCGGCGCGGGTGGCGACGAGGCCGCGATCTGGGCCGGCGACCTGTACCGCATGTACCAGCGCTACTCGGAGCGCCTCGGCTTCAAGTCCGAGACGATGAGCGCGGACGAGGGCGCGTACACGTTCGAGGTCAAGGGGGACGCGGCCTACTCGATCTTCAAGTTCGAAGGCGGGACGCACCGCGTGCAGCGCGTGCCCGAGACCGAGTCGCAGGGCCGCATCCACACGTCGACGGCGACCGTCGCGGTGCTGCCCGAGGTCGAGGACGTCGAGGTCGAGATCAACCAGAACGACCTGCAGATCGACGTCTACCGGTCCAGTGGCCCGGGCGGCCAGTCGGTCAACACGACGGACTCGGCGGTGCGCATCACGCACAAGCCGTCCGGGATCGTGATCTCGATGCAGGACGAGAAGTCCCAGCTGCAGAACCGCGAGCGGGCGATGAAGCTCCTGCGCGCGAAGCTCTACGAGGCCGAGCTGCAAAAGCAGCAGGACGCGCTGTCGGCCGAGCGCAAGTCGCAGGTCGGCACGGGCGACCGCGCGGAGAAGATCCGCACCTACAACTATCCGCAGCGCCGCATCACCGACCACCGCATCGGGCTCACCGTCCACAACCTCGAGGCCGTGCTCGGCGGCGAGATGGACGAGATCAGCGCCGCGCTGCAGGACGCCGAGAAGCGCCGGCGGCTCGAAGAGCAAGCGGTTGGCTAGGGCGGCGACGTCCGTCCGTGACGCGCTCGACTCGGCCCTGATCCCGCTCACCGCGGCCGGGTGCGAGAACCCGCGCCTGGACGCGGAGGTCCTGCTCGCCGCCGCGATGGGGGTCGACCGTCCGTGGCTGATCGTCAACTCGCGCGAGGGCGTCCCCGGGCCCGCCGCGCGCGTGTTCATGGACTTCGTGCGCCGGCGCCGCGAGCGCGAACCGGTGGCCTACATCACGGGCATCAAGGGCTTCCGCCACATCGACCTCGCCGTCGACCGACGCGTGCTGATCCCACGGCCGGAGACCGAGTTCGTGGTCGAGGCGGCGCTGAAGCTCCCGCAGGGCGCGCGCGTGATCGACGTGGGCACGGGCTCGGGCGCCATCGCGCTCGCCCTCAAGCACGAGCGGCCGGACCTCGACGTGGTCGCCACCGACGTGTCCGCCGACGCGCTCGACGTCGCACGCCACAACGCGCTCCGGCTCGGCCTGCGGGTGGGGTTCGTCCAGACGGACCTGTGGGGCGACCTCGAGGCCGACGCGATCGTCTCCAACCCGCCCTACGTCGAGGCGGGCGAGCGGCTGATGCCGGACGTCGCCCTCTTCGAGCCGCATGGCGCGCTGTTCGCGGGCGCGGACGGGCTGGACGTGATCCGCCGCCTCGTGAGCGCACCGGTGCGCTTCCTCGCGCTCGAGCACGGCCAGGGCCAAGCCGACCCGATCGAGGCGCTCCTCCGCGGCGCCGGCTTCACCACCGTGGACCGCATCCGCGACCTCGCCGGCATCGAGCGCGTCACCGTGGCGCACCGCTGAAGCGGGACCTCAGCGCACCCCGCCGACGTAGGACGGGCATGCTCGCGCTGCTCGTCGCCCTCCTGCTGGTCCCGGCCCCGCACGCCTCGGGTGGCGGCATCCCGTCGGCGGCGTGGGGAGGGGCGGGCGCGAGCGCGCCCGGCGGCAAGCTCACCTACATCGTGCTGCCGAGCGGGCGGGGCTCACTCGTGCAGGCCGTGCACCGGGACGGCGGTAGCGTCGACCTCTGGAAGCAGCTCCCGCGCCGCTACGGCGTGCCGATGGCGGCCTACGACGGCACGATGACCGGGCTGTCCGCCGACGGGCGCGTGCTCGTCCTGGCCGAGGTGCCGGGCGTGTTCCCGGTGCGGCGCACGCGCCTACTCGTCCTGCGCACGCGGGGCTTTCGGGAGCTCGAGCGCTTCAGCTTGTCCGGGCACTACGCCGTGGTCGCGATCTCGCCGCACGGCCGCTACGTCTACCTGCGCCGTCTGACCGCGCCGACCCGCAACCCGCTGCGCACCGAGCTGGTCGTCCTCGACCGCGGCGAACCCGGCGCGCCGCGCCCGATCGGCGGCGAGTCGGCCGACATCCCGAGCTCGAGCGTCTCCGACGGCCGCTGGACCTACACCCTCTTCCAGCGCGACGGCTCCTGGGTCCAGGGCCTGGACACGGTCACCCAGGCCACGCGCCGCTGGGAGGTGCCCGGCGTCCCGGGCAACGACCTGATGCGGCTGCGGCTCGAAAACGGGTCGCTCCATGTCGGCGCCAAGGCCTCGTTCACCGTCCGTTGACGCGCTAGCGTTGACGCCATGACCGACCTGCAGCCCGACTACTTCGATCGGCCACTCGCCGAGGTCGACCCCGAGGTCGCCGAGGCGATCGGCCATGAGCTGGAGCGCCAGCAGCGCACGCTGGAGATGATCGCTTCAGAGAACTTCGTTCCACAGGCCGTGCTCGAGTGTCAGGGCTCCGTGCTGACCAACAAGTACGCTGAGGGCTACCCGGGCAAGCGCTATTACGGCGGTTGCGAGTGGGTGGACGTGATCGAGCAGCTCGCGATCGACCGCGCGAAGGCGCTGTTCGGGGCCGAGCACGCCAACGTCCAGCCGCACGCGGGCGCGCAGGCCAACACGGCCGTCTATCACGCGCTGCTGCAGCCGGGCGACCGGATCATGGGCCTGAGCCTCCCGCACGGCGGTCACCTCAGCCACGGCATGAAGATCAACGTGTCGGGCCGGCTGTACGACATCGTCCCGTACGAGGTCTCGCCTGAGGATCACCGGATCGACATGGACGAGGTCGAGCGCCTGGCCAAGGAGCACCGGCCGAAGCTGCTGCTCGCGGGCTGGTCGGCGTACCCGCGCGTGCTCGACTTCCCGCGCTTCCGCGAGATCGCGGACGAGATCGGCGCGCTGCTGATGGTGGACATGGCGCACTTCGCCGGCCTGGTCGCCGCGGGCGTGCACCCGAATCCCGTCCCGTACGCGGACGTCGTCACCACCACCGTCCACAAGACGCTCGGGGGCCCGCGCTCGGGCCTGATCCTCTGCCGCGAGGAGTACGCGAAAAAGATCAACTCGGCCGTCTTCCCGGGCCAGCAGGGCGGCCCGCTCGAGCACGCGATCGCGGCCAAGGCGGTTGCGCTCAAGATCGCCGCGACCGACCTCTTCAAGGAGCGCCAGCAGCGCACCGTGACCGGCGCCCAGGCGGTGGCGGCCGAGCTGCTGCAGGCCGGCAGCGGCGTCAACGTCCTCACGGGCGGCACGGACGTCCACCTCGTGCTCGTGGACCTGCGTGAGTCCGAGCTCACGGGCCAGGACGCGGAGGATCGCCTGCACGACATCGGCATCACCGTCAACCGCAATGCGATCCCGTTCGATCCGCGCCCGCCGATGGTTACCAGCGGCCTGCGCGTCGGCACGCCCGCGCTGGCCACGCGCGGCCTCCAGCAGGAGGACTTCGTCGAGGTCGGCAAGCTGATCGCGCGCGCGCTGCAGCCGGACTTCGATTCCGCGAAGGCCGAGCTGGTCGAGCGCGTGACCGCGATCGCCGACCGCTTCCCGCTTTACGCGCAGTTGAACACGCCGGCGACGGTCTAAGCGACACTTAACCCCATGCACGAGCAGGGGGCCGCGGCGCAACTGACGCTGCTGGCGCGCGTGGGCGCGATCCTCGGGTCGGGCCTGGCGCGCCAGGAGACGCTCGAACGCGTCGCGCAGCTGCTCGTGCCCGCGTTCGCGGCCTGGTGCGCGATCGACCTCGAAGGCGAGGACGGCGCGCTCGAGCGCCGCGTCGCGCTGCCGAAGGCGTTCCCGCCGCTGCCGCCGGACGCGCCGCACGGGCCGGCGATCGTCATGCGCACGGGCGAGCCCGAGCTCGTGCGCGAGATCACCGAGGACGCCCTGTTCGCCGCGGCTCGCGGCAACTGGGGCCGGCTGGCGGAGATGCGGGCCCTGGCGCTCAAGTCCGCGCTGTGCGTCCCGCTGACGACCGGCACGCGCGTCGTGGGGACGCTCTCCCTGCTGGCCACCGAGCGTCACTACGGCATCGCCGACCTCGAGCTGATGGGGGAGGTCGCGCGCCGCACGGCGTCTGCGATCGAGGCCGACCGCAACCGCGCGAACACGCAGATGCTGTTCGAGGCGTCGCCGACGCCGATGTGGGTCTACGACTTCGAGACGCTCGCCTTCCTGGCCGTCAACGACGCCTGCATCGAGCGCTACGGCTACTCCCGCGAGGAGTTCCTCGGCGGGATGACGATCAAGGACATCCGCCCGCCGGAGGAGATCCCGCTCCTGCTCGCGGACATCGAGAGCCACCACGGCGCGGGTTCGCGGGTCGCCCGCGAGTGGCGGCACCTCACTCGCGCCGGGAAGTTGATCGACGTCGAGGTCACGACCGGGCGGATCGACTTCGGCGGCCGCCACTCGGTGCTGGTCGTCGCGCACGACGTGAGCGAGCGCAAGCGGCTTGAGCGCCGGCTCACGGACGCGGAGAAGATGGAGGCGATCGGGCGCCTCGCGGGCGGCGTCGCGCACGACTTCAACAACCTCCTGACGGTCATCTCGGGCTACACGGAGATCCTGCTCGCGCGCGACCGCGGCCAGGAGCTGGAGGAGATCGCCCGCGCCGCGCGCCAGGCCGCCAGCCTCACGCGCCAGCTGCTCGCTTTCAGCCGCCGCCAGGTGCTGCACCCGACCAAGCTCGACCTCAACGAGATCGTGGCCGGGATGGAGACGATGATGCACCGCATCATCGGCGACGACGTGAGCGTCGCGACGCGCCTCGCGCCCGACCTCGCGCCGGTCGAGGCCGACCGCGCGCAGATCGAGCGCGTGATCCTCAACCTGGCGGCCAACGCGCGCGACGCGATGCCCCACGGCGGCGCGCTGACGCTCGAGACGCGCAACGTCGAGCTCTCCAGCCACGGCGCGGACGCGCTCACCGGCCCGCACGTGCTGCTCGCCGTCTCGGACACCGGCCTCGGCATGGACGAGAAGGTCCGCGCGCACCTGTTCGAGCCGTTCTTCACCACCAAGGAGGGCGGGGAGGGAACCGGGCTCGGGCTCGCCACCGTGTTCGGCGTGGTCAAGCAGAGCGGCGGCGGCATCTACGTCTACAGCGAGCGCGGCGCCGGCACGACGTTCAAGATCTACCTGCCCGCGGCGGCGCGCGGCGAGGACGAGCCGCCCGCGCCGGCGGGCGAGCCCGAGCCGGCCGCGGGCACCGAGACCGTGCTCGTGGTCGAGGACGACCGGAACGTCCGCGATCTCGTGCGGCTGCTGTTGGAGAGCAACGGCTACACGGTGCTCACGGCCCAGCAGGCCGACGAGGCCGTGCGCGTGTGCACCGAGCTCGACGTCGACCTGCTGCTCACGGACGTCGTGATGCCGGAGACCAGCGGCCGCGAGCTCGCCGAGCAGGTCGCCGCGGCCGCGCCCGGCGTGCGGATCCTGTTCATGTCCGGGTACTCCGACGAGGCCGTCCACCGCCACGGCGTCCTGAGCGAGGACGCGGCGTTCATCGAGAAGCCGTTCACCGAGCGGTCGCTGACGACGAAGGTGCGCGAGGTGCTCGACAACTAGCGCGTCGCCGGCGGGAACTTGCGGCTGGTGCTGTCGTAGCGGTGGTCCTCGAAGTCGACGATCGACGGGCGGCCGACCGCGAACACGCGCACGGGTCGCCGGCCGCGCCGGCGCAGCTCGCGCATGCGGCTCTCGGTCGGCTGGGCGCCCAGGTCGTGCGTGTGCATGCCGACGCGGTGGCCCGACCACGCCTCGCTCAGCGGGGTGCCGGCCGCGGCCTCCAGGGCCTGGTGGTCGTCGTCGCGCGGCCCCTTGTGCGGCTGCTCGGGATTTTCGACCTCGAACCCGCCGTCATTGCCGGCGATCGTGTTCAGACGCCGCGACTGCGGGTCGTATGAGTGGACCATCACGATGTGGTTGGCGTCCCCGGGAACGCCGTGATCGATCACCGCGATGTCGCCCGCCCGGACGTCGAGCTCGCCGCCCCGCTGGATCTCGTCGGCGGTGAGCCACTGGCGAACCGAGCCGCGCGCCTCGTGGTAATCGCGCAACTCGTGCCACGCATCTTCGGCGTGGATCCACTTCTTGATGCGCGCGTCTTCGCCCCATCCGTAGCGGTAGGTGAAGTAGTCCACGACGTTGTCGACGTGCAGGTAGTCCATCTTGAGGTCTTCGTCGAGGTTGGAGCGCAGGAACTTCTCGGCCGCGAACATGCCGCACCAGTCCCGCTTCGAGTAGGGATTGAACTCCGCACGCGCAACCGTCTCGGCGTCCTTGGCGTCCATCAGCGCGCCCTCGGCGTTCGCGATCGCCTCGAGCTGCAGTGCGGCCAGGACCATGTCCTGCACCGTCGGGTCCGGATGCTGCTTGCTCGTGCCCAGCGCGCGCAGCCGCTTCAGCCACGGCGCGTCGAACGCCCGCAGCGCGACCCGGTGCTTGCGCCGCTCCTCCTCGTCCGGCGCGCGTTTCATCGCGGCGTACAGCGTCTGGCGGCCGTGCGCGAGCTTCTCCATCACCTCCTCGACGCGCTCCTCCTCGGGGCTGGCGAAGCGGGCGAGATGGCGGACGACGGCCTGGTTGCCGGCGCTCTGCTGCAGCGCGAGCAGGGGGTGCGGTGGCGCAGCCGGACGACGCTGCGAACTTAAAGAGGGACTGTCCCGCTTTAGGTGGCGCGTGGTTCTCATGGCGCGTTCACGCTCCCAGCGGGACGGGCCGGATGCGGTGCGGCTGGCCGTACGCGGCGTGTCGCGACGCCGCCAGGAACCTAAAGAGGGACTGTCCCTCTTTATCTGCGGCCGAGCGTCATCCGCCGCGGGAGGGCGGCGACGAGCGGCTCGAGGGCGACCGCGACCTCGCGGGCGGTGGGGCGGGCCGACGGGTCGGGGTCCAGGCCGGCGAGCAGGACGTCGGCGAGCGCGCGCGGGGTGCGGCGCGGGAGCTTGGACGGCGCGGCCGTGAGCTGCGGCCAGCGCTCCTCGCAGGGCGGGAACGGACGCGTGCCGGTGAGGCCGGTGTAGAGGGTGGCGGCAAGGCCGAACACGTCGGCGGGCGGGCCGAGGCGCCCGTCCGGCTCGCACTGCTCGGGCGCCATGAAGGCGTCGGTGCCGATCGGTGAGCGCAGCGCGGCGGCCTCGCGCACCGTGCGGGCGACGCTGAGGTCGATCAGGCGCGGCGGGCCGCCCATGACGACGTTGCTGGGCTTGACGTCGAGGTGGACGATGCCCTCCGCGGCCAGGTAGTGGAGCGCGCTCGCCATGTGCAGGCCGAGCGGCAGCAACTGCTCGAGCGCGAGCGTCTGGCCGTCCTTGAGCAGCTCGTCCAAGGTCGGGCCGTCGAGGTGCTCGAGCACCAGGTGCGGGAACGGGCCTCGCCCTGCGGGCTCGTGAGGGCGAGCACCTCCCCCGCGCGGCGGGTCGAGTACGGCCCCGAAGCCCCGCACGATGACCGGGTGGCCGAGGCGCTGCAGCAGGTCCGCCTCGCGGCGCAGGTCGTGCAGCGCGACCGGGGCCGTGGCCTGGTCGGGCCGCAGGACCTTGGCCACGAGCACCGCGAGCCGGTGTTCGTCCCACACCAGCAGCGCCTCGTAGCGGCGGCCGCCGCCGATCCCGCGCAGCACGGTCCGGCCCCGAGCGATCTCCTCGCCCTCCTCCAACCCCCCCGTGGGGCGCCGAGGCCGCGGCGGGGAGCGCTCCCAGGGCGGCGTGGACGCGACCGTGGAGTCCATCAGTCCGTGTCGTCCAGCGTGAGCGTGAACTTCGAGCCGGCGAGCGTGCCGATGGCGTGGTCGGCCGGGCTGAAGACCAGCAAGCCGAGCGGGGCACCGACGGCGAGCACGACGGTCGCGACGGCCGCCGCGAACATCCGCGGGACGGTGCGCTGAGCGACGGGCTCCGGGGCGTCGGCAAGCGCCAGAAAGGCATCGGCGAGCGGCTGGGGCATGGGAAGGAGGCGAGGTCGGCGGGGCAGTCGACGTCGCGGGCTGTCCTTCCCGGGTAATTCGCTCCACAATCCCGGATTACGGGATGTCAACAGTTCTTGACGACCAACCGTCGGGCGCCCCTGCGATCCTTTGGCCGCAACCATGGTGATGGAGGCCGTCCTCGCCGCGTTGGTCGCCTTCGCCGTGGCGACCGCGCTCACGCCGCTCGCCGCGCGCTTCGCGCGCCGCATCGGCGCAGTCGATCAGCAGAAGGAGATCGGGCTCGCCAAGCGGGCCACTCCGCTGCTGGGCGGACTCGCGATCCTCGGCGGGGCGCTCGTCGCCGGCGTCCTGTTCCTGCCCGACAACGAGCGCACCGAAGGCATCCTTGCGGCAGCGCTGCTGATCGTCGTCGTCGGAGCGCTCGACGACCGCTTCGAGCTGCCGCCGGTGGTCAAGCTCGCCGGCCAGTTCCTGGCCGCGGGCGTGCTGGTGCTGTCCGGCGTCGTCGTGGACGCGTTCACCTTCCCGTTCCTGCATCGCGTGGAGCTCGGCGACTTCGGCGGGCCGCTGACGATGCTCGCGCTCGTGTTGCTGATGAACATCGTCAACTTCTCCGACGGCGCTGACGGACTCGCCGCCGGCGTGTGCGCGATCGCGGCGCTCGCGTTCGCGGTGATCGCGTTCGACCTCGGCCGCCGCACCGCGGGCACGCTCTCGGCCATCACGGCGGGCGCGGCGCTCGGCTTCCTGCTGTGGAACTTTCCGCCGGCGAAGATCTTCATGGGCGACTGCGGCTCCAACCTGCTCGGCTTGTTGCTCGGCGCCGTGATCGTGGAGGGGACGCTCAAGACCAACGCCCTGATCGCGCTCGTCGGCCCGCTCGTGGTGCTCGCCGTGCCGCTGATGGACACGGGTTTCGTCGTGCTCAAGCGCCTGAAGTACGGGCGGCCGATCTACCGCGGCGACTCCAACCACTTCCACCACCGCTTCTATCGCATGAAGTGGAAGACCCGGCGGTACGTCCTGTGGCTCTACGCCTGGACGGCGATGATGGCCGGCACCGCCGTCGCGCTGCGGTTCATCCCGTACTCGGAGCGCGACGGCACGCTCAACGGCGGCTGGGCGCTGCTGATGGGCGCGCTGCTGCTCGTGTGCCTGGCGGTCAGCCTCTACCTGGTGTGGGTGCTGGAGATCATCAAGCTGCGGCGCGTGCGCGAGTGGCAGATGCGCCGCGCCGACCCGGACACGTCCGAGCACGAGATCGACGAGCAGGTCGACCGCGAACTCGAGACGGGCGAGTTCGGCCAGGTTCGAACCTGAACTGTGCGGCTACCCGCACTAGCGCCGGACCCGCACCCTGGGGTACGGTTCGTCCAGTCGAGATCAATCACCGGCGAACGCCCGGGGAGGTGAGCAGGACCGTGACGACCAATGACGCGATTTTCCCGATGAGTGGCGATGGCGTCCTCCGTCTCGCCCTCCTGCTCGCGTCGAACGATTGATCGTCGGTCGCGGGCAGTCCACCTGCCGCTCGCGACCTCCTCATCCACAGCCCCGAGGTCTTCAGCGTCTCCGCACGCGCGGGCGGCTCCCACCACAACCAACTGGAGCCAACCGAAATGCACACGCTCAATCAGGCCATCCTGGGTCACGTCGTCGCCGCAGAGCGCGCCGACCGCCCCCGGATTCGTGCGGTCAAACCGCGGCGACCGGAGCGACCGCCGAATGCGCCCTTGCGCGCCCGCGCGGCCTTCGCGACCGGCCGGCTGGCGCGCCGCCTGGACCGTGAGATGGCCCGCCGCGCCGTCATCTGATCCATTACGTAGCCAGAGCCCAACGGGGACAGGCCTTCTTTAGGTCCTCGCTTCGTCGCCCCGCGGCGCTACGAAGCGAATACCTAAAGAAGGCCTGTCCCCGCCGTTGAGGCACGGAACGCGCCGCCGTTGAGGCACGGAACGCGCCGCCGTTGAGGCACGGAACGCGCCGCAGTTGAGGCACGGAACGCGCCGCCGTTGGGGCACGGAACGCCCGCGGCTAGGGTTCTAGGGCGTGGAGATCACCCGTCTCGAACAGCGCGAGTCGTTCGTCACCGCCGACGGCTCGTCCATCCGCGAGTTGGCCGGAATCCCGTCCGGCAACGCGGTCAACCAGTCGCTGGCCGAAGCGACGGTCCCGCCCGGCGGCGAGACGTTCGAGCACTTCCACCGGGTCTCCGAGGAGATCTACTACTTCACCGCCGGGGCCGGGCGCATGCGCCTCGGCGAGCAGGAGGCCGAGGTCCGGGCCGGCGACATGGTCGTGATCGCGCCTGGCCTCAAGCACAAGCTGTGGAATCCGGGCGCCGAGCCGCTCGTGCTGCTGTGCTGCTGCTCGCCCGCGTACTCGCACGAGGACACGATCCTGCTCGAGGGCGCTTCTTGAGGCGCGCGGTCCTGCTCGCCGCGCTGCTCCTGGTGGGCTGCGGGCAGTCCAAGGACGAGGGGATCTCGGGCGGCGGCAAGGTGATCGGCGGCACCGTGACGGTCTATTCGCTGACGACCGACCCGGGCGCCACCAGCCGCTCCTTCGTCGACGGCGAGAAGCTGGCGCTCTCGGATGCGGGCGGCAAGGCGGGCGAGTTCGCCATCAACTTCACGTCGCTGGACCTGGGCGCGGACGAGGACGCGCAGGCCCAGTCCTCGCGGCGAGCGATCAACGATCCGCAGATCATCGCCGCGATCGCCGACGCGACCCGCGTCACCGTCCCGCTGTTCAACGCCGCCGGGATCCTGCAGATCGCCCCCAGCGGCGACCCGAAGCTCATCACCAACCCGAACGCGCTGCCGTCGGGCAAGGACAACGTGGGGCTCGTGCGGGGCACGCTGCCGGCCGAGTTCGCCGAGCGCTACCAGGCACAGTTCGGCCGTGCGCCCGACCAGAGCGCCGAGAACGGATACCGGGCGATGGCCTCGGTGCTCGACGCGATCCGCCTGGCGGGTGCGGCCGGCAACGACCGCACCCGGGTCATCGACTCCTACCTCTAGGAGATCCGCGAAGCGATCTCCAAGCGATCGCGCATGGCGCCGGCAAAGCCGGCTGCCGCGTTCGATCGCCTAGGCCTCGAAGCTGGTTTCCAGCGTGATCTCCGGGACGCTCGCGAGCGCCTTGGAGAGCGGGCAGTTCTCCTTCGCGCCCTGTGCGGCCTGCTCGAAGCCGGCGGCGTCCAGGCCCGGGACCTTGCCCGTGACCTTCAGCGCGATCTTGGTGATCCCGAAGCCCTCGCCGACCTTGTCGACGGTCACGTCCGCCGACGTCGACAGGGACTCGGGCGGGTTGCCGGCCTGCGAGAGGCCGACGCTCAGGGCCATCGTGAAGCAGGACGCGTGCGCCGCGCCCAGCAGCTCCTCCGGGTTGGTCCCGGAGCCGCTCTCGAAGCGGCCGCTGAAGTTGTACTGAGCGTCGAGCACGCCCGTCTCGGTGGAGACGGAACCCCCGCCGCGCTTGAACTCTCCCTGCCAATCGGCCTTCGCGCTACGTGTCGGCATCGTGTTCCTCCTAGTGGGGTCGGACTACGTGCCGGGCACCTTACGGCTAGCCTTCCGGCGGTGTCGCGACGAGGAACGCGGCCGCGGCGTTCACCCACTCCTCAAGCTGGTCTGCTAGAGGCGGGTGTCACAAAGTTGTTACAAACTCGAAGAAGCCGCTATATTGGCGCCCGTCGAACCGGCCGGGGAGTCCTCCGTCCCTCCCGCCGCGCGTGCCCGCGCGGGGATGGCCTGGTACGGCGCGTCAGCCTGCCATGAGCTCTACGACAATGTCCACTTCTGACCCCCTGGTCTTTCTCCGCTACCTCGACGTGGTGCTGCTCGTGCTGGCCGCCCCGTTCGTGTGGCTGGCCGGCGGCCCGATGCTCGGCTTCACCGTCGGCGCCGTCGCGTGGATCGTCACGCGCATCATCGGCGCCGTGATCGAGCGCCAGGCGCGCGGTCGGGAGATCAAGACCCAGATCGCCCTCAACTTCGGTGTGCTGATGGGGCGCGTCTGGGTAGTAGGAATCGCCATTCTCGTGGTCGGCAGGACGGCTGAACGGGCAGACGGACTCACAGCGGCCCTCGTCGCCCTCGTCGCGTTCACGCTCTATCTCGCAACTTCACTGGTCCTGCGCCCCTCGGAGAGGAACACCCAGCGCCCATGAGTACGACCCGCAAGATCCTCTTCGGCGCCGTCGGCGTCTGGCTGTTGTTCGTGATCATCGGGTTCACCGGGATCCTCGGCTCGGCCCCGCGCAACGAGGAGTTCGCCCCGGACGAGGAGTTCGCGATCCCCTCGTGGATCGACCTCCCCGGCCAGCTCGACATCAACCGGGCGGTGCTGTACCTGGTGATCTCGGCCCTCCTGACCTGCATCACGATGGTCTACATCGCCAACCGCATGCAGGCGCGGCCGAACCGCGTGCAGACCGCGGTGGAGACGCTGTACACGCTGATGCGCGACAACATCACGCGCGGCAACATGGACGACAAGATGGCGAAGAAGTGGTTCCCGTTCATCGGGACGCTGTTCCTGTTCATCTGGTTCAACAACCTGATCGGGTTCATCCCGCTCCCGACGGCGGCGCACCACGTCGAGGTCTTCGGCCTCGAGATCCCGGCCTTCGCCCTCTATGCGGCGACGGCCAACATCTCGGTGCCGCTCGTGCTGGCGCTGATGGTGTTCATCGCCTACACCGCCGAGGGCATCCGCCACCACGGTCCGCTGGGCTACCTGAAGAGCCTCATCCCGGCCGGTGTGAAGGGCGGCATGGCCGCCTTCATCTTCGTGCTGGAAGTGATGTCGAACATCATGCGAATCCTTTCGCTCTCCGTTCGTCTGTTCGCCAACATGCTCGCCGGCCACATGATCATCCTGTTCATGTCGGGTGGCCTGGCGATCATCCTCGGCATGGCCGGGCTCGGCTTCGCGCTGCTGCCGATCGGTCTCGCGCTGTACCTGTTCGAAGTCGGCCTGGTAGCCACGCTGCAGGCGTTCATCTTCGCCACCCTCTCGGCGATCTACCTCGGCGGCTCGGTCGCCGAATCTCACTAGAAGGAGCCCTCCAAAGTGAACACCTTCATGACCATCCTGAGCTTCATCTTCGCCCAGGAGGATCCCGCGGAGACCGCTTCCGCCGCCGGCAAGGCGATCGCGGTCGGCGTGGGTGGCGGCCTCGGCGCCGTCGGCGCCGGTGTCGGCATCGGCATCATCTTCGGCAAGGTCATCGAGTCCGTTACTCGCCAGCCCGAGATGCGTGACGAGATCACGTCCATCCAGTGGCTCGGCTTCGCCCTCACGGAGGCCTGCTTCTTCTACGGCCTCGTCTCCGGCCTGATCGCGCTCTTCCTGGCATGACCTTCCTGCTCGCCGCCGAGTCCGAGATCGACTCTCCGGGGCTCGTCGATCCCGTCTGGGGGTTGATGTTCTGGACGTTCGTGGTCTTCGGCCTCACGATGTTCGTGCTCTGGAAGGTCGCGTTCCCGCGCATCGGTGAGGCCCTCGACAAGCGCCAGAAGGCGATCGAGGACTCCATCGACTCCGCGGAGCGGACCAAGCGCGAAGCGGACGAGCTGCTGCGCGAGTACCGCGAGCGGCTCTCCGACGCGCGTGGCCAGGCCGACGAGATCGTCGCCCGCGCCCGTCGCACGGCCGAGGCGCACGAGGTCGAGATCCAGGCGCAGGCGCGAGCCAAGCGCGAGGAGATGATGGATCAGACGCGTCGCGACATCGAGGCCGAGACGCGCCGCGCCATCCAGCAGATCCGCGCCGAGGTCGCCGATCTCACCGTGCTCGCGACCGAGAAGGTGACGCGCAAGAGCCTCGACTCCGCCGACCAGAAGCGGCTGGTCGACGAGGCGCTCGCCGAGCTCGATTTCGCCGCCCTGGCCAAAGAGGAGCGTTAAGGAGCGATGGAAGAGATCGCCACGGTCTACGCCCGCTCGCTGTTCGAGGTCGCGCAGGAGCAGCAGAAGCTCGACGTGGTGCGCGACCAGCTCGGCGCCTTCGCCGACGCACTCGACTCCTCGCGCGAGCTGCAGACGTTCTTCTTCTCGCCGTATTTTTCCACGGCCGAGAAGTCGGACGGGCTGGACCGCGCGGTCTCTGGCGCCGATCCCACGGTCGTCAACTTCCTCAAGCTGCTGATCGAGAACCACCGCACGCCGGCGATCTTCCGCGTCCGGCGTGAGATCGAACGGCTCTGGCAGGAGGAGAACAAGCTCCTCCCGGTCCAGGTCACGTCCGCCGTGGAGCTCGACCAGGCCACAGTGAGCCAGATCGGTGATCGGATCGCCCAGCAGACGGGTCGCAGGATCGACCTGTCCGCCACGGTCGAGCCCGACATCCTCGGCGGCATCGTGGTGCGCGTCGGCAACTCGATCCTCGACGCCTCGATCCGCAACCGACTCGAACAACTTCGCAAGCAGGTCGCTCGGGCCTGACCCCGGCAAGGAGCTAAGCGTGCAAATCAAGCCCGACGAGATCACCTCCATCCTCAAGTCCCGCATCGAAGGGCTCGAGGCCGGCCAGGCCGACTTGACCGAGGTCGGCACCGTGCTGACGATCGGCGACGGCATCGCCCGCATCCACGGCCTCGAGAACTGCATGGCGTTCGAGATGCTCGAGCTGCCCCATGACGTGATCGGCCTCGCCCTGAACCTCGAGTCCGACAACGTCGGCGCCGTGCTCTTCGGCCCGTGGGAGAAGATCGTCGAGGGCGACACGGTCAAGCGCACGAACCGCCTGCTGGAGATTCCGGTCGGCGACGCGCTGCTCGGCCGCATCGTGTCCCCGCTCGGCCAGCCGCTCGACGGCAAGGGCCAGATCAACACGAGCGACTTCCGCCCGGCCGAGTTCAAGGCCCCGGGCGTCGTCCAGCGCCAGCCGGTCACCGAGCCGATGCAGACCGGCATCAAGGCCGTCGACGGCATGATCCCGATCGGCCGCGGCCAGCGCGAGCTGATCATCGGCGACCGCCAGACGGGCAAGACGGCGATCGCGATCGACACGATCATCAACAACAAGGACACCGGGGTCATCTCGGTGTACGTGGCGATCGGTCAGCGCATGTCCACGATCGTGGGTCTCGCCAAGACCCTCGAGGACGCGGGCGCGCTGGACAACACGATCATCGTCGCCGCCCCGGCCGACGAGGCCGCGCCGATCAAGTTCATGGCGCCGTACGCGGGTTGCGCCATGGCCGAGCACTTCCTCTACAACGGCAAGCACGCGCTCGTCACCTACGACGACCTCACCAAGCACGCGTACGCCTACCGCCAGATGTCGCTGCTGCTGCGCCGCCCGCCGGGGCGCGAGGCCTACCCGGGCGACGTCTTCTACCTGCACAGCCGCCTGCTCGAGCGTGCGGTCAAGCTCAACGACTCGCTCGGCGGCGGGTCGATGACGGCGCTCCCGATCATCGAGACGCAGGCCGGCGACGTGTCCGCGTACATCCCGACCAACGTGATCTCGATCACCGACGGGCAGATCTTCCTGGAGCCGAACCTCTTCAACTCCGGCGTGCGCCCGGCCATCAACGTGGGCATCTCCGTGTCCCGCGTGGGCGGCAACGCGCAGATCAAGCCGATGAAGCGCGTCGCCGGCCGCCTGAAGATCGAGCTCTCGCAGTTCCGCGACCTCGAGGCGTTCGCGCAGTTCGGCTCTGACCTCGATCCGGACACCCAGCGCACGCTGGCCCGTGGTGAGCGCCTGGTCAAGACGCTCAACCAGAACGAGCGCAGCCCGCTCGCGGTCGAGGACCAGGTCGCGGTCATCTACGCCGCCACCAACGGCTTCGTGGACCGCATCCACGCCGACCGCGTGGGCGAGTTCCATGAGGGCCTGGTCGAGCGCCTGCACGCCGACGCGGCGGACACGCTCACGAAGATCCGCGAGGGCGACTGGTCCGACGAGACGCAGGAGGCTCTGCGGTCCTCGATCGAGACGTTCGTCGGCGACTTCGGCTACGACCTCGACGAGGAGGGCCAGCCGCTGTCCGACGAGGATCAGCTGCGGACCGACGAGGGTCGCCGTTCGAGCGACGAGACCTCCGAGCAGCCGGCCGCGGTCTCCGCGGGCGCGTAACGAGGCGCCATGGCCCTCAAGGACGTCAAGAGCCGCATCGCGTCGGTCAAGAACATCCAGAAGATCACCCGTGCGATGGAGATGGTCGCCGCGGCGCGCCTGCGCCGGGCCGAGCAGCGCATCGAGTCGCTGCGGCCCTACGCGGGCGCCGTCCGGCGCATGACCCGCCAGGCGGCGGAGGCGGCCGGGAACGTCCCGAACTTCCCGATCCTCAACGAGCACGAGTCCGAGGACAAGATCGGCATTCTGCTCGTCACCGGGGATCGCGGTCTGGCGGGGGCGTTCAATTCGCAGATCGTGCGTGCCGGCCTGCGCGCGGGCATCGAGTACGAGGGCGCCGGCAAGACCACGGTGTGGTACGCGTCGGGCCGCCGCGGCGTGTCGTCGCTGGCGTTCCGCGGCCGCGAGGCCAAGGGCGCCTACACCGGCTTCACCGATCGCCCGTCGTACGCCAACGCGCGCGAGATCGCCGCCGACCTCGTCGCCGCCTACGTGGACGGCGAGGTCGACCGGGTGGAGATCGTCTACAACCGCTACGTCTCGGCGCTCACGCAGGAGGTCACGCGTGAGACGCTGCTGCCGCTGCAGCACGCGACGATCATGGGCGACGACGGCGCCGACGACTCGCTCGGCGGCCGCGCCGCGGAGGAGGACGCCGCATCCGACCATGCCGACGGCAAGCACGCGCTGGTCGAGTACGAGCCCGACCCCGAGGTCATCCTCGAGCGCCTGATCCCGGCCTACGTTGAGATCTCGATCTTCCGCGCGCTGCTGGAGTCGACCGCGTCCGAGCACGGCGCGCGCATGACCGCCATGCGCAACGCCTCCGAGAACGCGGGCGACATCATCAAGGACCTCACGCTGGAGTTCAATCGCGAGCGCCAGGCCGCCATCACCCAGGAAATCATGGAAGTTGTCGCCGGCGCGGAGTCGCTGGTCTAAGGAGCCCTATCTATGGCTGCGACTGCTGATACTCAGAAGACCAACACCGGCCGGATCGAGGAGATCCAGGGCGTCGTGATCGAGGCCGTCTTCCCGGACGAGCTGCCCGAGATCTACTCGGCGATCACGGTCGACCGCGGCAACGGCGAGACGCTCGTGCTCGAGGTGCAGCAGCACCTCGGCGACGACCGGGTGCGCGCGGTGGCCATGGACTCCACCGACGGCCTGGCGCGCGGCGTCGAGGTGGTCGACACCGGCGGCCCGATCACGGTGCCGGTCGGCGACGTCACGCTCGGCCGCATCTTCAACCTGCTCGGCGACCCGATCGACGAGGGTCCCGACATCGAGGTCAAGGAGCGCTGGCCGATCCACCGGCCCGCCCCGACCGTCGAGGAGCTCACCCCGACGACCGAGATGTTCGAGACGGGCATCAAGGTCGTGGACCTGCTCGCCCCGTACGCGCAGGGCGGCAAGGTCGGCCTGTTCGGCGGCGCCGGCGTGGGCAAGACCGTGCTCATCCAGGAGCTCATCCACAACCTGGCCAAGGAGCACGGCGGCCTGTCCGCGTTCTGCGGCGTGGGCGAGCGCTCCCGCGAGGGCAACGACCTCTGGCTGGAGATGACCGAGTCGGGCGTCATCGACAAGACGATGCTCGTGTTCGGCCAGATGAACGAGCCCCCCGGGGCTCGCATGCGCGTCGCGCTGACCGGCCTCACCATGGCCGAGTACTTCCGCGACGAGCACGGGCAGGACGTGCTGCTGTTCATCGACAACATCTTCCGGTTCGTGCAGGCCGGCTCCGAGGTGTCCGCGCTGCTGGGCCGCATGCCGTCGCAGGTGGGCTACCAGCCGACGCTGGAGTCCGAGATGGGTCAGCTGCAGGAGCGCATCACGTCGACCCGCAAGGGCTCGGTCACGTCGGTGCAGGCCATCTACGTGCCCGCGGACGACCTCACCGACCCGGCGCCGGCCTCGGTGTTCGCCCACCTCAACGCGACCACCGTGCTCTCGCGCGGCATCGCCGAGAAGGGCATCTACCCGGCCGTGGACCCGCTGGACTCGACGTCGACCATCCTCAAGCCCGACATCGTCGGCGAGGACCACTACTCGGTCGCCAACGAGGTCAAGAACGTGCTGCAGCGCTACCGCGAGCTGCAGGACATCATCGCGATCCTCGGCATCGACGAGCTCTCCGACGAGGACCGCGTGCTCGTGCAGCGCGCGCGCAAGATCGAGCGCTTCCTGTCGCAGCCGTTCCACGTGGCCGAGCAGTTCACGGGCACGCCGGGCGCGTACGTGTCGATCGCCGACACGGTCCGCTCGTTCCGCGAGATCCTCGAGGGCCAGCACGACGACCTGCCCGAGTCCGCGTTCCTGCTCAAGGGCACGATCGAGGACGTCGTCGAGGCGGCGAAGCGCTAGGCCATGGCCCGCACGCCCTTCAAGGTCGAGGTCCTCACCCCGGAGGGCGAGGTCTTCAACGACGAGGTCGAGATGGTCTCCACGCGAACCAGCGTGGGGTCCATCGGCATCCTCGCCAACCACCAGCCGCTGCTGGCGATGCTCAACCCGACCGAGCTGCGGCTCTACAAGTCGGAGTCCGAGGTCGTCCGCTACGCGCAGGGCGAGGGTTTCCTGCAGATGACCGGCGACCGCGCGCTCGTGCTGGTCGACGAGGTCTTCAGCGTGGACAAGCTCGACGCCGCCGACCTGCGGGATCGCCTCAAGCGCGCCGAGGACGAACTGGCCTCCGCCGAGGAGGACAGCGAGGAGCGCCGCCAGGCCGAGCGTGACAAGCGCCGGCTCGAGGCGTTCCTCAAGCTCACCGAGAGCGCCTAGCCTCCGCAGTCATAGCGCGAACCAGAAAGCCCGCCTCCCGGCGGGCTTTTCTCATTCTCGGGGTTGCCCGACGTCCGCGACCCGGACGACGCGGCCGTCACGGACCCGACGTCGATCACGCGCGGTGGGGCGACGTCCCGCGCCAACGTCATCCCATCGCGGGAGACGACGCGGACGCGGCAGCCGTACCCGCGGGCGATCTCCGCCGCGTCGTCGAGCGTCTCGGTCGCGAGTGCCCGCGCGTCGAGCGTCTTGTCGGCCGGGACGGCGTCCGCGGCGGGAGGGCACGGCCAGCGCTGGTACCGCCCGGACTCGGGTGTGTCCTGGGGCGGGCCGCACGCCGCCGCGGCCAGGGCCGCGGACGCGAGCAGTGCGACAGCGGCCCGCCGTCGCACCATTCGCCAGAGGGCTACGGGGCCGTCGTCGAGAGCGTGAAGGTGAGCGTCTTCGAGTAGGTGCCCGTGCGCAGGGCGTCCGTCTCGGAGACGGACTGCTTGAACGTGATCGTCGCCGCGTCCCTGACCGCGCTGTCATAGGTCAGCAACTGCGTCGGAGCCGCCGTGCCGCCGAGCGCAGCGAAGGAGGGCGGCGGGGTCGTCGTCGCGCCCTTGACGGCGCCGACCTGCACCGGCTGGGTCAGGACGTGCGTGCCGTTGACCATCCGGCCGACGTTGGTGGTGCTCGCGTCGGCGACGGTCAGCGTGGTGTCGTCGGCCGTGGAGAAGATCGCCGCCACCGTGGTGGACGTGTAGTCCTTGGCGACACCCGGGACGAACGCGCCGAACGGGGTCGGCGGGCTGAGATCCAGGTGCAGCGTAGGCGACACGATCGGGCCGTCGACCGTGTAGCGGGCGGTGCCGATGGCCTGGGCGACGCCGCTGGCGTTGCGCGCGATCACCGTGAAGTACTGCGGGCCGACCTGGTTGGTCGGGATCGGCGCGCCGTTGGCGACCGGGCCTTCGCAGCTGACGACGCCGTCACCCGCGCAGGTGTACGACGCGTTGACGACCGCGTTCTGCGCGATGGTCTGCCCCTCGACCGGAGCAGCAATCGTCACCGACGGCGTCGCCTGGGCCAGGGCCGAGCACGGCAGAATCGCCACCCCGACCGCAACGCCCGCAAACACCTTCCATGGCCTCAACATGAACACCTTCTGCAATTTGAAGACTCCCCCCAGGGACTCGCCCGCCTACTTTGTAGAAGCGCGCCCCCGCTTGTCAACCCGCATGCGCCATAAGCGGACACACGTCCGACCAAAACGCGTTGACGAGCCTCCACACCCGGCCGGTTGCGCGAACGCGCCAATACGGAGACAATCGCGAGTCCGGAGGGTGTGGTCCATCACAGGAGGGTGTGGCTCGTGAAGCCATGGATAGGCGTCGTCGCGACAGCGGCGGCGATTTTCGTAGCACCGGCGACGGCGCTCGCGGGGCCGGACGATCCCGCGCTCGTCAAGTTCCAGCTCGAGAGCAGTGCGAAGTACGACGACTTCGAGGCGCTCGGCTTCAACATGGATCACGCGGTCGAGGACGGTGAAGGCGCTTCGGTCATCGTGAGCGCCTGGGTCACCGACGACCAGATCCAGCAGGCGCGTGCCGCCGGCTTCGAGAACGTCGGCGTCGTCCACGACAAGTTCAACATCGACGCGGTCCGCCGCGAGATGAACGCGACCGTGGAGGCCGAGGAGGCCGCCAAGGAGGCGCTCGCCGACGCCGCGGCCGGCAAGCAGTCGCGCAGCGCGGCCCCGAAGTCCGTCCGCGCGCAGCGCGCCGACTTCTACGAGAACAACCTCAGCCGTTACCTCTCCATCGAGGCCAACGCCGACGGCGTGAGCTTCACGTGCGTGCCCACGCCCACCGGCGAGAACTGCACCTACAACGGCCCGACGCTCATGGCCGAGTGGTTCGACGCCAACGGCAACAAGATGGGCCAGGGCCAGCTGGGCGTCTACCGCGACCCTGACGTCAGCCCGGACTACTACCAGTACCACTACTCGATCTTCCGGCTCGGGGACGTCGGCGACGGCAAGCCGGACCCGGCGACGATCCGCATCGCGTCCTCCAACGGCGACGTCGACACGCTCACCGCCAAGGAGTGGATCGCCAAGGATCCGCCGAGCTACACGTCGGCCCCGGGCTTCCGCTCCGGGTTCATGACGCGGTACCTCAACGGCCAGGAGGCGCACAAGCGCGTGCGCGACCTCGCCGCCGAGTTCCCGAACATCTCCGAGGCGATCAAGCTCCCCGAGCAGACGCGCGGCTACATGCGCAAGGCGCAGACGATGCTCGGCTACTACGCGGTCCCGAACGAGCAGAACCCGAATCCGTTCCCGGACGCGACGCGTCCGTACGTCATGTTCGACGAGGGCAACCGGCCCGTGGCGGGCCTCGCGCCGGCCACCGGCCAGACCCCGGACCTCGTCACGCCGGAAAGCATCGTCGTCCTCACCTCGCGGCTGTACGGCCACCTGGGCGGCAACAGCCTGACGGCGCGGATCGTCCCGCCGACGGCCGCCAACCAGTCGTTGTCGGTGTCGCTGGTGGGCAACGCCATCCGCATCAATCCGGCCACGGACGCCAGCGGCGCGATCACGTCGACCGCCGCCCAGGTGGTTGACGCGGTCAACGCCCACGCGGACGCGAGCCAGCTGGTCGTCGCCAGCAAGTACCGCACCTTCGCCGGCAACGGCGTCGTCAAGGCCGGCCCGGTGTCTCCGCTCAGCGACCTGCTGCGCGCCCCGGCGAGCGTCCCGCGCGGCCCGATGGATCAGTACGCGATCCGCATCGGCAAGCAGCGTGACGGCTCCAAGGTCGGCGTGTTCTTCTACTGCCAGGAGCACGGCAACGAGATCGCGACCTCGGGCGTCTGCATCGAGACCGCCGAGCGCCTCGTGCGCAACTACGGCACCGATCCCAAGACGACGGAGCTCGTCGACAACCTCGACATCTTCATCGTCCCGCAGATCAACCCGGACGGCGCGACGCACTCGCTCTACGACTCCAACCGGCGCAAGAACCTGTCGCACCACTGCGACGACACGAGCAAGTTCGGCAACAACATCGACCCGGCCAACCGCAACAGCTGGGGCGTCGACCTGAACCGCAACTTCTCGATCGGCTCGATCTTCGACGGCTTCCAGGGCGCGTCGGCCACGAACTGCCTGAGCGGCAACTTCGCCGGCCTGAACGAGTTCTCCGAGCCCGAGGCCCGCAACGAGAGCTGGGTCCAGACGACGTTCAGGAACATCAAGTTCGCGAACAACATCCACTCGTCCGGTGGCTACTTCATGTGGCCGCCCGGCGCGTACACCCCGCAGCGCGAGCCGCTGCCGTACCCGCCGTACGGCACGCTGAACTTCTTCGACCAGGCCGCCAAGCAGGTGCTCGACGGCATCAAGTCGCACCGCAAGCTGGCGGTCCGTCCGCAGAAGACCGGTCCGGTCATCGACGTGCTCTACTCGGCCGCCGGCAACTCCGCGGACGAGGCGTACTACAAGAACGGCATCATCGGTTACGACTTCGAGATCGGTGACTCCAACAACGAGTACAAGAACCCGGCCACCGGCGAGATCGTGCAGTGCAGCGCCGGCCAGCAGCCGCCGTTCGGCGACTCGACCAACGACTGCCTCGACAACGAGGGCTTCCATGAGTCGATGGAGTTCGCCTCCGGCAACTACGGTCTGATGCAGTCGGCGCTCGACTACGCCAACGACGTCACGCCGCCGGTCGTCGAGGCCGTCACCGGTTCCATCGACGGCGGCAAGATCGACGTGCGCTTCACCTCCAACGAGGCGTCCTCGATCTACTACACGCTCGACGGCTCGACCCCGACGACGGCGTCCACCGAGTGGAAGCCGAACCGCGCCCGCGCGCTGCCGCTCCCGCTGCAGCTCGCCCCGAACACGGTCCTGAAGTGGATCGCGGTCGACTTCAAGGGCAACGCGTCCGCGGTCAAGACCAAGGCGTTCGGGTTCACCGAGGGCACGGTCGGCGGCAGCGTGCCGGCGACGCTCTCGCTGACGCTCAATGGTGCGCCGAGCTTCTCGCCGTTCATCCCGGGTGTCGCCAACACCTACACGGCCTCGACCACGGCCTCCGTGACCTCGACCGCCGGCAACGCGACGCTGACCGTCGGGGATCCGTCCTCGGTCGGCACCGGCCATCTGGTCAACGGGTCCTACGTCATGGCGCAGCCGCTGAAGGCCCAGGCCCGCATGACGGGCACGGCCCCGCACCAGTTCTACCCCGTCGGCTCCTCGGCCGCGCCGTTGAACATGTTCTATTGGTCGGCGCCCGTCACCGGGTTCCCGCTCACGATCGAGTTCCAGCAGACGATCGGCGCGAACGACCCGCTCCGCACGGGCACGTACGCCAAGCCGCTCACGTTCACGCTGTCGACGACGCAGCCGTAAGAGCGATCTCGGCCGGCCGGGTGATCAGCCCGGCCGGCCGTCGCCGCTACCCTGCGGGCGATGGACGAACGGGTCCTCACCGAGCGCCTGATCACGTACGACACCTCCACCGCGGAGGGCCTGCGAGCCTGTGCCGGGTTCATCAAAGGCTGGCTCGAAGCACGTGAGATCGCGGTCGAGGACCATCAGTACGGCGAGCTGTTCGCGCTGACCGCGGAGGTCGGCTCCAAGGACGGTCCGACGCTCGTCTTCCACGGCCACTACGACGTGGTCCCGGCCCGGCCGGAGCAGTTCACGCCGCGCATCCAGGGCGACCGGCTCGAGGGCCGCGGCTCCTATGACATGAAGGGCGGGCTCGCGGCGATGATGTGCGCCCTGTACGACCTGCGCGACCAGCAGGACGTGCGCGTGCGCTTCGTGGCGGTCCCGGACGAGGAGTCCGAGGAGATCGACCAGCGCACCTCCGACCTGCTGGTCAAGGCCGGCTACGTGGGCGACTTCGCGATCACGGGCGAGCCCACCAACCTCCACGTCGGCGTCCAGGCCAAGGGCGTGCTCGCGCTGCGCATCCTGGTCTTCGGCACCTCCGCCCACGGCTCCACGCCGTGGCTCGGCGACAACGCGGTCTTGAAGGCGATCGACGTCTTTAGGCGAATTGAGTCGATGCCGTTCACCCTTGAGTCCTCGGAGCTGTTCGACCGGCCGTCGGTGAACCTGGGCCGGATCGTGGGCGGCGACGCGCCGAACAAGGTGCCCGAGGAGTGCGCCATGGACGTGGATATCCGCTATCTGCCCGAGCAGGACCCCGGCGAGCTTCTCGCCCAGATCCGCGCGCTGCCGGACGTCCACGTCGCTCGCTCGTTCATCTGGCCGCCCGCCCGCGTGTCGCCGCGCAACCCCTACGTGCTGGCGCTCTGCCAGGCCGCATCCCGGCTGACCGACGGCGAGTCGATGAGCGTCGGCCGCGACGGCGCGTCCGACGCGGTCGCCTTCCAGAAGGCGGGCGTGCCCGCGGTCGAGTTCGGCCCGTCCGGCGGCGGCCATCACGGCCCCGACGAATGGGTCTCGATCGACTCGCTGGCCCGCTACCGCCGCGCGCTCGTGGACTTCGCGTGCGACGTGCCCAAGCGCTTTCCCGTCTCCGACACCGCCGAGCTGCGCGCCGTGGAGGGCGGGCTGGCATGAGGGATCCGGATCGTCCGCCGCGGCCGGGCCGCGGGGTGCTGGTGCGCGCCCTGCTGGCCGCCGTGCTCACGGTCTTCGTCTCCGCGACCGCGGCCGCGTACGCCGTGCTCAACGAGGTCGACAGCCTCGTCGACGAGTTCGGTGGCGGCGGCAAGGAAGGCCGCACGTTCGTCAACGTCCCCGAAGTCACGGACGCCGAGGCGGGGGATCCGCGGACGTTCCTCATCCTCGGCACCGATGAGCGCTACGCCGACAAGGTCGCGGGGGTCAAACCGCGCTCGGACACGATCCTGCTCGCCCGCGTGGACCCCAAGAGCGACCGCATCGCGCTGATGTCGCTCCCGCGTGACCTGAAGGTGCGGATCCCGGGCTCGGGCACGAACAAGATCAACGTCGCCTACGAGGTCGGTGGCCCGCGCAAGACGGTCGCGACGGTCAAGCGGCTGTTCGAGGACGCGACGGGCGAGGAGTTCCCGATCAACCACGTGATCGCGGTCTCGTTCGGCGGGTTCCGGCGCGCGGTGAACTACATCGGCGGCGTCTACGTGGACATCGACCGCCGCTACTACAACGACAACTCCACGGCCGCGGCCGGCGAGGCGTACGCGACGATCGACGTCCAACCCGGCTACCAGATGCTCAAGGGCCAGGACGCGCTGGACTACGTCCGCTACCGCCACGGCGACAACGACTTCTTCCGCGCCTCGCGCCAGCAGGACTTCCTGCGCCAGATCACCCACCAGGACGCGGTCCGCCAGCTGCTGGACCCGAGCAAGCGCCACGAGCTCGCGCGGATCTTCGGCCGCTACTTCGAGGTCGACAAGAGCTTCACCCGCTCCTCGAACCTGATCGCGCTCGCGCAGCTCGGCCTCAACATGGCCCAGGCCAAGGCGCCGGTCAACGAGGTCCGCTTCCCGGCGACCGAGGCCGAGAACCCGGCGGTCGACTCCTACCTGTACGTCAAGGACTCCGACCTCAAGAAGACCTACGACGAGTTCATGACCGGCGAGGGCTCCTCGAACCCGCGCCGGCTGGACGAGACGACCAAGCCCGAGGCGACGGCGACCCCGGCGCGGACCAAGAAGAAGAACCGCCCGTCGGCCGTGAAGGGGCTCGAGGAGGCGCGCACCGAGGGCGAGAACATGGCCGTCCTGGTCGCGAGCGAGAACAAGCTCGGGTTCCCGTTCTACTTCCCGGAGCGGCGCAAGACGGGCTCGCGCTACGCCGACCCCGAGCCGCGCATCTACTCGCTGCGCGACGGTCAGGGCAAGCTGCACCGCGCGTACCGGCTCACGCTCAACGCCGGTTCCTGGAGCGAGTACTACGGCATCCAGGGCATGACGTGGCAGCACCCGCCGATCCTCGACGACCCGGACCGGGTGCGCGAGGTCAACGGGCGCAAGCTGGAGCTCTTCTACGACGGCTCGCGCATCCGGCTCGTCGCCTGGCGCACCTCCAAGGGCGTCTACTGGGTGACGAACACGCTCACGCTGTCGATCCCGAACAGCAGGCTGATCGCGATCGCGAGCAGCCTGCGCCGCCTGAAATAGCTGCGAGTCCACCCGCCGTGGCGGCGCGGCACGCCGCCCCGCGGAACTCGCCGAAGCATCGCCCGCTGGGCGATGCGGCTACTTCGACGTCTTGTGGCGAGTGCGCTTCTCGCAGTCGCCCGAGATCTTGACCAGGCTGCGGTTGCCGGGCCACTCGGACTCGATCACGGTGTCGTTGCCGGGGCCGCACTTCACCGTCGCGCGGCCGCGGGCGATGATCGCGGTGATGGTGTCGTCGCCGTCACCGCCGTCGACCGTCGTGCGGGCGCCCGAGACGACCTTGATCCTGTCGTTGCCGGCGCCGCCGAACAGCAGCGCGCGCACGCCGCCCGCCTGCAGAAAGTCGTCGCCCTCGCCGCCGAGCAGCGTGTTGGTGCCGCGGCCGCCGTAGACGGTGTCGTTGCCCGCGCCGGCGTCGATGACGTCGACGGCCTTGCGCGCGCCCGGCAGCTCGTCGTGGTTCTGGTCGCCCCAGAGGACATCGTCGCCGCCGAGCGCGGTGATCTTGTCCGAGCCGGCGCCACCGCGCAGGTTGTCGTTGAGGTCGGTGCCGGTGCGGGCGCCGCCGCCGTTGCCGGTCGTGGCGCTGATGCCCTTGAGCGGGTCGACCGTCGCCGCCTGCTCGATCACGATCTCGCAGTTGACGATCAGCGCGTCGCGGATGCGGGCGAACGTCGCGCGGCCCCAGGAGTTGCTCCGCGGCGGGACGTACAGCGTGTCGCTGCCGTTGCCGCAGTCGACGTCGTCGACGACGCTGTCGCCGTTGACGTAGATGACGTCGTCGCCGTCCTCGCCGAAGATGTGGTCTGGGCCGCTGTCGTAGTAGATCGTGTCGTTGCCGGGGCCGCCGAAGAGCTCGTCGCCGCCGGAGCCGCCGTGGATGGTGTCGTTGCCGTCGCCGCCCTCGACGCGGTCCGGAGCGGCCTGTCCGTCGAGGTTGTCGTCGCCGGCGCCGCCGGAGAGCGTGTCGTGGCCGAAGCCGCCGGTCGCGACGTCGTTGCCGTCCTCGCCGGTGAGCGTGTCGTCGCCCGAGCTGCCGTCGAGGATGTCGTCGCCCGCGCCGCCCGCGACGTCGTCGGGGCCGGTGTCGCCGAACAGCCGGTCGCTGCCGCCGAGCCCGCGGATGCGGTCCGAGCCGCCGTGGCCCTGTATCTTGTCGGCGCCCTCGCTGCCCGTGAGCGCTTCAGCGGCGTTGGAGCCGACGATGGTCTTGGCGGTGGCCGTCGTGGCCGGGACGAGCACGGCGATCAGCGCCATGACGACAGCAGCGGGGATCCGGAAGGGCATGCTCTTCTTATCGACGCCGCTCTTCTAAGCTGAAGCGCCCTTATGAGCACCAATCGAGAACCGATCGGCGTGATCGGAACAGGCTACGTCGGGCTGGTCACCGCCGCGGGATTCGCGGAGCTCGGCAACGACGTGTACTGCGTCGACATCGACAGCGAGAAGATCGAGGGCCTCAAGGAGGGTCGGATCCCGATCTGGGAGCCGGGTCTGGAGGAGCTGATCGCCAAGCACCGCGACCGGCTGCACTTCTCCACCGACCTCAGCGACGCGCTCGAGCACGCGCGCCTGCTGTTCGTGGCCGTGGGCACGCCGCCGACCTACTCCGGCGACGCGGACCTGTCCGCGGTGCATGCGGTCGTGGACGCGATGCCGCCGTCCGACCAGCACGCGCTGGTCATGAAGTCGACCGTCCCGGTCGGCACGGGCGAGACGATCAAGCGCGTCTTCGTCGAGCAGGGCAAGGGCGGCTTCCGCTACGTCTCCTGCCCCGAGTTCCTCAAGGAAGGCTCGGCGATCAAGGACTTCCTGGAGCCCGACCGCGTCGTCGTGGGCGACGACGGGGACTGGGCCGGCGACGCCGTGGTCGAGCTCTACGCGCCGCTCGGCGCGCCGCTCGTGCGCACGGACATCAAGAGCGCGGAGATGGTCAAGCTCGCGTCCAACGCGTTCCTGGCCACGAAGATCTCGTTCATCAACGAGATCGCCAACGTGTGCGAGGAGACGGGCGCGGACGTGGTCGAGGTCGCGCGCGGGATGGGCCTGGACAACCGCATCGGCCCCAAGTTCCTGCAGGCCGGCATCGGCTTCGGCGGCTCCTGTTTCCCGAAGGACGTCACGGCCCTCAAGCAGCTGGCCGGCAACTCGGGCTATCACTTCCAGCTGCTGAACTCCGTGATCGAGGTCAACGAGCTCCAGAAGCGGCGGGTCATCGCCAAGCTCGAGAAGCACCTCGGCAAGCTCGTGGACAAGAAGATCGCCCTGCTCGGCCTCGCCTTCAAGCCCAACACCGACGACATGCGCGAAGCGTCGTCGCTGGTGCTGTCCTCCCGGCTGCAGGCCGCGGGCGCCCACGTGCGCGCGTATGACCCCGTGGCCGAGGAGGAGGCGCGCAAGCTCATCCGCGGCGTGTCCTTCAAGTCGACCGCGCTGGAGGCGATCGAGGAGGCCGACGCCGTCGTCCTCGTCACGGAATGGCCGGAGTTCGCCGAGCTCTCGCTCACCGAGGTGCGCGAGGCGATGGCGGGCGACCTGCTCGTCGACGGGCGCAACCTGTTCGATCCGGAGAAGGTCCGCGAAGCCGGCCTGGTCTATGAAGGGGTTGGCCGGGCCGCGAGCTCAGCGCGTCAGGAGGTCTGACTCTTCGTCATGCAGGCACTCATCCTCGCCGGGGGTGAGGGCACGCGGCTGCGGCCGTTGACCTCGTCCGTGCCGAAGCCGGTCGTCCCGCTGGTCGACCGGCCGTTCATCGTCTTCGTGATCGACTGGCTGCGCCGGCACGGCGTGGACGACGTGATCATGTCCTGCGGGCACCTGGCGGAAGGGGTGCGTGACGTGCTGGGCGACGGGAGCGGCGTCGGCGTGCGCCTGCGCTACGTCGAGGAGCCCAAGCCACTCGGCACGGGCGGGGCGGTGAAGTTCGCCGAGCAGTGGCTGGACGAGCGCTTCCTGATGCTCAACGGCGACACGCTGACGGACATCGACCTCACGGCGCAGCTCGCCGAGCACGCGCGCACGGGGGCGCGTGCGACGCTCGCGCTGTACCCGGTCGAGGACCCGTCGTCGTACGGGCTCGTGCGGCTGGAGGCGGACGGTGCCGTGCGCGAGTTCGTCGAGAAGCCGGCGCCGGACCAGATCGACACCAACAACATCTCCGCGGGCGCGTACGTGCTGGAGAAGTACGTGCTCGACCTGCTGGTGCACGGGGAGCGGGCGTCGATCGAGCGCGACGTGTTCCCGCGGCTGGTCGGCAACGGGCTCTTCGGGCACGTGTGCGGCGGCTACTGGATGGACATCGGGACGCCGCAGCGCTACCTGGAGGCGACGTTCGACATCCTCGAGGGCAATGTCGCCACCGAGGTCGGTGAGCGGATGGGCTCGACGTACATGTGCGTGGAGGACGGCGTGGACAGCGAAGGGCGGATCGTGCCCGCCGCGCTCGTCGAAGCTGGATGCCGGATCGGCAAGGGCGCGCGCATCGGCGGGCGTGCCGTGCTGGAACGGGATGTCGTCGTCGGCGAGGGCACGATCGTCGAGCAGTCGGTCGTCATGGCCGGTGCGCAGATCGGCGCGCACTGCCATCTGAACGGCTGCATCGTCGGCCCGGACGTGAAAATTGGCGATCATTGCGTGATCGAGGACATGAGTGTCCTCGGGGCCGGCGTTAGCCTTGGCGAAGGCAACACCGTCTCCAGAGGCGCCCGGCTGTTTCCGGGGGTCTCGCTCCCGGACAAGGCGCTTCTGTTTTGACGACCGTCATCGACTACGCCAACGACACCACTGGGCAGCTCGACGAGGTTCTCGGCCTGTCCGAGCACCTGCGGGACGCGCTCTGGCGGGTGGATTCCTCAGGTGCCAAGCCGGTCGAAGCGACCGGCGGCGTGATCATCGCGGGCATGGGCGGCTCGGCGTCCGGCGGGCGCCTGGCGCAGGGCGCGATCGGCCCGCGTCTGAAGCGCCCGCTCGTGGTCGCCGACGGCTACGCCCTGCCGAGTTGGGCCGGCCCGTCGACCCTCGTGCTGCACTCGAGCTACTCCGGCAACACGGAGGAGACGGTGTCCGCGTACGACGACGCGGCGGCCCGCTCCATACCGCGCATCGTCGCGTCCACGGGCGGCGCGCTGGTGGACCGCGCGCGCCGCGACGGCGTGCCCGTGGTGCCGATCCCCGGCGGTTTCCAGCCGCGGGCCGCGATCGGCTACTCGCTCGTCGCCGCGATGGAGGCGGCCGCGCTGGGCGGCGCGGCGCCGTCGCTGCGCGACGAGATCGAGGCGGCGGCCGATCTGGCGGACACGCTCGCGGTCGAGTGGGGGCCGGACTCCGGCGAGGACTCGCTGGCCAAGTCGCTCGCCCGGGCGCTGCACGGCACCGTGCCCGTGATCGCGGGTGGCGAGCTCGCGGCCTCGGTCGCCTACCGCTGGAAGTGCCAGTTCAACGAGAACGCCCAGCTGCCGGCGTTCGCGTCCGCCCTGCCGGAGCTCAACCACAACGAGGTGGTGGGCTGGGAGTCCGCGCGCGAGCTCGGGCGCTTCTCGTACGTGTCGCTCGAGGATCCGGGCGCGCACCCGCGCAACCAGCTCCGCGCCGAGCTGACGGCCGAGATCGCGGCCGCGGGCGCCGATCCGGTGCTGCGTGTGACGGCGCGCGGCGAGACGCGCGTCGAGCGGCTGATCTCGTTGGTGCTGCTCGGCGATCTCGTCTCGATCTACGCCGCGGTGCTGCGCGGCGCGGACCCGATCGACATCCCGGCGATCGACTCGATCAAGGCGTCGCTGTCCTCGCGTTAGCTCAAGGCGCCGCCGCGGCGGTCGTGCTCGCCCGGCTGGGGCGCGGCCGCGTGCGCCGCGCGCCCCTGTCGGCCGACGCCGCGTTCGACGGCTCGGTCTCGGTGGTGATCCCGGCTCGGGATGAAGCGGCGCGGATCGGCCCGTGCCTGGACGGGCTGATGGGGGACCCGGAGGTGTTCGAGGTGATCGTGGTCGACGACGGGTCCACGGACGGCACCGCGTCGCTCGCCGCGGCACGGGGCGCGCGCGTGGTCGCCGCCGGTGAGCCGCCCGCGGGCTGGGTCGGCAAGCCGTGGGCGCTGCAGCGCGGGCTCGAGGAGGCGCGGGGCGAGATCGTGGTCTCGGTCGACGCCGACACGCGCCCCCGTCCAGGCCTGGCCCGCGCCGCGGCGGCCGCGCTCGACGCCGCCGAGCGCGTCGCCGCGGATTCGCCACCCGCACCCGCCG
>NZ_JAPCID010000037.1 GCF_027587175.1 Solirubrobacter deserti
GGCGCGCCCCCACCGGACCCGCGGGCCCCCCCGGCAGCGGACCGACGCGCTGCGAGCCAGCGGCGGCGCGCACCGCCCTCGCCCGTCGCCGGCACGGGCCGGGCCGTGCGCGTGGAGGCCTCGGCGGCGATGCCGGGCTCGGTCTGCGCCTCGCCGGGTGCCGCCGCGCCCCGGGCCACCATCCGCTCCGGCTCGGCCGCGGCGCGGCCCCGGACCGCGGCGCGGGCCGCGCGCCCCAGGTCGCCGGCCGACGGATAGCGCTCCCCGGGCACCTTCGCCATCGCCCGTGCCACGACGCCGTCGAACGAGCGCCGCAGCCCGCGCCGCAGCGCCGACGGCTGCGGTGGCGGCGCCGACAGCTGCGCCCACAGCTTGGCCTCGTCGCCTTCGCGCTCGAACGGCACGCGCCCGGTGAGCGCGTAGTGCAGCACGCCGCCGAGCGCGTACACGTCCGCGCGCGCGTCGATCCGCCCGCCGCGGATCTGCTCGGGCGCGACGTAGTCGAGCGTCCCGACCCACTGGCCCGTGCGCGTGCCGCCGGTCCGCGTGAGGACCGCCTTGGCGAGCCCGAAGTCGGTCAGGTAGACGTGCTCCTCGTCGTCGACGAGCAGGTTCGCCGGCTTGACGTCGCGGTGCACGAAGCCGGCGCGGTGGATGGCGTCCAGCGCGGCGCCCGCCTGGACGACGATCTCCGCGGCGGCGTCCGGCTCGAGCGGCCCGCGGCGCCGCACGAGCGAGCGCAGGTCCTCCCCTCCGACGAGCCGCATCGCGATGTAGGCGACGCCGTCGGCTTCACCCGCGTCGTAGACCGGGATGACGTTCGCGTGGTCCACGCTCGCGGCGGCGCGCGCCTCGGCCAGGAACCGCTCGCGCACCTGCGGGTCGTCGAGCAGCTCGGGCGCGATCACCTTCAACGCCGCGACGCGGTCCAGCCCGGTCTGGCGGGCGGCGTAGACCACGCCCATGCCGCCGCGCCCGATCAGCGCCTCGATCCGGTAGCCCGCGACCACCATGCCCGGCGCGAGATCGCCCATTTGCGCTGTATAGCCGAACCGGAACGGCATTTGAACCCCCGCGCCCGCCGCTGCGTATCGCGCGCCGAGGACCGGAACACGACGCTCTTGCCAAGGACCCCCCTCCTGACACAGGGCGTCACCTTCTCCCGCGGCCCGGCCAGGAGGGCCGGGCCGCCGGGAGGGAGCGCCGTATCCTGATCGCCCATCTCCGCGCTCCCCATCATCTACGTCACCGGTCACCGCAACCCGGACACGGACTCGATCGCGTCCGCCGTCGGCTACGCGGAGCTCATGGGCCGCGTGGATCCGCGCAACCGCTACGTCCCCGTCCGGCTCGGCGAGCTCAACACGCAGACGCGCTGGGTGCTCGAGCAGGCGCGCGCGCCCGAGCCCGAGTTCCTGCCGCACGTGATGCTGCGCGTCCGCGACGTCATGCGCGAGGACTTCCCGCAGGCCGACAGCTCCGAGCCGATCCGCGAGGTCGGCCGGCTGATGGCCCGCCAGGACCTCGACCTGGTCCCGATCGTCAACCCGGACGGCGCGCTCGCCGGCGTGATGACCGAGCGGGCGCTCGCTCGCCGGTACATCCGCGAGTCGCGTGAGCCGTCCGAGCTGGACGCGCCCACGAGCGTGAGCGCGATCGTCAAGGTGCTGCAGGGCGAGGTGCTCGCGGGCGGCGACGACGAGGTCGCGGGCCAGATCTGGTGCATGGCGATGGACATCGGCGCGCTGCCGTCGGAGATCGGCCCGGGCGACGTGGCCGTGGTCGGCAACCGCAAGGCGGCGCAGCACGCGGCGATCGAGCTCGGCGTCGGCCTGCTCGTGGTGTCCAACGGCGTCGCGCCGGAGCCGGAGACGGTCGCGCTGGCGACCGAGCGCGGCGTGCCGCTCGTGACCTCGCCGCTGGACAGCTACGTCACCGCGCGCATGATCACGCTGTCGGCGCCGTGCCGCGCGCTGATGGACCCGCAGCCGCTGACCGTGCGGCCCGACGACCTGCTCTCGGACGTCGCCGACGAGGTCAAGGAGGTCCACTACCGCGCGGCCGTCGCGGTGGACGGAGGCCGCAAGCCGATCGGGCTCGTCACGCGCACCGACCTCGTGAGCCCGCAGCCCCGGCGCGTGCTGCTCGTCGACCACGCCGAGCAGGCGCAGAGCGTGCTGGGCGTCGAGCAGGCCGAGATCGTCGAGATCCTCGACCACCATCACATCGGGTCGATCGAGACCACCGTGCCGGTGCGCGCGACGTTCGACCCCGTCGGCTCCACCTCGACGCTGGTGATCGAGCGCTTCCGCCAGAACGGGATGGAGCCGAGCGGCTCGTCCGCGCGGATGCTGCTCGGGGCGATCATGTCGGACACGGTCATCCTCAACTCGCCGACCACCACCGAGCGCGACTGGGCGGCCGTCGAGTATCTCGGGCGCGTGTTGGCGATCGACCCGATGGCCTTCGGGCGCGAGATGTTCGAGAGAACGTCGGACCTCGAGGGCGTGGACGCGGACTCGATCGTGTCGCGCGACCTCAAGGAGTACGAGCTCCCGGGCGGACAGACGATCGGGATCGCGCAGGTCGAGACGGTCGGCCAGGGCGTCGAGTCGCGCAAGGCGGAGCTGCTCGCGGCGATGGACAAGGTCCGCGAGCGCAGCGGCTTCGCGGTCTACGCGCTGATGGTCACGGACATCATGGCCAAGGACACCGACCTGTACGTGAGCGGCGACGCCGGCCCGCTGGAGAGCGCGTTCGCCACCGAGGCCGTCGACAACGTGATCCCGCTGCCGGGTGTGATGAGCCGCAAGAAGCAGGTCGCACCAAAGGTGCTTGCGGCACTCTGATGGGGGTACCTTTGCCAGATGGCCCTCAGAAAGCAGAAGAGCCGGAAGCAGCAGGTCGCTGAGCTTGCTGTCGACTACCTGAAGATCAAGACCGCCACCAAGGCGGCTCGCGGCGGCGCCAAGGGCGCCAAGAAGGCCGCGAAGGGCACCGCGGTCTACAAGGTCGCGAAGAAGACGCCGATCGTGAAGCGCATTCCGGTCGTCGTCGGTGCCGGTGTGGCCGCGCTCGTGGCGACCAAGGTCGTCAAGGGCCGCGGCGGCGGCCAGCCCACCCCCGCGTGATCATCCCGGCCCCGGCCGTGCTCGAGGCGCGGCCGGGTGAGCCGGTCGCGCTGCCCGGCGACCTCGACTGCGCCCGCTCGGACGGGCCCGCGGAGAGCTACTCGCTTTCGGTGTCCGCCGACGGCGTGACCTTCAGCGCCGCCGACGACGCCGGTGAGGCACGCGGCCGCGCGACGCTGCGTCAACTCGGGGAGACGTCGGGTCCGCTGTCCATCCAGGACGCGCCCCGCTCCGCGTGGCGCGGCGTGATGCTCGACGTCGCCCGCCACTTCTTCGGCGTCGACGAGGTGCTGCGACTGCTCGACCTCGCCGCGCTCTACAAGCTCAACGTCCTGCACCTGCACCTGACCGACGACCAGGGCTGGCGGATCGAGGTGCCGGAGTGGCCGCGGCTGACCGCGGTGGGTGCCGAGACGGCGGTCGGCGGCGGCGCCGGCGGGTTCTTCACGCGCGCGGACTACGACCGGATCGTCGCGCACGCGGCGACGCACTCGATCACGGTCGTGCCCGAGGTCGACGTCCCCGGCCACGTCAACGCCGCGCTGCGCGCCTACCCGGAGCTGTGGGGGCGCGACGCGCCCGAGCCCTTCACCACCTGGAGCAGCCCGGGCGTGTCGCTGGACGTGCGGTCGGAGATCGTCCTGCGCTGGCTCGGCGACGTCGTGCGGGCGATTCCGGGTGAGCACTTCCACCTCGGCGGCGACGAGGTCGAAGGGCTCGCGCACGAGGACTATGTGCGTTTCATGTGGGACGCGTGCTCGCTCGTGCTCGAGCAGGGCAAGACGCCGATCGTGTGGGAGGAGGCCGGTGTGGCCAAGCTCCCGCAGGGCACGATCGTCCAGCACTGGTCCGACGCCAAGCCGGCCAAGGCCGCGGCCGACCAGGGCCTGCCGCTCATCATGTCGCCCGCGCCGCACACCTATCTGGACCAGAAGTACGACGACGACACCCGGCTCGGCCTGACCTGGGCCGGCGCCGTCGACGTCCGCGACGCCTACGATTGGGACCCGGAGACGGTGATCGACGGCGCCGACGTGATCGGCGTCGAGGCCGCGCTGTGGACCGAGACGATCGAGACCCGCGCCGACATCGACGCGATGGTCTTCCCGCGGCTGCTCGCGACGGCCGAGGTCGGCTGGACGCGGCACCGCTCGTGGGAGGACTTCCGGACCCGCCTCGCGCGCCACGGTGAGCTGCTCGACGGGCTCGGCGTCGGCTTCCACCGATCAACGCAAGTCGAGTGGTCTAAGAGCTAGGCGATCGGGGCATAGAGCCAACGCGCCCATGCCCCGGATCGCCCCCCTCCTCTGCTTCGCCGCCTTCCTGTGCGCCGCTCCCGCGGCCGCCTCGCCGGGCTCCGCCCCCGTCCCGTTCCCCTCCGCCCACGGGGTCGCCGACGCCCTGATCGACGGCGACACGGCCTACCTCGCCGGCTCCATGCACGAGCTCGGCCGGCCGAGCGGCTCGCTCACGTTCCTGGACGCCAGCGGCGCCGTGCGCCGCGACTTCCCGGACATCACCAGCGACGGTGCCGGCGGGGGCCTGGACTTCGAGGACGACATCCCGGGACTCAGCGTCCGCGCGCTCGAGCCCGACGGCGAGGGCGGGTTCTACGTCGGCGGCGAGTTCGACCGCGTGCTCGGACAGCGCCGGGTGAACTTCGTCCACCTGCGCGCGGACGGGACGATCGACCCGGTCTTCCGCGCGCAGGCGTCCGGGCTCGTGATGGAGATCGAGAAGCGCGGCGACGTGCTGTACGTCGGCGGGACGTTCAGCGTGATCGGCGGGAAGGCCAAGAGCGGGCTCGCCAAGCTGGACGCGCGCACGGGCGAGGTGCTCGACTGGGGCCCGCCCGGCGGGATCGGGCAGGTCGAGAGCCTGTCGATCTCCGGTGACCGGATGTTCGTCGCCGGCGCCTTCGACTCGCCGCGCCGCGGCGCCGCCGCGCTCGATCTCGCGACCGGGCGCGTGCTCGACTGGGACGCGGAGCTGGAGGAATCCGTGCACATCCAGGCCATCGCGGCCCGCGGTACGCAGGTCTACCTCGGCGGCTCGTTCGGCTGGGTGCGCAACCAGGAGCGCTCCGGCCCGGTGATGCTGAGCACGGACGACTCGGCGACGCTCTCGCCGCGGCAGTTCCGCGCCGGCGAGGTGTCGCAGATCGAGCTCGGGCCGCAGGCCGTGGTCATGCTCGGCGAGTCCTCTGAGGACGACGACGTCAAGCTGCGCGCGTTCGATCTCGCGACGGGCCAGCGGCTGCCGTGGTTCGGCGACGTCGCGGCCGACGCGCACGGGATCACCTCCGAGGGCGACACGCTGTACGTGGCCACGGGCGGCTCGATCGTCGCCTTCGACCTGCGCACCGGCGCGCGGGCGCCCTACACCAGCAGCGTTGCGGGCGGGACCGTGCTGGCCGCCGGTGGCGGGGCGCTCGCCACGTCCGGTGGCGGGCTGCGGGACACCACCGCACGCGTGGGCGCCGCGGCGCTGGACCTGCGCACGGGCGCCGTGCTCCCCTTCGACGCGAAGCTTGCCGGCACCGTCCGGGAGGACGTTCCGGGAGCGTGGTTCCCGGCGCACTACGGCACGTGGGCGCGGGCGGTCGAGAAGGCCGGCGACACCGTGTACATCGGGGGTGCGTTCGCGACCGTCGGCGGGCAACCGCAGACCTACCTGGCGGCGGTCGACGCCGTCACGGGCGCGTGGCGTCCCGGGTTCCCGTCCGCACGGGGCGGACCGGTCACCGCGCTGGCACTCAGCGGGTCCACGCTGTTCGTCGCCGGCCACTTCGCCCGGCTCGGCGAGCGCACGGTCACCAAGCTCGGCGCGATCGACGTGACGACGGGGCAGGTCCTCGACTGGGCGCCTTCGTTCGCCGAGAACTGCCCGATCAACGCGCTGGAGGTCGTCGGGTCCAAGCTGTACGTGGCCGCGTGCGAGCTGCGCGCGTACGACACCGCCACCCGGGCTGCGCTGCCCGTCTCCGCGCAGCCGGAGATGACCGTGTACGCGCTCGAGCCGGACGGTCTCGGCGGCGTCTGGGTCGGCGGGTTCCCGTACTGGGACCGGGACTCGCCGCTGCGCCACATCGACGCCAACGGGCTCAACGTGCCGTACCCCGTCGTCGACGGGGCCGTGCACGAGATCGAGGCCGCGGGCTCCGAGCTGTTCCTCGCGGGCGCCTTCAGCGAGCTGGCCGGGGAGCCGCGCTGGAGCCTCGGGTCGATCGACCTGTCGACCGGCCGCGCGACCCGCTTCCGGCCCGAGCCGGCCACGGACTGGGGGATGGGGAACACGCTGACGACGGTCGAGACGCTGCCGGACGGCGGCCTGCTGATCGGCGGGAACTTCCGCTTCACGTCGCTGCGCGGCGTGAGCGGGCTGGCGCGGTTCGCCCCCGGTGGGGATCCGAGCCCCCCGACCCCGCGCGGCGAGGCGCCGGTCATCGTCGGCGAGGCCGCCACCGGCTCCGTGCAGCGCGTCTACGGCGGTGACTTCGCGGGCTCGCCGGTGACGATCGACGCGCACTGGCACCGCTGCTCGGGTTCCACGTGCACGGACATCGGGCACGTGGGCTGGACCTACTCGCTGACCGACGCCGACGCGGGGTATCGCATGCGCGTCGCCCTCGTCGCCCAGAACGACGCGGGCGCGTCCGAGCGGCTCTACAGCTCACCCGGTCCCGTCGCCCTCGGCCCGAAGCCGTTCGCGATCCACCCCGCCTACCCGTACCTGTACGGCGTGCCGCGCGTGGGCCACACGATCACGGTGCAGGACGGGCTGTGGGAGCCCGCGCCGACCTCCACGCGCTACGAGTGGCGGCGCTGCCACTATGAGACGGGCTGCAGGCTGATCCCGGGCGCGACCGGCCGCGCCTACACCGCGACCAGCGCGGACGTCAGCCACGAGCTCGTCGCCACCGTCTATGCGATCAACGCCGCCGGCGAGCGCGGCTCCTCCACCCACGAGCAGGTCGGCCCGATCCTCGAGGGCCCGCCCAGCGGCCAGAACTACGGCAAGACGCCGGCGACCCCGATCGGCGACCAGGTCGGCGAGTTCATGCACGGCGACCGTCACGTCAGCACCGAGCGCGCCACCGGGCGGATCGGCTGGCTGCGCTGCGACACGGCGGGCGAGAACTGCACGCGGCTCGCGAACGAGATGCAGGCGTACCGGCTCACCCCGGCCGACCAGGGCCACCGGATGCGCCAGACGCTGACGGTCTACACCCCCGCCGGCGCGTCGGCGGAGAGCATCTCGGACGCCGGCCCGGTGATCGGTCCCGGCCCCGCGCCGACGCCGACCCCGACGCCCAACCCGGACCCGTCGGTGACGCCCGTCCCGACGCCGCCGGCGAACTCGTGGTCGACCGGGACCGCGACGCCGGTCCCGACCACGACGCCCGATCCGGACCCGACCACGACGCCCGATCCGGACCCGACCACGACACCCGGCCCGGACGCGAGCACGACGCCGGAGCCCGGCCCGACGGCCTCCCCGGACCCGGACCCGACGCCCTCGCCGGACCCGACCCCCTCGCCCGGCGCCGGCGACGCGTCGCCCCCGCCCGCGGGCACGGCGCCGTCCCCTCGCGCCGCCGCGGACCCGTCGCCGCGCGCCACCGCGCCCGCGCCGGTCGCCGCGACCCTCCTGCGGGACGGCCGCGTGCGGCTACGTTCGGACGCCCGCCGCACCGTGATCGTGCGCATCCGCGACAAGAAGACCAAGCGGGTCGTCGCCCGCCGCACCGTCAAGGTCGTCAAGGGCACCAAGACCGTGCGCGTCGGCAAAGCGCGCAAGGACGTATACGTCGAGGTGGCGGTGCGCTAACGCCCGCGCAACGCACGCACGGCGCGGAACTCGGCGATGTCCGCGCCGTCGCCGAACCGGTCGGGGCGGGCCAGCTCGCGGGGCGTGAAGAGCTCGTCGGCGCCGTCGATGCGCAGCGCCTTGCGGTGCGGGCGCGAGCTCACGACCTCGTCGAGCTCGGCGCCGCGGAACAGCAGGGCGACGCCGTCGTCGGCCGCGTAGCCGGGCGGGATCGTGCCGTCGGCGATCGCCGCCCGGAACACCGGCAACCGTGCGGGTTCGCCGTCCATGTGCACCGACAGCGACCCGGGCAGGAAGCCGAGCCCGGGCGACGGGGCGGGCGAGCCCAGCGACGAGGTCACGCCCCACTCGAACCAGCACATCGCGCCCGCGCTCAGCCCGGCCAGGATCACGCCCGACTCCCAGCACTCGCGCAGGATCTTGTCCAGCCCGAGCGCGCGCCAGACCGCGAGCAGCCCGAGCATCGAGCCGCCGCCGACGTAGACGATGTCCTGCTCCATCAGCGTCTCGCGCAGTGGGATCGGGCGCGAGCCCAGGCGGAACAAGGAGATGTGCATCGGCTCGCAGGCCCGCGCGCCGAAGGTGGCGTGAAACTGCCGGATCTGCGCCTCGCCGTCGCCGGAGGCGGTGGGGAGCAGGCAGATCTTCGGCACCTTCGCGCTCGCCAGCCCGAGCACGTAGTCGTCGAGGGCGGGGTTCTCCGGCTCCATCGTGAAGCCGCCCCCGCCCATCGCGAGGATCGTGGGACGCCGCTCAGGCGGCTGCGAGCTCGAGCTTGGGGCGCTCGCCGAGATAGGTGGCCTCCAGCGGATGCTCGACGACGTCCTCGCCCGCGACCTCGACCCGGTACGCGCGAGCGTTCGGGCGCGAGAGGACCACGCGGTGCAGGTCGTCGCCGATGAAGTGCAGGGCGGCCCCGTCCGAGGCCGCGTATCCGCCGGGCATGCCTTCCCGCAGCGCCTGGTGGTAGGCCGGGCGCCGGTCGGACTCCTCCTCGTAGTGCACCGCGTTCGAGTGCGAGAGGAAGCCGAGGCCCTGGTACGGCTTCGCGTCATGGTGGTAGGCCGTCAGGCCTGAGTCAAACCAACAGAGCGATCCGGCGGACACGCCGACAAGGATGACACCCGCCTGCCAGGCGGCGCGCAGATCCTCGTCGATGCCGTGGGCGCGCCAGACGCCGAGCAGCGACAGGATCGACCCGCCGCCGACGTAGATCAGGTCCTGCTTGAGCAGGTGCTCGCGCACGGCTCCCGGGCCGCAGTCACGCCGGAACAGGGAGATGTGCGACGGATCGCAGATCTCGCTCGAGAAGTGCCTGTAGAAGCGCACGACGTAGTGGTCGGCGTCCCCGGACGCCGAGGGAAAGAAGCAGACCTTCGGCTTCTTGCGACGGCACAGTCCGAGGACGTACTCGTCGAGCAGGGGGTTGTTGGGCTCCATGGAGAAGCCGCCTCCCCCATAGGCCACGATCTGCGGTGGACGTCCGCGCCTCATGGCACCGAATGTACGGGCGCGGCGGCGGCTCAACCACGACCGCTCGTACAACGTTCGCCCTCCAAGTCTGGACCGCGGGGTGGAACACGCGAAGGCCCGGCGTGGGCACGCTGGTGCGTATGGCGACGGCACCCGAATGGGCGACATGGCGGACCAACCCCGACTTCGATCCCTGGACGGTGGGCGTCGAGGAAGAGGTGATGCTGCTCGAGCCGGACGGCTCGCCCGCGTGGCGCTCTGAGGACGTGCTGGCCGTGATGCCGGACGAGCTCGCCGAGCACGCCCGCGGTGAGACGCACGGGCTCGCGCTCGAGCTCGCGACCAAGCCGCACGCCACGGTGAGCGACGCGGCCGCCGAGCTGCGCTCGATGCGCGCCGCGCTGGCCGCGACCGTGCGGCCGCTCGGCCTGCGCGCCGCGGTCGCCGGCATGCACCCGCTGGTCAAGGCCGAGGACGTCGAGGTCTCGCCGGGCGCGCGCTACCAGTTCCTGCACCGCTCGCTGCGCGAGCTCGCGCGGCGGGAGCCGACGTTCGCGCTGCACGTGCACGTCGCCGTGCCCGACGCCGAGCTCGCCACGCGCGCCCTGAACGGCATGCGCGCGCACATCCCCGTACTGCTGGCGCTGTCGGCCAACTCGCCGTTCACCCGCGGGCTCGACAGCGGGCTCGCGTCGGCCCGCACGCCGGTGTTCCAGGCCTTCCCGCGCACCGGCATCCCGCGCGAGTTCGCCGACTACCGCGACTACGTGGAGTCGATCGACGTCCTGATCCGCTGCGGCGCGATCCCCGAGCCGACCTTCATCTGGTGGGACGTGCGCCTCCAGCCCCGGCTCGGCACGCTCGAGGTGCGGATCATGGACGCGCAGACGCGCATCCGCGACACGGCCGCGCTCGTCGCGCTCGTGCAGTGCCTGGTGCGCTGCGAGGCGCTGGGCACGTGCGCCGAGCCCGAGCTCGCGCACGCGCCCGAGGTGCTCGACGAGAACCGCTTCCTCGCCGCCCGCGACGGCATCGAGGCCCAGCTGCTGGACCCGCACCGCAACCGCTGCGTGCCCGCCTCCGGGCGCCTGGCGACGCTCGTGGACGCGTGCTGGCCACACGCCCGCGAGCTCGGCTGCGAGCGCGAGCTGCAGCTGCTGGCCCACCTCGCGGGCGACCCGGGCGCGCCCCGCCAGCGCGCGATCGCCGGCGAGAGCGCCGGCCTGCGCGGCCTGTTGCACACGCTGCAGGCCGAGTTCTCGCCGCCGCGCCCGCGCCTCGCGCTCGCCGCCTAGATGCGCGTCTGACCCGTTAACGGAGAACGGGGCCCGGTCGGGGCCCCGTTGTCCTTGCCTATCGCTGTCCACTCCGGCGTTGAGATGCGGAGTCCCCGGTCAGGTTGTCCAGGCCTGACCGGGGAGGTTCCGCCACCGAAATCCGAGTCCCTGGGAGGAGAAGCCGGGACCCGGAGTGTGTGTGCAGCACCCTTTCTCCTGGTGAGGATTCAACCGCCCTAGCCCGTTCGGGACTACCGACCACCTGTCGGAAGCGAACCGACTGTGGGTCGGTCATCATGCGCTCATCCTCGCCCGTCCGGCATCGCTCACGGCCGCCGTGGCCGTCCTCGCTGTCGCCGGGTGCGGCGGTGATGGTGGCGCCGCGCGCGCGTGCCCGCCCGCCATCGACGGGCAGCCCGAACGCCGGCCGCCCGCCGAGCTCGCGTTCCCGCCGGGCGCGCACGTGTACGTGAGCGAAGGGCCGTTCGGCAAGACGGAGCGCTTCTACGCGGTCGTCGACGGCGCCGTGGACGACCTGGAGACGATGCGCGACACCGCCACCCAGGCCCTGCTCGACGCGGGCTACAAGCTGCTCACCAAGGACGCCGAGCCGCCGATCGAGGCCGAGGGCCACGTCCAGGGCAAGCAGATGGTCAGCGTGCAGGTCACCGAGCTGTGCGACGGCAAGCTGCGGCTGCGCTACACGGTCTCCTGACGTGAGCGGTGACACTCGCCTGGCGGCTCGCGTCGCAGCGAGCACTCGCCCGAAGGGCGCGCACCGGCGCGCCCGGAGGGGCACGACGTGAGCGGCGCCGTCGCGCTCCAGACGCTGATCGCCGGCCTGGCGACGGGCGCCGCCTACGGCCTGATCGCGCTCGGTTTCACGCTCGTGCACCGCCTCACGGCCGTGATCGCGTTCGCGCACGGCGACATCGTGGTCGGAGCGGTGTTCGTCGCGGTGCTCGCCGTCGTCGGGAGCACGCCCGCGGCGATCGGCCTGGGCCTCGGCTCGGCCGTCGCGTTCGTCGCGCTCGCACTGGCCGCCGGCGCGCTGCTCTCCGTCGCCGTGTACGTCGCCGCGATCCGGCCGTTCCGCGCCCGGGCCCGGATCGGCCGCGCCGGCGACGTGATCGGCTGGGCCGCGGGCTCGCTGGCGGCCGCGCTGCTGATCCGCGAACTCGCCGGCCTGCCGTTCACCCAGCAGGCGTACGCCATCCCGGACCCGCTCGGCACGGCCGGCACGCTCGGCCTCGGCGGCGGCGTGTTCGTCGAGGGCCGCGCGCTGATCGTGCTCGCCATCGGGCTCGCCGCCGGGATCGCGGTCGAGCGCGCGCTGGCCGTGACGGGCGCGGGCGCCGTCGTGCGGGCGGTCAGCGAGGACCCGGGCGCCGCCGCGCTGCTGGGCGTCCCGACCGAGCGCGTGATCCTGCTCGCGTTCGCCTTCGCCGGCGCGCTCGCGGGCCTGGCCGGCGTCCTGATCGCCCCGGACGCCGCGCTCGGTCCCGCCGACGGTGCGCTGCTCGGCCTCAAGGGCGTCGCCGCGGCCCTGATCGGCGGACTCGCCTCGCTGCGCCTGGCCCTCGCCGGCGGGCTTGCCCTCGGCGTGCTCGAGGCGTTCGCCGTGACCGAGCTCGGCGGCGGCTGGGGCGACGTCGTCGCGCTCACGCTCCTCGTGCTCCTGGCGGCCCGTAGATGAGCCCACGCCGGTCCCACCGCAGCGGGGCCCACGGGCGCGGCGCCGAGCCGCCCGTGCCGGGAGCGCGCGACCCCCGTCTCCGCGGAACATCCCCCTTTTCCGGCGAAGCCGGTTCCGCGGGACGGGGGTCGCGCGCTCCCGGCCACCACGGCGCCCCTCGCCGAGCCCACGCAGGACGACCTCGATGACCGACATCGTCTTCGACCTCTACCTGCTCGCGGCCGCGCTCGGCCTCGTCCCGGTCGTCGCGTTCGCGGGCCTCCCCGTCCTCTCCCAGAGCGCCTTCCTCGCGGTGGGAGCGATCGGCGCGATGCAGCTCGAGCGCGCGGGCCTCCCGATCGGCAGCGCGCTGATCCTCTCCATCGCCGGCGGCGCGGCGCTCGGCGCGCTGACCGGCTGGCTGGTGGCGAAGGCGCCCGCGCCGCGGGTGGCGCTCGCGACCTGGGGCCTCGCCTGGCTCGCCGCCGCGATCCTGGTCGCCGCCCCCGACCTCTCGGGCGGCACGCAGGGCCTCACGCGCCCCGCGCTCGACCGCGTCGCGACCCCGCTGTTCGAGCTCACGCTCACGCCGACCGTCCACCTGGTCACCGCGCTGGTCCTCGTCGCCGCCGCGCTCGTCATCAGCGAGCGCATCCGGCGCGGCCCGATCGGCCGCGACGCGCTCGCGCTGCGCGAGGACCGCGAGGTCGCGGCCGAGCTCGGCGTCCCGATCACGCACCACATCGTCACGCTGTTCGCGCTCGCCGCGGCGTTCGGGGCGGCCGGCGGCGCCGGGTTCACGCTGCTGATCGGCGTCGCGGCGCCCGCGGACCTGTCCCCGCTGCTCGCGCTGCAGCTGTTCGCCGCGGTGATCGTCGGCGGCGGCGCGCCGATCGCCGGCCCGCTGCTCGCGCTGCTCGTGCTCGCGGGCGTCCCGCGCGCCGCTTCCCTGCTGGCCGAGACCGGCCTCTCGACCGACGCCGCCAACGGCGTGATGACCGCGGCCGCGCTCGTCGCCTGCCTGTGGCTGCGACCGCACGTGGCGGCGCGCATCCGCCGCCGGCCGCCGCGGCCGGTCCCGCCCGGCCCGCAACCCGAGCCGACCACGGCGAGCTTCACCGCGCAGCAGGTCACGGACCCGCTCGGCATCCTCAAGGGCGTCGACGTCGCACTCGCGAGCGGCGAGCTGCACGCGCTCGTCGGCCCGAACGGCAGCGGCAAGACGACGCTCCTGCGCACCCTGGCCGCCCGCGACGAGCGCGTCGCGCGCACGTTCCAGCGCCCCGCGCCGCTCACGCCGCTCACGCCCTACGAGCAGGTGCTGCTCGCCCGCCGCGACGATCCGCTGCCGATCCTGGAGCTCACCGAGCTCGCCGACCGCGCCCACGCCACCGACCTCGGCCCGGGCGAGGAGCGCCTGCTGCAGATCGCGCGCACGGTCGCGACGGGCAAGCCGATCCTGCTGCTCGACGAGCCCGCCGCGGGCATGACCGCCGCGGAGCGGGAGGCCCTGCTGCGCGTGCTCGCCCGCTTGAAGGCGCTCGACCGGGCCGTGCTCGTCGTCGAGCACGACCTCGACCTGCTCAGCGGCGTCGCCGACAAGGTCACGCGCCTCGACGCCGGCCGGGTGCGCGCGTGACGTTCACCGTCCGGGACGTCGACGGGCTCAGCTTCTCCGTCACAGACGGCGAGATCGTCGAGGTCACCCACCTCCCGCCGGCGCTCGCGGGTCTCGAACGCACGACCGGCTCGATCACGCTCGACGGCGTCGAGCTGGCCAACGCCCAGCCCGACCGGATCGCCGCGCTCGGGATCTCGTTCGTCCCCGCGGGCCGGCGCGTGTTCGGCGACCTCACCGTCGAGGAGAACCTCACGCTCGGCGCCTACCGCGCCCGCCGCGACAAGCCGCTCGTCGCGCAGCGCCGCGAGCGCGTCTACGCACGCTTCCCGTGGCTCGCGAGCCGCCCGAAGCAGCTCGCCCGCACGCTCTCGGGCGGCGAGCAGCAGCTGCTCGTGGTCGCCCGCGGCCTGATGAGCGACCCGCGCGTGCTGGCGCTCGAGGAGCCGTCCGCCGGGCTCGCCGACGACGCCGTCGAAGCCCTCCGCCAGGCCCTCCAGGCCCTCGACGCCGCGATCGTCCTGGCCGACAACCGCCTCAGTGGGATAGCCCGAGCCGCCAGCGCTTGACGACGAACCACTGCGCCACGCCCAGCGCGAGGCAGCCGAGGAACCCGAGCAGCATCATCGCGCTGGCGTAGCCGTAGCGCAGCAGCTCGAAGCCCATGTCGAAGGAGTAGATCGGCAGCAGCAGCGTCGCGCGGTCTGGGCCGCCGTCGGTCAGCAGGTAGGTGGCGGTGAACGTCGCCTGCAGCGACACCGCGACGTCCCGCGTCGCCAGCAGCGCGAGCACCGGCGCCATCAGCGGGAGCGTCACCGCGCGCAGCACGTACCAGGGCCGCGCCCCCTCGAGCCGCGCCACGTCATACAGCTCCTCCGGCAGCTCCTGCCGCGCCGCGAGCGCGACGATGAACGCCTCGCCGACCGTGAACGCCAGCATCAGGATGATCGCGAAGAACGCCGCCCAGCCGCTGGAGAACCACGACACGGGCGCGATCCCGACCAGCCCGAGCAGCCAGTTCAGCGGCCCGTAGACGGGGTTGAGCAGGAAGATCCAGACCGCCGCCCAGGCCGCGTCGGGCACCACCGACGGCAGGAACGCCGCCGTGCGCCCCGCCCGCACCCGGAACAACAGCAGCGCCAGCCCGACCGCTACGAACAGCCGCAGCGGCACCGCGATCGCCACGAAGAGCGCCGAGCGCCACAGCACCTCGTGGAAGAGCTCGTCGCCGGCGAGCTCGGCGAAGTTCCCGAAGCCGATGAAGCGCGACTCGGTGAGCAGGTCCGCGTCATAGAGCGACAGCGAGAGCGAGTACAGCGCGGGCGCGATGAACAGCAGCAGCGCGCCGAGCGCGTACGGCGCGAACATCAGCGCGAGCTGGCGCTTCTCGCTCACAGCGCGCGCCCCGTCTCGCGGTCGAACCAGCGCACGCGCGCCTCCGGCACCTCCACCGCCACCCGCTCGCCGACCGCGGGCGCCGCCCCGCCCGCCCGCACGGCGACGAGATCCTCCCCGCGCCGCAGGTGCCAGAGCACGTCAGCCCCCACGCGCTCGGCCAGCTCGAACACGTACTCGCCGCCCGGATCGACCCGCGCCGCCGCGTCCTCGGCCCGGAAGCCGCACAGCCCGCGCTCACCCGGCACGAGGTTCATCGGCGGCGTCCCCACGAACCGCGCCACCCACGCGCTCGCGGGCCGCTCCCACACCTCGTCGGGCGTCCCGAGCTGCTCGAGCCGCCCGTCCCGCAGCACCGCCACGCGGTGCCCCAGCGCGAGCGCCTCCACCTGATCGTGCGTGACGTGCAGCGTCGTCACGCCCGTGCGCTCCTGCACGCGCCGGATCTCCCCCCGCGTCGAGACCCGCAGCTGCGCGTCCAGGTTCGACAGCGGCTCGTCGAGCAGCAGCACGCGCGGCCGCGCCGCCAGCGCCCGCGCCAGTGCCACCCGCTGGCGCTCACCGCCCGACAGCTCGCCCGGCCGCCGGTCCAGCAACGCCGAGAGCCCGAGCGCCTCCGCGGTCGATGCCACCGCCTGCGTCGACTCGCCGCGCGCCCGCAGCCCGAACGCGATGTTGCGCTCCACGGTCATGTGCGGGAACAACGCGAACGACTGGAAGACCATCGCGACACCGCGCCGTGCCGGGGCGAGCCGGGACACGTCCTCGCCCCCGATCAGCACCCGTCCGGCGGCGATCTCCTCCAGCCCCGCGATCGCCCGCAGCAGCGTCGACTTCCCGGACCCGGAGGCGCCGAGCACCGCGACGAGCTCGCCCGGCTCCAGCGCCAGGGAGAGCTCGCGCAGCGCGTCGACGCCGCCGTAGCGGACCGAGAGCCCTTCGACGCTCAGAATTTGCCGTCGGTCTCCTGGGCGATGCGCTCGATCCCCTCGTCGATGCTGAGCCGCCCGTAGAACATCTCGTTGAGCGCGTCGTCGGTCAGGCCCTCGACCTCGCTCCAGTTCTTGGTCACCGGCAGCTGGTGCATCTGGCTGAGCGCGTCGATGAAGACCTTGGAACTGGCCGGCGGGTCGGTCGGCGCCAGGAACAGCGGCGACTCCGCGACGGCCTTGATCGACGGCACGCTGCGCCCGCTCGCGGCCAGCACCTCCTGGCCCTTGGCGTTGAGCGCGTACTCGACCCACTTCCAGGCCGCGTCGGCGTTGTCGTGCTTGGAGAGGCAGAACCCGTCGGAGTGCAGGACGCTGGCCGGCTCCTGGTCGACCGGGAACGGCGCGACGTCCCATTCGAAGTCCGTGATCTGGCGCATCACCGGCACGTCGCGGCGCGAAGACAGGAACATCGCGACCTTGCCCTCCATGAAGCGGTCCTCGACGCTCTGCGCGTCGGCCTCGTCGGCGCTCGGCGACCAGCCGTTGCGCTGCAGCGCGATCACGTTCTCCAGGCCGCGCCGGCCCTCCGGCGTGTCGAACAGGAACTTGGTCGGCTTGACCGGGTCGTCGACGAGCTCGCCGCCCGCGGACCAGATCCACGGGCCGACGCGGATTGTGCTCAGGTCGAGCCCGACGCCGTGCTTGCCGTCGCCGGTCAGCCGCTCGGCGACCTTCGCGAACTCCTCGTAGCTCCACTGGTCCTTCGGCGGCTCGATGCCCGCCGCCTCGAACCAGTCGACGTTGTAGTAGACGACGAGCGAGGAGGCGTTCTGCGGGATGCACTGCAGCGTGCCCTCGTACTCGAAGGCCTGCATCGGGATGTCATAGAAGTCCTCCCGCTCGAGCTCGTCGGAGCGCTCCAGGCGCGGGCCGGCGGCGTCGATCACGCCGCGGGCGGCGAACCCGCCCAGGTAGCGGTAGTTGAGCAGGAACACCTCGGGCTGCTTGCCCGCGGAGAACGACGTGGTGAGCTTGGCCAGGTGCACGTCGCGCTCGGGCACCTCGACGACGTTCACCGTGTTGCCGGTGTCCGTCCTGTACTGGGCCGCGAGCTCCTTGTAGACGCGCGTCTCCTCCGGGTCCCCCGTCACCTGGAACGTGATCGCGGGCAGCGCCTGGTCGGCCTGCTGTGCGGCCGGAGGACCCTCGTCCTCGCCACATGCCATCAGGCCGAGCCCCAAGCTCAGCATCAGGACGACGCCCCTCAACGTCGAACCCATCCCGCCCTCCTCGTGTTGTCCAGCACGGCCCTCTGTGCGAGCGCGAACGCGAGCGCCGGTGGCACGGTCGCCACCACCGCGCCCGCCAGCAGGACGGGCGCGTCCGTGGGACCGAGTTGCCGCAGGCTGCTCAACCCCAGCGGAAGCGTCGCTTTCGCTTCGTCATAGAGATACAGGAGCGGCTCGATCAGGTTGCCCCAATGGGCCACGAACGAGAGTGCAGTGATGGCCAACAGGGTGCGTTTTGTCAGCGGGACGACAATCCGCCACCACACCTTCAGCGGTCCGAGGCCGGCGAGGCGCGCGGCGTCGATCAGGTCGCGCGGCAGGCCGCGGGCACTCCAGTACGCGAGCAGCACGAGCAGCGGCGACGTACCGATCAGCGCGGGCGCGATCAGCGGGACATAGGTGTCCAGCACGCCGAGCTCACGGAAGATCGCAAAGCGCGGGACCCACAGCGCGGACACCGGGATCGTGAGCGTGACGAGCGTGAAGCCGACCGCGAGCGCGTGGGCGCGCCGCCCCATGCGGGTCATCGCGAAACCCGCGAGCGAAGCGCACACGACGCTCAGCGGCACCGCGATCGCGACCACCGTGAGCGAGTTCAGCAGTTGGCGGCCGAGCGGCACCAGGTCGAACGCGCGCTCGAACGCGGCGAGCGACGGCTGCACCCGCAGCAGCTCGAGCCCGACCGGCGCCGGCTCGCCGGGCGGGTGCAGGGCGCCCAGGACCATCACCGCGAGCGGCACGGAGAGCAGCGCGACGACCAGCGCCGCCGCGAACGAGCGCGCCTTCGGCATCCGCGGAGCCTACGCGGCGGGCAGGCGCAGCACGCGATCACCGCGCGGTGGTCGCTGCGGCGGATGTCCACCACGGTGACCTGCTCCACGCGCACGCGCCGGTCGACGAGGATGTGGTCGATCGTGATCGGCAGCGTGCCGCGGTGGGCGGTCGCGCGGCCCGACGGCCAGGTGTGCGTCCAGCCCTTCCCGACGGCGTCCGCGGCGTCGATGTAGCCGCGGTCGAGCAGCGCGCGGAACTCGGGATGGTCGAAGGTGGCGTTGAAGTCACCGGCGAGGATGCGCACGTCGCCGCGCCCGTCCGAGCCCGGCAGCGCCGCGAGCGCACGGCGCCACTGCGGCTCGGCGGCGCGCGTGACCGGCGGGCGCGGGTGCACGGACTTGATCCGCACGGGCGGCGCGCCGCCGTTGAGCAGCACCGCCTCCGGCTGGAGGTCGCCGCCCGCCGAGCCGAGCGGGCGCCGGGAGAGCAGCCCGCTGCCCGCGGCGCCGGCGTGGGGCAGCAGGATCTGGTGCGGGAACTGCTTGGCGCCGCGCGCCTGCAGCCGCGCCGCGAGCTTGGGCCGCAGCTCCTGCACCGCGAGCACGTCCACATCGTGCTCGCGCGCCGTGCGCAACACGTCGTCGGCGTTCGCGTGCCCGAGCCACAGGTTCGACGTCATCACCACCAGCCGCGGGCCGTCCGCCTCCGGTCGCGGTCCGGCCACCGCGCGCGGCACCATCGTCGCGCCGAGCGCCAACGCCGCGACCGCGGCGACGATCGCCACGCCCTTGCGCCGCAGGATCAGCGCGAGCACGACCGGCAGCGGCGACGTCAGCGCCGCGTAGGGCGTGAACGCGATCGCGGCGACCAGCGGGTACGGCAGTTCCACGCCCGCCAGGCGCAGCGCGGCCCACCCCACCCAGGGCAACGCGGAGAGCACGGCGATCCACGTACGCACCCTCCCCAACCTAAAGGGGGACAGTCCCCTTTAGGTCAAACCTGCACCAAATCCGCACATTCCGGGGTGGCGCACTTCCTAAAGAGGGACAGTCCCTCTTTAAGTTCGGAACCTCTCGGGCGCGGTGGGCGTAGACGGGACATGCACCGTCTACTCATCGCAGTTGCACTGGCCGCCTCGCTGGTCGCCGCGCCGAGCGCGTTCGCCGGAGGCTGGGCCACGGTGGGGCTGGACTCGACGCCCGCGGGCGTGGAGCCGGGACAGCCGTGGAACGTCAACCTCACCGTGCTCCAGCACGGGCGGACGCCGCTGGAGGACGTGCAGCCGACGCTGACGATCCGCCAGGGCGGCAGCGAGCAGACATTCGCCGCGCGCGCGACCGACAAGCCCGGCGTCTATGCCGTCAGCGTGACGTTCCCGCGCGGCGGCGAGTGGATGTACGAGGTCAACGACGGCTTCATCACCGGGCAGCCGCACACGTTCCCGGCCGTGCGGATCGGCGACCCGGCGAGCGCCCCCGCCGCGAGCACGACCGCGGCCGACGACAGTGGGCCGAACTGGACCTACCTGGGGCTCGGCGCCCTCGCGTTCCTGCTCGCCGCACTGATCCTCGTGGGCGCCCGGCTGCGCCACCGCCACGAACCGCAGGCGGCGTGAGAGCCACCACCCTCGCCGCCGGTGGGCTCGCCTGCGCGGGGGCGGCGATGACGATCGCCGCCTTCGCCGCGGGCGGGGACGACCCCGCGCCGACCGCCGCGCGGGCGACCCCCGCGCGCGACGGCCTGAGCGTCTTCGTCGCGCAGGGCTGCGGCTCGTGCCACACGTTCGAGCCCGCGAACTCCAGCGCACCGATCGGTCCGGACCTGGAGGTGGCGCTGGTCGGCAAATCGCGCGACGACGTCAAGCGGGCGATCGTCGCGCCGCCGCGCAACGGCCCGATGCCGGAGGACTTCGCCACCCGCATCAGCCCGCCCGAGCTCGAGCAACTCGTCACGTTCCTGCTTTCCGCACAATAGGTGGGGTGATCGACCATGTGACGATCCGCGTCGCGGACTACGAGGCGTCCAAGCGCTTCTACGACACCGTCCTGCCCGTGCTCGGCAAGGAGCGCCACGACGACCCCGAGTACCTGGAGTGGGGCGACCTCTCGATCGTGCCCGACGACAAGCCGCCGGCGCAGAACCTCCACATCGCGTTCTACGCGCCGACGCACGCGCTCGTCGACGCGTTCCACGGCACCGGCGTGAAGGCGGGCTACCAGGACGACGGCGCGCCCGGCCCGCGCCCCGAATACGGCGACGACTACTACGGCGGCTTCCTGCGCGACCCGAACGGCAACAGCGTCGAGGCGGTCCACACCAGCCGCACCCGCGAGCCGGGTGCGCTCGACCACATGTGGTTCCGCACCCAGGACGTCGCCGCGGTCAAGCGCTTCTACCTCGCGCTCGGCATGGAGATCGGCGTCGACCGGCCCGACCACGTCCAGATCCTCGCCGCGAACGCGAACTTCTCCTACGTCACGGGCGAGCCGGTCACCGAGCACGTGCACCTCGCGTTCGACGTCGACACCAACGACGCCGTCGACGCCTGGCACGCGCGGGCGGTCGCGGCGGGCTACCAAGACAACGGCGCGCCCGGAGAGCGCGCCGCCTACCACCCCGGCTACTACGGGGCGTTCGTCCTCGATCCCGACGGCCACAACATCGAGGCCGTCTGCCACAACCGGCCCTGAAGCGCGGGTCCCGGGGGGCGGCAGCCCCCCGGTCAGTGTCCGTGCGAATCGGCGGCCAGCGCCGCCAGCACCTCGCTCGAGTAGTGGTCGCTGGCCTGCGCGAACGCGACGCGGTCCTGCACGTGCGCGCCGAAGCGCGTCTTCTCGAACGTCGCGCCCATGCCCAGCAGCACGCGCTTGGAGCCGAGCTCGCGGGCACGCACGACGGCGTGGCGCAGCGCCTGCCGGTACGCGCCGTGTGAGCGCACGTACGCGTAGTCGAGCCCGACGATCATCGGCGCGTAGTGGCGCGGGCCGACGAAGTGCGCGCCGAACGCGACGACCTCGCCGGCCTCCTTCAGCGTCAGCGTCATCAGCTCCCACGACGGGTGCGCGAGCATGTCGCGCAGGAAGCGCTTGGGGAGCGGGAAGGAGTTCAGGTCGCGGCCCTTCGCCTGCACCGCCAGATAGAGCTCGTACAGGTGGTCGAGCTCGGCGTCGCTCACCGCGCGGCCACCGGCGGTCAGCCACTCGACCGCGTAGGCGTCGTCGAACGGCAGCACCGCCTTGCGCTGGTGCACGCGCGCCTTCGGCGACAGCTGCGCGAGCCACGCCTCGTCGCCGCCGGCCACGGGCTCGTAGACGAGCGACTGCGGCAGCGACGTCCGGACGTAGCCGCGCTCGCGGACCGCCTCGGCCAGCTCCACGTCGGCCGTGTGCAGGTCGCGGAAGACGATCGTCCCCGCGCCCGCGGCCCGCGCGTCCTCACCCACGGCCGCCATCAGCAGGTCGAGCGCACCCTTCCAGTCCGCGTTGCGGTGCAGGTACAGGTGGTCGCCCTCGGTCAGCAGCGAGCCCATCGCGAACGTCGTCGACGTCAGGTAGTACGGGTCCTGCGCGCGCCGCTCCTCGACCAGCTCGGACACGGCGGCCGAGGCCATCATGTCGTCCTTCCACAGCGCGGCGGTGAAGAACGTCGCGAGCACGGCCCTGCCGCTGCGGTCGCGCACCACGTAGTAGTGGAACGCCCACTCGTCCTCCGGCCGCGCGCCCGGGCCGCCGAACGCGTCCTCGAGGAACTTCAGGCCGTCGACGGTGAACGTGCCGCGCTCACCCAGCAGCGAGTTCCACTCGGCCTCGTCGAGCGCGGTCGCGCGGGTGTGGTGCTCGATGGTGAGCGCCGGCCCGTGCTCGCCGACGATCTTCGCGTGGCGGCGCTTGGCCGCCTCGCCGGCGCGCTCGAGCGCGGCCGGGACGTGCTTGGCGAGCGAGGCGACGAGGCCGCGGATGTCCTCGGACGTGTGGTGCAGGGTGATCGTCATGCGCACGCCGGCATGCTTCATCGGCACCGCCGGGAACGTGCCCAGGTTCGTGTAGTAGCCGTCGGCGAGGATCTCCTTGATCACGTCGTGCGCGACCACCGGCAGCCCGAGCGGCACGTAGCGGATCGGCGTCACGTCGGTCGTCGCCAGCGGGATGCCGAACTCCTCGCACAGCGACGTGAACAGCGCCACGCGCTCGCGCAGGGCGCCCTGCATCCGCGGCAGCTCGTCGGAGAGGTGGATCTTCGCGGACTCGATCGCGGCGCCGAGCAGCGGCGGCTGGATCGGGCCCGAGAACATCATCGGGCCGCCCGCGGTCTTCACGCGGCGGCGCAGCTCCGCGTCCGGGAACACGATCGCCCCGCCCGCGGCGGCGTAGGACTTGTTCAGCGAGCAGGCGGCGATCACGCGCTCGTGGCCGCCGAGGACGTCGAGCGCCGGGCCGCGGCCGTGCTGTCCGGCCCAGCCGACGCCGTGCGAGTCGTCGACGTAGAGCCACAGCTGCGGGTACTTGTCCAGCAACGCGCGCAACTCGGCGAAGGGCGCGAGGTCGGCGAACATGGAGTAGACGCCGTCGGCCATGTACCAGATGCGGTCGTGGTCCTTGGACAGCCGCTGGATCATCGCCTCCAGCCGCTCCATGTTGTTGTGGCGGACCAGGTCGACGTGCGCGCCCTTCACGCGCAGCTGGTTGGCGGCCATCTGCACGGAGGCGTGGACCTGGTGGTCGAGCAGGACGGCGTCGGTGGAGTCCACGAGCACGGGAAGCACCGAGAGATGTCCGAGCGACGTGGTCGGCGTGACGAGCACGTGCCCGCCGAACAGCTCGCTCAGCAACGCCTCCAGCTCGATGTACTGCGGCGAGGACAGGTAGCCGCGCGAGCTCGAGAACTGGGTCCCGTAGCGCAGCACGGCGTCGATGGTCGCCTGCTGGAGGCGCGGGTCGAGCTCGAGCCCCAGGTAGCTGCAGGAGCCGAAGCTGACGACTGACCGGCCGTTCAGCGAGATCGTGCGCCCGTCCAGCGGCGCGTCGTCGTCGGGTGTGAGCTGCAGCAGACCCTTGCCCGCAGCCTCGGTGAGCACTTCATCAAGAATCGCCAGGCGCTCTTCAGCAGTCGGCACGTAATCCCCCCACGGATCGGAACGGTTCACGTGCCCATCGACGAACTACTCCGAAAACTTGAATCTTTCGGTCCCCCGCGGAATCGGTGGTCGCCCTAAAGACCTCGGTCATCCGTCCGATGGCTTGGAATAGGTGATCCGACCTGTCTCCATCCCGCTGCCGCAGACGCCGTTCGCACGCTTCCGCCTGCTGTTCCTCGGCTTCGCGGTCGCGGGCGCGCTGCTGGCGGCCGTCGCGATCCCGGGCGGCGAGGCGAGCCCGGTCTCCAAGCTGGCCGGCATCGTGCTGGCGGTTGCGCTGGCGGTCTACTGGATCGTCGGGTACCGGCGCGGCACGTTCTCGCTCGCGCTGGAGCCCGTCGAGGCCTACGCCGTCTTCGTCGTCCTGCACGCCGCGCCGGGCGACCCGTTCCTGCCGCTGCTGGGCGTGCTGTTCCGCAGCCTCTACGGCGGCTTCGCGCGCGCCGTCGCGCGCTGGGCGCTGTGGATGGCCGCGCTGTTGGCGGCGCACGCCGGCCGCGGGCACGAGCAGTTCGAGGCCGACCTCGCCCGCGTCGCGGCCGTGGCGCTCGCCCCGGTGCTGGCCCAGGCGCTGCTCGTCGCGCTCAAGACGTCGGAGACCATCCAGCGCCGCCTGAACTCGATCGTCCAGAACTCCACCGACGTCGTGACCATCGTCGGCGCCGACCATCGCGTGCGCTGGCAGGCGGAGTCGATCCGCGGCGTGCTCGGCCACGCGCCGGACGCGATCGTCGGGACCCGCGTGCACGAGCTGGTCCATCCCGAGGACCGCAGCGCGCTCGACGCCTACTTCACCGACGCCGAAGGCAAGCCGGAGCACCGCCGCAGCCTCACGCTGCGCCTCGCGCACGGCGCCGGCGGGCACCGCCACTTCGACGTCGTCGCCGCCAACCGCCTGCACGACCCGAGCGTCGAGGGCTTCGTGCTCAACATGCGCGACGCGACCGACCGCCGCGAGCTCGAGGACGAGCTGCGCGCGCTCGCCGCCCAGCGCGAGCACGACGCGCTGCACGACCCGCTCACGGGCCTCGCCAACCGCCGCAAGCTGTTCGCCCGCCTCGAGGACACCACGACCGCCGCGCGCGCCGCCAAGACCAAGCTGGCGCTGCTGCTGATCGACCTCGACCACTTCAAGGAGCTCAACGACACGCTCGGCCACCATGCCGGCGACCGGCTGCTGCGCGAGATCGGCCCCCGCCTGGAGGCGTGCGCGCCTGAGGCCGAGCTCGTGGCCCGCGTCGGCGGTGACGAGTTCGCCGTGCTGATGCCGCTCGACACCGCCGTCGAGGCGGCCGAGGTGATGGCCACCAAGCTCGGCGCTGCGATCGAGGAGCCGTTCCGCTTCCAGGGCATGACGATGCTCGTGCGCGCGAGCGTCGGCATCGCGATGTTCCCCGAGCACGGCCGCGACGTCGAGTCGCTCATGCAGCGCGCCGACATCGCCATGTACTCGGCCAAGAGCCGCGGCGTCGGCTACGAGGTCTACAGCGCGTCCCGCGACGGCCACTCCCGTGCGCGGCTGGCGCTGATCGGCGAGCTGCCCGAGGCGATCGAGTCCGGCCAGATCGTCGTGCACTACCAGCCCAAGTTCGACCTCCAGACCGGCGTGATCCGCGGGGCCGAGGCGCTCGTGCGCTGGGAGCACCCGCAGTTCGGCCTGCTCGGCCCGGGCGCGTTCCTGCCGCTCGCCGAGCAGACCGGCCTGATGCGCCCGCTCACGCTGCGCGTGCTCGACGACGCGCTGGCCCAGTGCTCGCGCTGGCTGGCCGCCGGGCTCTCGTTGCCGGTCGCCGTCAACCTCGGCGCGCCGAACCTGCTCGACCTCGGCCTGCCGGTCGACGTCAAGGCCCTGCTCGAGAAGTGGGAGCTCGACCCCTCGATGCTCCAGCTGGAGATCACCGAGACGATCGTCGCCGCCGACCCGGTGCGCGTGATCGAGATCATGAACAAGCTCGGCGAGCTCGGCATCGAGCTCTCGCTCGACGACTTCGGCACCGGCTCGTCCTCGCTGGCCTACCTGCGTGAGCTGCCGGTCCAGGAGCTCAAGATCGACAAGTCCTTCGTGCTGGGCATGGACGAGGATCCGGAGGCCGCGACGATCGTGCAGACGATCGTCGACCTCGCCCACAACCTCGGCCTGCGCGCCGTGGGCGAGGGCATCGAGACCGACGAGGCCTACCGCCTGCTCGCCGAGAGCGGGTGCGACTTCGGCCAGGGCTTCCTGATGGGCCGCCCGATGCCGGCCGGCGAGCTGGCCGAGCTGGCGCTCAAGACACCGGTCAAATAGCCCGGCGGCCGCCGGATATAGTCGCGCTGTGCCGCCTTCATCGCGCATGGCCGACCTCGCCGACTGGACCGTCGAGCTCACCACGGGCACCGAGCACTTCGAGGCGGGCGAGATCGCGCTGCGGGTGCGCCACGGCGGCTCGGTCGAGGTCGACCACCGCCGCGCGGGCGACCATCGCCGCTACACCGGCTTGCTGGACGCCGACGAGCTGGCGCGCTTCGCGGAGGCGATGCGCGAGACGGGAATCGACACGCTCGTCAGCACGCGGACCGAATGGGCGACGGGCGAGGACACGTTGCGGGTCGAGGTCCGCGACGGCGACGCGCCCGTGCATCGGGCCGAGATCCCCGCCGGCGAGCGCTTCGACGACGAGCGCGTCGGGCGCGTGCTGCGGGCCTACGACGAGGTCGTCGAGCGGGTCACCGAGGGCCGGCTGCCGTACGGGCCGGCGGCCTACTGAAAGCGCTCGCGCGCTTGACCGCGGTGGTGATCTCGAAGAGGGTTGATCCATGGGAACCCTCGACCCTCGACCGTCGACGGACACGACGCCGGAGGTCGAGCGCGCGCGTCCCGCAGAGACCGTCGAGGCCCTGCCCGCGACGCTCACCCCCGCCCGCGCGCCGGCCGGGCCGGCGGAGCTGCTGGCGGAGACCGACGCCGACTCCCGCGCCGAGGTCGTAGGAGCGCTCCAGCGCACGGCCGGCAACGCTCGCGTGACGCGCATGCTCGCCGCCTCGCGTACCGTCGCCCGCACGCCGAGCACCGCCTCCTTCCGCATCAGCGAGCCCCGGGTCGGCGGCGGAACGTACGGAAGCCACGCCGGCTTCGACGTCGAGGTCGTCGGGTCCGAGATCGTCGTGACGCAGAAGGTCCGGCTCGTCCCGGACGCGGACGTCACGCCCGAGGAGCTGGCGGCGACGCAGACCGCGGCCGAGACCGCGTTCGTCTCGCTGTGGGACAACCGCTTCATCCTCACGGACACGGCCAGCGGCGAGCAGCTGTCCATGCGCCTGCGCGTGCAGTTCTCGGCCTCGGGCGGCAACAACACGGTCCGGTTGCACAAGGGCCAGGGCCGGATGGACTCGGGGAACTGGTTCACCGGCGCCGTGTCCAACCCCGTCCGGTACGCGCACGAGCTCTCGCACCTGATGGGGCTGCTCGACGAGTACGTGGACACGACCGCCGTCAACCGCCGGACCGCGACCTCGCCCGGCGTTCACACCGACCATTCGATCATGGGCGACTACCCGAACGAGGGCGTCGCCGCCGCCGAGGTCAAGCTGCGCCACGGGCAGAAGGTCGCCGACGAGGCGGGGCGGGCCCTGTCACCGAGGCGCGTGCTCACGGCGTCGTTCACGGGCCAGGCGCAAGGGGAACGCCTGGTGCGCTGGCGGGGCATCCGGGACGCGGCCGCACCGGGCACGCCGGAGCGGACGCAGGCGGCCGCGGAGGTCACCGCGATCGAGGCCGACATGCTGATCCCGCAGCTGTCCGCCACGGCGGGCGTCCCTTACACGCCGACGCCCTAGGCGCCGGGCTTGATCACCATCAGGAACACGGCCGCCAGCACGAGCAGACCGGTGAGCGCGCCCATGCTGCCCTCGCGCTGCGCTTCCTTCTGATACTCGGGCGAGAGCTGGGTGGCGCCGGACGCCAGCTCGGACTCGACCATCGCCGCGAGCTTGCGGTCGGTCTTGGCGAAGTACGCGCCCTGCAGGCCGCCGAGCACGAACACGATCACGAACGTCGCGCTGATCCACGGCTCGCCGAACGAGAGGTCGCCGTCGATCACCTGGATGATGCCCGTGAGCAGGATGATCCCGAGCGCCGGGCTGGCGAGCTTGGTCACCACCTCGAGGTTGAGGCGGTGCATGAACAGCAGGTGCCGCGGATCCTTCATCCGCAGGGCGAGCGGGAACGCGATCGAGAGCGCGAACGTCGCCCCGAGGCCGACGATCGCCGCGCTGATGTGGATGAACAGCGAGATCGTGTACAGGTTCAAGGCGGCAATCACGCGCGGGACATTACGCCTAGGGCCGGACCGAGCTCAAGCGGAGCGTCGATGATCGCGTCGGCGCCCGCCGCCTGGAGCTCCTCGCGAGCGCCGATGCCCCACGTCACGCCGATGCACGGGATGCCGTTGGCGTGCGCGCCCTCGACGTCGAACCGGCGGTCGCCGATCATGACGGCGTCGGTGGTTTCGAGGAGGGCCAGCGCACGCGTGATCGTCTCGGCCTTGGTCTCGCCGCGGGCGTCCAGCTCCGGCCCGGCCACGACGGTGAAGTGCTCACGCAGGCCCAGCGCCGTGAGCAGCGGCTCGGCGAAGTGGCGGGGCTTGGAGGTCGCCACGGCCTTCGGCTCGTCGATCGCCGCCAGCGCCGCGGGGATGCCGGGCGCGACGGTCGTGTCGGTGAGCGAGATCGTCGCGTAGTGCCCGCGGTAGGCGGCGATCAGCGCGTCCACGCGCGGGTCCTCGGGGGTGGTCACGAGCAGCTCGGAGAAGCCGAGCTTGAGCGGCGGGCCGATGCACGGGAGCAGCGCCTCGCGCGGGTACGCCGGGAGCTCGAGGTCACGCAGTGCGAGCGTCATGGAGTTCAGGAACGCGGCGCGCGAGTCCACCAGCACGCCGTCCAGATCGAAGAGGACCGCCATCCCCAGCATCCTCTCAGGCTCCTCTCGGACGGCTCTCGGCGGGCGGGCCGAGCCTTGTCGCATGCCCTCTGCGCAACCGCTCCTCGCCGCCCGCGCGCACCACACCTGCTGGACCCGTCGACGGGCGAGCCGGCGTTCACGGGCGTCGTGCAGGCGACGGCGCTCGCGCCGACGGCGGTCGAGGCCGAGTGGCGCGCCAAGGCCGCGCTGCTGAGCGCCGACGCGTCCTGGCTGGCCGTCCACGGCGGCCTCGTCGTGTTCGACGACGGCCACCACGAGCTGGTCCCGGCGATGCAGCGGCAGGAACCCAGCCTCCATGGGTCGAAGGTCCAAACAGCGCTCGCAGGGCTCATGCCCGCGGGCCGCGCGCCCGATACGGGCTGAGCTCGCTCGGAGCTCGTCGCACTTCGCACGCACCCGATTCGCGCCGGCGGTCGATTCGCCGGCGCGGGGGTGCCTTTCCTAAAGAGGGACTGTCCCGCTTTAAGTTTGTGGCAAGGCACGGGCAAGGTCGAGGCAAAGCGGACTGCGCAGTCTCGGCCGCATGTTGCGCCTCTCACTGCTGACCGCCGCGTTGACCCTCGCCGTCGCCACGCCCGCCCTGGCCGATTCGATTGCCTACGTGCAGGGCGGGAACGTCTTCCTGGCCACGCCCGACGGGTCGCGCACGGTGCAGATCACGTCGACCGGCACATACGCGTCGGTGTCCCAGGCCGATGACGGCACGATGATCGCGCTGGCGCCGGGCGAGCGGCTGCACAAGCTCTCCCGCGACGGCAAGGTGCTGGCCGACTTCCTCACGCCGATCAGCGACGGCGCGCCGAACGCCGGCCCGGTCAATCGCTTCCACGGCCCGCTCAATCCGCAGCTCTCGCCGGACGGCACCAAGGTCGCGTACGAGTGGTTCAACGACTCCTACGAGAACGTGCCGGGGTGCAGCGCGACGAGCGTCCCGTCCTGCCACGTCTACACCCAGCGCCAGGGCGTCGCGATCTCCAACGCGGACGGCTACACCGGCGTCGAGGCGTACCCGCTGCTCACGGGCTGGATCTATCCGAGCTGGCTGACCAACGACACGCTGGTGCGGTCGTTCTCGGGCCAGATCTTCAACGACGACGCCGTCCTCACCACCCTCAGCGGCACGGTCGACCCGTGGTTCTTCGACGACCAGCAGGGCTTCGGCGTGGACGCCGTCGAGCTCTCCCGCGACCTGAGCACGGTGATCGGCATCGCCGGCGGCGAGGACGAGAAGCTGCGCGTGTACCGCACCACGATGTCCCCGTTCGGCGCACCCGACTGGGACCACACGCCGTTCACGAACAAGGTCAACCAACGCGTCGCCGAGCGCTGCTATGAGCTCGGCGGCGGCAAGTTCGAGAGCACGAGCCTCGCGCCGAGCGGCAAGGCGTTTGCCTACGGCACCGCGCAGGGTGTCTTCGTCACGAGCATCCCGGACAACTGCGCCTCCGGCGGCCCGGGCACGCTGCTGGCGCCCGGCGCGAAGAGCCCGGACTGGGGCCCGGCCGACGTCCCCGCCACCAGCCCGATCACGGCGACGCCGCCGACCCAGACCTCCGGCGGCGGCGCGCCCACCAAGTCTGAGCGCAAGCCGACGCTCAAGCTCGCCCGCCGCAAGGGCGGCCTGCGCGCCACGCTCATCACCGGCGCGCCCGGCAAGGCCACGTTCAAGCTCACCCCCGGCACGAAGAGGTCCGTCACCGTCGGCAAGCGCGGCCAGGTCTCCGTCGACTTCAAGGTCTCCAAGGGCAAGCGCGTCACCGTCAAGGCGACGTTCGGCGGCCAGTCCGTGTCCGCGAAGCTGCGAGTGTGACGATCAGCGCGCCGGTGACCGACCCGCACAGGCTGAGCGTCAAGTCGCCGAGCGTGTCCCGGTAGGCCGTCGCCTCCTCCGGACCGCCGCGGATGAACGTGAAGAACTCGGCGAGCTCCCACAGGATGTGCGTCACCGCGCCGAACCCGAGCACGAGCCCGAACAGCGCCCAGCGCGGGACGGGCGGCGCGAACTCGGCCAGCGCGAGCCCGAACGCCGTCGTCCACGGGATCCAGTTGAGGTAGTGCATGGCGTCGTCGAACCACTCGACGGCGCCGTACAGATCCAGCGCGTTCCCGGCCGTGTCGAGCAGGAACGGCGCGAGCAGGCACAGGTCGATCGCGTGCGGATAGGGCCGACGCGGCCGCAACACGAGCCAGATCAGCGGCAGCAGGACGGCCGAGATCCCGAACGTGAACAGCCGCGTCGTCATCGCCTTGCCCGCGAACTGCGGCAGGTCCGGCCGGACGATCGCGAACAGCAGCAGCCCGATCAGCGCGACCTTCGCCGCCAGGTTGAGCGCGCGCAGCACGAGCGTACGTTACGCGGGGATGCCGTCGACCGCGAGCACGCGGTTGCCGTAGCGCTTGTCCTCGGTGACGTCGCGGCCCATCCACGCCGGGGCCTCGAACGCGAGCGCCGTGGCCTCGTCCGGGAACTCGACCTCGGCGGTGACCAGGCCGTCGAGCTCGCCCTCGTAGACGTCGACCTCCGCGACCAGGTCCCCGTCGAGCGGCACGAAGTAGCGCGTCTTGACCACGCGGCGGTCGCCGGTCAGCGGCCACAGCGCGTCGAAGTGGGCGGGCTCGATCTCCCACTCCTCCTCGCCGCGCACGAGACCCATGCCGGTCTTGACCGTCATCACCGAGACCGTGCCGTCCTTGCGGCGCACGCGCACCTCCGCGCCGGCCGGGTCGATGGCGAGGTAGCCCTGCTCGAAGTGCTGTGAATCGTGGGACGCCAGCCCGTCCGGCGGCGCCTCCAGCACGAATTTGCGCTCGATCTCCATCAGACGAGTGTCACATCCCGGTCGGGATCTCGATCCGCACCGCGGTGCCGCCGGGACGGCTCTCCAGCACAAAGGATCCACCGAGCGCCGCCGCCCGGTCCGAGACGCTCTCGAGCCCGCCGCCGGCGCGCACCACGGCACCGCCGACGCCGTCGTCGCGCACCTCGACGATCAGCGCCCCGCCGCGGTCGTCGGCGTGCAGCCAGCACTCGTTCGCGCGCGCGTGCCGCTGCGCGTTGGCCAGCGCCTCGCACACCATCAGGTACGCCGTGGTCTCGATCACGGCCGAGTGACGGCGCCCAGGCAACGCGCGCAGGTTCACGGGCACGCGCGAACGCGCCGCGACCGCCTGCAGCGCCGCCGCCAGCCCGCGCTCGGACAGCACAGCCGGATGCAGACCGCGCGCGAGCTCGGACAGCTCCGCACTGGCCTCCATCGCGTCCGCGAGCGCGTCGCGCAGGACCTCCGCCTCCGCGCTGGCCGGGTCGGTGCGCCCGAGCCCGACGCGCAGCTTGAGCGCGAGCGCCACCACGTGCTGGTGCGCGCCCTCGTGCAGGAGCCGCTCGAGCCGGCGCCGCGTCTCGTCCCCGGCCTCCAGCAGGCGCGTGCGGGAGGCGGCCAGCTCCGCGCGCCGGCGGTCGTTGACGATCGCCTGGGCGACGAGTTCCGCCAGGCCGACGAGCTTGGCCTCGTGGCCCGCGGGCAGCGCGTCCTCCTCCGGCGCGGTGCCGACGAGCGCGCCCCACGGCTCGCCGTCGATCAGGATCGGGGTGGCCGTCGAGACGCTCATCCCCATCGAACGCATCACCGCGGGCAGCTCCCCGCGGGCGCGGTCGTAGCTGGAGACGCGCGCGGGCGCACGGGCCGCGCGCGCCCGGCCGAGCGCGCTCTCGGTGCGGTCGAAGTCGAGCTCGGCGTTGACCGGCAGCATGCGTGAACCGCCCGCGCGGTAGACGCCGACGACGACCGCGCGGCCGTCGTCGATGTAGCGCATCACGCCCGTGGCGTCGATCCCGAGCAGCTGCGCCGCCTCGCGGGAGACCTGCTCGAAGAACGCGTCGAGCGGCGTCTCGCGCGCGACCAGCAGCGCGACGCGCAACTGCACCGACCGCTCGTCGATGACCTCGACTCCCATTGCGCGGTCAGTGTCTCACTCCGCGAGGGCGACCAACAAGTCCTCGAGCGCGTCGCGTGGGAGCTCGGGGAGCCGGCGCTCGAGCACGTCGGCGACGGAGGCGTGCTCGGCGACGAGCGCGCGCGCCTCGTTCTTGGTCATCGGCGTGCGCGCGATGATCGCCTCGCGCCACGCGTTGGCGAGCTTGGAGCGGGAGCGGTCGGCGATCGCCCTCAGCAGCGTGCCCTCGACGAGCGTGAACGTGTCGCCCTCACGCGTGTAGAGCGCCGACAGGTCCGGGAGGTCGGTCGCGCCGCGGAGCACGACCGTGCGCGCGGGGGCCGCGAGCAGTACGCGCACGGCGAGCGCCGGATGGGCGGAGACGTCGACCTCCAGCCGCTCACGGCGAGCGCCGCCCAGGTCGGGGAGCTCCGGCGCGGCCGACTCCAGCGACGCCTTGCCGCCGCTGTAGATGCGCGCCGAGGCGCGGCCCTTCTTGTCCGCCGCCGCCCACGTGCGGCGCGTCGGGCGCGTCACATACAGCGAGCTCGCGCTGCCGATCGCCTCCGCGCCGACGTAGCGGTTGAACTGCGGGTACAGCGCCTCGATCAGCAGCCGCAGCTCGTGGATCGCCTCCTGCACGCCGTACCCGAGCGCGGCCTGCGCCTCGCCATACCCGTAGGCGAGCAGCACGCGCGCGTCGTCGTCCGGGCGCAGCATCTGCAGTGCCCGCGCGGCGAACAGCTGGATGCCCTCGGGCGTGTACGGCGGGTCGGTGAACGCGAGGTCGCCCGCCTCGCGCAGGGACGCCGGCGGGCCGAGCCGCAGGTCGGCGAAGGCGGTCTGGACATTCAACCCCTCGTCTCGCGCCACGCGCCGGATCACCGCCAACACGCGCTCGTCGATGTCCACGACGGTCACCTTCACCCCGGGCGAGACCGTGGCCACCGCCAGCGACGTGAGGTCCCGGTCGCCGACGCAGATCAGGTGCGCGCCGTCGAGCCAGTACGTGTCGTGCAGGAACTCGGCGCGCCGGACCGCCGTGTCGGCGGTGGCGCCGACGTGGTCGAGGTCACGGTCGGGCGCCGGGAGCCGCGCCTGCCACTCCGCCACGTGCTCGGCCGACAGGGGGCGGCGCTTGTCCGGCGGCGGATCCTGCGCCGGCTCGCGCAGCGCCTCCTGGACGGTACGCCGCGACAGCCCGGTGGCGGCGACGAGCTCCGCGATCGTCTCCGTGTCGCGCCGGGCCACCGCGAGCCGGTGGAACGTACGCGCGTGGATGCTCACAACCCAGGAGGATGACGGGCGACGAAGCCCGCGGAGCTGCGCATCTCCGACGTCCAGCGCGTGCCGCCGCCCGAGAGCGCGCTGGTGTCGTAGCGGCGCCCGTCGACGACCATGTAGGCGTGGCCGGCGTTGGCGTAGATCGTCACGCGCTTGCCCGGCCCGGGTTCGCCCCAGCTCATGAAGCCGGTCGAGTCGAGCGCGCCGTCGAGCAGGCCCGCCGCGGCGAGCGCGTAGGAGATCGAGCCCGAGCAGTCGTAGCCGGACGAGTTGCCGCCGTGGCCGCCGCCGTACACGTACGGCGTCGTCGCGATCTCGTTCGCGGCCGCGACGATCCGGCCGACGACGTCGCCGCCCGGGGTGGGGTTCGAGCCGCCCCCCGACGCGCGCGGCGCCTGCTGGGTCGCGGTGCGCGCGGCCTGGGCGCGGCGCGCGGCCGCCCGCTGACGCCGCTCGATCGCGGCGATCCGGCCCTGCACGGAGGCGAGCTGCGCCGCCGTGCCGTTGCGCCGCTGCAGCTGGCGCGCCTCGCGGTTGAGCAGCGCGGTGCGCAGCGCGTCGGCCCGGTCGCGGTCGTGCTCCGCGCTCTTCGCCAGCTCCGCGTAGGTTCCGCGCAGCTGCTTGAGCTCGGAGGTCATGCCCTGCACCTTCTCGCGCGCGTCCCGCAGGTCGCCGTACACGGACGCGTTGCGCCGCGCGATCCGGCGCAGGTACTCGAAGCGCGCCACCAGGTCCGAGAACCCGTCGGCGTTAAGGACGACCGTCACGAACGAAGGCTTGCCGTCCATGTAGCTCTGGCGCAGGTTCTCGGCCAGCAGCGTCTGCGCTTCGTCCTGCTTGCGCTCCAGGCGCGTGAGGCGCACGCGCGTGCGCACGAGCTCGTCCTGCGTGCGGTCGAGCTGCTCGCGGCGGCGGCTGAGCTTGTCGTTGAGCCGCGTGAGGCGCGCGTTGGCGTCCGCGAGCCCTTCGCGCGTGTCGGCGATCCGCGCCTCCTCGGCCGCGACCGCGGCGCGCAGCCGCGAAGCGCGGTCCCGCAGCGATTCCTGCCCGTGCGCGGGCACCGTCCCAGCAACCACGGCAGCGAGCACCGCAAGCGGCAGGACGCGACGAATACGACTCATGCGGCCGACGACCCTAGCCCGCGCAACTCCTCCTTCCTGCAAGCCATCGTGCAAGGGGGTGCGGCTGTCCCCCCTGTGGTCGGCGAGAACCACACTTCCGGACGCCTGCCTGCCGCCTCGGAATCAAGGCCTCATAAAGCGATGATTCCTAGCGTCATGAACCCCTCGCTGATCCATCTGAGCCTCGCCGCCGCACACCAGGACGACATCAAGCGTCGTCGCCTCTTCCGGTGAACCCCATGACCCTCATCACGCACGCTCCCCGCCGCCCCGCCTCCCACGCGTTCGCCGTCCCGGTCGTGCGCGAGGTGCCGCGCCCGGCCGCGTCGCCCGCCATCAACTGCTGGTGACCAGGCGCAGCGACCCGACGTACTCGGGTTGCCTGCGCAGGTCGCCGTGGCGGGCGTCCCACGCGCCGCTCGCGAGCTCCTCGGCCAGGGCGGTCAGGCCGGGCCCGACGTCCACCCCGGTCTTCTCCCACGCCGACTGCGCCGCCCGCACCTCCGGGTCCAGGAACGCCTCCGGCCGCCCGTAGAACGCCTCGATGAAGCCGTCCTGGCAGTCCAGCGGGATCGGCACGGCCTGCACACGGTCCCCCAGCGCGCCGAGCGGGGGAAAGCGCGGCCGCTCGGCCTCCAGCAGCGCGGGCACGTACTCGGCGAGCCAGAAGTCGAGCAGCGCGTCGGGATCGAAGGTGAGGATCACCACCGGCCCGCGCGCGACGCGCCGCAGCTCGCTCACGCCGCGCCGCACGTCCGCCCACTGGTGGACGGTGATCATCGCCATCGCGGCGTCGAAGCTGTCGTCGTCGAACGGCAGCGCCTCGGCGACGGCGTTCACCGCGGGCCGCTCGGACGGGCGCTGCGCGCGCATCGCCGCCGACGGCTCGACCGCCACGACGTAGCGGTCCTCCGGCTCGTACGAGCCGGCGCCCGCGCCCACGTTCAGCACCGTCCGCGCGTCGCCGAGCGCCGCGTGCACGTGCGCCGCGATCCGCGGGTCCGTGCGGCGCCGGCGCGCGTAGCCCGCGCCGGCGCGCTCGTAGTCGAAGTCGCCCGCGGGCGTCAGGCGTCCCGCCACTTGACCAGCTCGCGCAGTGGGCTCAGGTCGTAGCCGTCGCCTTCCCCGCCGATGCCGACGATGAAGTGCGTCACGCCGACCTCCGCCAGCGCCTCGGCGTCGGCGACGTCGCCCACGCCCCAGGTGCGCTCAATGTCAGCCGGGTCGCGGCCTTCGTTGGCGCAGTGCTCGAGCAGGATCTCGTTCTTGCGCCGGTAGGCCTCGGCGTCGCCGAACGAGTGCCACATGTCGCCGTACTGGGCGACGAGCTTGAGCGTCACCTTCGGGCCGCTGCCGCCGATCAGGATCGGGAGCTTGCCGAGCGGCGGCGGGTTGAGCTTGCCGAGCCGGTCCTTGATCCGCGGCATCGCCTTGCGCAGCTCGCGCAGGCGGTCGGGCGCCTCGCCGAACTCGTAGCCGTACTCGTCATAGTCGCGTTTGAACCAGCCCGCGCCGATGCCGAGGATCGCGCGCCCGCCGGAGATGTGGTCGATCGTCCGGTGCGCGTCGGCCAGGAGCTCCGGGTTGCGGTAGGAGTTGCAGATCACCAGCGCGCCGACCTGCGCGCGCTCGGTCACCTGCGCCATCGCCGCCAGCGACGTGATCCCCTCAAAGTGCAGCCCGTCCGGCTCGCCCGTGAGCGGAAAGAAGTGGTCCCAGGTGAAGATCGTGTCGGCGCCCAGCGCGTCCGCCTCTTGCCAGGCCCGGCGCATGGCGTCGAAGCTCGCGTGCTGCGGCTGCACCTGGACACCCACGCGGAAGGAAGTCATGTTCCCGCAGGCTATCCAGGGACAATGCCCGCGATGAGGAGGATTCTCATGCTGGTCACGGTCGCCCTCGCGCTGGTCGCGTGCGGTGAGGGCGAGCCGATGCCGGACCGCGACGTGGACACGCTCACGCGCTGGTCGGCGGCGTACAAACCGGTCGCGGCCGACATGCTCGCCACCAGCGAGGCGCTCGCCGACGACCAGCTCGACGCGGCCGGCACGGCGCTCACGCGCGTGAAGCCGAAGCTCGGCGCCGCCGAGGCGCAGGTGCGCGCGCTGCAGTCGCCGGCGGTGCGCGAGACGCTCACGGACTACATGCGCATCACGCGCCGCACGATCACGGCCTTCGACGCGTTCCTGGCGCACCTGCGCACGAACCCGGACGACCGTCGGGCGCGCATTCGCGTGCAGAGCGAGCTGCGCGACGCCAACCAGGAGCTCTTCGACGCCGACTCCAAGATCCGCGACCGGATCTTCGACCACGCCGACGAGGCGCAGGAGCAGCGGCTCGACCAGGTGATCCCGCTGCCCGCCGTCGCCTAGTCGTCACACTTCGCGCGGCTGGCTCGTCCACTGCATATGAACATCGCGATCGTGGGTGGAACCGGAACCGTCGGCGCCGCAGCGGCGCGCGCGCTGACCGAGCGCGGGCACGCCGTCCGCGTGCTCTCCCGGCACGCGCCGGAGTACCCCGTCGACCTCGTCACGGGCGAAGGGCTCGAACGCGCCCTCGCCGGCGCGGACGTGGTCATCGACGCCGCGGGCGGCACCCGCAAGGTGCTCGTCGACGGCACCCAGCGGCTGCTGCGCGCCGAGCGGGCGGCGGGCGTCCAGCACCACATCGGCGTGTCGATCGTCGGCATCGACCGCGTCGGTGGTCCGTACTACAAGCTCAAACTCGAGCAGGAGGCCGCGATCCGCGACGGCGGCGTGCCGTGGACGATCCTGCGCGCGACGCAGTTCCACCCGTTCGTGGCGGCGATCTTCGCCAAGAGCGCAAAGCTCGGCGTCGTCCCGTCCCTGGGCGCGCCGATGCAGCCCGTCGACCCGCGCGAGGTCGGCCGGACGCTCGCCGTGGCGGCCGAGGCCGCGCCGACGTTCACCATCGCCGAGTTCACCGGCCCGGAGGTCGTGAGCGTGCGTGAGCTGGCCAAGCGCTGGCGGACCGCGACCGGCTCGCACGCCGTCCCGCTTCCGCTCCCCGCCTCCCGCGCGCTGCGCGCCGGCGGCCTGACGAGCGCGACCGCGCCGCACGGCACGGTGACGTTCGACGACTACCTGGCGGCCGCGTGACGTCGGCCGACCGGTTCGAGGCGCTGCGCCCGCGGCTGCTGCGGATCGCGTACGGCCAGCTCGGCAGCCTCGCCGAGGCCGAGGACGTGCTGCAGGACGCATGGCTGCGGCTGCAGCGCGTCGACGCGGACCAGGTCCGCGACCTCGAGGCGTGGCTGATCACCACGGTCTCGCGTCTCGCCCTCGACGCCCTCAAGTCCGCGCGCGTGCGACGCGAGGCCTACGTCGGGCCGTGGCTGCCCGAGCCGATCGTGTCCGCCGATCCCGGCCCGGAGGAGGTCGCCGTGCGCGGCGAAGACGTGAGCCTCGCGCTGCTCGTGGTGCTCGAGTCGCTGTCGGCGCCCGAGCGCGCGGCGTTCGTGCTCCACGACGTGTTCGGCTACTCGTTCAACGAGGTCGCGAGCGCGCTCGGCGTCTCGTCCGGGGCTGCCCGCCAGCAGGCGTCGCGGGCGCGCAAGGCGGTCGAGGCGCGCCGCCCGCGCTTCCCGGCCACGCCCGCGCAGCAGCGCGAGATCATCCACGCCTTCACGAGCGCCGCGCAGGAGGGCGACATGGACGCCCTGCTCGGTGTGCTGCACCCGGATGTCGTGCTCACCAGCGACGGCGGCGGGATCGTGAACGCGGCGCGCAAGCCGATCGAGGGCGCCGAGCGCGTCGCGAAGGCCATCACTGCGCTCGGCCGGGGCGCCGAGATGGAGCTGGTCGACATCAACGGCCTGCCCGGCCTCGCCGGCCACGGCCGCGACGGCATCCACTCCGTCGTGAGCTTCACGGTCGACGCCGGACGCATCACCCGGATCGACTTCCAGCGCAACCCGGAGAAGCTGCGATGACCCTCGCCCTGCGCATCTCGCTCGCGGCCGTCGCCGTGTCCGCGCTCCTGCCCGGCCTGGAGGGGACGCTCGGCCCGAGCTCGTTCTACGCCTCGTTCCCGCTCGGCCGCGGCTGGGTCGAGTTGCTGCCGCCGTACAACGAGCACCTGATCCGTGACGTCGGCGGCTTCTATCTCGCGTTCGCGATCCTGTTCGCGTGGGCGGCGGTCACGCTCGCCCGGGCGCTGATCGTCCCGCTGTGCGTCGCATGGACCGCCTCGGCGGCGCTCCACGCGTACTTCCACATCACGCATCTGGACGGCTTCTCGACCGGCGACGCGATCGCCCAGACGACGGGCCTGCTCGCCGTCGTCGCGTTTCCGATCCTCGCGCTCGTGTTGATAGCGACAAACGTCGAACCGCGCGAGCGCGCTTTCCGCACGTAGGCGCTCGCCCCGCGCGGCCACCGGTGAAAGGGTGGCGCGCAATGAAGCGCTTTCTCGCCGCCGCCCTCCTGCCGGCCGTGTCCGCGCCCGCCGCGTACGCCGGCCCGGTCAACCTCGCGTCGCCCGGGCTGGTGCCCGTCACGGTGACCGATCCCGGCGCCACGATCGCCGGGGTCCCGCCCGAGCGGGCCGGGCTCGACGAGGGCGAGGTGATCGCCCACTACGACAAGCAGAAGCTGATGCGCGCGGGTGCGCTGCACGAGGACACGACGCGGCTCGTCGCCTCCGACGGGTCGGTCGAGCCGGTGGAGCCGAACGTCGTGCTCGAAGTCAAGCTCGCCGACCGCAGTCGCCTGCGCGGCGATCTCGACCCGCTCGTGGTCGGCGTCGACCTCGACGAGCTGGACGCGCGAGCACGCGCGCAGACCGGCAAGCCGATCCCCGACCTGGGTGCCTGGCACCAGCTCAGGCTGCCGGCCGGCACCGACCCCGACGCGACGATCACGGACCTGCTGGCCTCGGGCCAGGTCACGGAGGCCTACGTCGCGCCCGACGCGGCGCCGCCGCCGCAGCAGACGAACCCGACGCCCGACTTCACCGCGTTGCAGGGCTACAACCGGCCCGCGCCGGCCGGCGTCGACGCCGACTTCTCGCTGCAGGACCCGCGCACGCGCGGGGCGGGCGTGACGATCGCCGACCTCGAGTACTACTGGACGGCCGAGCACGAGGACCTGCAGCTGGACCCGATCGCGACCGACCTGGGCAAGACGACCTACGTCCAGTACCGCAACTTCGCCGACGAGCACGGCACGGCCGTGTTCGGGGAGATGGTGGCCAAGGACAACGGGTTCGGCGTCACCGGCGGCGTGCCGGACGCGACGATGCGCGGCATCTCGCCCCAGCGCAACAACAACGGGCGCCTGCAGTACAGCGTCTCCGGCGCGCTCACCTACGTCGCGCAGTTCCTGAAGGCGGGCGACGTGGTGCTGATCGAGCAGCAGACGGTCGGGCCCGCCGGCGGCACGGCGTACGTGCCGGTGGAGTGGAACCAGGCGAACTTCGACGCGATCAAGGCGCTGTCGAACCTCGGGATCGTCGTGATGGAGACCGGCGGCAACGGCGGCCAGGACCTCGACGGGGCGAACATGCTCGGCCGCTTCGACCGCAGCGTGCGGGACTCCGGCGCGATCATCGGCGGCGCCGGCAGCTCCACCACGCGCGCCGCGCTCAACTTCTCCTCGCACGGCACGCGGGTGGACCTGCAGGGCTGGGGCCAGAACATCACCACCACGGGCAGCGGCGGGAACCTGTTCGGCGGCACCGCGCCGGAGATGCTCACCCGCCGCTACACGCGGTCGTTCAGCGGCACGTCCGGCGCCGGCCCGATCGTCGTCAACGCGATCGTGGCCGTGCAGTCGTACCTGAAGGCCACAGCCCAGGCGCCCTACACGAGCGCCCAGCTGCGCGACCTGCTGCGCCGCACCGGCACGCCCCAGACCGGCACGCGCCTGGTCGGGCCGCTGCCGGACATCCGGGCGGCGCTGCGGGAGATCGAGGTCGACGCGCCGAACGTCACCGCCTCGTTCACTCCCGCCGCCGTCAACGGCTGGCACCACAACCCGACCGTCACGCTGACCGCGGACGACGGGTGGGGCGTGGGCGTCGAGGCGAACTCGATCGAGTACCGCCTGGACGGCGGCGCCTGGACGCCCTACACGGCTCCGTTCCAGGTGCTCGAGCCGAACGGCCACACGCTCGAGCTGCGCGCGACCGACCTCCGTGGCAACACGAAGGTCCACACGACGACGTTCAACGTCTACGACCTCGAGACGCCCGTCGACAGCACCGTCGGCGGCACCGTCGCGCCGACGCTCGCGCTCACGCTGGGCGATTCGGCCCGCTTCGAGCCGTTCGTGCCCGGCGTGCCGAACGTCTACACGGCGCAGACGACCGCGAACGTCATCAGCACGGCGGGGAGCGCCGAGCTGACGGTCTCGGACCCGGGCCATCTGGCCAACGGGCCCTTCCAGCTGCCGCAGCCGCTGCAGGTGGAGCTGACACCGGCCGCCTGGACCGGCCCGGTGTCCAACGCCGCTACGACGATCGCGTTCAAGCAGGCGATCGGCGCCGGCGACGCCCTGTGCACCGGCAGCTACAGCCGGACGCTGACATTCACGCTGTCGACATCGACGCCCTAGGCGTCACGAGACAGGACCAGCGACCCGCCGAGGAGGGCGGAGACGGCCAGCAAAAAGATCACACCGGTCATAGGTGCGCTCCTTTCAGTTGTGGGAGGAGCGCGCCCGCGGCTCTTGTTTCAGGGGAGCGAGCCGCGGGCGCTTCGGTTTGGGGAGGAGAGTCAACTTGGAGCCAACTTGCATCCAAGATGTCTCCTACCATAGCTGGTTCGGTTGCCGTGTCGATAGTCCCTTCGTCCACTGATGCTGTACCGGCCGTCCAAAGCGCGGCGCAGCGCGCCTACGCCCATGTGAAGGAACGGTTGCTCGACGGCCGCTTCCCCGGCGGGACGCTCCTGAGCGAGAACGCGCTCGCGCGCGAGCTCGGGATCAGCCGCACGCCGCTGCGGCAGGCGTTCGGGCAGCTGGAGGCCGAAGGGCTCGTCGAGCTCTATCCCCGGCGCGGCGCGCTGGTCGTGCCGATCTCCGCCTCCGAGGCGGACGACGTCCACGAGGCGCGCGAGCTGATCGAGTGCCACTGCGCCCGCCGCGCGGCGGAGACCGGCGGCGAGGAGCTGACCGCCCAGCTCGAGGAGGCGATCGCCGCGCAGGAGCGCGCGCTCAGCTCCGCCGGCGCCGGCTTCGCCCAGGCCGACCGGCGCTTCCACCGCGCGATCATCGCCGCCGCGGGGAACGTCCTGCTCGCCCGCTCCTACGACGCACTGGCCGACCGCCACCAGAGGATCGCCGCCACGACCGTCGCCCGCGACCCGTCCCGGATCGAGCGGTTCATCGTCGAGCACCGCGCGATCACCGAGGCGCTCGCGAACGGCGAGGGCGAGAAGGCCGCCGAGCTGCTGCGCACGCACCTGGGCGGCGCGCGCGCCCTCGCGCGCCGTCGCGCGTAGTTTCCACCCTCGTTTCAGCCCTGTTTTCGGGGTATAGTTGGCGGCGATGGCGCAGCTGCTCGATCCCGCGTTGATCGAACGCGAGGGCACCACCGCTCCGATCTCGGAGATCGCGCGCTTCCTCTCCGACCACCTGGGCGCGCAGGCCACGGCGTACGTGGCGGGCGTCAAGGGCGCGGCGCAGGTCGCCAAGTGGATCGAGGGTGGCACGCCGCCGAAGGGCCAGATGACGCGGCTCAGGCTGCGCGACGCCTACCGCGCCGCGCGGCTGCTGGTCACCGCCTACGACGAAGCGACCGCCGAGGCCTGGTTCTTCGGCTCCAACTCGCGCCTGGACGACGAGGCGCCGGCCTGGGTGCTGCGCCACGCGCGCTCGCTCGACGATCTGCGCATGGTCGTGCCCGCCGCCAAGGCCTTCGCGCGCGCTCGCGCGTGAAGAGCGAGCGCGTGTGGCGGGTCGGGCACGCCGACGCGCCGCTGGACTACACGCCCTACGAGTTCTGCTCCTGGCAGCACCGCTTCGACGACCCGATGCGCGAGTACCGGACCATCTACGGCTCCGAGCACAAGCTCACGGCGCTGCGCGAGGTGCTCGCCGATCTGCGCCCGAACGTCAAGGCGCGGGCCGACTTCGCGCAGTTCCAGCTCGCGCAGGGCGTCCCGGTGGAGGCGCTGCGGGTGCCGGGCCGCGCCGTGACGGCCGCGTGGCGGCGCTCGCACCAGCTCGCGCCCGCGCGCGTCGAGCACGAAGGCGAGCTCGTCGACATCGACGATCCCGCGCTGCGCGAGAAGCTCGCCACCCGCCACGCCCGGCTGCTCGCCGAGCACGGCATGACCCAGCTCAACATCTCGGAGATCCGCTCCAAGATCCGCGTCGTCTCGCAGACGATCGCGCGCGACCTCTACATGCGCGGGGCGGCCGGCATCTGGTTTCGCTCCAACCTGGACGACGGGCCGTGCATCGCGTTGATGGAGGGTCGGGCGCGGTTCGCCGCGGACGGCGAACCGCTCCCATTGACCGAGCCCCTGCCGGAGCTCGGCCGCGTGTGCGAGGAGTACAACCTCGCGCTGGACTCCTAGCCGGCGACCCCCGGGCCGCTGAAGGACACCCAGTTGACCGAGCCCCAGCCGATGTAGGGGACGATCGGCCCGCCGGGCAGCGCCTTGAACACGAAGTACAGGCGCTTGGAGCCCTCGTAGTCGAGCGGGGCGCTGAACGTCTGCCACGTGTTGAGGTCACCCGTGGACTTCAGGCGCACCTTGGTCAGCACCGGGCCGGTCGGGCTGCCGTCACGCACCTCGACGTCCGCGAGCTCCGTGCCGGTCGGGGTCACCGGGATGATCGGCGGGAACGAGCCCGGGCCGGCGAACCGGATGTTGACCTGCTTGTCCATGTGGCTGAGATTCACGGACCGGTTGAGCGCGAACCAGTCGCCGTCGTCCAGGCCGTTGCGCATCTGGCCGCCGCCGGGGTCGGACTCGGTCGACGCGCCGACCGACGTGCCCTCGTGCTCCTGCACGTACTCGACCTGCTGGCGGCGCACCTGGACCACGTTCTGGTCGGTGGCCGACAGTGCGGGCTGGCCGTTGGCACCCTGGTCGGCGTAGGTCGCGGAGATGCCGCCCGCGATGTAGCCGCCGTGCGAGGCGTCCTCGGCCAGCGTCTGCAGCGTGCCCGAGCAGCCGGTCTTGGCCTCCTCGGCGTGGCCGTGCGTGTCGTGCACGAGCACGAACGTCGTGACCACCTTCGAGCAGTCGATCGGCCCGTCCTCGGGGTCGGAGACCGTGACCGTGTACGGGATCCGGTCACCCCACTCGAAGAAGTCGCCCTCGAGCGGCGTCGTGATCTCGATGCTCGGCGCGGTGTTGCCCACGACGATCTGCAGCGTCTTGGTGTCCGTCTTCTCCGCCGAGTCGGTCACGGTCAGCTTGGCCGTGTAGACGCCGTTGGTGGTGTAGACGTGCGTCGGGTTCGGGTCGGTCGAGTCGACCGTGCCGTTGCCGTCGAAGTCCCAGGCGAACCGGATCGAGTCCCCCGGGTCCGGGTCCCGCGAGCCCTCGCTGGAGAACTGCACGCTGAGCGGCGTGACGCCGTTGCTCATGCTCGCGTTCATCGTGGCCTGCGGCGCGCGCTGGCCCTTGACGTACTCCCACCGGTACAGGCCGGCGTCCGGGTTGGCCTGGAAGAAGCCGTCGCCGTAGGTGAGCAGGTAGAAGGACCCGTCGGCGCCGAAGTGCATGTCCATCGGGTTGTCGCACTCGAACGGGAGCTTGGACGTGCTCGAGAGCGCGACGCCGCAGTCGAGCATGCGGTTGATCTTGAAGATCCGGTCCTTGGAATCGAGCCGGACCTCGCGCAGCGTGTCGACGTTGAACTCACCCAGGACGAACGCGCCGTCGTAGTAGGGCGGGAACTTCGTCGTATTCGGATTGGCGTCGTCGTAGCGGTACGGCGCCGCGCCGTGCGGGGCCACGCCTGTGGTGTAGAGCTCCGGGAACCGCTGCGGGCAGGTGCCGCCCGAGCCGTCGTAGGAGGCCAGGCACGGCGTGCCCAGCGCCGGGGTGGCGTTGTCGCGGAACGAGTACCAGATGTCGGGCTGCGTGATCGGCGGGACCTTCGGCGAGCCGGGCGCGGTGGCCGGGTCCAGGTTCGCGCCCGTGTTCCAGCGCGAGGTGTTGTCCGGGCCCTTGTCCGGGTTGCCGCACTCGTACTGGGTCGGCGTGGCGTCCAGCGGCTTGGACGTGTTGAAGTTCCAGCGGTAGTACGGGAGCTCGGGCGCGACGCACAGCGGCCAGCCGTAGTTGGCGGGCTCGCGCACGATCTCGACGCGGCCGGTGCCGGCCGGGCCGCGGAACGTCTCCGGCGTGGCGGCGTCCGGCGAGTAGTCGGTGACGTAGGCGACGTCGTTGTGGTCGACCTGGATCCGGAACGGGTTGCGGAAGCCCATCGCGTAGATCTCGGGACGGGTCTTGCCCGCGCTGTCCTGCGACTCCGGGAACAGGTTCCCTGAAGGGCTGGAGTAGCTGCCGTCGTCGGAGACCTTGATGCGCAGGACCTTGCCGCGCAGGTCGTTGGTGTTGCCGGAGGTGCGGCGGGCGTCGGCGTAGGGGGCCTGGAACCAGTCGCCCTCCTGCGTGGTGGTGACGGTGGCGCCGGTGGCCGTCAGCGGGGCGACGTTGGTCTCCGCGTACTGGCCGTCGAACTGGATCGAGGCGTTGGCCGCGGTGCCGGTGACGATCACGTCGCCCGCGTCGATCGTCGAGAGCGCCTCGAGCGCGGCCTTGATCGCGGCCGCGTTGGCGTTGGCGGCGATCTCCGCCGTCGTCTGGCCGTTGAAGGTCAGCCTGAACGGGGCGGTGGCGCGGACCGTCTGCGTCTCGTCGGTCTTCTGGTCGTTGTGCGGGGAGAAGCCGCCCGAGTTGCCCGCGCCCGACGGCGTGTCGTCGCCCGTGACCAGCCACAGGTTGCCCGCGGTGTCGAAGTCGATGTCGCCGCCGACGTGGCAGCACGCGCCGCGGTTGTTGTCGACGCGCATGATTCTCTGCTCGGAGCTCAGATCGAGCGTCGGGTTGGCGCCGTCGACGAACTTGAAGCGGCTGAGCTGGAAGTACCCGACGTACGGGTCCCACGCGCGCAGGTTCGGCGCGGTGGTGGGCGCCGAGTCGTTCGGCGGGGTCGTGATCGTCTTGGTGGTGCCGTTGGACTGCTTGACGTTCTCGACCGTCTTGGGCGAGTAGTAGAGGTAGACCCAGTGGTTGGCGGCGAAGTCGTTGTCGATCGCCGGGCCGTACAGGCCGTCCTCGCTGTTGGTGTAGACGTCCAGCGTGCCGATGACCTTGGACGTGCCGTCCTTCGGGTCGTGCAGGCGCAGCTGACCGCCGCGCGCGGTCTGCAGGACGCGGCCGTCGGGCAGCGTCTCCATGCCGATCGGCTCGTTGAGGTTCGGGTTGGCCGAGATCTTGGTCTGCTGGTAGTTCGCGAGCACGGTCGCGCCGCAGTCGCTGTAGACCGGGTCGGCCTCGCCGGCGGTCCACTGGATCGCGCCCGCGAGGTGCTTGCGCGCGCGGGCGTCGGTCAGGTCGCCGTCGGCGCCGATGTTCGTGTAGAAGGACCGGCCGCCCTCGTAGTCCTTGCACCACGCGACCGGGTGGTCGGCGAGCTCGGTCATCGTGCCGCCGCTGTAGGTGGTCTCGTCGACGGTGGCGAGCACGTGCGCGACGCCGCGGACGTTCTCGGTGAAGTTGTAGAAGCGATCGCTGCGGGTCCAGTACTCGGGCAGCGAGCGGCTCGCGAGGTGGACGCGGTCGGCGACCTTGACCGTCGCGCTGGCCGCGGCGACGGGCGCGCCGTCGGCGCGCGTGCCGAGCAGCTCGGTCAGGTAGTCCCACTCCGGTTCGGACTCGATCGCGGAGCCGACCGCGAAGAAGCCGCCGCCGGCCTTGTAGTAGGCGCCGAACGCAGCTTCCTGCGCGGCGTTGAGCGGCGCGCCGATGTCGCCGAGGAAGACGACGGCGCGGTACTGCTTGAGCTTGTCCTCGGTGAAGACGGTGGCGTCGGCGGTGTGGTGGACGCGGAAGCCGCCGTCACCCGCGACGGCGTTGAGGGCGTCGAGGCCGCTCTGGTAGGCGGCCGCGGCCGCGGTGCCGGTGAAGACGAGGACGTCGAAGACTGGGCCGTCGGAGGTGCCCGGCTGCGGGAGCGGGGTCGCCGTGGCCGTGGCCGTTGCGGTGGGGGTCGCCGTCGCCGTGGCGGTGGCGGTCGGGGTGGCGGTGACTTCCCCGGTCGCCGTCGCCGTCGCCGTGGCGGTCGCGACCGGCGTCGCGGTGGCGGCCGGCGTGCCCGGGGTCGCCGTCGGCGTCGGCGCGGGCACCGGGTTCGTCTGCGGCCCGCCCACCGCGAGCCTGAGCTTGCGGCTCGCGTAGCGGCAAGAATCAGCGCCGGTGCCGATCTTCGCGCACGTGCGCACGAGGTACGTGCCGTCCTTGAGCACCGCGGGCAGCGTGAGCTTGAGGCGATAGCCGGCGGTCCGACCCGCCTTGATGGTGCCCGTCGACTTCGACGAGAGCCTGATCGCCGTGGCCGACTTGGCCGTCTGCAGCGTCACGGTGACGCGCGCCTTCGCGCTCTTGCGCGTGCGGTTGGTGATCTGGCCGCTCAGCGTGAGCTCCTCGCCCGGCGCGAGCGCGGTCGGCGGCGGCGAGCTGACCGAGCGCAGCTTCGCGGTGGTCGCGGCCGCCTGTGCGCCCTGCGCGCTGACCCCGGCCGCGGCGGCGCATGCCAACAGGCACGCGAATGACTTCGTGAGTCGCACGACCCACATCTCCTCTCCCAGTGGACATCCACGGGCCGGTGGCGACCGATCCGCGTCGAGGCGGCGCAGCCTACTTACCTGTAGGTCGTTCCGTCAACTGACGCACGCAGGTTCTTACAGTCCCCGCCCGAAGCGGTTCTATGGCTACGGTGAAGGGCCGCCATGGCCCGCACGCCGAGCTACACCACCCCCGAAGGCCGCGCCACCCGCGACCGCATCATCGAGGCCGCGATGCACGCGTTCGCGGCGCGCGGCTTCCGCGGCACCGCGATCGACGCCGTGGCCGCGGAGGCCGGCGTGACCCGTCAGGGCCTGCTGCACCACTTCCCCTCCAAGGTCCAGCTGCTCGTCGCCGTCCTCGAGCAGCGCGACGAGGAGGACAAGGCGCTCGCGGAGACCGTCGCTGAGACCGACGCGGGCTTCGCCGCCGTCCTCGACGCGGTCATGCGCCACACGGCCAAGCCCGAGCGCGAGCACCTCGGCCGGCTCTTCACGATCCTCTCGGCGGAGAGCATCGACGCTGACCACCCGGCGCACGAGCACTTCCGCAGGCGCTACCGCGCTGCCCGCGAGGGCTTCGCGGAGTGGATCGCTCAAGCCCAGGCCGAGGGCGCAATGGTCGACACGATCGCGCCCGAGCAACTCGCCGCGGTGCTCGTCGCCGTCATGGACGGCCTGCAGATGCAGCAGCACCTCGACGAGCAGCCGCTGCACATCGAGGACACGTTCGCCGCGTTCCTCCGCGGGCTCAGGCCCTAGAGCGCGGCGGAACGGTCACCGCGTCATCGTCCTGCACGGCTCGGACTGCTCGGCCTCACCCGGGTTCGCGGGCCGGCCGGCGAAGAAGACGAAGCGACCCGTATGCGGCTCGTCGGCGAAGTCCGACGCGACGCGGATGGTCGTGGCCGTGTACTCGACCTCGTCGAGCCGCACCGTGTCGCGCGGCTCCGGCAGCGTGACCGGGAGCTCGGCGACGCAGACCCAGGTGCCGGCGATCTCGGCCGGCACCGGCACCACCCGGACCTCGGCGGCGATTCCGGCCGCTTGCAGCTCGCGGGTCATCTTGTCCGAGCCGGCGGCGGCGTCCACGATCCGGAGCTCGACCCATGCCCCGGCGCGCTCGATCGCGAGTGCGGACGCGGTCGGCTGGCGCGCGCCCGGGGCCAGCACGAGCGCCGCCGCGAGGGTCAGAGCGACGCCGCCCGAGGCCGCGACGCGGCGGCGGCGCCGGCGGCGGCGGCGGTGGGCGATTCCCGCCACCAGCTCGTGGCGCATGACGTCGATGAGCGGACGCTCGATCATTGCTCCTCCAGGCTCCTGGCCAGTCGTCTCAAGCCACGCGTGACGCGGACGCGCGCCGCTCCCGTGCTGCACCCGAGCTGCTCGGCGACCTCGTCGTAGGACAACTCCTCGACGATGCGCAACGTCAGCGCCTGCGCCGTCTCGGGCGGCAGGGCGGCCATGGCGGCGCTGATCGCGGCCCGTGCGACGTCGAGATCGGCGAGCTCTTCGATCCGCTCCAGCGACGCGTCGTCGTACTCGCTCTTGGCGATCCCGAGGCGACGGCGCGCCCGGTCGTCGACGCGTCGCCGGCGCGCGAACCGCCCCAGCTCGTGGCGGGCGATGCCGAACAGCCACGCGACGGCGGGTGCGCCGGTATCGCGGTAGCTGCGCCGGGAGGCGAAGGCCTTCGCGAAGGTCTCGGACGTCAGGTCCGCCGCCAGCACCGGGTCTCCGGTCCGGCGCATGAACCACGCCAGCAGCGCTGCGGCGTAGCGGTCGTAGAACACGCCGAACGCCTCTGGATCCCGCGCGGCGGCCCGCAACAGCTGTGCATCGCTGGCGTCCATGGCTACTCATGCCTCAGGCCGCCACGACCGTTACACCGGCGCTAGTCCTCCTGCAGCAGGACCAGCCCCGTGGTGTCCTTCTCGTAGGCGAGCTTGCCGCGACCGCGCCCTTCGACCGGGCTGCCCTCCCGCACCCAGTACTCGAAGCCACCGATCATCTCCTTGACCTCGCGCCCGGCGGCGAGCAGCTTCTGAGCGCCCTTGGTGGCGGCGTTGCATGCCGGACCCCAGCAGTAGGTGACCAGCAGCCCGTCGGGCAGCTCGGCGATCGTGGCGTCGGTCATCTCGGCGTGCGGCAGGTTGATCGCCCCGGGCAGGTGCGCCTTGGCGTACGCGTTGCGGGCGCGGCAGTCGATCAGCGTGTAGTCCACCCGCCCCTCCGCCAGGTCGGCCGCGATGTCCGCCGGGTCGGTCTCGTAGGCGAGGCGCTGGTCGAAGAACGCCCTGGCGGCGTCGAGGTCGCCGACGGGCACGGCGCTGACGCGGGACGGTGGCGTGGCGGTGGTCATGCGTGATCCTTGCTGTCGAAGGTCTTGCGGAAGGCGTCCTTGACGGCCACACGGCCGTCGCGGAACACGAAGCGGTCGCAACCGCGGACGGTCTGCGTCGCCCCGGTCGCGTCGGTGTACACGTACTCCCAGGCGGCGAAGCCGCGGTCGCCGACGACGAAGCTCTCGCCGGCGCGGTTCTCGGCCTCGGCGTCGTAGGCCAGCAGCTGCTCGAAGCCCGCGCGGACCGCCGCGCGCCCGCGGAACGTCGTGCCCGGTTCGGGACCGACGGACGCGGCGTACACGCAATCGTCGGTGACGAGCGCCATCAGCGCGTCGACGTCCTTGGCCAGCCACGCCGCCGAGAACCGCGCGAGCAGTTCGGCGTTGCTCACGCCGCCCGCCGTTCGAGCTCGAGCAGGCGGCGTTTGCGCTCCATGCCGCCGCCGAAGCCGGTGAGGCCGCCGTCGGCCGCGACCACCCGGTGGCACGGGACGATGATCGAGATCGGATTGCGGGCGTTGGCGCTGCCGACCGCGCGGGCACCGTACGGCCGGCCCAACCGCTCGGCCAGCTCGCCGTAGGTGCGCGTGTGACCGTACGGAATGGCGCGCAACTCGTCCCACACCGTGCGCTGGAACGGTGTGCCGACCGCCGCGAGCGGCACGTCGAACGTGGTCCGCTCGCCGGCGAAGTACTCGGCCAGCTGCGCGCGCACCGTCTGGAACGGCGCGCCGGCACGGGTCCAGAAGCCGTCAGGCCGAGGCCCGCCGCGATGCTCGTGGAAGTACAGCCCGGTCAAGCGCCAGCTGCGGTCCGTCGTCAGCAGCAACGGACCGACCGGGCTCGGGGCGTAGTCGAACCACACGCGCGGCACGGCCGCTCACCCGACGAGCGCATGGTCCGCCCGGTCGATCAGCGCCTCGGCCTGCGTCCCCGCGATGGGCTGACCCTCGCGGATCCAGTACTCCATCCCGCCGATCATCTCCTTGACCTGCCGCCCCTCAGCCGTCAGAGCGCGCGCAGCCTTGTGCGCGCCGTTGCAGCCCGGCCCCCAGCAGTAGACGACGAGCAGGCCTTCCGGCAACGCGGCGGCGACCGTCGCGTCGATCTCGCCCGAGGGAGCGTTGAGGGCGCCCGGGACGTGCGCGCGCTCGTAGCTGGCGCGCCCGCGCACGTCGACGACCGTGTAGTCGGCGATCTCTTCGGCGAGGTCGGCGGCGACGTCCGCGCAGTCCGTCTCCACGCTCAGGCGGTCGACGAAGTGGCGGTGGGCGATCTCGGGCGGCGCGGGAGCGATCTGGGAGACGCGCGAGGCGCGCTGGGCGATGGTCGACATACGTGGATTCTCTGGCGGCGGGGGGTCCTGCGCCAGAGCGAAACCGGCCGGATCCCGCGTGGTTCGCGCCTACGCGGAACGCCGGCGCTCGCGGAACGCCCGCCGGTACGCCGACGGCGAGGTCCGCATGATCCGCGCGAAGTGGTGGCGGTACGTGGCCGTGTGCGTGAAGCCGACCAACGTGCCGACGTGATCCACGGGGTGCGTCGTGGACTCCAGTAGCGCCAGGCTGGCCGCCACCCGCTGCTCGATCAGCCATCGCAGCGGGCTCGTGCCGGTCGCCTGGGCGAAGCGACGCGTGAAGGTCCTCGGCGACATGAACGCGCGCCGGGCGAGGTCCTCGACGCGGATCGGCTCGCCGAGATGGGCGAGCGCCCACTCCATCGCCTCGCGCAGCAGGTCGTCGGCGTCCGCCGCACCCACCGGCCGTTCGATGAACTGCGCCTGTCCGCCGTCGCGGTGCGGCGCGATCACGAGCCGGCGGGCGACGACGTTGGCCACCGCGCTGCCGTGGTCGTTGCGCACCACGTGCAGGCAGGCGTCGATCCCCGCCGCGCTGCCGGCCGAGGTGACGACGTCCCCGCAGTCCACGTACAGGACGTCGGAGTTCACGCGCAGGCGCCGGAACCGCTGCGCCAGCGCGTCGGCGTACCGCCAGTGCGTCGCGACCGTGCGGCCGTCCAACACACCGGCCTGAGCGAGCAGGAACGCGCCCGAGCAGATCGAGACCAGCCGTGCGCCGCCCGCGTGCGCCGCCCGCACCGCCGCCAGCACGGCCGGCGACGCCTCGCGATCGGGCGGCCAGGCCGGCACGATCACGGTGTCGCTGCTCGCGAGACGTTCAAGGCCGTGCTCGGCGGACAGGCGCAGACCGCCGATGCTGCCGAGCGGCGTGCCGGCGCGCTCGGCCACGACCGACAGCTCGTACCACCACGCGACGTCCAGCTCGGGCCGCGCGAGGCCGAAGACCTCGGTCACGATCCCGAGCTCGAACGGCGCCATGCCGTCGTGCACGAGCACGCTCACGCGATGCGCGGCCGGTGGGTCGGACACAGGGTGCAGCGCCTGTCGTCGAAAGCTCACGCCGGCAGTATCGACCCGCGGCAGGGTGGCATTCGAGACACGGTGCGTCGATTTTCGGCCAACTCATCGATCGCTCGACTTCGAGCGCCGCGCCTGGCTCACCCACGTGGCTCGACGGCCGCGCTCCGGACCCCGCGTGGGGGTTTCGCCCCTCAGCCGGTCAGCTCAGCGCGCGATCGGCGGGCGGGCCCGGTCCAGCGCCGGTAGGCGACATCCGCCTCGTGGATGCCCGGGACCAAGAACTCCGGCGCGGCGCGCGATCGCGTCCAGCGCGAGCCGATGAACACCGAGTCGCGGTGCTCCCACCCGGAGGCCGCGAGCCCGACGATGCGCCCGAACAGCTCGAGCGCGTCGCCGGTGCTCCACACCCACACGGTGAGGGCGTCGGGCGGGTCGATGCGGTACGCGACGTCGTCGACCTCGGGCAGCGCCGACAAGCGCTGCGTCACCGAGCCGGCGAGCGCGGCGAGCGCCTCCGGCTCCGAGGCGTCGGTGACGAGCCACAGCAGCACGTCGTCGCGCCACTCGCCGCCGGGCCGCGGGTCGACGCTCTCGAGCGTCGCCCGTCACGCGCACCAGCCGCACGCGCTCCTCGTAGTCGAACCGTGGCGGACGCTCGCCGGACACGACGCCTGAGCGTAGGCGGCCTCCGACGGCGAGCGACTATCCGTCGACGCCCAGGATCCACGTCACGCCGAAGCGATCGGTGAGCATCCCGAAGCCGGCGCTCCAGGCCGAGGCCGCGAGCGGCTCGACGATCGTCGCCCCGGCGGAGAGCGCGTCCCAGTGGCCCTGCACCTCGTCGAGGGTCTCGCCGCTGACGGAGACGAAGAACGGCTGGTCGGTGAGCGTGACGCCGTTCTCACGCCGGGTCGCGTTGTCCCGCGCGCCGCCGCCGCGGCCCGGGATGTCGTAGGCCATCACCCGGAACCCGCTGTCGCTCGCGACCTCGCCGAACACGACGTTGCCGGCGCCGGGCGCGTCCTCGGGCATGCCGAAGTCGCCGTAGGTCCGGATGACGGGCTGACCGCCGAACACGGACGCGTAGAACTCCAGCGCCGCGCGGGCGTCGCCGGTGAAGTTGAGGTGCGTCGTCGTCTTGATGCTCATGGTTCGACTCTCGCACCCGTATAGGACCGTTCCGGTCCTATACGTGGAATAGTTTCGTGGCGGTGTCGACGACCACCTCACGTCTCCTCACGTTGCTGTCCCTGCTGCAGACCGGGCGCGAGTGGCCGGGCGCCGTGCTCGCCGAGCGGCTGGAGATCACCCACCGCACCGTCCGTCGCGACATCGACCGGTTGCGCGCGATGGGCTACAGCATCGGCGCCACGTTGGGGCCGGACGGCGGCTACCGGCTGCAGGCGGGCAGCGAGCTCCCGCCGCTGCTGTTCGACGACGAGCAGGTCGTCGCACTGGCGGTCGCACTCCAGGCCGCCACCGCCACGGGGGCGGGCATCGCGGAAGCGGCCCTCCGGGCGCTCACCACCGTCCGGCAGATCATGCCGTCGCGCCTGCGGCACCGGCTCGACGCGTTGTCGTTCACCACCCTTGCCAACCCGGCGGCGGTGGCGCCCGACGTGCTGATCGCGGTGTCGGCCGCGACCCGCGCCCGCGAGGTGCTGCGCTTCGACTACGCGAGCCACTCCGGCGAGGACACGGCGCTGCGCACGGTGCAGCCGCACCACCTCGTCACCGCCCAGGGCCGCTGGTACCTGGTCGCGTGGGACCTCGACCGCGACGACTGGCGGATCTTCCGCGCCGACCGCATGACCCCGCGGGCCCACACCGGCCCGCGCTTCGCGGCGCGCGAGCTCCCCGCCGGCGACGTCGCCGAGTTCGTGGCCGCGCGGTTCAAGGGCGCCGATCAGGCCGACCGCTGGCCCTGCACCGGCAGGGCCATCCTCCACCGCCCGGCCACCGAGGTGCGGCCGTTCGCCGCCGACGGCACGGTCGAGCCGCTCGGCCCCGACCGCTGCGTCCTGGAAGCCGGCTCGTGGTCCTGGATCGGGCTGGCTGCCTCGCTCAACCGCTTCGACACCGACATCGAGGTCATCGGCCCGTCCGAGCTCACGCACGCCTTCGCTCAGCTGGCGGCCCGCAACGCCGCGACGGCAGCGCGCCCCAAGACGACGAAAGCCCCGGCGACCGGGGCTTTCGAGAGGAGCCGTCACCCGGACTCGAACCGGGGACCCCTTCATTACGAGTGAAGTGCTCTACCAGCTGAGCTATGACGGCACGCGGGAACGCAGGGTAGCGAAGGCGCAACTACATTTGGGCCCGTGTTGAAGTTCGTCGCGCTTGCGGTGGCTGTGACGGTCGCCGGGCCGGGCTACAGCGAGACCATCGAGGAGCGGGAGATCGCGGGGAACCGGCTCGCGACGCTGATCGAGCGCCACTGGGTCGAGGGCGAGGCCCGCGAGCGTGGGATCGTCGAGACCGAGACCGACCCCGATCTGCGGCACGAGCTGCTGCAGGCCGCGATCAACGCGCAGATCGCCGAGCCGGCCGCGAAGTCCGTCACGCCCGAGCAGGTGAAGGCGTACGTGGACGCGAACCCCCAGTCCAGCCCCGAGCGGCGCACGGTGCGGTACCTCGCGACGAACAACCGCCGCGCGGCGCGAGCGGCGCTGACCAAGCTCCGGCGCGGTGCGAGCTTCTCCTCGCTCGGCGGGGAGGTCCGCGAGTTCGACCGCACCGACACGCACGCCGTGGGCCGGGCGATCTTCCGCGCGCGCCCCAACCGGCTCACGCGCTACGGGCGGGCCGTGTTCAAGGTCATCCGGCACGCGCCGGCCCGGCCGCTGCCGCGCGCGCAGCAGGAGGCGACCGCCTGGGAGCGGCTGGCGACCGAGGCGCAGGAGCGTGCGCTGGCGGACTTCCGCGTCCAATTTACCGCAAAGTGGCGCGAAAGGACGACGTGCGCGCCCGGCTACGTCTCCGTTGAGCATTGCGGCACACCGCCGAGTGGCCAGGGAGCGCCCTGAACCCAAGTACAGGGCGGCAAACTCATACATACGCCGAACTTCCCCGGTGCCCGTTGCTGAACAATTCGGCGCGGCCTAAGGTCGGTCACGACAACCGTTTTGTCGGGCGATCGGATGCGCCCGCAGTCGATGGATCGAAGGAGCAACTTGACGTATGCGGTGGCCACGGATGGTCCTCCGCCCCACGATGAGCGGGGGGCGGGCGTGAGCGATCGCTTTCAGCGTTTCCGCATTCCGGCGCTGCCGACGGTGCTGTTCGCGGACGCGTCCGAGGACTACCGCTCGATGGCGCGGGACGCGCTGCTCGAGGGCCGCAGCGTCACGGACATGCGCACGGTCGGCGACGGCAATGCGCTGCTCGCCTACCTCCAGCGCGCAGGAGCCACCGAAGGGGCGGTGACCCCGGTCCCGAGCCTGATCGTGATCGACGCCGCGCTGCCGGGCACGCCGCCCGGCAAGGAGGCGGTCGCGGCGATCAAGGCGGACCCGCGCACCAAGCGCATCCCGCTGGTCGTGCTCGGCGACACCGACGACCCGGAGATCGTCGGCGCCTGGTACGACGCGGGCGCCAACACCTACATCGTCAAGCCCGTCACATTCCTCGCGCTCGTGCGTCTGATGAAGGTGTTCACCGCGTACTGGTTGGACACGGCGGAGCTGCCGCCGGGCGGCGAGTAGATGCGCGTCCTGGCCGTCGCGGCCGACGACGCGCACCACGCCCCGATCTGCGCCCTGCTCAAGCACGCGCAGATCGACCACGTCCACACCGCCGACGAGGCGCACACCGCCGTCGCCGCGAACGCCTACGACGTGATCCTCGTCGACCGCGAGATCGCGCCGCCGGGAGCGGACGGGCTCACGCTCGCGACCGAGCTGGTCGGCACGCCGGCGCCAGTCATCGTCCTCAGCCACCACATCGACAAGCCGGCCGACGCGCGCGCCGCCGAAGCCGGGATCGCGGATTTCCTGCACATCGCGGGCCTGAGCACGGACCGGCTCGAGCACTCGGTCCGCTACGCGCTCACCCACCAGCGCGCGCTGGACAGGCTGAAGGCGTCCGAGGAGCGCAGCGCGCTCGCGCACGAGGGCTCCGGCGACGGTCTCTGGGACTGGGACGTGACGGCCGACCGCGTCCACTACTCCCCGCGCTGGAAGGCGCTGCTCGGCTACCGCGACTGCGAGATCGGCGAGCAGCGGGGCGAGTGGCTCGGCCGCGTGCATCCCGACGACCGCGCGCCGCTCACGCAGGCGCTAGACGCGTTCGTCAGCGGCGCCGCCGAGCGGTTCGAGTTCGAGCACCGCGTCCAGCACCGCGACTCCACCTACCGCTGGATGCTCTCGCGCGCGACCGCCGTCCGCGACAGCGCCCGCAAGGCCACGCGGGTCGTCGGCACGATCACGGACACGACCGACCGGCGCGAGTCCGAGCGTCGCCTCCAGCACGACGCGCTCCACGACGCGCTCACCGGCCTGCCCAACCGCGTGCTGTTCCTGGACCGCCTGGACCAGTCGATCCGCCGCGCGCAGCGCCGTCACCCCGCGACCTGCGCCGCCGTCCTCTTCCTGGACCTGGACCGCTTCAAGGTCATCAACGACAGCCTCGGCCACGCCTCCGGCGACCAGCTGCTGCAGAAGGTCGCACGCCGGCTGGAGGCGGCGCTGCGGCCCAACGACACCGTCGCCCGCCTGTCGGGCGACGAGTTCACGCTCCTGCTCGACGACGTCTCGGACCCGCGCGAGGCCACCGTGATCGCGGAACGGGTGCTGCAGAGCCTGAAGGCGCCGTTCGTGATCGACAACCGGGAGCTGTTCATCGACTCCTCGATCGGGATCGCGCTCGCCACCGCGAAGTCCTCGCCCGAGCAGGTGATGCGTGACGCCGACGTCGCCATGTACCGCGCCAAGGCCGACGGCAAGGGCCGCCACGCCGTGTTCGACGCGGCCATGCACCAGCAGGTGATGCGCCGCCTCGATCTGGAGGGCGATCTGCGGCGGGCGGTCGAGACCAACGCGCTGGAGGTCGTCTACCAGCCGATCACCCAGGCCGCGACCGGCCGCGTCGTCGGCTTCGAGGCCTCCTGCCGCTGGCCGACCGGCGAGCCCGCGGAGGTGCTGGCGATGGCGGACGAGACCGGGCTCTCGATCCCGCTCGGCCGCCAGGTGCTCGAGACCGCGTGCGCCCAGCTCGCGCAGTGGCGGCTGCTGCCGCGCGGCGCGGGCCTGACGATCGGCGTCAACGTCTCCGCCCGCCAGCTGTCCGAGCCCGGCTTCATCGCCATGCTCGACGAGATCCTGCGCACCACGCACCTGGACCCGCGCGCGCTCAGGCTCGAGGTGAGCGAGCACGACCTCTCCCGCGGCCGCGCCGACGACGCCACTCGCCGCGTGCTCGACCAGGCGCTGGAGCAGCTCTCAGTGCGCACGCACATCGACGACTTCGGCACCGGCGCGTCGCCGCTGCGGCTCCTGCACCGCTTCCCGGGCGACGCGATCAAGGTCTCGCGCGCCCTCGTGGCCGGCATCGGGATGGACGCCGGCGCGTTCGAGATCGTGCGGGCCGTCGTGGGCCTCGCGCACAACCTCGGGCTCGAGGTGATCGCGGACGGCGTCGAGAAGCGCGAGCAGCTCGACTACCTGAAGGTGCTGGGCTGCGAGTTCGCCCAGGGCTTCCACATCTCCGCACCGCTCAGCGCCGGCGAGGCGCGAGCGATGCTGGAGAGTGGTGTGCTCGCCTAGCGACGCTTGCTACCGGCGCTGCTCCTCGCGGGGGCTCTCCGCGGCGACGTTGTCGCGGTCGAAGCGCGCGGGGCGGTTGTTCTGGTCCTCGATCGCCTGGTCCCGGCGACCCTGGTCGTAGTCGTCGCGGTTGCCGTCACGGCCGGTGATGGCCTCGCGGCGGTCGTCGACGCCGTTGCCGTCGCGGTCGTGCGACCCCGACATCGCGGACGTGCCCGCGAACTTGTCGCGCTCGTGGTCGTCGATCAGCTCGTCGTCGGCCATGCCCTTCTCGTGCAGGCCGGCGCGCTCCTGGTGGAGCTCGGCCTGGGCGCGCTGGGCTTCGGCTTCCTTCTGGGCGATGCGCGCGCGCTGCTCGGCCTGACTGGCCTCTCGTTCGCGCTGATCGGCCTCAGAACGATGCTCGTTCGCCACGCGCTCACGCCGCTGCTGGAGCTCGCGCTCGCGCTTCTGGATCTGCGCCTTGCGCCGCATGCGGGGGAGCAGGAACGCCACGATGGCGATGACGATTAGTGCCGCGACGACGATCGCGATAATGGCACCGGTGGTCATCGGGGACCTCCTTCCATCTCTTGAACGGGGTTGATGTCAGGGTTCCCGTCCATGCCCGACCACGAAACCGCGCCCACGTTCGATCTCCAGTCGCATTCGACGTATTCGGACGGTGCGCTCCCGCCTGCGGAGGTCGTCGACGCCGCGCGGGACGCGGGCGTGCGCGTGCTCGCGCTCACCGATCACGACACGGTCGACGGCGTCGAGGAGGCCCTGTCAGCGGCAGCTGACGTTCGCGTCATCCCGGCGGTCGAGCTGTCCTCCGTGCACGGCGAGCACGAGGACCTGCACATCCTCGGCTACGGCCTCGACCACACCGACGCGACCCTGCTCGCGACGCTCGCGGACTTCCGGCAGGACCGCATCCGCCGCATCCACGCGATGGCCGAGAAGCTGCGCGCGCTCGGCTTCACCATCGATCCCAAGCGGCTCGAGCACGACTCCCCCGGCCGTCCGCACCTGGCCAAGGCGCTGCTGGAGGACAACGACCTGAACCTCACCAAGGACGAGGTGTTCGCGCAGTACCTCGTGCCGGGCACGCCGACCTACGTCGGCCGCTCGCGGCCGACGGTCGAGCAGGCGATCGAGGTCATCCACGCCGCCGGCGGGCTCGCCGTGTGGGCGCACCCGTACTGGGACGTGGAGCACGCGGAAGCCACGCTGCGTGCGTTCGCCGCGGCCGGGATGGACGGCGTCGAGGCCTTCTACGCCACCCACACCGAGGAGCAGACCCGCCGGCTGCACGTGCTCGCGCGCGAGCTGGGCCTGATCACGACCGGGTCAGCTGACTTTCACGGGCCGGCGCACGAGCACTTCAATCGCTTTCGCGCCTTCAGCCTGCACGGCCTGGAACCCGACCTCGGCCGCCTCGGCCTGGATTGACGCCACCATCGACGCGCACGAGCCGCAGCCCGTGCCGGCCTTCCGGGCGCGCCCGGCCTGGATCTCGGACCGGGTGACGTTGTGGCAGGCGCACACGATCGGGTCGACCACCTCGCCGGCGAGCGCGGGCGGGTCGCCGAGCACGATCTGGCCGACGCGCTCGGCGCCGCGGAAGACCTCGCGCCGGTAGTAGCCCGCGCGGGTGTCGAGCGCGATCACCTCGTCGTCGGCGTCGAGGTCGCCGCTGCAGAAGAGGTCGATGCCGGCCACCTTGAGCTTGGTGGACACCGGCCCGGGCACGTAGGCCGCCGGTTTGCCGGCGATGTCGGCGCCGGCGGCCCGCGCCATCGCGAGCGCGGGCGCGACCAGGCCGACGGTCACGCCGCGGTGCTCGGCGCACTCGCCGACGGCCCAGACGCCCGGGACGCTGGTGCGCAGCGAGTCGTCGACGAGCACGCCGCGGCCGACCTGGAGCCCGATGCGCTTCGCCAGGTCGACCTCGGGCGTGACGCCCGCGGCGACGATCACGAAGTCGGCGTCGATGATCTCACCGGTCGAGAGCTCGACCCGATCGGCATGGATCGCGGTCGTGGTGCGGTCGCAGAGGACGTCGATGCCCTGCCCGCGCAGCGCGCGCTCGAGCATGCGGCCCGCGGTGCGGTCGAGCTGGCGTTCCATCAGGCGGTCCGCGAGGTGCACGACGGCCACGGCGATTCCGCGGTTGGCGACCGCGCGCGCGGCCTCGAGCCCGAGCAGGCCGCCGCCGATCACCACGGCGCGGCGGGCGCCGTTCGCGCGGCCGCGGATGGTGCGGACGTCGTAGCGCGTGCGGAACGGCGTCGCCCGCTCGATGCCGTCGATCGGCGGCAGGAAGGCGCGCGAGCCCGTCGCGAGCACGAGCGAGTCGTAGGCGAGCTGCGAGCCGTCGGCGAGCGTGGCGACCTTCAGCGACGTGTCGACGTCGAGGACCGCGGCGCAGAACGCGACCTCGCGGTCCAGGTACCAGCGCTTGGGATGCAGCGGGAGGTCGGTGGCGGGCTTGAGGCCGGCGAGGTGGTCGCTGAGCGCGACGCGGTCGTAGGGCTCGCCGCGCTCGTCGGACGCGAGCGTGATGCGCGCGTCGCCGTGCTCGAGGATCGCCTCGGCGGTCGCGACGCCCGAGTGGCCGGCGCCGACGATCAGCACGTGCTGCGCGCGCTTGCGCTTGCGGGCGGTGACGGGCTCGACGCGGATCGCGGTCGCCTTCAGGCCGGGCTGGCGGGACACGGGGTCGGTGCTCGAGTGCGTGAGGTCGTTGACGCCGCCGTGGCCCGCGGGCGCGTGCAGCGCGCCCCAGTGGAAGGGCGCGAACGCCGTGCCGGGACGCAGGGTCTCGTCGAGGCGGACCTTCAGCGTCACGGCGCCGCGGCGCGAGGTCACGCGCGCGAGCTGGCCGTCCTTGAGCCACGCGCGCTTGGCGTCCTCCGGGTGCAGCTCGAGGAACGGCTCCGGCTCGGCGGCGACCAGGTCGGGCGCCTTCGCCGTGCGGGTCATCGTGTGCCACTGGCTCGCGATCCGGCCCGTGGTGAGCACGAGCGGGAAGTCGGCGTCCGGCGGGTCGGCGGGATGGCCGGGCTGCGCGGCGGCGAGCTTCGGCTTGCCGGTGTCGCTCGGGAAGCGACCGTCGGTGTACAGGCGCGCGGTGCCCGGGTCCTGCGCGCTCCGACAGGGCCACTGGATGGAGCCGGACTGGAGGCGGGCGTGCGAGACGCCCGACTGGTCGCACGGGCGGCCCTTGGTCAGCGCCGCGAACTCGTCGTAGACCTCGGCCGCGTCGTTCCACCCGAAGCCGTCGAAGCCCATCCGCTGCGCGAGCGCCGCGAAGATCCGCCAGTCGGCGCGCGCCTGGCCCGGCGGGTCGATCGCGGCGCGCATGAGCTGGATGCGACGCTCGGAGTTCACGCTCGTGCCCGCCTTCTCCGGCCATTGCGCGGACGGCAGCAGCACGTGCGCGAGTGCTCCCGTCTCGGTCGGGTGGTAGGCGTCCTGGACGATCACGAGCTCGGCGTTCCGCAGCGCGTTGCGTACGCGCTCGGCGTCCGGCATGGAGACCGCCGGGTTGGTCGCGACGACCCAGACGACCTTCACGCGCCCGTCCTCCAGCGCCTCGAACAGGTCGGTCGCGGGCAGCCCCGGCTTGGGATCGATGGAGCCGGTGGGCAGCCCCCAGTGCGCCTCGACCTCCGCGCGGTGGTCCTCCCGCACGACCTTGCGGTAGCCCGGCAGCAGGTGCGCGAGCCCGCCCGTCTCGCGCCCGCCCATCGCGTTCGGCTGGCCCGTGAGCGAGAACGGGCCCGCGCCCGGGCGGCCGATCTGGCCCGTCACGACGCACAGGTTCAGCAGCGCGCGGTTGATCGCGACGCCCTCGACGGACTGGTTGGCGCCCATCGACCACATCGCCAACGAGGCCTCCGAGTCGGCGAACGCGCGGGCGGCGCGCTCGATCGCGACCGCCGGAACGCCGCACACGTCGGCGGCGCGCGCCGCGTCCCACTCACCCGCGAGCTCGTGGGGAGCGACCATGGCGTTCAGCAGCGCGAGGTCGGTGCCCGGCCGGATCTGCAGGTGCAGGTCGGCGACGGCGGCGCTGTCGGTGCGGCGCGGGTCGACGACGATCAGCGTCGCCCCGGCCTCCTGCGCGGCGCGGATGCGGCCCCACAGGATCGGGTGGCAGGCGCTCGTGTTGGACCCCAGCAGGAGGATCGTGCTCGCCAGCTCGATGTCGTCGTAGGCCGGCGGTGGACCGTCGGCGCCGAACGTCGCGTCGTAGGCGGCGACGGCGCTCGACATGCACAGGCGCGAGTTGGAATCGACGTTGTTGGTCCCCAGGTGGCCCTTGGCGAGCTTGCTGACCGCGTAGTAGTCCTCGGTCAGCAGCTGGCCGGAGATGTAGAACGCGATCTCCTCCGGCCGGTACCGCTGCAGGCGCACGGCGACGTGCCCGAGCGCCTCGTCCCACGACGCGTCGCGGAAGCGCTCGTCCTGCGACGCGCGCAGCAGCGGCGTCAGCGCCCGGTCGCCGGAGCGGGAGGCCTCCGGCAGCGCGAGCGGCTTGCGGCAGGTACGGCCGCGGTTGACCGGGTGCTCCTCATCGCCGCGGACAGCGGTCAGCCGGCCGTCGCGAACCTCCGCGACGAGCCCGCAGCCGACGCCGCAGTATGGGCACCCGGTCTTGATCACACCGGCGCCTCGGCGGTCGCGCCCCAGCCGCGGCGCCAGGCGACGCGCACGACGTTGACGCCGATGAAGGCGACGAAGACGACGGCGGCCGCGAGCGAGAGGCCCGCGCCGTAGCCGCCGAACGAGTCGTGCAGCGAACCGAGCGCGATCGGGAGCATGAAGCCGCCCAGGCCGCCGGCCGCGCCGACCAGGCCCGTGACGACGCCGATGCGCGCGTGGAAGCGCAGGCCGACGAGCTGGAACGTCGCGCCGTTGCCGAGGCCGAGGAAGGCCATGACGATCGGGAAGCCGATGCCCGCCCACAGCAGCGACGGCATCGTCGAGAGCGCGAGCAGCAGCGGCGCGGCGACGCCGTAGACGACGGTGAGCACGCGCGTGCCGCCCAGGCGGTCGGCGAGGTGGCCGCCGAAGGGCCGCACGAACGAGCCGGCGGCGCCGCCGATCGCGGCCAGCGAGGCGGCGTCGACCTTGCTCAGCCCGTACTCGTCGTGGAAGAAGATCGGCAGGAAGCTCGAGAGGCCGACGAAGCCGCCGAACGTGACGGCGTACAGCGCGCACAGCTTCCAGGTGTCGCTCTCGCCCAGCATCTCCGCGAACGCTCCGAGCGTGAGGCGGCGCGCCGGCGCGGGCGGTTCCTTCGCCAGCAGGCGGAAGCCGATCAGCACGAGGCCGACGGGGATCAGCGCGAGGCCCATCACGCCGTGCCAGCCGACCTGCTCGGCCAGGCGCGGCGCGAGCAGCGCGCACGCGACCGTGCCGGAGTTGCCGGCGCCCGCGATGCCCATCGCGAGGCCCTGGTACTGCGGCGGGTACCAGCGCGAGGCCAGCGGCAGCGAGATCGCGAACGACGCGCCCGCGACGCCCAGCAGCACGCCGACGCCGAGCAGCTCGTTCATCGAGTTCGCGCCGAGCCAGCCCCACAGCAGCGGGAGCACGACGATCGACATCGAGAGCGTGCCGATCCGGCGCGGGCCGAAGCGGTCGGCGAGCACGCCGAAGGTGACGCGGCAGACGGCCGCCGACAGCAGCGGGGTGGCGACCAGCACGCCCTTCTCGGCGGCGGTCAGCCCGAGGTCCTCGGCGATGTACGCGCCGAGCGCGCCCAGGATCACCCAGATCATGAACGAGACGTCGAAATGGAGGAGGGCGGCGACCAGCGAAGGCGTGTGGCCCGCGCGCCTGAATTCACGCATGCGCATGACCCGGGAGATCGGCCGATCGGCTGACATCTTCAGCCGCTGGGTAGTACGAGCGGCGCAGCCGCTTGAAGCCAGGAGGACGCTCGTGTCGATCAAGGACCCCAAGGCGATCACGGAGGCCGGAACGGCCACCGGCGTCAAGAAAGCCAAGCTCGCGCCCAACAAGGCGCTGGTCGCCGGCTTCCTGGCCGGGGCCTACATCGGCTTCGGCGGACTACTGGCCATCACGGTCTCCTCGGGGCTGGATCCCGAGCGCTGGGGCACGCTGCCGACGCTCTTCACGGGCGCCGTCTTCACGGTCGGCCTGATGCTCGTCGTCGTCGCCGGCTCCGAGCTGCTGACCGGCAACATGGCGCTCGTCCCGCTGGCGCTGTTCCGCGGCAAGATCAAGCTCAAGGACCTGATCGGCAACTTCACCTGGGTGCTGCTCGGCAACCTGATCGGCGCGTTGTTCGTGGCCTACTTCCTCGGCGTGCAGTCCGGGGTGCTGACGGCGGAGCTGCCGTTCGCCAGGCTCAGCGGGATCGCCCACGCCAAGGGCATCGAGGAAACCGAGTGGCAGATCTTCCTGCGCGCGCTGGGCTGCAACTGGCTCGTCTGCCTCGCCGTGTGGATGGCGCTCGCCGCCGACGACGTCGCGGGCAAGATCCTCGCCATCTTCTTCCCGATCATGGCCTTCGTGGCAATGGGCTTCGACCACGTCATCGCGAACATGTTCTTCCTGCCGGCTGCGATGTTCGCGGGCGTCGCGGACCTCACGTGGTGGGACGTGATGCACAACTGGATCTTCGCCTTCCTCGGCAACCTCGTCGGCGCGGCGGTGTTCGTCGCGGGCTCCTACTACTACCTCTACGGGCGCGACGAAGGGGAGGCCAAGCCGGGCGACACGCCGACCAACGGCCGTTTCGGGCGCGCCGAGGCGCGGGAGCGGGTAGCCCCGTAGCCATGCCGGAGGATCCGCTCGCGCCGTTGGTCGCGGACTACGCCCGCTACCGGGCGGACGAGCGGATCCGCCTCGCCGACTACGAGACCGCGGACACCGACGACCTCACGCGCGATGAGGCGCGCTCCGAGCTCGCATCGCTCGTGGAGCGGATCGCGGACCTGCAGGCGCGGTTGTACGCGGAGGAGTCGCGGGCAGTGCTCGTGGTGCTGCAGGGCATCGACGCGGCGGGCAAGGACTCCACGGTCAAGCACGTGTTCAGCGGCACCAACCCGCAGGGCGTGCGCGTGTACACGTTCAAGGAGCCGACGCCCGAGGAGGCCGCGCACGACTTCCTGTGGCGCTACCACCAAGACGCGCCCGCGCTGGGCATGATCCACGTCTTCAACCGCTCGCACTACGAGGACGTGCTGGTCGTGCGGGTCAAGGAGCTCGTCGAGGAGGAGCGCTGGCGCTCGCGCTACGACTCGATCAACGACTTCGAGCGGGTGCTCGCGCGCGAGCGCTGCGTGGTCGTGAAGTTCTTCCTGCACATCTCCAAGGACGCGCAGCTCGAGCGCTTCCGCGAGCGGCTCGAGCGCGAGGACAAGCACTACAAGTTCTCGGCCAACGACGTGCGCGAGCGGCGCAACTGGGACGCCTACCAGCAGGCGTATGAGGACGCCGTCAACGCGACTTCCACGCCGTGGGCACCGTGGTACATCGTGCCGTCGGATCACAAGTGGTACCGGAACCTGGGGGTCGCGCGGATCGTATGCGCGACGCTGGAGGCGATGGGCCCGCGCTGGCCGCAGCCCGACGAGGACCTGGAGGCCTACGCGCTCGATGCGCTTGAGGAGAACGTCTCTTCCAAGCGGTAGGCGAGTGCCTCGCAGGCGAGCTCCTCCGAGACGTTGAGGATCAGGCGGGCGCGCGTGTCCTCCACGAGCTCCTGCGCCTGCCTGAGGTTCGGCTTGCCGGCGTCCTGCTGCAGCGTGCCGAGCCGATCGGAGTGGAACACCAGCTCCGGCGCGCCCGCCTCCAGCACGGCGAGGTCGCGGTACCAGAGGCCGGCGAGCTGCAACGCGTGGTCGAGCGCCTGCGTGGCCGCCCGCCGGTCCGCCCGGCGCGCGCGCTCGGTGAACTCGGTCTCCTTGCGCTTGTGCTCCTTCTTGGGCAGGAACTGGAGCTCCTCGGCGAGCTGGCGCTCGACCTGCTGCTTGGCGTCCGCCCCGGCCTGCTTGGCGCGGTCGAGGAGCGCGCGCCAGGGGCGCTCCGCGACGGCGTTGTTGAGCGGCGCGCGGGCGAAGCTCTCGGCCGCGGCGCGCAGCTTCATGCCGTCACCGGTGGCGAGCCGGACGGCCTTCTCGCCGTCCCCGAGGCTCAGCCGCGCCGCGGCCTGGGCCGTGTCCGGCGCGAATCCCTGGTGCTCGAGCCGCTCGGCGAGCTGCGCGGTCGTCGGCGGGTCGAACCGCACCGTCTGGCAGCGCGACGCGATCGTCGGCAGCACCTGCGTCGGCCGGTCGGTGAGCAGGATCAGGACGACGTAGGACGGGGGCTCCTCCAGCGTCTTGAGCAACGCGTTGGCGGCCTCGTCGTTCATCACGTCCACGCGCTCGAGCACGAAGATCCGGTGCCGCGCCTCGAACGGCGTGTGCGCCGCGGCGCCGACGACCGCGTCCGCGACGTCCTTGCGCAGCATCTCGTGCGCGCCGCTCGGGATCACCCACGTGAGGTCGGGATGGCTGCCGTGCTCGGCGCGCACCTTGACGTTCTCGGGGTCACGCGCGTCGCGCGCGAGCAGCTCGCCCGCGAACGCGCGGGCGATCTCGCGCTTGCCGCTGCCGGCTGGGCCGTGGAACAGGTACGCGTGCGCGGGCGCGTCGCGGAGCGCCGCGCCCAGGACGGCCTGGGCGTGGGGGTGATGGTCCAGCGCGAGCACGCCGGTGATCGTAGCCGCGCCCTCCGCGGGAAACTCGCGCCGGGCGCGAGCTTCCCGCACGCTGCGGATCAGGCGAGCACGGCCTGGCCGTCGACGCCGTCGCGGCCGACGCTCGTGCCCGGCAGCGCATGTTCGTCTGAGCGACACTACGCCCGCCGGGGTGTGCGAGGCAAGGGTGCCGCCCGACCCACCCGTCACACTGGCTCGCGTGCTCATCACGGTCGAAGGCCTCGACGGCGCGGGCAAGACGACGCTCATCTCGGGGCTGACCGAGACGCTCGACGCCGTCGTGCTGCGCGAGCCGGGCGGCGTCGAGCTGTCCGAGCGGATCCGCGAGCTCGTCAAGGACCCGGCGTTCGACGTGGATCCGCGCGCGGAGGCGCTCCTGTACGCGGCCGCGCGCGCGCAGCTGGTCGCCGAGAAGCTGCGCCCGTTGCTGGAGGGCGGCGCGACCGTGATCCTGGACCGCTTCGTGGACTCCAGCCTCGCCTACCAGGGCGGTGGCCGCGAGCTCGGGGTGGCCGAGATCCGCGCGCTCAACGCGTTCGGAACGGGCGACCTGCAGCCGGACAGGACGCTGCTGCTGCGCGTCGATCCGGCGGTCGGGTTGGGGCGGATCGCCGGCCGGGAGGCGGATCGCCTCGAGCTCGCGGGGGGAGAGTTCTTCGCGCGCGTGGCTAAGACCTACGACGAGCTGGCCGCGGCCGACCCCGCGCGGTTCGTCGTCCTCGATGCCTCCGAACCGCCCGATACCGTCCTCCAAGCCGCCCTCGCCGCCCTGACATGAACGAAGCTCTCTCGCTCCTCGCCGACGTCTTCGACGATCCGATCAACAACGCCTGGGCGCTCGAAGAGCTCCGCGGCCAGTGGCGCGACCTCGAACCCGAGGAGCGCGAAGCGCTGACGCCGCTGGCCAAGCTCGCCGCCCAGCGCGTCGCGGCCGCCAAGGAAGCGCCGCCGTCCGAGCCGGCGGCCCCGGCCGGGCCCGAGCCCGAGCTGGCCGCCCCGGCCGACGAGGCCTCGCTGCGCGCCGCCCTGCGGTTCGGGGTCTCCACGGACTGACCATGCACGAGGCGCTGGGCCTGCTCGCCGACGTCTTCGAGGCTCCCGCCGCGAACGCGGCGATGCTCGACGACCTGCGCGCCCGTTGGCGCGACCTCACACCGGAGGAACGCGAAGCGCTGACGCCGCTGGCGCAGCTCGCCGCCCGGCGCGTGGCCGCCGCGCGCGAAGGCGAGGCCGCGCCGCACGCCGCCCCCGGCGACTCGCCGCCCGCCCCCACGTCGTCCCCGCGTCCCGGCGCGCCACGCGGCCCCCTCTCGGACTCGTCCCCCGAGGCGTTGCTCGAGCTCGTCGGCCTCTCCACCTTCCGGCCCGGTCAGCGGGAGGCGGTGCAGGCGGCGCTCGACGGGCGCGATGCGCTGGTGGTCATGCCGACCGGTGGCGGCAAGAGCCTCTGCTACCAGCTGCCCGCGCTCGCGACCACGGACCTGACGGTCGTCGTCTCGCCGCTGATCGCCCTCATGCGCGACCAGTGCGCGCGGCTCACCGACCTCGGGCACCCCGCCGTGATGCTCGCGTCCGGCGAGGACAACCAGGCCGCGCTGCACGCGATCCGGGACGGCCACGCGCAGGTCGCCTTCGCCGCGCCGGAGCGGTTCGCCAGCCCGGCGTTCCGCCAAGCGCTCACCGCGCGCCGGCTCGCGCTGTTCGTCGTCGACGAGGCGCACTGCGTGTCCGAGTGGGGCCACGACTTCCGCCCGGACTACCTGCGCCTGGCCGCGATCATCGCCGAGCTCGGCCACCCGCCGACGATGGCGTGCACGGCGACCGCGACGCCGAAGGTCGCCGAGGAGATCGTCGCGCGGCTCGGGCTAAGGGAGCCCGAGCGCGTGCGCTCCGGCTTCGACCGCCCGAACCTGTCCTTCGACGTCCTCCCGTTCGACGGCGAGGGCTCGGTGGCGCGCAAGCGCGCGACGCTCCTCGCCGGCGTGCAGATGCCCGAGAACCGCCCGGCGGTCGTCTACTGCGGCACGCGCAAGTCCACGGAGGAGATCGCCGCGCTGCTCAACGCGCCCGCCTACCACGCGGGCATGGCCGCGGAGGCGCGCACCCGCGTGCAGGACGCGTTCATGCGCGGCGAGACCGACGTCGTCGTCGCCACCAACGCGTTCGGCATGGGCGTCGACAAGGCCGACGTGCGCTCGGTCTGGCACTGGGCGCTCCCCAGCAGCCTCGAGGCCTACTACCAGGAGGCGGGCCGAGCCGGGCGCGACGGCGCGCCCGCGCGGGCGGTGCTGCTCGCCTCCCGCTCGGACCTCGGCCGCCTCGTGCGCTTCATCCAGGAGGCGGAGGTCACGGTCGAGCAGGTCGTTGGCTTCATCAACAGCGTGCGCGGCGAGACGGAGGTCGACCCCACGCCGGACCGCGACCGCATCCTGCTCGCCGTCGCCGAACGCGCCGGCGCGCTCACGCTCAGCCCGGGCCAGGGCGGCCGCGTCCACATCACCGTCAGCGAACGCGGGATCGACCGCGGCCGGATCGCCCAGCTGTGCCGCGCCGCCAAGGACCGCCGCTGGCAGGCCTACCGTACGATCGAGCACTACAGCGCCACCGGCGACCGCTGCCGCCGCCGCCAGCTCCTGGACCACTTCGGCGACGACTCGCCCGCCGCGCCGACCGGCCGCTGCTGCGACGTCCACGACCCGCCGGACTGGCTGCCGCCGATCACCACGGCCAAGGCCAAGAAGAAGCTCGTGACCGAGGACGACGGCCCGCCCGTCGACGACCGCGAGCTGCAGACCCTCAAGGAGTGGCGCCGCGAACGCGCGGACGGCAAGCCCGCCTACACGGTCGCGACCGACGCGACCCTGCGCGAGGTCATCCGCCAGCAGCCGCGCACCAGCGACGACCTGCTGCAGATCAAGGGCATCGGCCAGTCCTTCGTGGACAAGCACGCCGACTCACTGCTGGAGCTGTTGGCTCAGTAGCCGTCCGGGTGGGCGGCGTGCCACGCCCACGCGTCCCGGATCATGTCCTCGAGCGTCTTCTCCGGCGCCCACCCGAGCCCCACGCGCGCCCGCGCGTTGGACGCGACCAGCCGCGGCGGATCGCCCGCCCGCCGCTCCTGCTCGATCGCCACGATCTCGCGCCCGGTCACCGCGCGCGCCGTCTCGATCACCTCGCGCACGGAGTACCCGCGCTCGGAACCGAGGTTGTAGATGTCGTGGCGCCCTTCCACCGCCTTGTCGACGGCCAGCGCGTGCGCCACGGCGAGGTCGTCGACGTGGATGTAGTCGCGCACGGCGGTGCCGTCCGGCGTCGGGTAGTCGGTGCCGAAGATCCCGACGCTCTCGCGCTTGCCCGCGGCGGCCTGCAGCACGAGCGGGATCAGGTGCGTCTCGGGCTCGTGGTCCTCGCCCAGCTCGCCGCTCGCCCCGGCCACGTTGAAGTAGCGCAGCGACACCGCGGCCAGCCCGTGCGCGCGCGCCTCGTCCGTGAGCATCCGGTCGATCGCGAGCTTGGAGTTCCCGTAGGTGTTCACGGGCATGTTCGGCGTGTCCTCGGTGATGAGCTCGACGTCGGGCTCGCCGTAGGTGGCCGCGGTCGAGGAGAAGACGATCCGCTTGACCTCGGCCGCGCGCATCGCGTCCAGCAGGTTCAGCGCGCCCACCACGTTGCCGCGCCAGTACTTCTCCGGCACCTGCTGGGACTCGCCGACCAGCGACAGCGCCGCGAAGTGCAGCACGCCGTCGAACCCGCGCGCGACCGCCTCGCTGGTCGCCTCGGCGTCCAGCAGGTCCACTTCGACGAAGTCCGCGCCCGCGGGCACCGCGGCGCGGTGGCCCTTGTAGAGCGAGTCCAGCACGGTCACGTCGTCGCCGCGCGCGACGAGGTGCTGGGCGACGATCGACCCGATGTAGCCGGCTCCGCCGGTGACGAGGAGGCGCATTGCTGTCGAGACTAGCTACGCGGCGGCCACGACCTCCAGCTCTATCAGCCACCGCTCAGACAACGTGGCGACCACGAGCGCCGTCGTCGGCACGAGCCGCCCGCCCAGCGCCGCGACGCGCGCCGCGGCGTTCTCCTGCGCGTACGCCGCGTCCCGCAGGTAGCTCGTGACCCGCACGATGTGGTCGACGGTCATCCCGTGGCCCGCGAGGATCTCCCGCACGTTGCCCCACACGAGCTGCAGTTGCTCGGCGAGCGTCGCGCCGGGCTCGCCGTGCTCGTCGAGGCCCATCGTCCCGGACACGAAGAGCCAGCGCTGTGGCGCGGGGACTTCGAGGGCGTGGACATAGTCGCTGGTAGGTGCGTACATGCGTCCAGCGTTGCGATCGGCGAGTCAGATGTGCAACGATCGATGCATAGCTGCACTTCTCGACGACAAAGATTGCGCGATCCTCGCGCTCCTGCAGGAACAAGGCGACCTCCCGAACCTCGAGCTCGCCCGCCGCGTGAACCTGTCGCCCGCGGCCACCTCGCGGCGTGTCACGCGCCTGCGCGCCGAGGGCGTGATCGAGGCCGTCCGCGCCGTCGTGACACCGGACGCCGTCGGCCTCCCGCTGCAGGCGTTCGTGCTCGTCACGCTCGCCGACCACAGCGCCGAAGCCGACGCACGCTTCGCCCGCGCCGTCGCCGACCTGCCCGGCGTCCTGCGCGCGGACGCCATCACCGGCGACCAGGACGCACTCGTGCACGTCGCCGCCGCGACGCCGCAGGACCTGCACCGGCTGGTGCTCGCCCTCAAGCGCGCCGGCGCGGCACGAGCCCTTACCATGCTGCGCCTGCAAGCGATCAAGCCGCCTTCGCCGGTCCCCGTCGCATGAGACTCGCCGCCCTCGCCATCGCCGGCTGCCCGATCTTCCCGGCCTCCAGCCCGTGGAACCAGCGTGTCGACGACGCGCCCGTCCACCCGCGCTCGGACGCGATGGTGCGCGCGATCGGCCTCGACGACCCGGTGCACCCGGACTTCGGTTCCGGTGGCATCGGCATCCCGTTCCAGGTCGTCGGCGAGCGCCAGCGTCGCTCGAAGGTCAGCTTCCAGTACGCCAGCGAGTCCGACCGCGGCCCCTACCCGATCCCGCGCCGCCCGAGGATCGAGCGCGGCAGCGACCGTCACCTGCTGCTGGTGCAACGCGGGAGCTGCCGCTTGTTCGAGCTGTTCGCGGCCGAGCGGCGAGAAGGTGCGTGGCACGCGGGAAGCGGCGCGATCTTCAACCTGCGCTCGAACAGGCTGCGCCCCGAGGGTTGGACGAGCGCCGACGCCGCCGGCCTGCCGATCCTGCCCGGCCTCGCCCGCTACGACGAGGTCGCGCGCGGCGAGATCCGCCACGCGCTGCGCTTCACCGTCCAGCGCACCCGCCGCGCGTTCGTGTTCCCTGCGCGCCACTACGCGTCGTCGCTCACCGACCCGGACCTGCCGGCGATGGGCCAGCGCCTGCGCCTGAAGGCGAGCGTCGACGTGAGCGGGATGCCGCGCCAGGCGCGCGTGGTCGCGACCGCGCTCCAGCGCTACGGGATGCTGCTCGCCGACAACGGCTCGGACTGGTTCATCAGCGGCGCGCCCGACCCGCGCTGGGACAACGACGCCCTGCGCGCGCTCAAGCGCCTGAAGGGCAGCGACTTCGAGGTCGTCAGCGAAGCTGCTCGATGACCTTGGCGATCCGCCGCGCGCGGGTCTCGGGTCGCTTGGCGTCGTGCAGCCCGAACAGGATCGAGTAGCGGTCCTGGCTCTTGAGCGCGGCGAACGCGTCCGCGACGCCCGCGGCGTCCAGCGCGGCCGTCAGATCCTCCGGGACCTCGATCCGCGAGGCCGGCGCGTAGGCGGCGTCCCAGCGCCCGTCGGCCTTGGCGGCGTCGATCTCGGCCTGCCCCGGCGGCCGCATCCGCCCCGCGGCGATCAGCTCGCCGCAGCGCGCCACGTTGATCTGCGACCACTTCGAGCGGGCCCGCCGCGGCGTGAACTTCTGCAGGTAGTGCGTGTCGTCGAGCCCTTTGCGCTGCCCGTCGATCCAGCCGAAGCACAGAGCAACTTCGATCGCTTCCACGAAGTCGACCGTTGGTAGCCCTGTGTGCTTCTTCGGGAACCGCAGCCAGACGCCGTCCACGACCGCGTGGTTGGCCTCCAGCCAGCTCTCCCACGCCGCGCGGGACTCGAAGCCGCGTTCCTCCATGCGCGCCGGATCGTACACTCGGACGGCGATGCCCCTGCGCCTGATCCCGGCGCTGGTGGCCGCGCTGGCGCTCCTGCCCGCCGCCGCCTCCGCCCAGGAGCCGACCGCGACGCCCGGCCCGCCCAACAACGCGTCGGGCGCCGTCAAGCTCATCTACGAGGACTACCGCCGCGACGGCAAGATCGACGTCTGCGAGCACGACCGCGCCGATCTGCAGGACGCCGTGGACACGATCGAGCCCGACTTCGACACGGACTACCCCGACTTCCGCGAGGCGGTCGAGGCCGGCATCACGCGTCACGACAACGGGCGCTGCGACGGGTCCCAGCAGGAGGAGCCGACGGCTACGGCCACAGCGACGGCCTCGCCCTCCGCGACGCCGGACGACGGCCTGCTGCCCGAGCCCGAGCAGGACAGCGGCGGCACCGACGAGGGCGCGCTCCCGCCGACCGACGACGGCACGCTCCCGCCTGAGGACGGGACGCTGCCGCCCGAGGACGGCGCCGTGACGCCCGCGCCGACGCCCGTGCCCTCGGCGATCCCGCCCGTCGCGCAGGCCGCTCCGGCCACGCCGACGCCGATCCCGACACCCGCCACCGTCTCGACCAAGGCGGACTCCGGAAGGCTCCTGATTCCGGCCGTTCTGGTTGCACTCGCAATTGTTGGCGCGCTTGCGCTCGCTTTCTTCGGCCGCGACTCGGCGGCCATGCGCGAGGCCACCTTCCGAACCCGCGCAACGTGGGCGGATTTCACCGACTGGCTGCGCCTCGGGCGATAAGCGGTTTAAGCCCGAAAGAGCGGGCATTCTACGGCTGCCCGCACCCCCTCCCACGGTACAATTTCTCTGCAAACGCAGGATTTTCGCGCTCACTCTCGTAGGCGCCGCGCGGTCTGGATTCCGTCCGGACCAAGGTGCATAGTCCACCGCCCGCAAGAGTTGAAGTCCCTGCCCGAGGGAGATGGCAAGCACCATGGAAAAGACGTCGCCGCAAACCACGCTCACGCAGACCACACGCGCCCCTGAGGCGCTGAGCGTGCGGCGGCTGTTCACGCGGCCGGGCGTGCATCCGTACGACGCGGTGGAGTGGGAGCTGCGCACCGCCGCCGTCGGCTCGTTCCGCCAGGACGACGTCGAGTTCCCGAAGGCCTGGTCGCAGAACTCCACGAACATCGTCGCCCAGAAGTACTTCCGCGGTCAGCTGACGTCACCGACGCGTGAGCGCTCGGTCAAGCAGATGATCTCCCGCGTCGCGGGGACGATCGCCGACTGGGGCCGTGAGCGCGGCTACTTCGCCTCCGAGGAGGACGGCGACACCTTCGAGGCCGAGCTGACGCACATCCTCCTGCACCAGATCGCGGCGTTCAACTCGCCCGTCTGGTTCAACGTGGGCTTCGAGGAGTCCCCGCAGTGCTCGGCCTGCTTCATCCTCTCGGTCGAGGACACGATGGACTCGATCCTCGACTGGAACACGCGCGAGGGCCGGATCTTCCGCGGTGGTTCGGGCTCGGGCATCAACCTCTCGAACATCCGAGGCTCCAACGAGCCGCTGTCCAAGGGCGGCACCGCGTCCGGCCCCGTGTCGTTCATGCGCGGCGCGGACTCGTGGGCGGGCACGATCAAGTCCGGCGGCAAGACGCGCCGCGCGGCCAAGATGGTCGTGCTGGACGTCGACCACCCGGACATCCGCGAGTTCATCTGGTGCAAGGCCAAGGAAGAGGACAAGGCCGCCGCGCTGCGGGATGCCGGGTTCGACATGTCGATCGACGGCGACGGCTTCCACTCGATCCAGTACCAGAACGCCAACAACTCGGTCCGTGTCACGGACGAGTTCATGCAGGCCGTCGAGGACGACGCGGACTGGCACCTGATCGCGCGCACCACGGGTGAGCCGATCGGCGAGCCGATCAAGGCGCGTGAGCTGATGCGCGAGATCGCCGAGGCCGCGTGGCGCTGCGCCGATCCGGGAGTCCAGTACGACACGACGATCAACCAGTGGCACACGTCGCCGAACTCGGGGCGCATCAACGCGTCCAACCCGTGCTCCGAGTACATGCACGTCGACGACTCGGCGTGCAACCTGGCCTCGCTGAACCTGATGAAGTTCCGCCGGCCGGACGGCACGTTCGACACCGAGGCCTTCCAGCACGCCGTGGACATCGTGTTCCTGGCGCAGGAGATCGTCGTCTCGCCGTCGAGCTACCCGACCGAGGAGATCGGCAAGAACGCGCGCGCGTTCCGCCAGCTCGGCCTCGGCTACGCGAACCTGGGCGCGTTCCTGATGGCCAACGGCTTCGCCTACGACTCCGACGAGGGTCGCGGCGCCGCCGCCGCCATCACCGCGCTGATGACGGGCCGCGCCTACGCGCAGTCGGCCAAGATCGCCGCCGCGATGGGCCCGTACGACCGCTACGCGGAGAACCGCGAGGCGCACAACAACGTCATGCGCATGCACCGCGACGCGTCGTACGCGGTGCCGGACTCCGCCGTGGGCGACACGCAGCTGCTGGCCGCCGCACGCGAGACGTGGAACGAGGCCGTCGCGCTCGGCGAGCTCTACGGCTACCGCAACGCGCAGGCCACGGTGCTCGCGCCCACGGGCACGATCTCGTTCCTGATGGACTGCGACACGACGGGCATCGAGCCGGACTTCTCGCTCGTCAAGTACAAGGAGCTCGTCGGCGGCGGGACGATGATCATCGCCAACCGCACGGTGCCGATGGCGCTGCGCACGCTGGGCTACGGCGAGGCCGCGATCGAGCAGATCGAGGCCTACGTCGCCGAGCACGGCACGATCATCGGCGCGCCGGGGCTCGCGGCCGAGCACCTGGACATCTTCGACGTCGCCGTCGGCCAGCGTCCGATCTCGCCCGCCGGCCACGTGAAGATGATGGGCGCAGTCCAGCCGTTCCTGTCGGGCGCGATCTCCAAGACGGTCAACATGCCGCAGGACTCCTCGGTGGAGGACATCGCGGAGGCCTACATCCAGGCCTGGAAGCTCGGCGTCAAGGCGCTGGCCATCTACCGCGACGGCTCCAAGACCGCCCAGGCGCTGCGCACCGACGCCCAGGACACCAAGGAGCTCCCGGCCAAGGCCGAGGCGGCCATCGAGGCGGGCGAGGAGATCTTCACGCAGTCCGAGGTCGACGAGCTGGTGGCGGTCGCGGTCAAGAAGGCCGTGGACAAGGCACTCGCGCGCGAGGACGAGCCGCTGCGCAAGCGCATGCCGCGTGAGCGCAAGTCGCTCACCCACAAGTTCTCGCTCGGCGGCCACGAGGGCTACATCACGGCCGGCATGTACGAGGACGGCTCGGTCGGCGAGATCTTCCTGACGGACATCGGCAAGGAGGGCTCGACCCTCCGCGGCATGATGAACTCGTTCGCGACGGCGATCTCGATCTCGCTCCAGTACGGCGTGCCGCTGGAGACGCTGGTCCGCAAGTTCGCCTACATGCGCTTCGAGCCGGAGGGGATCACCACCAACCCGGAGATCCCGTTCGCCAAGTCGATGCCGGACTACATCATGCGCTGGCTGGCGTCGCGCTTCCTGGACGCCGACACGCAGGAGGAGCTCGGCATCCTCACGCAGGAGGTCCGCGCGAAGGCGACCGCCCAGAACGCGGCGCCGTCGAGCGACACCGCCGGCCCGGCCAACGGCAACGGCCACAGCCACGCGGCCCCGGCCCCGGCCCCGGCGCCGGCCCTGCCCGCCGCGCCCGTGCAGCCCGCGGCGGCCGCGCTGACGGACACGCCGCCGGTCGTCCCGGTGCGCATGATCGGCCTGGACCTCGGCCCGGCCTGCAACAACTGCGGCGGCATGATGCAGCGCACCGGCTCGTGCTACACGTGCTCGAGCTGCGGCAACAACACCGGCTGCGGCTGAGTCTCACCCACACCTCATGAGTCGAAGGGCCGCCTCCGCGCGGCCCTTCGTCGTTCAGGGGGCGCGGCAGGGGTTCCCGGGTGGTTGCCGCGCCGCGCGCACGAGACGGTCGATGCTCCCGACCAAAGGCTCGCGATGCCTCGCCTCACCCCGCACCTTCCCACTCGCCGCACGACCCGCCACGCCGGCCCTCTCGCCGGCTCCACGCTGCCGGCGCGCCCGCCCGCCGCCGCCCGCACGGCCGGCCACGCCGGCCCGCTCGACGCCGCCA
>NZ_JAPCID010000038.1 GCF_027587175.1 Solirubrobacter deserti
TCTCGCTCAGGTGGACCACTTTTCAACCGGCCAAACCGGCCCAATCTTCAACCGGCCTTGACAGATTTCGGCCAAGATGGGATTCGGTCGTCCATTCGGCGGCCGGGTACGGCTCTCGTAGATCCACTCCCAGAGCTCGGCCGAAGGACTGTCCTCGTGCGCCGCAGCGTTTGTTCGATGCATGCTGGGACCGTGACGCGAGCGTGGCTACGCGACAAGTGCAATTGCCATCGGGCAAGGCCGCTCCTTACGGCGTACCCGCCGGGCCGCGTTCGCGTCGCTCTTCACGCTCGTCCTCGCTCGGGGCGGCCTGCCGTCCTCCTGGGGACGCCTTGCTAATGAGATACAATCCCGTATACTGGGTGCCGCTCACCCTCTAGGAGCCGGTGCTCGCCGGCGTATGTCCTCCTCGCGACAACCCTCCTCGCCGGCGAGCACCGAAATCCCTCATCGCCGCAGCACGACGGTCTTTGTCGTGGACGCGCCGCCCGTCGAGGCGGTCAGGGTGACGGCGACGGAGCGCTTGGATCGGCTCAGCGCCTTGCGTGCTTTGGTGCTCAGACGAACGGTGACCGTGTGGGTGCCTGCGGCGGACCGGCTCGCCGAGCCGCGGCCGATGGTGAGGGTACGCAGACCCAGACGGCGAGCGGTGGCACGCGAGAGCGTCGCCGTGACGGTGCACCGGCCGGCCGCGGCCAGCTGGCAGTCGACGCGGATCGTCTTCGTGTTCAGCCGCACGCGCTTCGCGATCGTGAGCTTGGGCGCGGACGGACGCGGCACCGGCGTCACCGCGGGTGCGGGTGCGGGTGGCGGGGCGGGCACGATCGTCGCCGGGGGCGGCGCTTGGTCGACCGGTGGGTCGCTGCCTGGCGGCGGATCCTGGTCGGGAACTGGGTCGACGCCAGGGGTGCAATCGCGCTCGGAGGCCGCCGCGGCGTCGATGGCGCCGACCGCGACGAGCACGGTCGCCTCGGCGGTCAGGACGCGCCCTGAGCGATAGGTGCCGCTCATCGTGACGTCGAGGCAGTAGACGCCTTCGCGTGAAAACGCCCAGTTGCCGTGGGCGTGGATTCCGAGGGGCACGTCCGCGGCGTCCGGGACGCCATCGCGCGTGTTGAAGACCACACGCGGTGCCCCTTCCAGGTCGGCGTTCTGCCACAGCGCGACGTGTCCCGGTCCACGGGCGGCTCGCAGCGTCCAGCGCAACGGTCCCTGCAGCGTGCCGGCCGGGATGCGTTCGGTGCTCCAGCCGGGCCACAGCAGGTCGGGGTCCTGGGTCTGCGGAAGCACCCAGACCGGGTCCCCCGCTGCTCCCAGGAACGCGAAGCCGGCGTCCGCGGGAACGGCGCGACGTGCCGCCGCCCGGGCGGCGAGGGTGACCGAGCCCGGCGCGCGGTACGTGCGCGCCCCCGCTGTGTCGTCCCCGATCGACACTTCGAGCCGCCCTTCGAGCACGCGTGCCGACAAGTCGACGTGGCCCGTCGACAGGACGCGCCGCGCCGGCTCGCCGGCGGGACGCGCGCAGGGCTTCACCGTCGCGGGATCGATCGTCGCAGGCGTTCCCGGCGGGGTGTCGATCGCGAACGTCAGCTTGTGCTGCACGCTCGCCCCGTTGTCGGTGCGCCACTCCAGGCCGACGCAGTACACGCCGGGAGCGCTGAAGGACCACGTGCCCTCCGACGTCGAGCCCGGCCACAGCGTGTAGGTGTTCTGTCCGCCGCCGAGGACCGGACGTTGCTCGTGGGTGCGGGAGACGGCGTCGTCGATCGTCACGGTGCCCGGGCCGTCGACGTTAACCAGCCGCCACTGCAGGTCGCCGTCGGCGATCCGGGTCGTCGACCAGCCGAGCTGCGGGCCCGAGGTGCCGGGGCGCAACTGGGCGACGTCGCCGCCGCTCGGCGACTGCCAGGGCGCCGTGGGCGGGAGCCTCGGCGCGCGCTGGTAGAAGACCACATCCTCCGGGCGGCGGGTGGAACCCGGGTCCCGGCCGGAGAACTGCGCGAGGTCGACGGCGAGCGCGTCGCCGTCCAGCCGGGGCCGCAGTTCGTAGCGGTCGCTCGTGACGACATGTGCGGGGCCGCCCGCGGCGGCCGCCGGGACCGCGGTCGGCGACGCGACCGGCGCTTCCGAGCCGCGGCGTCCGCACGGGACGATGGTTGACGCGTCGATCGGCGCTCCGGCGGCGTCGGTGGCGGTGACGATCGTGAGCTGCGCCTGCGCGGTGGCGCGACCGGCGGCGCGGCGGGCGGACGCGCCCATGTTCAGGCAGTACACCCCGGGTTCGGTGACGTACCACGCCATGTGGAAATGGCCGGTCGACGTGCGGGCCATCGGCAGCCCCTGGCGCGTGGACCAGAACGGCATGTCCGCGCCCATCGCCCACAAGACGACTTCGCCGGGGCCGGAGACGCCGTCGAGGGTCATGTTGAACGGCCGCAGCAGGTCCTGCGTCGGGCTGTTGCCGAACCCGGCCCAGAGCAGGTTGTGGCTCGCATCCTCAGGCAGTCGCCACACCCACGCGCCGCGGTTGCCGACGTATTCCCACTCTTTGCCTGCGCTGCCGCTGGCTGGGACCCGGATGCGGCCCTCGGGACCGATCCGGATGACGACGTCGTCGAACTCGTGGCTCACGTCACCGGCCTTGACCTGCATGCGGAGCTCCTCACCGACCCAGAACGGGCCGATGTCGGCATGGCCGGCGTCGAGCACAACGGGCGGTGCGGCGCTCGCGACGGCGGGGGCGACGAGCGCGAGCAGGACGCCGAGCAGCACACGCATCAGCGCAGCCACAGCTTCTTCTCCGTCTTCGCGCGCGTGCCGTCGGTGCCGACGATCGTGATCGTCACGGTGGCGCGCAGCCCCGCCCGGCTGCGCTGCAGCGCCCGCTGCGTCCGCGCACTTGGTTTCAGGCGCACGGTGAGCGCGCGCCCGGCGGTCGCTGAGCGAGACACGCGGGCGAGCCGACCGGAACTCAGCTGGAGCCGGCGCGCCTTGGCGCGGTCGATCCGCAGCTCCACCGTGACCCGACCGCCCGCGCTCGCCGTGACCGTGACCGGCAGGCCGCGACGCAGCGTGGCCCGGCGGGCCGTGGCGGGGACCCGCACGCTCGTCGTCGACCGGACAGGCGCCGCCGGCGTTGGGATGGGAACCGGCGGCGCGGGGCGGGTGATCGGCGCGGTTTCCGGCGGGTCCGGGACCGGGACCGGCGCCGCGTCGATGGTCAGGCAGCTTGCGCAGGTCGCGTGTGCCGCGTCGCGGGTGATGAGGGTTACGTTGCGCGGGCCGGTCGCGGTGTCGGTGCTCGCCCGCAGGACCGCCGTCCATCGGGTCGGGTCGCTCCCGTCGCGGGCGAGCTCGGTCACCGACACGCCCGGGCCGGCGTCGAGGCCCGCTGCGACGAGCGCCTCGCCCGTTCGCAGCTCGACACGCACCGGCTCGCCTCCGGCCACCAACCGGGACGGAGCGACGGCGGTCAGGCGGACCAGCGGCGCGGGCGGCGTGAGCCGGAACAGCCGACCGAGCGCGGCGTCCGCGGTCACCATCGAACCGTCACGCGTGAACGCCACGGCGCGCGTGTGGGACATCAGCCGCTGCAATCCGGGTCCGCGGTCGCCGGTGAAGCCCATCCGTGTCTGCGCGCCGATGACGCGTCGGATGCCGGGGCCGCCCGGCTCTTGCAGCCAGACCTTCGAGCCGGCCGCAATTGCGATCGCACCATCAGCGCGTACCGCGAGCCCGCGAGGGGTGAGCACGGGCGCCGCGAGCGGCTCGAGCACCTCGCCGTCCTCCTCGTAGTCGAACGTCGTCGGGTCCTCGAGCGCGTCCGGGTCGCGGCCGTTGCCGATCACGGTCGTGATCCGCTGCGTCTCGGCGTCGATCCGCCGGACGCGGTGGTTGGGAGTGTCGCTGACCAGCAGGTCGCCGTCGGCCAGCAGGGCGAGGCCGCCCGGGCCGATCTGGGCGTCGAGCGCCGGGCCGCCCTCGTCGTCGGGCGCGCGGTCCGGGAAGCCGTTGCCGGCCACGGTGCTGACCGTCCCGGCCTGCAGGTCGACCAGCCGCACGCGGCTGTTGCCGGAGTCGGCCACGTACAGTCGGCGGCCGTCGGCGCTCAGCGTGAGCGCGTCGATGTTCTCGCTGAAGCGAGCGTCGGCGAGGGAGCCGTCCGCGAGCCCCGGCTCGACGAAGTCGTCGGCAGGGCCCGTCACGATCTGCAGGCGGCCTTCGGCATCGATCTTGACGATGCGCGCGATCCACTGCTCCGAACTCGTGTCGGCGATGAACACCGAGCCGTCCGCAGCTGTTGCCACGGCCGCCGGGCCGTCGAGCCGCGCCGTGCGGGCCGGGCCGCCTTCGCCGCACTCACCCGGCACCCCACACGAGCTCCCGGTGCCGGCCAGCGTCGTGATCTGGCCCTGCCGGTCGATCCGCCGCACCCGCCGGCTGCCGCTGTCGGCGACGACCAGTGAACCGTCCGGCAGCGTGGCCACGTCGGTGGGACGGCCAAGCTGTGCGTCCGTCGCCGAAACCCCCTCGCCCGAGAAGCTGGGCGTGCCGTTGCCGGCCACGCGGGTCACCGACGGAGGGGTCGTGGCCAGATCCACTTGCAGCACCTGGTGCAGCGAGCCGTTCGCGATACCGCTTGCGTAGCCGTCGGCGATGTAGACGTGCTCGCCGATCTCGGCAGCGGCGGTGAAGCGCACGAGGTGGCTCTCGAACGTGGGACGACCGGCTGCGGCGGCGGCCTGCACGCCCGTGGCGATCGTCGAGATCGCGCCGTCGCGCGTGATCATCCGCACGCGACGGTTCAAGCGATCGCTGACCACGATCCGTCCGTCGGCCAGGACCGCGACACCACCCGGACGGTTCAACTGCGCGGCCGTCGCCGGCCCGCCGTCGCCACTGTCGCCCTCCGCGCCGGTGCCAGCGACCACAGTCACCGGATCGCCGGCGTCGATGCGGCGGTCCACACCGGCCACCACCCGCCGCACGCGGTGCCCTTGGTCCTCGGCGATCACCAGGTCGCCGGTCAACCGGTCTAGCGAGACACCGCTGATGCCGTTGAAGTACGCATCGCGAAGTGCCACACCGTTGGCCACGCCCGTGTTCGGGTCGGGAGACGGCGCGCCGAGCGTCGAAACGGTGCCGGTGGTCGCATCGATGCGGCGCAGTCGCTGGACGTGGTCGACGAAGAGGATGGTCCCGTCCTGCTGCACGGCGATGGCCTGCGGCAGCGTGAGCAGCCCGGATCGCGCGGGTGAACCGTCCTCGACCTCGCTGTCGGCTGCGCAGTCACCTGCGATGCGGGTTCCGGCGAGCGTCAGCGGATCGAACCGCAGCACGCCGCATTGGTCCGTCACCAGCAAGCCGCCGTCCGGCGCCGCTGCGACGGCGTGCGTGCTGCTCAGCGTCGCGCCTGGCTTGATGGTGCCCGTCGGGTCCATCGCGCTGAAGCCCGCCCCGGCCAGGATCGTGGTGGCGCCCGTGGCGACATCGATCGCTCGGACGGTGCCCGCGTCGTCCACCGCGGCCAGCCGGCCATTCCAGGCGGCGATGCCGCGCGGCGTGAACGCGATTTCGCGCGCCGGCCCCGCGCCGTGGCCGCCCGCGAGCGGTTCGATGTCGCCGGGGGCGGCGTGTGCCGCGGACGAGCTCACCGTGCAGGCGAGCAGCGCGGCAAGTGTGAGTCGGCGAGCCCTCACGGGGCCAGCGAGTACGTCGGGGCCATCGAGAATCCTTTCAGTGTGAGACCGAGTCTCGAACACTATGCGCACGATGGGCAGGGCGCCTCATCCTAAAGGAGGATTCGGTCCCAGGATGGTCGGGAGACGTCATGCGCTCTTGGTCCTGTCACCCGGCGAGGACCAGTGTCTGGACGTCGCATCTTAGGTAACGAGACTTGGTCTCGGTACGGTTCAGCGCTTATGAAGCTGTATCGAACTCTGCTCGCGACCGCCGCGGCGGTCGCTCTAGCACCGGGAACGGCGTCGGCCGATCGGCTGGTCCTGTCCGCCGGCCACATCGACGCCGTGGCGCCCGTCCTGGTCGACCACGGAATGGCACTACGGGTCAAGGACGGAACCGTCGCCGGCCCGGCCGTGATGCGCGAGCCGGACGACGTCCTGCTCCACGTGAAGCCACAGGCCCGGATGACCGTGCCGGAAGGGCTCCCGTCGAGCTATGCGTTCCTTGGCGCACCGGGCAGCGACGTCTGGGTGCTGCCTCAGGTCAACGACGCCAATCTGCTTTGGGCAGGCTGGTCCAGCGAGAACCTCGCGCCCGGAGCGTTCAAGAACGAGACCCTGCGCTGGAGGCTCAACTCGGTGGACGGTCCGGGACCCGTCCAGCTCTACGAGAATGGGGCGCTCGGGGAAGTCCGGTTGTTCTTCGACTCGGCTGACGGCCTTCCGGACACGGACACGCGAGCGGTTGGGACGCACGCGCACTTCAACTGGGTCTTTCATCAGCCAGGGACGTACACGCTCAACTTCGACGTGACCGGCGAGCGGCCGGACGGCACGGAGACGTCGGGCTACGCGAACTACCGGGTGTTCGTCGGCGATCTCGCCGACCTGCCGCCGGAGTACGTCTACGTCGAGGGCCTGGAGCCGAGCTACGACGTGGGCGCGACCGCGTCGCTGACGGCAAGGAACGGGACGACGAGCCGGTTCACCGACTTTCGCTGGCTGCGACAGTGCGATGGCGAGCAGGAGCCGAAGGAGGTCGCGGCCGGCGCGACGTACACCTTCGCCGTCGCCCGTGCGCACGACGCATGCCGGCTGACCGTCGCGCTCCGCGACGACGCCGGCCGAGAGCTGCTGCGCTCGGACGAGGCGCTGGTCAGCGTGCGGTCAGGGACCTGGGGTCCGCGGCTGATCATGTCGCAAGGGCATGCCGACGTGCTCGAGGTCGCGCTGGACGGCAATGCGCTGAAGGTGCAGCTCAAGGACGACAGCGGTGACGAGCCCGTGCTGCGGCGCCCACACGACGTGCTGTTGCACGCCAAGCCGCAGTCGCGGTTCCTGCTGACCGAGGACCTCCCGCCGGAGTACGGGTTCCTCGGCCGGCCGGGCGAGACGATCTACATGCTGCCCGAGGTCCAGGAGCAGGCGCTGTTGTGGCCCGGGTGGGACACGGAGGGCGTGCCCGCGGGATCCGTCGAGGGCGACGCGCTCGCGTTCCGGCTGCTGTCGGTGGATGGACCGGGTGCTCTTCAGCTGTTCTCCACGAACTCGTTCGGGGGCCCCGAGATCCTGTTCAACTCGGCCGACGGGCTGCCGGACACGACACCGATGAACGCGCACGCGCACGCGCACGCGAGTTGGGCGTTCAGCAAGCCCGGCCTCTACAAGCTGCGGTTCACCCTCACGGGCCGCACGACTGCGGGACAGCCCCTCGACAGCGGGCCGCTCGAGTACTGGTTCTATGTGGGTGACCTGGCCGCGCTGCCGGAGTACCCGAACGAGGACGCGGAGCCGACGCCGGAGCCGACACCCGAGCCGACGCCGACGCCGACGCCGACGCCGACGCCGACGCCGACTCCGACTCCGACGCCCGACGGTGGCGGCCAGACGATCACGCCCCCCGCGGTGGTCGCGCCCACCCCTACGCCCACACCGACCCAGCCGGCGGTGCGGCCGACGCTGCGGCTGACGGCGGCCAAGCTGCGCAGCAGGACGCTCACGCTGGGAGCGCGCCTGACGACGCGCAGCCGCGTGACGGTGGTCGTCCGCCGCGGCTCCAAGACGGTGGCGCGATCCAAGGCCCGGACCGTCGCGGCCTCGAGCCGGTCGCTGAAGGTCAAGCTGAACCGGCGGCTCACCGCCGGCCGCTACACCGTCCGCGTCAGCGCCCAAGCCAACGGCCGGACGGTCACGCGCACCATCAAGCTGCGGGTGCGCTGAAGCCGCGCGGAGCCGCGCGCCGCTCAGGCGGCGTGCGGTTCGGCGTCGCGGACGGCCACGGTCGCAAGGCGGCGTTGCGCGATCAGGCCCTGGCGGGGCGCGAAGCACCACGCGAGCAGGAAGAACACGGTGAGTACGAGAACGATCGTCCCGCCGGTGGGGTAATCCCACGACCACGAGATGTACAGGCCGACGAGGGCGGCGATCCCGCCGATCGCAGGCGAGAGCATCATCATCACCGGAAGCCGGTCCGTGAGCAGCCGGGCCGTCGCCGCGGGGGTTATGAGCAGCGCGAGCACGAGGATGTTGCCGATCGTCTGCACGCTGATCACGACCGCGAGCGTGACCAGCACGTAGAGGGCGAGGTCGAGCCAGAACACCGGGATGCCCATGGCTCGGGCGGTCTCGCGGTCGAGCGAGATCGTCACCAGCTCCTTGTGCAGGGCGAACAGCGCGACCAGGATGGCGAGGCCCGTGCCGGCGACGATGTAGAGGTCCTCGTCCGGGATGCCGGTGATCGAGCCGAACAGGAAGTCCTGTAGCGAGCCGGCGTACCCGGGGGCGCGCGAGATGATGACGATGCCGAGCGCGAACGCGGCGACGAAGAAGACGCCGATGACGGAGTCCTCTTTGAGGCGGCGGTTCTGGGAGAAGACGGCGACCAGGACCGCGGTGACGACGCCGGCGGCGATGCCGCCGATGATGAGGTTGCCGCCGATGACGAACGCGACCGCCAGGCCGGGGAAGACGGCGTGGGCGACGGCGTCGCCGATGAACGCCATGCCGCGCAGCACGACGTAGCAGCCGACCACGCCGCAGATGACGGACGACATGACGGCGATCAGCAGCGCCTTCCACAGGAAGCCGAGGTCGGGGTTGGTGAGGTCGCGGATGAATTCGAGAGGGGACATGTCAGGCGACCGCCTTGAGGATGCGCAGGAGGGGGCTGTGCTCGCTGATGCCGAAGGTGCGCATCCAGAGCTCGTCTTCGTCGGCGAGCTCGGCGGCAGTACCGACGGCCACGACGGTGCGATTGAGCAGGGCGATGCGGTCGCAGCCGTACATGGCGCCGGCGAGGTCGTGCGTGGTCATCAGGACGGCGCGGTCCTCGCGCGCGAGTGACAGGAACAGCTCGGAAAGCAGCTCCTGGGTGGGGACGTCGAGGCCGGTGAACGGCTCGTCGAGCAGCAGCGCGGCGGGGCGCAGCGCGAGCGCGCGGGCGACGAGCACACGTTGGCGCTGGCCACCGGAGAGCTCGCCGACCGGCCGCGTGCGCAGGTCGGCCATGCGGACGCGTTCGAGGGCTTCGTCCACCGCCTGCCAGTCTTCGGTGCTGGGGCGGCGCAGCAGCCCGAGCCGGCCGCTGCGGCCGGTCATGACCACGTCCTCGACCGAGATCGGGAAGTCCCAGGCGAACTCGTGCCGCTGCGGGACGTAGCCCATGTTCCCGCTCACCGCCACGCCGCCGCGTACGGGTTTGAGCAGCCCGAGCGCGGTCCGCAGCAGCGTCGTCTTGCCGGCGCCGTTGGGCCCGATCAAGCCGACGAGTTCTCCGGGGTGGACGGTGAGGTTCGCGTCCTCGAGCACGAGGCGGCCGCCGAGTTGAACTGCGAGCCCTTCGACGGCGATCACGTGCGTGCCCTGCGCTTGGCGCCGCGCCCGCGCGCGAGCACGAAGGCGAACCCGACCGCCAGCAGCACGGCGCCGATGCCGAGCAGCACACCGTGCGGAACCCCGCCCGAGCTCTCGGCCGTCGCGGCGGCGGGTGTGGACGCCGCGGCCCGTGGCGTCTCCCGGAAGGCCGCCGTGAACGCCTCATCCGTGCTCGTCTTCGAGCCGACCGCGAAGCGCAGCACCTGGGTGTCGGAGACGGTCTTGCCGTCGACGAGCTCGGCTTCGATCTTGACCTGGACCAGGTAGACGCCCGGCTTGGAAAAGACCCAGTTCGCGTGCGTGTGCGTGTTGACGTCGACCCACACGGGCTCGGGCTTGCCCTCGGAGTCCCACAGCACGTCGGGCTCGGCGAAGTCGCCGGACTGCAGGTAGACGACGAGGCTGCCGGGGCCCTCGACGCCGGTCATGGTCATCGTGACGCCGCGGTCGATCGTCTCCATCACCTCGGGGTCCTGCGTGTTCCAGCCCACCCAGACCACCTCCGGGTCCTGGGTCTGGGGCACAACGAACACGTCGTCGCCCGGCGTGCCGCGCAGGAACGCGTAATTGGGATCGTCGGGGATCTGCAGGATCGCCTGATCGCGAACCTGGAGCACCGTGTGGTCCGTCGGCCGCCAGACACTCTCGCCGTCGGGATCGGCCTTGGCCTGGTCGTCGTGGACGAGCAGCGTCCAGCGGCCGTCGACGAAGCGGGGCCCGATGTCCACGTGTCCCTCGGACAGCACCGTGCGGCCGGCGACGACGGCTTGACCCTCGTCGATCTTCTGCTCGAGGTCGCCCTGCGCGAACGCGGAGGTGGGCGTGAGCAGCAGGGCGCAGAGCCCGATGAGCAGGCGCCTCATGACAGGCATCGCTTCAAGGAGCGGGCGTTGAATCGCATCATGGCTTCATAGGTGCCGACGGTGTCGTCGAGCGTGTCGGAGTAGATGGGACAGAGACGGGCGCCGGTTTCTTCGGCGACCTCGCGCAGGGTTGTGGTGCGCCCGGCCAGACCGGGCTCGAGGAAGACGGACGGGACCTTCAGATTGCGGATGGTCTCCGAGAGCTTGCGGCGGTCCGCGAGCGACGGCTCCACGGCGGGGTTGGGCGTCACGAACCCGGCGATCTCGATCCCGTAGGCGGCGCCGAGGTAGCCGAACGCGTCGTGGGTGGTGATCAGGTACCGCTGGCGGGCCGGGATCGCGGCGATCGTCCGGCGCAGGTCACGGTCAAGCGCGTCCAGGCGCGCGAGATAGGCGTCCGTCCGTTCGCGGTAGGTCTTCGCACCCTCCGGATCGGCCTCGATCAGCGTGTCGCGGATCAGTTCGGAGTACGCCATCACGTTCCGTGCGTTCTGCCACAGGTGCGGATCGATCTCGCCGTGGACGTGCTTGCCCAGGACGGCCTGCGGCAGCTGGTAGATCTGCTCGCCGGCGCGGCCCATGAACCGGAACTCGCGCCCGGCCGGCACCTCGGCGATCGCCTTGGATGGGACCTCGATGACGATGTCGTCGGCCTCGTACTCGGTCTGGGTGTGGTCGCCGCCGCCCTCAGGGTCATAGAGGGCGAGCAGGCGGCCACGGTCGATGTCGGCGGTGAGGTCGGCGTGCCCCTGGTTGAGGACCGTCGCGCCGGCGGGTGGGCGGACGCCGACGGCAAACGTGAACGTGGCCTGCCCGAGCGGGAGGGGCCGAGAGGTCGCGCTGACCTGCAGCGCCGCCTTGAAGGTGGCGGTGTACATCCCGGGCTTCGTGAACACCCACGACATGTGCGTGTGCGCATCCGCGGGCAGCGTCGCGGTGTCGTCCTTGTAGCCGCTCGCGGCGTCGAAGCCGTCGCTGGAGTCGAAGTAGAGCTCCGTCTCGCCGAACGTGCCGGTCAGGTACCCGTACATCGCGCCCGGACCTTTGACGTCGATCGCGGACAGCAGCACGTCGCTGGAGCGATTGGTGCCGTGCCGGGCGCCGGTGCCGCGGGCGCGCAGGCCGAGCCAGATCGTGTCGAGGTTGACGTTCTCGACGAGCGGGATAACTTCGGCCGCGTACTTGGTCGCGTCCTCGGCCAGCGAGATGTTCGGCACGCCGTCGCGCAGGTTGGCGTCGAGCGTCTTGATGACGTTGTGCTGCTCGAGCATCATGTAGTTGCTGAAGGCGACGTCGGCGTAGACGACGTCGCGCACGTCCCGCAGGGTCGGTTCGTAGGCGTGCGGGTCGGCGCCGTCCGGGACTAGGCTCACGGCCCGGACGCGGTCGCCGCCGACCTGCTCGACCATGTCGCGCAGCAGGCTCGTCGTGGTGACCACTTGGAGCCGGTCGTCGGCGCTGGACAGGCCTTCGGGGGCGCCGCAGCCGGTCAGCAGGACGAGCGCGGCCAGCAGCGCCCAGCGCACGCTCAGCTCACCCGTACGGTCAGCGTCGCGGTGTCGGACAGGCTCTTGCCCGACCGCGACGTCGCGCTGGACTTGAAGCGCAGCTTGTACGTGCCGGCACGCGAGAACGACCAGTTGGCGTGCGCATGAACGCCGAGCGGGATCGTGCGCGTCCCGGGCCGTGAGCGGTTGGAGTCGAACAGGACGTTCGCGTCGCCGAAGGAGCCGGTGGTGAAGACCGCGACGCGGCCGGGACCGGAGACGCGCTCAAGCGTCCAGGTCAGCCCGGTGCGCAGCTGGCTCGTCTTGAGCTCCTCGGTGTTCCAGCCCAGCCAGATCACGCCGGACTTCTGCGTCTGCGGGATCATCCACACGCGCGTCCCCTTGCGGCCAAGGAAGTTGGCCCTCGGGAGCGTGTAGCGGGCCTTGGAGTTCAGTGAGACGACGACGTCGGAGGGATCGCGCCACACCGTGCGGCCCCCGCGCGTTGCGTCCTTCACCTGGGCCTGCAACTTGCCGCCGATGATCCGTGCGCCGTAGTCGGCGTGCCCGGAACTCAGGGTGACCGCGGCGTGCGCGGGGGCGGCGCCGGCCAGCAGGACGGCGAGGGTGACGAGAGAGGTCTTCATGTGAGGCTCAGTTCCGGACGCGCAACGCGATCGTTCGCGTGCGGGAGCGTCCTTCGGTGGTTGCGGTGATACGGACGATGTGGCGGCCGGCCTTGGGCCGCTTGTTCAGTCGCAGCTTCAGGGTGCGGGTGCCGGGGGAGACCGTGCGTGTCTTGGCGTGGGCCGTCGTGCGCCCCGATCGGCGGAGCGTCACGGCGACCTTCGCGCGGCGATCAAGCCGCACACGCAGGCGCAGCGTGCGGCCGCTGAGGCGCGCGGACAGCGGACGCAGCGCCGGCGCAGAGGTGGTGTCGCCGGTCGCGGGGGTGTCCGGTGCTCCGGGGATGCCCGGAGTCGGCGTGGCGGTCGGGCTCGGGCCTCCCGGGGCGCCAGGGTCCGGCGTCGGTGTCGGCGTCGGGTTGGTTGCCGTGCCGACCGTCACCGCGAGCGTCTGCGTGTCGCTTGCGGTCTGGCCGCCGCTCAGCCGGGCGCTCATCGTGAACGTGAGCCGGTACGCACCCTCGCGACTGAAAGCCCAGTTGGCGTGCGCGTGGGTGCCGAGCGGGATCGAGTAGGTGTCAGGTAGCCCGTCGTTACTGCGGAACACGATCTCCGGATTGCCGAACGTCCCGCTCTGGAAGACGCTGACGCTGCCCGGTCCGTCGACCGAGTCGAGGCGCCAACTCACCGCGCCGTCGACTTGGGCGTTGGAGAGCTCCTCGGTGTTCCAGCCGGGCCACAACAGGCCGGCGCGCTGGGTCTGTGGCAGCATCCACACCGCGCTTCCCGGGGTGCCGAGGAAGGCGAAGGACGGCGACGACGGCACCGTCGTCCGCGCCGCGTCCAGGACGGCGAAGGTCACGGCGGGGACGTCGCGCCAGACGGTGGTGCCACGGGTGCCGTCCTTGATCTGGCTGCGGAACTGTCCGTCGACGATGCGGGCCGCATAGTCGACATGGCCATCGGAGAGCACTTGCGCGCGAGCCGGCCCGGGAGCGAGCAGGGCCCCGGCAAGCGCGATGGGAATGAGTACAACACGCACGGCGTCACCGTATCAGGACTCAGTCCCATTTACGACTTTGTGGCCTCGGATGACGACGTCGTGGCCGCTCAGTGTGACGCCGAGTCGGCGCGCGACGTCGTTGATCGCTTGTTCGAGGCCTTCATCGGTGAACGGCGTGGGGCTTCCGGTCGCTTCGTCGATGAAGTGGTGGTGATGGTGCCGCGGGTGCGCGATCTCGTAGCGAGCGACGCCGTCGTGATCGATGAAGCGCGACAGCAGCTTGAGCCCGTACAACTCCTCGAGTGTCCGGTAGACGGACGAGGGGGACGCGGTCGGCAGGCGCTCGAGGATGTCGTGAGCGCTGAGCAGGCATTGGCCTTCGCGAGCGAACAACTCGACGATCGCGGTCCTGGCGGGGCCCGCGCGGCGGCCGTTCGAGGACAGCGTCTCGTCTGCCTGCTCAAGCCACTGATCCCGGAGCACTCGGTCCATCGGCCGGACCGTATCAGATTGATGGGATTGGTTCCCAGCCGTATGATCGCTGCATGTCTGCACTTCCATCCCGCCTCCTGGGTGCGGGTCTTCTCGCGCTGCTGCTTGCCCCGCCGGCGCTCGCCGCGCCCGGCGATCTGACCACGATCGCCGGTGGACCGGGTGGCGGGTTGGCCACGGGACTCGGCCTGGTCCCGTCCGGACTCGCCGTCGTCGGTGGTGATCTGGTCGTCAGCGATCAGCAGAACGGCGCCATCCGCTCCGTGGCGTTGTCGACCGGTGGCGTCATCACATTGGCCGGGACCGGGGCCGCCGGTTCCAGCGCCGCCAACACGACAACCGGCCGCGCGGGCACGCTTACCCAGCTCCCGGGCTACGGCGCGAGCGTCGCCGGCCCTCTGGCCGTGGCCGTGGCGCCGGACGGCGACGTCGTCTTCAGCATCGGCAGCGGCGGCACGCTTCGCCGCCTGGACCGCACGACCGGGACGCTCGCGCGGATCGCGGGCACCGGCACGTTCTCCTCGACGGGCGCCGGTGACGGTGGCCCGGCGCTGGAGGCGGGGTTGAGCCTGGTACGCGGGTTGGCCGTCGATGCGGACGGCGCGATCCTGCTGGCGGACGGCGGCCCGGGCCGAATCCGGCGCATCGACCCGGCGACCAACGTCATCACGACCGTCGCCGGTGGCGGCGCCACCGTGGGCGACGGCGGCGAGGCGGGGGCCGCGCGGCTGAGCGATCCGCGGCAGATCGCGCTCGATCCCGCGACCGGGGACCTGCTCGTGGCCGAGTTCGGCGGGCACCGCGTGCGCCGGATCGCGGCCGGCGCCGACGGCCGCATCGGCGCCACCGACACCATCACCACCATCGCGGGCGACGGCACCGCCGCCACCGCTGAGACGCTCGGCGACGGCGGGCCGGCGTCCGCCGCGCGCCTGAACGCGCCCAGCGCCGTCGCCGTGCTGCCCAACGGGGCCGTCGCGGTCGCCGAGGGGACGGGCAACCGGCTCCGGCTCGTTCGCCCTGATGCCACGATCACCACCGTCCCGACCGCGGCGCTCGGCACGCCCGCCGCGCTTGCGGTGCGGGGTGCGGACCGGCTGTTCGTGGCCGAGACGAGCGCGACCACGCGCCGGGTGCAGGAGGTCACGATCCATCCCGCCACCGGGGCGCTGACGGCGATCCGGACCGTCGCCGGCAATGGCAGCAACGGCTTCTCCGGGCACACGACGCCCGCGGTCGAGGCGCAGCTCGCCGACCCCCGCGCCATCACGGTCGCTCCGGACGGCAGCTACTACATCGCCGACAACGCCAACGCCCGCGTGCGCCGGGTCGATCCGGCGACGGGCAAGATCACGACCGTCATCGGCAGCGGCACCACGTGCCCGAACGCGAGCGACGCGACGTGCGTGGAGAACGTGCCGGCGTTGGAGGCGAAGATCACGCGGCCGTGGGACATCGCCGTGGGTCGGGACGGCAGCGTGTTCGTGCTCGAGAGCAACGCTGCGATCTCGCGCATCAGCCGCTTGGATCCCCAGACCGGCCGGCTGACGCGCGTCGCGGGTGGCGCGATCGGCTTCGCCGGGGACGGCGGCCCGGCGCGCGACGCCCGCTTCAACGAGGCGCAGGGTCTCGTGCTCGACGCCGCCGGGCGGTACCTGTACGTCGCTGACACCAACAACCGCCGCGTGCGGCGGATCGACCTCCAGCAGGATGTGGTGACGACGATCGCCGGCACCGGCACGCCCGGCGCGACCGGCAACGGGGGCCCAGCCGCCCAAGCCACCCTGCAGGGCCTGCTCGGCATCTCGTTCGCGCTCGACGGGGATCTGCTGATTCCGGACAACACGGCCCGCGCCGTGCGCCGCATCGACCTTGCCACCGGGGTCATCACCGAGGAGGTGGAGGCGCTCGGCGAACATGACCACGATCACGGCCACGGCGACGAGCCGGAGGGCGAGCCGCACAGCGTCGTGCGCGTCGCCGAGCGCGCGGACGGCCACATCGTGCTCGTGGACAGCACCGGACACGCCGTCTACGAGGCCGAGCGCCACGGCGACCACCATCACGTCAACCGCATCGCCGGCACGGGCACGCGGGACTTCACCGGCGAGGCCGGCCGATCGCTCACGACCGCGCTGGCCGCCCCCTACGACGCCGCGATCACACCCGCCGGGCATGTGCTGATCGCCGACGGCGGCAACAACCGGATCCGCCTGGTCGAGTTCGCTGCGGACAAGGTGGAGGAGCCGGAGCCGACACCTACGCCGACGCCGGAAGCAACGCCCGACGCCGTCACCCCACTTCCCGCGGCGCCGCAGCCCGCCACGCCCCAGCCGATCACCCCGGCGGCACCGCTCACCGTTTCGGCCGGCAAGCCCAGCGTGAAGCGCGCCCACCGCACCGTGGCTCGTCTGCGTGCCGGGCTGGCGGTCACGGCTGCGGTGCGCGGCGCGACAAAGGTGCGCGCGGAGATCCGCGTCTCCGCTTCGACGGCGAAGCGCCTGCGCACACGCACGCGGCTCGCGGTCGTCACGCGGTCCGTCGCCGCGGACGGCACCTTGACGCTTCGCCTACGGCCGAGCGCCGCGATCCGCAAGCGACTCGCGCAGTCCCGACGGGCGGTGCCGGTGACGATCCGTGTCATCGCCACCGCCCCAGGAGCGAAGCCGGTGGTCTCCGCGACGACGCTCAGCCTGCGCGCGTAGCCGCCAGTGCACGGGGCCATGGTCACGGCCATGGCCCCGTCGCTTCCAAGCGCTTGGTCGCCTAAGCCACGGCGTAGTCGTCGTGCCAGACGGGCCACGGGTCGGAGAGCTGCTCCCAGGCGCGCGGCCCGGTGGCCAGCTCGGCATCGTCGAGGAGACAGGCGTCGAGCCGCGCGGTGAGCGCGCGCTCGTCGAGCCCGATGCCGATGAACACGATCTCCTGGCCGGGCTCGTCCATCCAGGTCCCGCCCGGGCCGACGTGGATGACCCCGCCGGCCGTCGACCACTCCCCGGCCATCCCGACGCGCGAGGCGAGCCAGAAGAATCCTTTGGAACGGATGACTTCCGGGAATGCCTCTTCGAGCGCCGCCCAGAGCCGTGCCGGGTGAAACGGACGGCCGCGCCGGTAGACGAAGGACGTGAAGCCGTACTCGTCGGCTTCAGACTCTTCGTCGCCGCGCAGCGTCGCCAGCCAGCCCGGGGCCTCCGCGGCACGGTCGAAGTCGAAGCCGCCGGTGGCGATGAGCGCGTCCGCCGGGACGCGACCGTGTTGGGCGTGAAGGATGCGCGCACGGGGGTTGAGTCGCCGCAGTAGCGCGTTGAGGTGCAGGAGCTCGCCCTCTGCGAGTAGGTCGGTCTTGTTGACGATCAACACATCCGCGAACTCCACCTGGTCGACGAGCAGGTCGACGACCGTACGCTCGTCCTCGGCATCGAGGCCGGCGCCGCGGTCGCGCAGGTCGTCGATCGAGCCCAGGTCACGGACGAAGGCGCCGCCGTCGACCACGGTCGCCATCGTGTCCAGCCGCGCGAGATCACCCAGGTTGCGCCCGTCGACGCCGTCGAACGTGAAGGTCTCGGCCACCGGCAACGGCTCCGAGATGCCGGTCGACTCGATGAGCAGATAGTCGAACCGGCCGGAACGAGCCAGCCGCGCCACCTCGACGAGCAGGTCCTCACGCAGCGTGCAGCAGATGCATCCGTTGGTCAGCTCCACGAGGCGTTCGTCGACGCGCGTGAGGCCGTCCCGGACCAGCCGCGCGTCGATGTTGATCTCGCTCATGTCGTTGACGATGACGGCGATCCTCAGGCCTTCGCGGTTGGCCAGCAAGTGATTCAGCGTTGACGTCTTGCCGGCGCCGAGGAAGCCGGAGAGCACGGTGACGGGCAGACGGCCGTCGAGTGGGCGAGGGGAGGAGGGCATGTGTCCACCGTACTGTAAATGAGACTGAATCTCACCAGACCGTCACGGGAATTGGTTCTGCGGTGAGCGCGGTCGTGGCGATGTGCGCAACCCTGTGCCTTTACCGCCGCGGCCGGCGCCTCCAGAGTTCGGGTGCAGCTGAAGACCCGAACTTGGACTTGACTGACACCGCGTCGACTGCGTCGCCTGACGGTCGTCTCCGTAGTCGCCGCTCTCGCCGCCGCGGCGATCACGTTCTAATCGCTCGAGGGCCGGCGGCCGGCAGTTCATCCTTGCTTCGCGGCGGCTCCGGATACTCTCGTGGGAATGACTCTCATCGGGCTCTACGCCTTCGAGAAGCGTGCGCTGTACGAGGTGCTGCTCATCGCCGTGGGCGCCGGGCTGCTGGGCACGTGGATCGTCCTGCGCGGGCTCGCGTTCTACACGCACGCCGTCGCGGCGGCGGCGTTCCCGGGTCTGGTGCTGGCGGCGGGCCTGGGCTTCGCGCCGATGGTCGGCGCGGCGGGGACCGGGGCACTTGTCGCCGCGGGAGTCGGAGGGGCTTCTGCTCGCCGTCGTGCCCACTACGACGTCGCGACGGCCTTGGCGCTCGTGGGTGCGTTGGTGGCGGGGGTGGTGCTCGCTTCGAACGTGTTCCACTCGGGTGCGGAAGTGGATTCGCTGCTGTTCGGCAGCCTGTTCGCGCTCACCGATCTGGACCTCGTGCTCGCTGGCGTGGCCTCTGTGCTGGCGCTGCTCGGAACGGTGGGCCTGGGACCGCGGTGGCTGGCGACGGGGTTCGACGCGACCGGCGCCCGCGCGCTCGGCGTCCGGTCTCGCGTGCCGGATCTGGTGCTGCTGGCGCTCGTCGCGTTCGCGTCGGTGGCGACCCTCGCCGCCGTGGGCGCGTTGCTGGCCACGGCGCTGCTCGTCGTCCCGGCGGCGACCGCACGGCTGTGGACGAATCGTCTGCTGGCGTGGCAGCTCACCAGCGTGGCGTTGACCGCTGCGCTGGGCGTTGCCGGGGTGTGGCTGTCCGTGCGCACGAACGCGCCGCCCGGGGCGACGATCGCGGCGCTGGGCGGTGTGGCGTTTCTCATCTCCGCCCTGGTAAATGAGAGTGGTTCCCTCTATCGTCGGCGGCATGCGTAAGCCAGTCGCTGCTCTGCTCTTGACTGTCCCGTTGCTGTTCGCCGCCTGCGGCGGCGAGGACGAGCCTGCGGCAGGCGGCGGGGCCTCCGCCGCGGAACGTCCGCTCGTGGTGGCTTCTACGCCTGTGGTCGCCGACATCGTCCGTCAGGTCGCCGGTGACGCCGCGGAGGTCAAGCAGGTGATGTCGGCCAACGCGGACCCGCACGACTACGAGCCGCGGCCGGACGATGTAAAAGCGGTCGCGGGCGCGAAGGTCGTCATCGAATCTGGAAACGATCTCGATCACTGGATGGAGGAGCTCGTCGAGCAGACCGGCGAGAAGCCCGCCGAGCTCGTAATCGCGCCCGATCACACGCCGCACAAGGTCAAGCCTGCGGAGGGCGGTCACGGCCACGGCGAGGAGGAAGAGCACGCGGGCGAGGAAGAGGAGCACGCCGGCGAGGAAGAAGAGCACGCCGGCGAGTGGGATCCGCACTGGTGGCACGACCCGCGCAACGTCGAGACGGCCGTCGCCGCGATCCGGGACGAGCTGGTCAAGTCCGCTCCGGAGAACGCGGACGCCTATCGCACCAACGCCGATGCGTACCTGAAGAAGGTGCAGGCGCTCGACGCCGGTATCGAGGCGTGCATGAACCAGGTTCCGGCGCAGGAGCGCAAGCTCGTCACGAGTCACGACGCGTTCGGCTACTTCACCGAGCGCTACGGAATCACCACGATCGGCGCCGCAACGCCGTCCAACTCCGCGTCCGCGCAGCCGTCGGCCGGTGAGTTGGCCGAGCTGGCCGACGTCATCCGCCGCGAGAAGGTCAAGGCGGTCTTCCCGGAGAGCGCGGTCAACCCCGAACTCGCTCAGACGATCGCCCGCCAGACGGGCGCGAAGGCCGACTACGTGCTCTACGGCGACACGCTCGGTCCCGAGGGCTCACCAGGCGCTACGTATCTGCAGATGGAACAGGCGAACGCCCACGCGATGGTCAAGGGCTTCACCGGGGACGCGCAAGGGTGCACGATCGCGGGCCTGTGATCGACGCACGCGGCCTCGCGATTGGGTATCGCGGCGGGCCGACCGTCCTCACGGACGTGACCTTCTCGGTCATGCCCGGCGAGCGCGTCGGCGTGCTCGGCCCGAACGGCGGCGGCAAGACGACGCTCATGCGCGCCCTGCTCGGCGAGCTCGAGTCACGCGCCGGCACGTTCACCATCGAAGGCCGCCAAGGCACCGTCCCGCAGACCGAGCGCTCGCGCCTCGACTATCCCGTCTCTGCACTCGACGTCGTGTTGATGGGCGCACTCGGCCGCGGCCCTTGGTGGCGCCGGCCCGGGCGCGCTGAGCGTGCGCTTGCGCAGGCGGCGCTCGAGCGCGTCGGCCTCGAGGACCGCGCACGCGAGACGTTCGGCGAGCTCTCGGGCGGCCAGCGCCAACGGGTGCTCGTCGCCCGCGCGCTGATGCAGGACGCAGACATCGTGCTCTTCGACGAGCCCTTCACCGGGCTCGACACGCCGAGCGCCGCTCGGCTCACCGCGCTGATCGACGCGCTCGCCGCCGAGGGCCGGAGCGTGCTCGTGTCCACGCACGACGTCGGCCAGGCTCGAGCCTGGGACCACGTGCTCTGCCTCAACGGTCGCATGATCGAGTTCGGACCGCCGGAGCACGTCCTGACCGAGACGGTGCTGGCTGAGACATACGAGCACGCCGTCATCCGCATACCGGACGGCTGGCCGCGCGGCGTCACACAGTCAGCGGGCGCCTCCGCACGTGCTTGACGCCCTGCTGGAACCCTGGCGTGAGCCGATCTTGCGCGACGCGCTGCTGGAGGTCGTGTTCGTCGGCCTGGCGTGTGGGGCGCTCGGCGTGTGGGTCGTCCTGCTCGGACGCTCCTACAGCGCCGAATCACTCGCCCACGGCATGTTCCCGGGCCTGGTCGTCGCTGCGCTGCTGGGCGTGCCGCTCGTGCTGGGCGGCGCAGTCGGGCTGATCGTCGCGGCGCTCGCGATCGCGGCCGGGGCGCGCCTACGCTCACTGGGCTCCAACACGGCGGTGGCCGTCGTGATCACCTCCCTGCTGGGAATCGGGACGGTGTTCGCGCTCTCCGCCGACTCGCCGCCCGGCCTTCAGAACCTGCTGTTCGGCGACGTCCTGGCCACGAGTCCATCCGATCTCGCGCTCGCGGCCGCTCTGGCCGCGGCCGCGCTGATCGGGAGCTGGCTCGCGTACCCGTACCTGCTCACGTACGCGTTCGACCCATCCGCGGCGCGTTCCCTCGGCGCGCGTCCGCGCGTCGCCGAGGCCGCGTTCGCCCTGCTGTTGACCGCGGCCGTGCTCGTGGGCGTGCAGGCACTAGGCAATCTGCTCGTGGTCGCCGCGTTGATCGGGCCGGCGGTCGCGGCCCGCACGTTCACGCGGCGCGTGCCCCCGCTGATCGCCGCCGCCAGCGCGCTTGGCGTCGCGTGCGGCGTCGGCGGGCTCTACCTCTCCTACTACGCAGACGTCGCCGCCGGCGCCGCCATCGCAGGACTATTGGTAACCACTGCCGCGATCGCAGCACTCGCCAAGGCTCGGCTGCCGACGAGTGACATCTGAGTTTCGCCACCACCCGAGGCCGCGCTAAGTTCTCCTCCGGCGCCTCGCCGGTGGCAGTGGACTGCCGCGAGCACTTTCGGATCGGCGAGAGCCTTACTCTCCACGTACTCTTGAATCGTCGGATTCAACGGGCCGCGGCGGGCTTGATGAACCGAACGGACGCCTCCGGACCGTGCCGGACGAGCATCTCGGCAACTCATAATCCGTCGCGCGCAGGTTCGAATCCCGCCCGGCCCATCGTCGCTCCTGGCTCTACGGGGACGTCCAGATGGATCTCTGATTGGGCCCTGCGCACATCCAGGACAGCGGGAGGCGTACTCCGAAGGCGGCAGTGGCTCGCCTCGAGGAGATGTTGGCTGACGCGAGGGCGGACGTGGACAACGTCGAACCGCGAAGGCGAGGCGCCATGGCCGGGATACTCGGGGTCGGCGCACCGATCGGCGCGGTAGTCGGAACTGGATTCTGAAGTCAACGAGGCCGCCAACCACGTCTTCGTCCGCATGGTCGAGCCGCACTTCGCACCCGGAGCGCGGAATCACGATCACCGTTAGCGACACGCACTTCGGCGACTTCACGCACGACCCGGATCCGGTAGTCAGCAAAGCGGTCTGTCGGACCGCGAACCGAACCGCCGATTTACGTCGTTCAGCAGGACAAAACAGCCTTTTTGCGTTGACTCGTCTCTCGATTTGTGTGAGAGTCCAATTAATACGGATTCGGGGTCCGTAGAGGGGGAGCCGGGCGGAGGAGAGCCGTCCCGGAAATCACGTCCGGAGGGACCATGCGTACTTCACGCACCGTTGACCGGCGGCTTGGCCTCGCCCTGCTCGCCACGCTCTTCATCCTGCTCGTGCCGACCGCGGCCGCGTACGCGCAGGAGCCTCGCTTCAAGGCGCTCGTGTTCTCCAAGACCACGGGCTTTCGCCACACCGATGCCATCAACGCCGGCATCCCCGCCATCCGCGCGCTGGCGGAGCAGCACAACTTTTCCTTGGACGCGACCGAGGACTCGGCGGCGTTCACCGAGCACAACCTCGCGCAGTACGACGTCGTCGTGTGGCTCAACTCCGACGGCGAGAACGTGCTGACCAACCCGCAGGAGGTCGCGTTCGAGCACTGGTTCCAGCGCGGGGGCGGTTCGGTCGCGATCCACGCAGCGTCGAACATGAACCGCGACTGGGCCTGGTTCGCCGACATGCACGGCGGCGCGCAGTTCCGCAACCATGCGGGCGGCGCGAACCAGTTCCAAACCGGGACGGTCAAGATCGAGGATCCGTCGCACCCGTCCACGACCGGGTTGCCGGGTGACTGGTCGCGTGAGGACGAGTGGTACAACCACACCAACGAGCCGCGCGGCAAGGTGCACGTGCTCGCCACGCTCGACGAGAACACGATCTTCGAGGACGACGGCAACGATCCCGTCGCCGACGATCATCCGATCTCGTGGTGCTCGAACTACGACGGCGGCCGCAGCTTCTACACGGCCATGGGCCACCACGGCCGCTACTACGACGAGCCGCACTTCCGCACCCACCTGCTCGGCGCAATCGAGTGGGCCGCGGGTGCCAAGGCCGGCAACTGCGGCGCCGAGCGGGAGGGCATCCCGAGCGACTCGTCCTTCGACAAGGTCGCGTTGGACACGACGACCGAGAACCCGATGGAGATCGCCGTCGCGCCTGACCTGGACGTCTACTACGTCGAGCTGGCGGGCAAGGTCAAGCACTACGACGCGCAGACCCAGAACGTGCGCGTGATCGGGACCATCCCGGTGCACCGGGGCAACGAGAACGGGCTACTCGGCATCGCTCTGGATCCGAGCTTCTCGGTCAACCGCTGGATGTACCTGTTCTACAGCGTGCCCTCGCCCGAGATCCAGCGGGTCTCGCGCTTCACGGTCGCGCCGGACGGGTCGCTGGACCTGAGCTCGGAGAAGAAGCTGCTGGAGTTCCCGCACCAGCGCATCATCTGCTGCCACTCGTCCGGCTCGATGGACTTCGGCCCGGACGGCAACCTCTACGTCTCGACCGGCGACGACTCCCAGCACGCGACGTCGCAGGGCTTCAACCCAATCGACGACCGGCTGGCGAACGAGCCCGGCGACAATCCGGACGCCGACCACGCGCGCGACGCGCGTCGTACGTCCGGCAACACGAACGACCTGCGCGGCAAGATCCTGCGCATCCGGCCGCTGCCTAACCCGGGTGACACGCCTGGCCCGGGCAGCACATACCTCGTCCCGTCGGGCAACCTGTTCGATGAGGCGCTCGATCCGGGCAACAAGACCCGCCCCGAGATCTACACGATGGGGCACCGCAACCCGTTCCGGATCGCGGTCGACCCCGAAACGGGCTGGCTGTACAACGGCGAAGTCGGCCCGGACGCCCAGAATCCGATCGCCAACCGCGGGCCGCGTGGCTACGACGAGCTCAACCAGATCCGCGAAGCGGGCAACATGGGCTGGCCGTACTGCATCGCCGACAATAAGGCCTACCACGACTGGGACTTCACGACCTTGACCAGCGGCGGCGCGTTCGACTGCGAGGGCGGACCGACGAACGACTCGGCCTGGAACACGGGTCTGTCGAAGGTCCCGCCCGGCAGGTCCGCGCTGCTGTGGTGGGGCTACACGCCGTACGAGGCGGGGTACCCATGGGGCACACCGCCGCTGGCGGTGCCGACCGGTCCCGGCCGCACCGCGGTCATGGGCGACGTGTATCACCACGACCGCACGGACGGCGCGTCGGAGACGAAGTTCCCGTCGTTCTATGACGACGCGGTGTTCTTCGCCGACTGGAACCGCGACTGGATCGCCTACATGCGCCTGGACGCGAACGGCAAGCCGGCCGAGATCCAACGCTTCATGGCCAACACGCAGTTCCGCCACCCACACGACATGGCGTTCGGCCCCGACGGCTCGTTCTACGTGCTCGAGTGGGGCGTCGACTTCAACTACGCGGGCGCCAACGTCAACCCGGACTCCGGCCTGTACCGGATCGACTACGCCAAGGGCAAGCGCACGCCGGTGATCGAGGCGTCCGCCGACCGCGAGAACGGGCCCGCGCCGCTGACGGTCAAGTTCTCCAGCGAGGGCACCTACGATCCCGACGGAGACACCGTCGCCCTGGCGTGGGACTTCGGCGACGGCGCGACGTCGACGGCCGCCAACCCGACGCACACCTACACCAAGGCGGGCACCTACTCGGCGAAGCTGACCGTGACGGACGCCACGGGCAAGGTCGCCACGCACACGATCACGATCAACGCCGGCAACACCGCGCCGACGGTCAAGGTCGAGTTCCCGGAGAACGGCGGCTTCTTCGACTTCGGTGACGAGCTCGAGTACAAGCTGACGATCACCGACCCCGAGGACGCGACGATCGCGTGTGACCGGGCGGTCGTGTCGCTCGGGCTCTTCCACGCCGAAGGCGATAACCCGCACGTGCATCCGGGCACGCAGAAGACCGGCTGCGCGGGCACGGTGACGACCGACGCCGAGTCAGGCCACGCCAAGAGCGCGATCATCTCCCAGGTTGTCACCGGCAGCTACACCGACGGCGGCGGCCAGCCGGGCTCAGTCGCGCTGTCGAGCGGCGTGTCGAACCGCCTGAACCCGAAGCAGATGCAGATGGAGCACTACGCCGGAATGAGCGGCGTCACCAACTCCAATCAAAACACCGCGCAGGGCGGGGTACGCGTCGGCAACGCGAACCCCGGCGACTGGTTGTACTTCGAGCCGATGAACTTCAAGAACATCGACTCCATCTCGATGCTCTACTCGGCGGGCGCGAACACCGGCGGGCGCGTGGAGCTGCGTCTCGGCGCGCCGGACGGCCCGGTGATCTCGACCCTGGACCTACCGGTCACGGGCAGCAACAACACCTACCGCACAGTGACCGCGCCGATCGCGCCAACGACCGGCACGCACCGCGTGTACTTCGTCTTCGCGCAGCTCGCGGGCGGGCCGGCGAACAATCTGTTCCAGCTCGATGAGATGACGTTCAACGGCCGCGGCATGGCCGTGAACGCGAAGCCGCTGGTGTCGGCGTCCGCGTCCGCGGTGGCGGGCGAGACGCCGCTGGCCGTCTCGTTCACCGGCACCGCGAGCGACCCGGACAACGACCCGCTGACCTACGCGTGGGACTTCACGTCCGACGGAACGGTCGACGCGACCACCAAGGACGCGTCATTCGTCTACACGCAGCTGGGCACGCACACGGCGCGCTTCACCGCGACCGACGCCAACGGGCGCTCGGCGTCCTCGACCGTGGCAATCACGGTCAACGCGCCGCCGCCCGACGGCAACTGCTACGGACCCGGCTCGGACCGCTTCAACGGCTCCGCGCTGGACCGGACGCTGTGGCCGACGGTCGTACGCGACGCGCCCGGCACCTACACCGTGGGCGACGGGGCGCTGAACCTCGTGGCCGGGTTCGGCACCCTCGACGGCGCCGGCGGGTCCGGTCCGCCGGTTGTGCTGCGGCCGCGCCCGACGACCGCGTCGTGGACCTACACGACCAAGCTCACGTTCAACCCGTCCGCCAACGGCGAGCAGGCCGGCGTGCTGCTCTACCAGAACGACGACAACTTCATCCGGCTCGCGCACGCCTACCAAGGCGGGCGCCGGATCGAGCTCGTCAAGGAGGACGGCACCGTCGTGACCTCGGCCAACGTGCCGGTGCCCACGGGAACGCCTTCGTCCGTGTACCTGCGGCTCACGTTCAGCTCGGGCAACGTCGTGCGCGCGTTCTGGTCGGCGGACGGCGCGCGCTGGACGAGCGTCGGCGAGACGACCCTGAACGGCATCACCAACCCGACGCTTGGGGTGTACGCCAACAACGGCGGGGCAGCGCTCGGTGCGACCCCCGTCGCGGCGTTCGACTGGACGGCACTCGACGACTCTGTCCGTCCGTGCGTCGGGGAGCCGGTGAACGTCGACGTCGGCGGGTCGGTGCCGGCGACGCTGGCGTTGTCGATCGGAGCCGCGGAGCCACTCGGCCCCTTCGTCCCGGGAGTCGCGCGCGAGTACGAGAGCTCGCTGACCGCGACGGTCACCAGCACCGCCGGTGACACGACGCTGTCGGTCTCGGACGCAGGGCCGCAGTCCGGCCGGCTGGTCAACGGCAGCCACGCGCTCGCTCAGCCGCTGCAGATCAGGGCTGGCGAGGGGGCGTTCTCGCCGCTCGGCTCGCCCGTCTCGCTCGTGTCGTACACCGGGCCGGTGAGCAATGGCACGGCGGCGATCGGCCTCAAGCAGGCGATCGGTGCGAACGATCCGTTGCGCACCGGGCGTTACAGCAAGGCGTTGACCTTCACATTGTCGACGACCACCCCGTAGCGCGTCGATCGCGGGCGGCCTGCTGCACGCAGGCCGCCCGCGGTTGTCCTGAGCGTCGCCCATGCCTCGTCCGCCGACGGCCCGGTCCTCTTGCACGCTCGTGCTCCGCTCTGGACCGTCTCGGACAGGCTCCCGGCAACTCATAATCCGTCGCGCAAACTTCGAATCCTGCCCGGCCCATCGTCCTCGCCGGCTGTGCAGCGTCGTCGGGATGAAGATCTTGATCGCAGCCGGCGGCGGCGCGCTCCGTCCTCGGACTGCGGCTTCCTGGGGCGGCGATCGGGCCCTCCTCCTCGGCGGCTGAGCGCTCGCGCGCCCAGCGGGCTGCGCGCAGGCCGGCGTTCATGCCGCCCACGCACGCAATCCCTCGTCCTCGGCGAGGCGCGCGAGGGCGCCGCGCTCCAGCTGCCGCACGCGCTCGGGGGTGAGGCCGAACGAGCGCGCGATCTCGACGAACGTCTCCGGGACGTCGGTGCCAAGGCCGTAGCGTCGTCGGACGATGATCTGCTCGCGCTCGGGAAGCGCCGAGAGCGCGCGTTCGAGCTCGCGTGCCACCTCGGCGCGGAGTACCTCCGGCCACGGCTCCTCGGCCTCGAGCGCGTCGCGGTCGAGGGGGACGGACGGCGCGGTGACGAGCCGCAGGGCCGCAACTCGCTCCGGTGACGTGTCGAGCCGCGCGGCGAGCGACTCGTCGTCACCCTCGAGCACGCGCAGCTTCGCCGCCCGCCGCGCGTCGCGCACCGACAGGCTCGGGGCCGGGCCTTGACGTTGCACGGCCGCGTTCATCGCGCGTTCGATCCAGTGCAAGGCGTACGCGCCGAACGGCACGCCGCGCGCCGGGTCGAAGCGTGCCGCGGCCTGCACGAGCCCGACCGCGCCTTCCTGGACGAGGTCGGAGAACGGCAGGCCGCGGCCGCGGAACCGGCGCGCCTGGGACGCGACGAGGCGGAGATGATCCTCGATCTCGGAGCTCATGCCGGCACCGTCCCAAGCGGCGTTTGACGCTCGTTTGTCAGGCGATCGCGACCGCCTCGTGGGGCGCGCGCATGCGGCGCAGCAGGAGCGCCGTGGCGGCGGCGGTGGCGGTCAGGCCAGCGCCGACCCAGAACGCGGTGGCATAGCCGCTGACCGCCGCCTCGAGCGGGTTCGTCCCGCCCTCGATGAGCCCGGCCGTGCGGTCGCCCGCGACGGTCACGAGCACGGCAATTCCGAGCGCGCCCCCGATCTGCTGGCACGTTGTGATGAGACCCGCGGCCATGCCAGAGAACGCCTCACCGACACCGGAGGTGGCGGCCGACTGGGTCGGCACGAGCAGCGCGCCGATGCCCACGCCGAGCGCGATCTCCGCCGGCAGCAGGCCCGTGAAGAACGACTCGCCGGCGTCGAGCATCGTCAGCAGCACGAACCCGCCGCTGGTGACCAGCGCACCCACGACCAGGAACGGTCGCAAAGGCCTTCCGGGCAGCACTTGCAACAGGACGCCGCTCGTGATCAACATCGCGGCGCTGAAGGGCAGCCACGACAAACCGGTCTCGATCGGGGACCAGCCCTGGATGTTCTGCATGTACAGCGTGAGGAAGAAGAACATCGCGAACAGCGCCGAGGAGCCGAGCATCACGAGCGCGAGCGAGGCGGTCGCGGCGCGTCTGCGCAACAGCGCCGCGGGCAGCAGCGGATCACGGTGGTGGCGCTCGTTGACGGCGAACGCCACCAGCAGGACGACCGCCAGCGCGAAGCCGAGCAGCGTGCGGGCCGACGTCCAGCCATGGTCTCGCGTGTCCAGCACGCTGTAGAGCAGCACGAGCAGGCCCGAAGTGACGAGCACGGCGCCCGCGAGATCGAGCGAGCCGCTGCGTGGCTCGGTGCCGCGAGGGATCAGCCGCGCCGCGAGCGCCAGCACGGTCAGACCGATCGGGACGTTGACGAGGAACACCCAGCGCCAGCCCAGCAGGTCGGTGATGACGCCGCCGAGCAGCACGCCGCTCGCGCCCGCGATGCCCATCACGGCGCCCCAAGCACCCAGGGCGCGTGTGCGGCCGTGGCCCTCGGGGAACGTCGAAAGCAGGATGGCGAGCGCGGCGGGAGAGACGACCGCGCCCGCGAAGCCCTGCAGTCCACGAGCGGCGACCAGGCTGCCCTGGTCGGGCGCGAGCCCGCAGACGAGCGAGACGAGCGTGAACAGCGCGATCCCGCCGAGGAACACGCGGCGGCGGCCGAGCCGGTCGACGGCGCGCCCACCCGCGAGCAGGAAGCCGCCGAACATCAGCAGGTACGCGTCGACGACCCATGCCAGAGCGTTCTCGGAGAAATCGAGGTCGCTCTGGATGGAGGGCAGCGCGACGTTGACGATCGTGTCGTCGGCGACGAGCATGAACTGCGCGGCGCAGACGAGCGCGAGGATGCGGATGGTCATCGCGCGGGGACCTTCACGGCGTCGAGCACGTCGGCCAGGTAGCCGCCGGCGCGGCGCCGGAGCACGTCGCCGGTCACGCGGTGCGCGTAGGGGATCGCAAGCTCGGCGTCGAGCACGCGCGCGCCCGCCTTGGCCAGCGCCTTGCGCAGATCGGCCTGGCTCCACATCGCCCCGTAGCCCGTCTTGCTCGCGCCGAGCACCGCGACGGGCCTGCCCCACAGCACCGACTCCTCACCGAACGGCCGTGACGCCCAGTCCACGGCGTTCTTGAGCTGGCCGGGGATGGTCGTGTTGTACTCCGGGGTGGCGAACACGACGAGGTCGGCGGTGCGGAGCGCGTTGCGCCAGCGGGCGAGGCCGGGCGGCTGGGGGTGATCCTCGCGGTCCTCGTTGAACGGCGGGACCGCTTCCAGCCCATCGAAGAGCGTGAAGGTGACGCCCTCCGGCGCCTCCTCCGCCATCGCGCGCAAGAGCGCGGTGTTGTGGGACGCCTTGCGCAGGCTCCCGGAGACGGCGAGCACACGCACCGTCAGTCCTCCTTCACGGCCGAGACGCTGGCCGAGATACGGACGGCGTTGCCGACGAGCACGTCCCCGCCCGGCAGCGCCTCGTTCCAGCTCACGCCGAAGTCGCGGCGGTCGATCACGGTCTCGAGGTCCAGCCCGAGCCGCTCCCCGCCCCACGGGTCCGTGCCGGTGCCGGTGACCGTGCCGGACAGGACGACGGGCTGCGTGACACCGCGGATGGTCAGGCGGCCCTCGACCGCCAGGCGGCCGTGGTCGGTGGTGATCCGCGTGCTCTCGAACGTCAGCGTCGGGTGGCGGTCGCTGTCGAAGAAGTCCGGCGTGCGCAGGTGGCGGTCGCGATCGGGCTCGAGCGTGGTGAGGCTGGTCGCGTCGACGGTCGCACGGATCGTCTCGCTGTCGATGCTGCCCACGGTGACCTGGGCGCGGCCCTTGATGGTCGCGAAGCCGAGGTGCTTGACGGCGAACTCGAGCGTCGTGTGCGCCGGGTCGACGGCCCAGGTTCCGGCGGGGATGATGGTCGCTTCGGTAGTGGCCACGGGGGTGGTCCTTTCAGTCGGGGTCGACTAGGACCGATGGGACGCTTTGCGCCGGTTCGCAAGTCAGACGGGCAGCCCGGCGAGCAGCCGCTGCTGCAGCGCGGCGGTCTCCGCGTCGGGCTCGAGGCCGGCGCCGTCGATCAGCCGGCGTCGGCACTCGAGGTACTGGCGCAGTGCGAGCGACCGCAGGCCGCTGCGCGACAGCGCCGTTATGAGCAGCCGGTGGGCGCTCTCGTCGAGCTCGTCGCTCGCGATCAGGCGTCGTGCGATCGCGGCGGTGGCGTGCTCGTCCCCGGCACGGCGGTGTTCCAGCGCGAGCGCGTGCAGCACGCGTCGGCGCAGGGAGATGAGCTCCTCGCGCCAGGGCTCGGCCCAGTCGGCGTAGCGCTCCTCGGGCAGCGGCTCGCCGGTGTAGAGCTCGTCCGCACGGATGAGCAGCAGGCGCCGCTGGGGGCCGGAGGCGTCGAGGGCCTGTTCGGCCTCGGTGCGGTAACGCCACGCGTCCACCTCGTCGGCGCAGGTGAGCTCAAGGCGATAGGTGCGATCGCGGTAGTTGAGCAGTGATGGCCCGGCGCGGTGGGCGTCGAGTACCTGCCGGGCTCGGGACACCGCCATGCGCAGCGCGCCTCGCGCGGCTTCGCCGTCGTGGTCTGGCCAGAGGTCGTGCGCGACGCGGTCCTCGTCGACCGGGCCTCCGGCGACGAGCAGGTACCGCACGAGCCGCGCCGCCGTCGGGCGCGTCCAGGCGCGGTCGTCGACCGGCCAGCCGCCGCGCGCGACCGCAAAGCCGCCGAGCAGCCGGAAGCGCAGGGGGAGCGGCCGCGCGTGCAGGTCTTCGAGGGCGGCCTGCGCGGCGCGCCGCACGGTCTCGTCGCGGTCGTCCGCGAGCGCGGCGAGGGTCTCGCCGACGGCGGGGTGCCCGGTCCGGGCCAGCGGGGGCGCGACGGCCGCACGCGTCGCCGCGGCCGGGTGCGCCGCGAAGTCGGGTAGATCCTCGGCCGGCACGGCGGCGAGCACCGCCGCGCGGGTCCCGTCGCCCGCCAGCGCGCCGTCGCGCCGGTCGTCGAGGTCCAGCGCGGACCAGGCGAGCGGTCGCAGGTGACGCCAGTCGGCGGCGAGCAGACGTGTGAGATTCGGGCGATCGATGAGCGCAAACGCGGCGCGCGCGTCGTCCATCCACGGCTCGCCGTGGGCGGCGCGGGCGGCGGCGCGCAGCGCCAGCGCACGGGCCCGGGGATAGGTCGACGTCTCCGGCAGCCGCGTCAGGAGCGTGTCGAGGATCGCCAGGGCCGCGCCCGGGTCACGCGCGACCAGCAGGCATGAGGCGAGCTCGACCGCGAGCATCGCGTAGTGGGCGTCGGGCATGGTCGCTCCCACGCGCAGCGCGCGCTCCGCCGCGGCGACCGCCGGCTCGCCGCGTGCTGCGGCGACGATCGCTCGCGAGGCCAGCCCGAAGCCGAACGGCCAGCCGTCCGGTGGGCCCGCCGCCTCGGCGGCGACGAACGCCACGTCGGCTCCCGCGAAGTCACCCGCCAGCGCCCGCGTCCACGCCTGCAACCCATAAGCGAGCGCGGCGACGAACGGTGGCAGGCCGTCCGGCTCGCGGTCGCTGACCATGCGGTCAGCCCGCCGCACGGCTTCCTCGCGCTCACCGATGTCCGCGAGCAGGAACGCGGCGAGCGAGCTCAGATACTCGGGGCGGCCCGCCGCGCGCTCGCGGCCGATCATGCGCGCGTAGGCCGCGTCGAGCTCGGCGATGGCGACTTCGTGGCGGCCGACCGGTGCCGCGATGAACGCCCCCGCGGACGCGATCAGCCCGGCCGCGGCGCCGGTACGGTCGCGCGCGAGCACCTCGCCGATCCGCAGGCGCGCCTGCTCGGGCCGGCCCGCCGCGGCCTCGTACAACGCGCGCCAGGCAGCGGCGATCCAGGCGTGCGGAACCGGTGCGCCCGGATCGTCCGCGAGGCGCCCCGCCTCGACGATCGCCTCGTCCAGCCGCCCGAGGAAGTACAGGCTCTCGCACAGCGCCAGGCGCGCGCCCGCGCCGTCGTGGGCTCTCCCTTCGTCCTCGAGCCGTCGCAGTCCCTCCTGCAACGGTCCCACCGCGGCCGCAGCGTGGCCGCGGACGCTGTCGAGCCACCCACGGAGCACCAGCGCAGCCGGCTCGTCCACCGATGCCGGCAGCGCGTCGAGCAACGCCGCGACCGTGGCCGGGGTCCGACGGAGCAGCCGGTCCGCGTCTTCGAGCAACGCGTCGAGCGCGGCAGCGTGGTCGCCGCCCGCCATCAGTGCCTCCGCGCCCGCGAGTGTCTGGCCGTCGGCCACGAGCGCGCGGCCCGCCCGGCCCAGCACCGAGCGTTGCCGTGGCTCGTGCACCGTGCGCCGCCACACGGCGCGCAGCGCCTCACGCACGAGCGGATGCCACGCCACGGAACCGTCGGCAAGCCCGGGCCGCGCGACCAGGCCGGCAGAGTGGCCCGCCGCCACATCGACCCCGAGGGCCCGCGCGACGCCCAGCGTCACCTCGTCCACGACGCACGAGTCGAGCAACGCCGCGCGCGCCGCCTCGTCCACGCGATCGAGCAACCGTGCGGCCAGAACCTCCGGGTCATGGTCCTCGGCCAGCCCGGACCCGAGCGCGATGCCGAGCGGCCAGCCGAGGGTCCGGTCGAGCACACTCTGCACTTCCTCGTCGCTCGCCTCGCGCCCGAGCCGGTCCTCGAGCAGCGCCGCCGTGTCCTCTCCGCTGAAGACGAGCTCGTCAGCGGTCACGCGCGTCATCTGCAGCGCCGCCCGGGAGCGCAGCGGCAGCTCGACCCGGGTGCAGAGCAGCATGCGGAGCCGCTGCGTTTCGAGCAGCACGTCGAGCAGCCCTACGGCGTCGTCTGAGGCCTTCAGGTGCTCGGCATCGTCGACGACCAAGACAAGGTCGTCGACGAGCAGCCGGTCGAGGTCGCGCGCGAGCAACCCGCCCAACGCGAGGGGGTCGCCAGGATCGGCGAGCGCGTCGAGCACACCGCCGGCCAGCCCGGGCTGCGCGCGCTCGACGGCGGCGGCGAGACCGGCGAGCAGGCGGAACGGGTCGCCGTGCCCCCGCCGGCACGGATGCCAGGCGACCGGGGACCTTCCGGCGACCGCCTCCAGCGCCGCGGTCGTCTTGCCGTACCCGGCAGGAGCGACGAGCAGCGCATGGCCGTCGTCGAGCGCCGCGGCGAGGCGGTGCGTGATCCGTGGCCGGCTGACCACTCGCGGCATGGCGCGACGCTATCGGACGCGCCCCCGCCCGGTCAGCGCGCGAGTGCGCGCGCACCGACGCGACGCGCGAGCCAGACGAGCGCGGCGATCGGCCCGAGCACGAGCGCGGCGGCCAGCAACGGCAGCAGTGCGCCCGCGATCAGCACGGCCGCCGGCGCGGCGAGCAGGAACAGCGCACCGGCGAGGATCACGAAGCCGGTGAACAGCTCGAGGACTTCCCACATGTCAGTTTCTCCTGAGGCGTCGACAACGCGGCCGATGTAACGGCTCGGCGCTTGACGCTCGCTTGACGACGCTCGGCGTCGTCAAGCGCGGCCGGTCGACGAGACGCCCCTCGTTCTCGCCGTCGATGGCGTTCAGTCGCTCGCCTCGCGCGGGCTCTTCCTCGATCCCCGTGACGGCGAGCCGGTGAGCCAGGCCGCGCTGCTCGTTCGCGACATCGAGGCAACGCCGCCCGCGCTGAACCGCGCCGCCAGGCTGACGACCCTCGGCGACCGCCCGCGCAGCGTCGTCACCGCCGCCACCGGCTCGCGGGCAGAGTGGGCTGCCCAGCAGGACGACCTGGCGCGGCTGTCGACCACCTCTGCCCACCGCACCGTGCGGGCTCGACACGCGCCTCACTCGTCAAGGACAAGGCCGGACGCAGCCGATTCCGGCCGGGCGATCGCGGACATCGTGACGGCGGTGAAGGCCCGGAGTTGAGCGGCCGCCACGAGCTTCCTCGGCGGTCGCTCACGGGTCAGGTCGTGCCAGCGTGAGCAGGGCGGCGGCGGCGACGGCGGCTACCGCGCAGGCCAAGTAGCCGGCCGAAATGCCGGCCTGATCCAGCAGCGGACCGGAGATCGCCGTTCCGCCGGCGTAGCCGATCCAGTTCGCCGAGTTCAGCCACGCGAAGCTCTCGGAGAGGCGGACGGGCGGAGCCGCCTCACCGCACAGCTGTGCCTGAAGCGCGTCGCACGGTGCCATCAAACCGCCGGCTACGACGAAGAGCAGCACCGCCAGGGCGGTCGGTGCGATCCCGATTCCCGCGACGACGGTGGCGTACAGCACCAGCCCGCAAATGAGCTGTGCACGTCGACTGAGCGCCACCGGGCGCGAGCTCCATGCCAGGACGCCGACGACGCCTCCGGCCGCCATGAGCGTCAGCGGCAAGCCCTCCGGGAACCCGGCTCGGTCGGCGAGCGCGACTCCGGAGACCGTCGCCGCGCCGAGCGCAGCCGCCATCGCCACCGTGGCCACAAGCAAGACGACCAGCGCCCGTGGCGGTAAGCCGACGAGGCCCGAAGGGAGGGGGTGGGTGCCTCCCGACGGCAACAGCCGGGACCGCGCGCCGACCATCACGCTGATCACGACCATCGCTGCGCCAACTGCGACGGCGACGGGCCCGCCGCCGGCGGCGACAAGCGCACTCGCGAGGAGCGGCCCGAGAATCAGGGTCAGCTCGGTGGTCAGGCCGTCGAGCGCGAACAACGCGCGGCGAGTCTCCTCGTCAGGGGTCTGCTGCCAGGCTGCACGGCTCACCGTCCCCATCGGCGGGAAGCACAGGCCGGCCAGCGCGGCGGAGATGCCCATGGCGGCCACCCCGGCCTCACGGTGTGCAAGGGCTGCGAACGCGACGAGCGCAAGTCCCTGCCCGATCGCGAGGCATTGGAGGACCGGGCGCGCGCCGTGACGGTCGGCCAGGCGTCCCCACGGCAGCTGCGAGGCCGCCGCTGCGATCGCGAACGCCGCACTGACCAGTGCGGCGGCGCCGTAGCTGCCCGACGCGTCGCGCGCCGCAAGGAGCATCGCCAGGCTGAGCGCTGGGACGCCGAGCCGCGCGATCCCGACGGCTACGAGCAGGCCGGGTGCGCCGGCGAGTTGTCCTGCCGTCCTCAGCGTCGCGTTCATCGGAACCGAGGCTGAAGCGGTATGCCCCACCCGGGTATGCCAATCGGGCATAAGCTTCGTGACGATGTTCGACCCACGCGATCTCGAAGCGCTGATCGCCGTCGCCGACCATGGTGGGATCGCGGCCGCCGCCCGTGCGCTGAACTCGTCGCAGCCGGCGGTCACGCGCCGACTGCAGCGCCTTGAACGCCAGGTCGGCCAGTCGCTTGTCCGTCGAGGACCGCACGGGAGCGTGCTGCTTCGGGACGGGCAGGCGTTGGTCGCTCGTGCGCGGCAGGTCGTGCGGCTGCTCGTGGATCTCCAGCGGCCCGCGAGCGAATCTGGGCCCGTTCTCGGTGTGCTCGCCAGCGTGGAGGGCTGGCTGGTCCCAAGGCTGCTGGACCGAATGCCGGCCGAGCTTTCCCAGGCGTTCAGGCCCAGGACGCTCGAAGCGTGCCGTGAGCTACAAGTGGTGGCCGACGGGCAGGCGGAGGCGGCGGTCATCACCGAGTGGCGACCGGACGACCGCCCAGACGGTCTGGCAGTCCTCGACCTCCTGCTCGAACCGTACGTCGTGCTCTTGCCGTCTCGCCATCGTCTGCTCACCGGCCACGCGCTCGAGCTCGAGGCACTTCGCGGCGAGGACGTCGTCTCGCCCCCGCACCCGGACTGCGGAGGACGCTTCGCCGAATCCGGCGGGTCGCAGCGGATGGCGGCCTCGCTCGTGCACGCCGAAGGGCTGGTCGCGCGCGGTGACGGCGTCGCCGTGTGGCCCTCATGCACATCGACGTCGCTGCGCCTGCCGGCGCGTGCGGTGGGTGATCATCGTGCCGCGCGGCGGCTCTCGGTTGCCGTGCGCGCCGAATCACTTCGCTCGCCGGCCATGCGCCGGCTTCTCGACGTCCTCGCGAGCGCTTGTAAGGCGCGACCTGGAAGGCGAGGCCGATTCTTGTGGCCGGGAATTCCAGGCCCGCTAGCGCGCTGAAGCAGCCCGGCGACAGCGTCAATGCCGCAGCGCCGCTTGAGCTGCTCCGCGCGGGTCGAGCCCCGACAACGTGACCCGAACGAGGTGTCTTGCTGCTCGCCGGTCGTCGCCGCGCGGTACAGCCGTGCCCGGCGACGCCGGGCACGGTAATCAGGCTGCGATGGCCTCGGGGGTTTCGGACGGTTCGGCGGCGGTCGTCTTGGGAATGCGGACGAGCGCGATCGCGGCGAGCGCGCCGATCAGCGCGATGCCGGCTGCGCCGAGGAAGGCGGCTGAGTAGCCGTCGGTCAGGGCGCTGGCGTTGCCGAGATGGTCGGCGCCCTGGCTGGTGGCAAGCGCCGTCATGACAGCAAGGCCCAGGGCGGAGCCAACCTGGTAGCTCGTGTTGACGATGCCCGAGGCGAGTCCGCCCTCCTCGGGCTTGGCCGACTGGATCGCGGTACCCAGCGACGGGATGAACGCGAGGCTCATCCCGGTTGCTGCGATCAGAGAGGCCGGGAGCACGTCCACCAGGAAGGACCCGTTCGGTCGCACCAGCGCCATGAGGGTCATACCGGCGGCGAGGAGGAGCAAGCCGGCGACGATCGGCGACTTGGGGCCGTACCGAGCGGTGACCTTCGGCGCAACCGCGACCATCAGCACCATGATCGTGACCGTCATCGGTAGGAGCGCCGCCCCGCTCTCGAACGCGCCATACCCCAGGACCTGCTGCAGGTAGAGGTTCAGGAAGAACCACATCGGGATCCACGCGGCGCCGAGCAGCAGCTGGACGACATTGGCGGCGCCGAGGTTCGGGGCGCGGAAGATGCCGAGCCGCATCAGCGGCTCTCGCCGGGCGGCCTGAACGACGACGAAGAGGCCGAGGAGCGCCACGCCGCCGGCGAGGCTCGCGAGCGTGGCGGCTGATCTCCAGCCTTGCTCCGGGGCGCGGACGACGCCGAAGACAGTGAGGGCGAGACCGGCCGTGGCGGTGAGGGCTCCGGCGAAGTCGATCGAGCCGCGGCGCGGGGGAGCGCTGGGCATCAGGCCGGGCACGACGGCGAGGACGCCGAGGGCGATCGGGATGTTGATGTAGAAGACCCACGGCCAGGAGATCCACTCGGTCATGACCCCGCCGAGGAACACGCCGGCGGTGCCGCCTGCGGGGGCGGCCGCGCCGTAGATGGCGAACGCCTTCATCAGCTCTTTGGGTTGGTTGCCGAAGAGCATCATCAGGAGGGTGAGGGCTGACGGCGCGATGAGCGCGGCGCCTGCGCCCTGGACGGCGCGGGCCGTGATCTCGACCCCGGTGGAGTCAGCGAGTCCGGCGGCGAGGGACCCCGTGGCGAGGACGAGCCAGCCGAGGCTGAATATGCGCTTGGCGCCCAGGAGGTCGGAGAGGCGGCCGCCGAGCAGGAGCAGGCCGCCGAGGGCGATGACGTAGGCGTTGAACACCCACGAGAGGGAGTCCGGTGTGAATCCGAGGTCGGCCTGGATCTCGGGAAGGGCGACGCCGATGATCGAGGTGTCCATGATCACCATGAACTGCGCGAGCGCGATGACGGCAAGGGCCGTCCAGCGCCGCGGATGTGCGGTCTGCATGAGGAAGCCTTTCTGGGCCGTGGGGAGGCCGGCCCGCAGGAGTGAGTGGATGCGTGCGACGCGCCGGGTGCGGACCCGGCCGGCCGTCTGGCGCGCTAAGGCGCTAGACGGCCACGGCGCATCGGCCGCAACCGCTCGCGCCCGCGCGAGCAGCCCAGCGACGGAACCAACGCTCAGTCACCACTGGGCTCCGAGCATGAGGGAAGCGTGCGGCTCGCCGAGGTGGCCGCCGTCGTCACCGTCGAGCGCCTCGATGGCGAGGACGGTGGTGCCGAACACGAACGCCACTGCGAGGATGACGCCGACCACTCGAGGATTCGGCCCGCCGTGAATGCCCGTGCGGTGGACGGCGGCGTGGCCTTTGCCGCGGGCGATCAGCCAGCGGTTGACTGGCAGCGCGACCACAAAGGCCACCGAGAGGGCGAACGCGAGCGCGCCCCAGAAGAACACGGACCCCAGTCCGGCTTCCATGGCACCAGGCACGAGCAGCATCACGCCGTTGTCGATGATCTCCATCACCGCGATCGAGAAGGTGTCCGAAGCGAGGGCGATCGGGATCACGGCGCTGACGGCGAGGCCCGCGCGCAGCAGCGGCAGGCTCGTGAGCGCGTAGCCGAACAGGAACGCGAGGCCAACGGCGAGCGCCACGGTGCCCCACCGCGAGAAGCCCAGCGCTGTGCCGATCGCCATGCCCAGGATCTCGCCGATGGCGCACCCGGTCAGGCAGTGCAGTGTCGCGGATATCGCGGTGTTGGTGAGCGCTCGGCCGGACGTCGGCAGCTCGTGGTGCTCGTGCCCGCCGTGATGTTCGTGTCTGGCGTGGCCGTGCTGCGCGTGGGCCTCCATGACGCGCGCCTAGACGACCTCGTACCCGGCGTCGGCGACGGCGGCGCGGATGGCGTCGTCGTCGATATCGGTGCCGGTCACCACCAATCGGCCGGCGGCGACGTCCACGTCGACCGTGCGCACGGCCGGGAGCTCGGCGACTTCTTCACGGACCGACGCGGCGCAGTGCGAGCACGTCATACCGGTGACCCTGTACTCGCGGGACTCGTCAACGTGGGTGGTTTCGGTCATGTGGGTTCCTAAATACGGGGAGGGGGTATTGGCGCGGCGAACCGTAACACCTTCTACCCGCTGGTGTCAAATACGCCAGGGGGGTATCTGCGGCCAGGGAACGGCGACGGGAGCGGGTCCCGCCGCCGTTGCTGGGCCCCGGGTCAGCCGTGGCCGGAGCCGTGGTCGCCCGTATCGCTGCCCGTATTCGCGGGCGATTCGCTGGAGATCTGGCTCATCGTCTTCTTCCTGTCACGCGACGGAGATATGCCTAGGTGAGCCCCGTAAAAGTACCCCCAGCGGGTATAGTGGTGGTACCACGACAGCTCCCGGAGATTCCGCAATGGCCGCCACCGACGCCCAGCAGACAACGCCCACTCGCGGCTACAGCGCAACCAAGGACCAGCTCCAGAAGCGGCTGCGCCGCATCGAGGGTCAGGTCCGCGGCGTCCAGGGCATGGTCGAGGACGACCGCTACTGCATCGACGTGCTCACGCAGATCTCCGCGATCCAGGCCGCGCTCGACAAGGTGGCGCTCGGCCTGCTCGACGAGCACGCCCGCCACTGCGTCATCGGCGTCGAGCCGGACCAGCAGGCCGAGAAGGCCGACGAGCTGATGGCGGCCGTGGGCCGACTCATGCGCCGCGGCTAAGTCTCAGCCGAAATCGTCAACGATCACGTCGCGGATGACCGCGTCACCCGGCCCATCGTCGACGACCTCCGGCACTCCTGGTGCTCGTGGGCCGTCAACACTGGCCGGCGCTGACGGGCGGGATCTGACTGCGCTGGGTCTTGTGGGCGAGCGGCTGGAGTGGCTGCGGTAGTGTTCGGGCTAGTCGCGGAGGTCTCCGCGACAACGCAGACGACCTCGCCCAGCCGTAGCGACGCGCGGCGCCGGTTGTCGCCCCGAGCAGGGAGGGCGCATGCCCGCCAGTAGTTCGAGCGAGTTGCACGATTCCAAAGCGGCGATCCGCGCGGTCGTGCGGCGCCTGTCGCGGCCCGACGGGCAGGGTGGCGCGGTCATCGAGCGTGCCGCGATCATCGCCGAGGGCAAGAGCTCCGCGGCGATCGAGGCGTGGGTCATCGACAACGGCGGCCAGCCTGAGGTTGTGACGCTCGATCGCCCAGGCGAAGGGCTTCACCCGTTCCGGCGCGACGCGCCCCCGCTCGGTGGGCGGACGCCGGGTCGGTACGTCCTTCCGGCGGCGGCACTGGGCTCACTGTCATGAAGAAGTCGCAGACCGAGCCACTTCGGGGCCAAGCCGCATACCGGGCGCACCTGCAGGAAGTCGCACGCAGCAACGAGATCGCGCAGGCCGCCGCCATGCGCCGGCGTGACGCCAAGGAGGCCGTGGTGATGGGTGAGGCCGCAGAGCGCGCTCGCCGCGAAATGCGCGACCTGCATCGTCAAGAGGATCGCTGACGACTTCGCCGAGGTGGGCGAGCGCCGCAGCACGAACCGTCAGATGGCCTGCTGACGCAGGCGCTGTTCGCTGCTGCGGCACCATTCGAGCAGCAGGGCTTCTCGGGCATCACGCTGGTCGTGCGCGCCGAGTAGCCGCCTCCCCCAGCGGTTGTTGCCGTGGTCGACCGCGAACGTCACCGCGTCGGGGTCTGCTGCGCAGCCAGCACGACGCCGGCTCGGTTCCGGTGTGCCCGTTCGTACGCGAGGACAATGACGAACCGCTCGGGTTCCGCGCCGTCGAGCCCGAACCGGACGCCGTCCACGTCGAGCGCGTCGTAGCCTGGCCACGGCTCCTGACCGAGCCGCGCGTCGATGTGGGCCAACACCGTGACGCGGTTCTGGTGGCTGCGCTCGTGATCTCCGAGCCGAGCCAGGTCGCGCGGGGCCAGCTCCTCCAAGTGCGCGAGCACCTGATCGACGGTGAGCTTGTCGTAGCGGGTGGTCACCGGCCCGGACCCCGCGCCGGCTTCACGGAGCGCCGCGGTTGCTGGCTGGCTCCCGTCTGCGGCGGCGTCGCCCCGGCCGCGACCGAAGTGCCGGAGAAAGGTTCTGGTGGAGCGCTTCATGCGACGGCTCCTGCGTTGACGCTCGCGGCCATGTCGGCCTCGCTTCCTGCCCCTTCTTGAAATGGAGACGCCGAGGAGAAGAGGAACCCAAGCGCTTGCCAGGGAGCCTACTCCCCGCCTTCGGTGATGTCGGGTCGTGCGGCAGCACGCCCGGATCCGTTCAGCTTTCCGTCGGCGGCTGCTTCGTTGGCCCTGCGCGCCTGTTCGGCCTTTTGGGCCGGAGAGTCGCCTGTGCGTGCCGACTTGTCGAGTTCGCGCTGTTCGCGATTGTTGCGCCGGCGAAGCTTTGCTGCTTGCTTGTCTGCCAATTCGTCCTCCTGGGTTCTCTGACTCGTGATCTACGGGCTGTGCGGCATCAGGCAGTGGTTTTCGGCAAGCCGAGCCGGCGCTTGACGGCCGTCCGGTCGCGACGGAGTCCGTCGGCGTGTCTGCGTGCCCGGGCGCTCAGGACATGCGTGGTGCTCTCCTGCAGCGATCGGCGCGGGGGCCCAGCCGGCTCCGAGCTGTCGGTGTGGCAGCGCCAGCATCGCTGGGACTGCCGCGCCATCGGCGCGCTGCATCCGCTGCAGAGCCGCGGTGTGTGTCGGTCAAGCATCGGTGCTCCTATCTGAGCTCCTTCAGAGTGACCAGAGACGCGACAGGCGAAGGGGCGTGCCTGCGCGTATCACGAGCATAGACCCCCTGGCATTCCCTAGCGGTGCCAGAGCGGTGAGGACTCAGGGGATATAGTCGCGGCCAGGCGCTTCGCTCACGAGCGGAGCGCCGTCCCACGAGCGAGCCAGCGTACGCCTGACGGGCGGCCGCCCTCGGGAAAGAGCGCTGACCTCATGCGCGACCGACTGCTGGCATCCGACGGTGCTGCGGCAAAGGACGGCGACATGACATCCGTCATCCCGTCCGAGCAGACGCACGAACCTCGATTTGAAGCTGAACGGCAACTGGCCGCCGCTGCCGAGCGACACCGCGAGGCCTTGGCGTCCCTGGAGATGCCCGGCCTTCCGCAGGCCGGTCAGCACGTGGCGGTCAAGGGTCTCGCCCGATCCGTGCACCTTGTGTCGTTCACGCTGCGGAGGGCGGCGGCGTCCGGCGTCCCGTTCGAGCGGCTGGTCGAGTTGACGGGTTGGGAGCCAGACCTGGTTCGCGAAGGCCTTGAGCGGCTTCCCGAACCGCGGGTCGTCGCTCGGTTGATTCCGGCAGACGTCGACCCTGCGCCGATCGCCGCGGCCGTCACCGCCCTCGAAGCTGTGGCCGACCTGCGGGAGCTGGTGCAACTCTTGTTGGCCGACGCGGTCTTCGCAGCCGAGGACCCCTCGCTCCTGGGCTCCGCAGAGCTGCGAGACCTCCACGACCGGGTCGATGCCAGCTGGCGTTCCTGGCGGCGCGACTCAGGAATCGGCGATCGGTCCTGACCCTCAGGCCCAGCCGACAAGCGGTGCGCGCCGAAGCGGCGAGCGCCCTCAGGAAGGTCGTTGACATGCATACGAAGCCGTCCAACGGGGAGCCACAGCCGCTCTCGCCACAAGCCGCGCAAGAACCGGAGGCACCGCCGCGCTGGGACCCTGTGGCCGAGCGTGACGAACGCCGTAGAGCCCGTGCCGTGCAGCGCGGGCCGCGCGCAAGCAGTGCCCGACCATCCCCGCGTCCGCAGCGTGTGCCTGTCGAGCGCATCCTGACGTGCGCGGCGATCGTCGCCATAGTGGTCGCCCTCGCGGTGCTCGTGGACTCGCTCGGCGCCGGGGCATGGGTGCTCGGCCTCGTCTGCTCGATCGGCACGCTCACACTGGTCAGCGTCTTGCCCGCCGCCACGACGCGGCGGTCGGCCGACCGCCGATACCGCGCAGCGCCGTCACGGCGCTGACGACGCCCTGAGCGTCGATGGCGAATTGCTCCGGCGCCGCCCCGCGAAGCCCGAGCACGCGCGCATCGACCGAGCCAGGTTCGGCGCAGGTCGCATCGTGATGTTGCTCCTGATCGGCCTCGTGTTCACCGCGGCCGGCGTGTGGCTCGGCGGCGCGCGGTGAGCGCTAGGCGTCGACGGGTGGCGTGCCGTAGGTGTGGAAGGACTCGACGGTCTTGACGCCCCAGGCCTGGCCCTTGGCTCGTTCCCGCTCGGTCCAGACGACCGCCGGCTCGTCGGGCGCGTACACGAAGCGGCCTCCGGTGGTGACTTCGATCCGGTTGCCGCCCGGCTCGATGCCGTAGAGGAAGAAGCCCTGGGCGATGGCGTGCTTGGAAGGTGCGGCCTCGATCGGGATGCCGGCGTCGACCCAGATGTCGGCGGCGCGCATGCACTCCTCGCGGGTGTCGACCCACAGCGCGACGTGGTGGAGGCGGCCGTGCGCGCGGTGGGCGTCGCGGGTGTAGATGAGCTCGTGGGCGGCGATGGTCGCGCTCATCCAGGCGCCGGCCTCGGAGCCGTCGTCGAGCTCGATGCGTTCGTAGAGGCGGTAGTCGAGCGTGTCGACGCAGAACTCGCGGTTCGCGCGCACGTCGGACGCGAGGAGGTTGATGTGGTCCAGGCGCTTGATCGCGCAGCCACGGCCGGTGTATCGGCCCGGGACGTTCTTGTGGGCCGGCGCGCGGTGCTCGGGGGCGAGGTAGCGCTCGCACTCGTAGTAGAGCTCGAAGACGTGGCCGTCGGGATCGCGGAAGCGGTAGGACGGGCCGCGGCCCAGGTCGCCTTCGGTCCAGCCCACGCCGAGGCCGGTGGCCTCGACGCCGGCGACGCGTCGTTCGAGTGCTTGCGGGCTCCACGCGCGGAGCCCGAGGATGCCCATCCCGCTGGTGTCGCTCGCGGTCAGCTTGACCGACCAGCGCTGGTAGTCGCCCCAGCCGCGCAGGTAGGTGGACGGGCCATCCTGGGCCTCGATGTCCATGCCGAGGATGTCGACGAAGAAGGCCAGGCTCTCGTCGAAGCGCGGCGTGAAGAGCTCCACCGGGCCGAGGTGCGCGAGCTCAGACACGGGCGTCCAACCCGTCGAGCCGGAACGACAACGCTCCCGCCTCCAGCTGCGCGCGCTTGTCGGCCTCCTTGGCCTCGCGCGCGAGCGACGCCTCCAGGACCTCGTCGGCGCGCGCGGCGTCGACCACCGTCACGCCGTCGGCGTCGAGCACGACCAGGTCACCAGGGCGGATCTCCCACCCGCCGATCACCACCGGCACGTCGAGCTGCCCGGCCGTCTCCTTGGCGGCGCCGCGGGAGCGGATCCACCGCGACCACACCGGAACGGCCATCTGGGACAGCTCCTCGCTGTCGCGGACCGCGGCGTCGACGAGCACGGCGGCCGCGCCGCGCGCGACGGCCTGGGTGAGCAGGAGGTCGCCGAGCAGCGCGACCGGGCGCGGCTCGGGCATGCAGAGCACGAGCACCTCACCGGGCTGCAGCCGCTCCATCACGGCGTGCACCATCAGGTTGTCGTCCTGCGCGCACAGCGCGATCCGCGCCGGCCCGCACGCGCGCGAACGCGGCACCAGCCGCTTGAACTCCGCGTCGACGAGGCCCTCACGGCCCGAGGCCTCGTACACGGTCGCGGCGCCGAGCCGCGCCAGCTCGCCGGTCACACTCACGACAGCTCCTCCACGACCTGCGGCAGCACCCGCATGAACGACTCGCCGTAGCGCACCTCCGAGCGCCCCGACGCGCGGCGCGCGTGATTGCCGCGCTGCTCGCCGCGCTGCGCGTAGTAGGCCTGCAGGTACCGCTGGGCTTGCATCTCGCCCATGGCGGCCACCTTCTGGTCCCACACGCTCGTGATGTCCACGTGCACGGTCGGCGTGAAGTTGCACAGCTCGGGCTGATGCGGTTCGAACAGGAACAGCTGCGGCGGCTTGACGGTGCCGAACGCGCTCGGCACGCCGGCACCCGCCGCCAGCGAGCGGGCCCGGTCCACCGCCGCGTAGGCGACCGGGTGGTCGGGGTTGAACGGGTCGGTGTCGGTGTGCGTGATCAGCACGTCGGGCCCGAACGCGCGGATCGCCTCCGCGATCTCGAGCAGCCGATCCCCGTCGATCTGCAGCGGATAGTCGCCGAAGTCCAGGCAGCGGAACGACGCGCCAAGGTGCTCGGCGGCGGCCGCGGCCTCGGCGTGGCGCAGCCGCTTGACGTTCTCCACCGTCTGGTCCGGTGCCTTCCACAGCTCGCCGGACTCGCCGCGCTCCCCGTAGGACAGCGCGATCACCTCCGCCTCGCCGCCCAGCGCCACCGCCTTGGCCACCGCGCCGCCGGCCCGCCAGACGAAGTCGGCCGAATGGGCCCCGATGACCTGGACCCTCTTAGGCACCGTCGAGCCCCGCCAGCCGCCGCGTGTTCTCTACAGCCATCACTCGAATCTCCTCCTCGCTGAAGCCGGCCGCGAGGAAGCGGTCGGCCAGGATGGCCAGCCCGTCCTCCGCCGGCGGGTTGAAGACCTGCCCGAGGTCGCTGCCCCACACGGTGCGGGCGGCGCCGACCGCGCGGGTTGCCTCGAAGACGTGCTCCCATGTGCACTTGCCGGTATACGGCGTGGTCAGCGCCCGCTGGAAGAACGCGCCGCGCTCGGCCAGCCGCTGCTGGTCGGCCGGGCCGACGCGGTGCGACGGGAACTCCGGGTTGGTCACCACGACCGTCTCCACGCCCGCGTCGACGGCCGCGTCGACGACGGCGAAGATCTCGTCGCGGGACAGATGCCCGGTCGCGAGCACGAGCCCGTGGCGCGCCACCACGTCCAGCACGGCGCGCAGCGCGGGCAGCGGGGCGCGTTCGGCGTCGAGCACCGGCACCGCGCGCGGCGGAGCGCCCGCCTCGCGCAGCTCGCGCTCGAACCGCACCCAGACGGGGACGTTGCCGTGCAGCTGCGCCCGCTCGACCTTGTCGAACTCGCCCGTTGAGCTGACCGTCGGCAGCCAGACGAAACGCGCCCCCTGGCGGGCGGCGACCTCGACCGCCGTCGCGTTCAGCCCGCCGACCGCGTGGTTGAGCACGATCGAGCCGACGGCCATCGGCGCCCCGACCGCGGCGTTCACCACGGCCGCGCGTTCGGCCGTCGCCGTGTAGTGCGACATCAGCCCGAAGCCGGCCAGGCCGAGCTCCAGATGGCGGGCGGCCAGCTCGAGGTCGGTGATGCGGCGCGGGGCGAAGTCCGGCGCCGCGTGCACGTACGGGTCAAAGCCGCCACGCACGAGCTCCCGCGCGCGAGCAGAGGGGACGGGGTGCTCAGGCACAGCCGGGATGTTCCTCCGACCGCGCGCACGACGCATCGGTCACCGCGGTGTGCGCCGGCCGCTCAGCGCACGTGGGCGGCCGGTTCACGCCGGCGGAGGCGTTCGAGCGCGGTCGTGAGAGCGTCCACGACGCACGGGTCGAACTGCGTGCCCGCGCAGCGCTGGATCTCGGTGATCGCCTCCTCGGGGGAGCGGCCGGCGCGGTACGCGCGGTCGGTGACGATCGCGTCGTAGGTGTCGCAGGCGGCGACGATGCGGGCGGCGAGCGGGATCTCCTCGCCCGCGAGCCCGTCGGGGTAGCCGTTGCCGTCGTAGCGCTCGTGGCTGGAGCGCACGATGCGGCCGACGGTCTGCAGGCCGGGTGTCGCGCCGATGATGCGCTCGCCGATGATCGTGTGCTGACGCATGTACTGCCACTCGGCCTCGTCGAGCGCGCGCGGGGCGTGCAGGATCGCGTCGGGGATCGCGATCTTGCCGATGTCGTGCAGCGCGGCGGCGCGGCGCAGGTCGAGCAGGTCCGCGGAGTCCAGGCCGAGCTGCTCGCCGACGGCTTCGGCGAGCTGGGCGACGTCGTCGACGTGCTCGCGCAGGTCGCCGTCGTGCTCGGCGGCGACGCGCAACAGCACGTGGTGGACGGCCTCGTCGGCGGTGCGGCGCCCGCGGCCCTTGGCGGCGTACATGCGCTGGTCGCACAGGCGCAGGGCGTCCGCGGCGTCCGCGACCTCGGTCGGGATCAGGACCACGCCCGCCGAGCAGCCGATGGTGAAGCGCTCGCCGCGTTCGCTGAGCGCCGCGGTCGCCTGCTTGACGAGGCGCTCGGGATCGATGTCCGGGTGGGTGGCGAGCACGCAGAACTCGTCGCCGCCCATGCGGTAGGCGTGGGCGAGGCCGCCGATCTCGGCCGCGAGGTTGTGGCCGAGCCGCACGAGCAGCGCGTCGCCCGCGGGATGGCCGAAGCTGTCGTTGTAGGCCTTGAAGCCGTCCAGGTCGAACGTCGCCAGCACGGCACCGCGTCCGGGCCGGGCGTCGCGGATCGCGCGCTCGAGGTCCAGCAGCAGCGCCCGGCGGTTGCCGAGGCCCGTGAGCGCGTCGGTCAGCGCTTCGGTCTCGCTGACGCCGAGCGTGCGCAGGTTCTCCCGGAACGTCAGGGCGAAGCGGACGACGGCCGCGACGATCGCGCCGCAGGCGAGCCAGATCGCCACGTGATTGAGACGGACGTAGTGGTCGGCGACCAGCAGGCCGAGCGCCACCAGCGTGAACGTTGCGGGCAGGACGAGCAGACCGCCGCGCAGGCGGCGCGCGTCCAGGCGCCGGGCGGGCAGGCAAGCGGCAGCGCCCATCAGCAGGTAGGCGCCGGGCCACGTGAGGTCCAGCAGCGTGTAGTCCTGGTAGGTCCCCTTGGCGGCCTGGTAGAGGTAGATCACGTCGCCGACGGCCCAGATCGCGAACGCCGCGCCAAGCAGCGCCCAGGCCGCGCCGACGCGCCAGCCGGTGATCGCCATGACCGCGATGACGAACGCGAGCAGCATCAGGTCCCCGAGCGGATACGCGAGGTTGGTCGCGACGGTGGCGAACGTCCCCTCGGTGCTCGCGACGACGCCGAAGACGAGCGCCGCGCCGACCGCGGCGATCGTGAGCCCGCACACCAGCCCGTCCAGCCACAGCACCGAGGAGACGCGGCCGGCGCGGGCGCGCAGCAACAGCACGAGCGCGCCGTACGCCGCCGGGAAGATGCTCAGGTAGCCCGCGTCCGACCAGGACGGGTACGGCGGCGCGTCCAGGTCCTCGAGGGCGACCGTGTAGTACACGTCGCCGGCGGCGTAGCCGAGCAACCCCACGGTCAGCACCGCCCAGGCCGTGCGCTCGCTGCCCATGGAGGCGCGGGCGCGCAGCCCACACACGATCACGACCAGGAACTCGACGGCGTTGTAGGCCTTGTCCCCGGGGCCCGGGGGAAGGACGCCGACGACGCGCAGGAGAACGGCGACGAGGCTCGCCGCCGCGGCGGCGAGCAACCACGTCTGGAGATACGGACGACGAAGAAGCTCCACTATCTAGCAATCGACGAGCTTGTCGCCGTCTTGAGTGAGCGAGGGAGACTTCGTCGTCTAACCGAGCCGCGCGCTCCTGACCTTCGCGGACCGCGGAAGCGTGCTGGCGTTGCCCTCGAAGCGCGCGCCGAAGCGCAGGCGGGCCGCCACGCGCGTCGGAAAACTGACCGCGATCGAGTAGCGGCACTGGCGTGAGAGGGCGGTGCGGCGCGCGGACACGGTGCGCCGGCCGGACTTGACCGTGATGCGGATGCGGCCGGAGCAGGCGCCGGCGCTGGCGAGCCGGCCGCGCACGACGAACCGGTAGGGCATCCGCCGGTCACGGCTCGGCCGCAGCGTGAGCGACAACCGGGGCCGGAAGCGCGTCACGGTGACGACGCGCACGGCGCTGGTCTGCTGGCGGGCGCCGTCGATCGCCACGGCGGTCAGCGTGTTAGAGCCGACATCCGCGCCACGCACCGTGTACGTGCACGCGTAGGGAGGCGCGAGCGCCTCGCACACGAAGCGGTCGTCGTCGTAGAACTGCACCTTGGCGACGCCGCGGTCGTCGCTGGCGTTCACGGACAGCACCGGCGGGACATCGCCGCGGAACCTGACGCGGGCCGCCGGGGCGGTCCAGGTCAGGACCGGCGGTGCGTCGTCGAGCGTCGGGGCGCCGGCCACCACCACCACGGGTGCGTTCTCGCAGGCGGAGACGACGTCGAACTGGTCCAGCACCGCGGTGTCGGTCCCCGCGTTGCAGTAGATGCGGTCGGGGAAGCCGTCGCGGGCGTTGATGGTGTCGTTGTAGTCGCTGCCATAGATGACGTCCGCGCCTTCCGCGCCGTCGATGGTCGCCGGACCGCCGTCGACGTCGAGGAAGTTGCCGCCGGCGTCCCCGATCAGGCTGGCCGCGCCGTCCGCGGTGGTCGCGAGCGTCACGTCCTCCACGTCGCCCAGGACGTTGTCGCCCTCGCCCGGCGAGCCGTCGTTGGCCGCGCCGTCGAGGGTCACGGTCACGCTGGGGCGGCTCGAGTAGGAGACGCGATCGAGGCCCGGGCCGCCGCCCAACGCGTCCGGGCCAGAGCCGCCGCCGATCAGGTCGTCGCCGACGCCGCCGTCGACGACGTCCGCGCCCGCCCCGCCGCCGAGCTCCTGGTCATCGCCCGGGCCGCCGCTGATCGCGTCCGCGCCGCTGCCGCCCGTGAGCGCGTCGATGCCCTCGCCGCCGTTGATGGTGATCGGGACCGCCAGGGTCGGCGCGTCGACCCGGTCGGCGCCGTCGCCGGCCTCGACCACGACCCGGCTGACGCCCGCGCACGCGTAGCGCTCACCCTCCGGCACGCCGGTGCAGCCCGCGCCGGCGATGACGTCGGCGTCGGTGTCGATCCGCCGCTCGACGATCACCTGCGCGGCGTCCCCGCTGAATGCCAGGTTGTTGGACGCGCCGGCCCCCGCGACGTACGTCAACGTGCCGTTGGCCAGCGTCAGCGTCGCCGCTCCCGCCGGCGCCGCACCCACGAGACCGGAGCTCACGACCACACCCACGACCAGCAGCGAACGCTTCATGAGCCGACACTACTCCCTCTTCATGCAGCGGTGGCGGCGAGCGCCGCGCGCAGCTCCCGCCGGTTGTGCACGTCGAGCTTGCGGAAGACCTTGTGGAGGGGGTACTCGACCGTGCGCGGGCTGATGAACAGCTGCGAGCCGATCTCCGGGTTGGTGTGCCCGCGACCTGGAGCTCCTGCGGGGTCAGGTCGTCGCGCGTGTCGGGCGTGAGCCGCGAACGCGAGCTCCATCTCGGACTCGACGCCGGACGCCGTCACGATCTCGCACCCCTCGGCGGACGCCGCCAGGTGGCGCAGCAGCGCGGACTTGCCGACGCCGGCCTCACCGCGCAGGACGAGCACGCGGCTCTCGCCGCCGCGGACGCCGGCGACGAGCGCCTCGAGCGCGCCGCACTCGCTGACGCGGTTCACCAGGCTGGGGGCCGCGAGCATGGAGCGGCGCATTATCGCCCGCGCACCAATCAGGCGTAGGCTCGCCGCATGCGCCTCTCAACCGACACCGAGCTGTCCGCCCGGTGCGACCGGCTGCGGTCGCTGCACCGCCCCGGCGCGCCCGTGCTGCTTCCCAATGCGTGGGACGCCGCCACCGCGAGGGCCGTCGTCGCGGCCGGGTTCCCCGTCGTCGCGACCACCAGCGCCGGCGTGGCCGCCGCGCTCGGCCACGAGGACCACGAGCGCGCGCCCGCCGACGAGATGTTCGCCGCCGCCGCGCGGATCGCGCGCGCGGTGGACGTTCCCGTCACCGTCGACGCCGAGGGCGGCTACGGGCTGCCGCCCGCGGAGCTCGTCGACATGCTGCGCTCCGCGGGGGCCGCCGGCTGCAACCTCGAGGACACCGACAACGCCACGGGCTCGGTGCGCGACGCCAACGAGCACGCCGAGTGGCTGCGCGCGGTCCGTGAGGCCGCGGACGCCGACGGCTACCCGCTCGTCATCAACGCCCGGGTCGACGTCTTCTTCGCCCCCGTGCTCGCGGGCGCCGGTGCGGACGTGCTGGCGGAGCTCGTCCCGGAGGCGGTCCGGCGCGCGGACGCCTACTCCGAGGCCGGCGCCGACTGCGTGTACCCGATCGGTCTCTGGGACACGGACGCGCTCCGCCGGTTGCTGTCCCAGGTGAGCGTTCCGGTCAACGTGGTGCGTCTCCCGCAGGCGCCTTCGCCCGCGGAGCTCGCCGCGCTGGGCGTGGCCCGGATCAGCTGGGGTCCGTTCTTGCATTGGAACGCGATGGCCCGGTTCGGCGAGGAGCTGGCGAGCCTCAGCGCGCCGCCCGCAGGATCAACTCGGTGACGCGGTCGGGCTGGGAGATGTAGGACGCGTGTGACGAGTTGATCTCGACCGTGCGCGAGCCGGCGCGCTTGGCCATGAACCGCTGCGCGGCGGGGCTGATGACCTCGTCCTGGCGACCGATCAGATACCAGGACGGGATCGTCTTCCAGGTGGGCTCGCCCGCGGGCTCCTGAACCGCCGACAGGGACACGGCCCGCTGCGCGCTGGCCATCCGCGCGACGGCCCGGGCGGGCACGTCGGCGGCGAAGAACTCGCGGAAGCGCGCCGGGTCGACGAAGAAGTCGGTCCCCTCGGTGCCGTCGGGCAGCGGGAACGGCCGCGTCCGCAGCGCCTCGCCGAAGCGGTTGGGGAAGCGCTCGATGATGCCGAAGTTGCTCTCGCCGGCGTCCAGGGCGAGCGCGTTGAGGTAGACGAGCGCCTTGACGTTGCCCACCAGCTTGGCCGCGGGCGTGGCCACGGCGCCGCCGTAGGAGTGGGCGACGAGCACGATCGGGCCCTTCACCGGCTGCAGCGCGCTGGCGACGTAGGCGGCGTCGCTCGCCGGCCCGCGCAGGGGGTTGGCGGGGGAGACGACGGTGTAGCCGCGGTCCTGCAGACGGCTGGTCACCTCGCCGAAGCCGGACGCGTCCGCGAACGCGCCATGGACGAACGCGATCGTGGGCTTGGCCGGCGTGCGGGCCGCGGCCTCGCCGGCGTGGAGGGCGATCGCGGCCGCGGTGGCGGCGGCGAAGGTGACGAGCGAGCGTGCGAACGGGTGCACGGGGAAGGGCTCCTTCCGGTGGTGGGTCGGGCACCTGTGGGACCGCCCGGCCCTGCCGTTCTGTGACAGCGGCACGGCGCTGTCACGGATGCCCCGCGCCGCCCGGTCAAGCACTGATGCAACCGCACCCAACGGAAGGGACCCCTTGATGGAACCCACGATCGTGCTCGTGCACGGCGCGTTCGCCGAGTCCGCGAGCTGGGACGGCGTGGTGGACGCGCTGCTCGACAGCGGCCATCCCGTGATCGCCGTGGCCAACCCGCTGCGCGGCCTCGCCGCCGACGCCACCGCCGTCAGCGACGTCGTCTCCGGCGTCGTCGGCCCCGTGATCCTGGTCGGACACTCCTACGGCGGCGCCGTCATCACCAACGTCGCCGACGTCGGCGATGTCATCGGCCTCGTCTACGTGGCCGGCTTCGCCCCCGCGCCGGGTGAGAGCTGCTTCACGCTCGCGGGCGAGTACCCCGGCAGCACGCTGGGCGACGCGCTGGAGATGACCCGCCGCAGCGACGGCACCACCGACCTGCGCATCACCGCCGACCGCTTCCACGCGCAGTTCGCCGCCGACGTGCCGGAGGCACAGGCGGCGCGGATGGCCGTCACGCAGCGTCCCGTCACCCAGGAGGCCCTGCTCGAGCCCTCCGGCGAGCGGCCCCTGTGGAAGACGTGCCCGTCATGGTTCATCTTCGGCGAGGAGGACCGCAACATCCCCGCGGCCGCCATGCACCACATGGCCGAGCGGGCGCGGGCGCACCGGACCGTCGAGATCCCGGGCGCGTCGCACGCGATCTCCGTCGCGCATCCGCTGGCAACCGCCCACATGATCCGCGAGGCCGCGGCGCTGCGCGTGGTGGCGTCGTGAGCGCGCCGGTGACGCAGACGCGGGTCGTGCTCGAGCCGGCCGCGCAGGCGTTCGCCGACGCGACCGCATACCCGCCGTTCATCTACGAGCTCGACCCCGAGGCCGCCCGCAAGGTCCTCGACGACGTCCAGTCCGAGCCGATCGAGCTGCTGGAGGTGGACGAACACTGGATCGTCGTGCCCGCCGCGGTCGGCGACGTGCGCGTGCGGATCGTCCGGCCCGCCGGCGCGACCGGCACGCTGCCCGTGATCCTCTACATGCACGGCGGCGGATGGGTGCTGGGCGGGACGACGACGCACGACCGGCTCGTGCGCGAGCTGGCCGTCGGCGCGCACGCCGCGCTCGCGTTCGTCGAGTACGACCGCTCGCCCGAGGCGCGCTATCCGGTCGCGATCGAGCAGGGCTACGCCGTCGCGCGCCACATCGTGCGGGAGGGCGCGGCGCACGGGCTCGATCCGGACCGGATGGCGGTCGTGGGCGACTCGGTCGGCGGCTGCATGACCGCGGCGCTGACGCTGATGGCCGAGGGCCGCGGCGACGTGCGCTTCGTGTCGCAGGCGATGTTCTATCCCGTCACCGACGCGGGCATGGACACCGGCTCCTACCGCGAGTTCGGAGAGGGCTACCACCTGTCGGCCAAGGCGATGGCGTGGTTCTGGGACGCGTACGCCCCAGACCTGCAGACCCGGCGGGAGGCGTACGCGTCCCCGCTGCAGGCCGCCGACTCGCAGCTGGCCGGGCTGCCGCCCGCGCTGGTGATCGTCGACGAGGCGGACGTGCTGCGCGACGAGGGCGAGGCGTACGCGGCGCGGCTGCGGGCGAACGGCGTCGCGGTCACGACCGTCCGCTACGACGGCGCGATCCACGACTTCATGATGCTCAACCCGCTGAGCGGGACGCACGCCACCCGCGCCGCGATCGCCCAGGCGCTCGCCTTCCTGCGGGACACCTTGGGCCCCTAGGGACCCACGACTAGGGAGTTCCCCTGACGAGCGGGGGGGCGGAGGCGGAGGAGGCTCGCGGCATGAGCCCAACCCAGTCCAAAGCCCCCACCGTCGGCGCCGAGCTCGGCGAGATCATGCCGCTGCTCTGCTCGGTCGCCATCTACGGCCCGCCGATCCTGTTCTTCGTCGTGCCGTGGCTGCTGGTCGGCGTGATGTTGAGCGCCGCGTTCGTGCTCGCGCTGGGGACCGTGGCGGCGTTCGCCGCCGTCACGGCCCTCGCCGCCGGCCTCGTGACGATGCTCCGCCGGGCCTCCGCATGAGCGCCGTCTCCGACACCGACACCGTGTCGTTCCTGCACGTGCGCCACCGCCTGGTCGGCGTCGCCCGGCGCGTGCTGGGCGGCCCCGCGGACGCCGAGGACGTCGTCCAGGACGCGTGGGTCCGCTGGCAGGAGAGCGACCGCAGCGTCGTGCGTGACCCGACAGCGTTCCTGACGACCACCACGGCGCGGCTCGCGCTCAACGTCGGTGGCTCGGCGCGGGTGCGCCACGAGACGGACTTCGGGGCGTCCTCGCCCGAGATCGTCGACGCGGCCGCCGATCCCGTGCGCGACGCCGAGCGCGGCGAGGCGGTCGCTCACGCGCTGGCGACGGTGTGCGAGACGCTGTCGCCGACCGAGCGCGCGGTGTACGTGCTGCGGGAGGCGTTCGACTACCCGCACCGGCGGATCTCGGAGGTCGTCGGCCTCAGCGAGGCCAACGTCCGCCAGGTCGCGAGGCGCGCGCGCCGCCGGCTCGACGGCGAACCGCACGGGACCGCCGATCCCGGCACGCACGCGCGGCTCGTCGAAGCGTTCGTCGCCGCTGCGCGCACCGGCGACCTCCCGCGGCTCGAGCGCGAGCTCGCGGCATGACCGCGCCGCTGGCGCACCCGAGCTACCGCTCGTTCTTCGCGGATCTGGCGCCGCTGCACGTCGACCCCGAAGCCCTGCACGCGCTCGGCCGGCCGGGCGGCCCGTGCGATCTCGGCGAGGACTGCGCGCAGGACACCGATTCGGCCGTCGCGGCGGTGTGGCCGTTCTTCGGTCAGTTCCTCGCGCACGACATCACCGCGGACCGCTCACCGCTGGTCGATCGCGCCGATCCCGCGCGCCTGCTCAACGCCCGCACACCGCGGGCGGACCTGGAGGCCTTGTACGGCGCCGGGCCGGTGGGGGAGCCGTACCTGTACCGCAGCGACGACCCGGCCAAGCTGCTGCTCTCCGCCTCCGGCGTCGACGTCCCGCGCAACCACGAGGGCATCGCGCTGGTCGGCGACCCGCGCAACGACGCGAACCTGTTCACCAGCCAGATGGCGGTGGCGTTCATCCGCCTGCACAACCGGTTCGTGGATCGCCTGCGGGCGGAAGGCGCGGCGGATGTGTTCGCCGCCGCCCGGCGCGAGCTCACGTGGCACTACCAGCACGTCATCCTGCGCGAGTTCCTGCCCGGGCTGATCGGCGCGCCGCTGACCGCGGAGCTGCTCGAGGACGGGCCGCGGCTCCACCGCGCCGACGACGAGCCGTACGTGCCGCTCGAGTTCGCCGACGCCGCGTACCGCTACGGCCACGCGCAGATCCGCCATCGCTACCAGGTCAACGCGACGTTCGGCCCCGTGCCGCTGTTCCCGGACCTGATGGGCTTCGGGACGGTCGCGCCGGAGCACGCGATCGACTGGGCGTTGCCGCTCGAGCAGCGCGCCAAGCGCATGGACGTGCGCCTGCCGACGTCACTGATCACGCTGCCCACCCAGATCTCGGGCGCGCGGCCCGGGACCGACTACGCGTCGCTGGCCAACCGGGACCTACAGCGCGGCCAGGCGGTCGGGCTCCCCTCGGGCGAGGCGATCGCGCGCCGGCTGGGCGTGGAGCCGCTGCCCGCCGAGCAGATCGGCCTGGGCTGGACCACGGAGACGCCGCTGTGGTTCTACATCCTCAAAGAGGCCGAGGTGCTGCACGGCGGCGACCAGCTCGGCCCGGTCGGCGGCCGGATCGTCGGCGAGGTGCTCGTGGGCATCATCGACGCCGACCCGGGCTCCTTCCGGGCGATCGAGCCGGAGTGGACGCCGGCGCGGCCGTTCGCCCTCGCCGACCTCCTCCTCGGGCAGTGAGATCAGCGCTGCGGGCGGCATGTCGGCCCGCAGCGCTCGGCTCACGCCTCCCAGTCGCCCGTGACGAGCGTCCGCAGCACGGCCTGCTCGACCGGCAGCAGGTTCGCCGTCGCGTCCGGCGGACGCGGCCCGGCGGCGGTGAAGACGACATCCGCGCCGTTCATCGCCTCCTGCGGCGTCTCGCACACGCGCACGGCGCTGCCCGCACGGGCGAGCAGCGCCGGGTCCGGGAGCAGCGGCGGCGCCGTCGCGAGCCGCACGGTCATGCCGGACAGCGTCGCGGCCTCGATCAGCGACCGCATCGCCGGCTCGCGCGGACCCGGGTACGCGATCTGCAGGCCGCCCAACGTGCCGAAGCGCTCCCGCAACGCCAGGCAGTCGGCCAGCGCCTGGCACGGATGCGCGCGGTCGGTGAGCGCGTTGACCACCGGCACCGACGAGGCCTCGACCAGGTCCAGCAGGTCGCGGTGACGGCCGGTGTGCACGGCGATCGCGTCGCAGTACGCGGACAGTGTCCGCGCCGTGTCCGCGATCGAGTCGCCGCGCGGCTGCAGCACGACCGGCAACGCGCCGAGCCGGTGCACGGCCACCTCCAGCGAAACCCGGTCACGCGTCGCCGCGTGTTCGAACACGCACGCGATCGCGCCGCCCGCGAGCGTGCTCCGCCAGGCCAGCGGGTGGCGCTTCATCACGGCCGCGAGGTCGAGCAGCGCGCCGAGCTCGTCGGCCGTGAGATCGTCGATGCCGAGCAGGCAGCGCGGCTCGGTGGCGGTCGCGATCATCGCTTCTGCTCCAGTCGGCGTCCATGCAGGTGCCGGGCCACGATGACCGGGAGCGCGAAGACCGCGGCCACGAGGCCCAGCGCCACGGTCGGGACGACCACGATCACCAGCAGGATCAGCAACGGCGGGCTGACGAGCAGCGCCAGCAGCGCGATGACGGCCAGCTCGACGCCGCGGACGGCGTCGCCGGCCGCGACCTCGACCTCGGACACGACCTCCTCGGCATGGCTCTGGGTCTCGACCATGGCCATCAGTAGGCGGCGATCTGCCGGGTGGCGTCGTCCAGCGCGGCGGCGAGGGTCTCGGTGTCGATCAGCCACGGCTCGCCGTCGCGCCGGGGATCGAGGCGCAGGTGCAGGCGGCCTTCGTGCAGCACGGTGATCGCGAGCAGCTCGCCGCCGCACCACAGCTCGGCGTTGCCGTCGACGGCTTCTTCCGGGCTGACGACGAGGGCGCGGACGCGGGGCATGGTCTACGCCGCCGCGAGCTGGCGGTCGAGCCAGTCCTGGAAGCGGACGTCGCCGAGGCGGGCGTCCGGGCCGGGCATGAGCGTGGTGTCGTCGACCTCGTAGGTGGCGAAGTACAGCGCCTTGGGGTCGCTCACCACCGTGCGCGGGTCGTTGCGGGCGGCGAGCGCCTGGCGGATCAGGTCGTCCATGCGGAACGGCTCGGGGCCGGCGACCTCGACGATGCCGTTCACGGGCGCGCCGACCGCGGTGCGGGCGACGGCCTTGGCGACGTCCTCGGACGCCATGGGCTGGAACAGGACGGGCGGGAGCCGGACGCTGTCGCCCTCGGTGGCCGTCTGCGCGATGCCCTTCAGGAACTCGAAGAACTGGGTGGCGTGGACGATCGAGTACGGGACCGAGAAGCCGCGGATCAGCGCCTCCTGCACGGCCTTGCCGCGGAAGTAGCCCTTGTCGGCCATGCGCTCGGTGCCGACCACCGACAGCGCCACGTGGTGGCCGACGCCGGCCGTGGCCTCGGCGGCCAGCAGCTTGCTCGTGGCGGTCTCGAAGAACTCGACGACGGCCGACTCCTCGAACGACGGCGAATTGGAGACGTCGACGACGACGTCCGCACCGGCGAGCGCCGCGTCCAGGCCCTCGCCGGTAAGGATGTTCACGCCCGTGTCGGGCGACGCGGCGACGGCCTCGTGGCCGTGCTCGGAGAGCTTGGTGACGACCTGCGAGCCGATCAGGCCGGTGCCGCCGATGACGACGATCTTCATGTCGATCGAGCCTTTCTGGTGGTTGCGGTTGCACCCTGCGAGACCGCACAGCCCGGCGGTCCGTGACATGTCACATCGGGTGCCGCCGTCCGGTCGGGATCCGTGTGAGCCCACCCCTTCGCCTGCGCATGACCGCCCGCTCGATCGACGAGCCGCACCGCACCGCGACCCAGCTGGAGCTGTTCTTCGACCTCACGTTCGTGGTCGCGATCGCCGCGCTCACCAGCCGCTTCGCCCACGCCGTGGAGGACGGCCACGCGCTCGACGCGCTGGTCCCGTGCCTGCAGGTGTTCTTCGCGATCTGGTGGGCGTGGATGAACCACACCTGGTTCGCGTCCTCCTTCGACACCGACGACGTCGCGTTCCGCCTGCTCACGCTCGTCCAGATGGCCGGCGTGCTGGTGCTCGCGGCGGGCGTGCCGGCCGCGCTCGAGGACAACGACTACACGGCCGTGACCAGCGGCTACCTGGTCATGCGCGTGGGGCTGATCGCGCAGTGGCTGCGGGCGGCGGTCGAGGACCCCGCGAGCCGCAGGACGGCGCTCCGGTACGCCGTCGGGATCACGCTCGCCGACGCGGGCTGGGTCGCGCGCCTGCTGGTGGCGGACGAGCTGTCCGACGGCTGGCTGCTCGCGCTCTTCGGCGCGCTGACCGCGTTCGAGCTCGCGGTGCCGCTGTGGGCCGAGCGCGCGCGGCCGACGAGCTGGCATCCGCACCACATCGCCGAGCGCTACGGCCTGTTCGCGATCATCCTGCTCGGCGAGAGCGTGCTGGCGGCGTTCATGGGCGTGCAGCGCGCGCTGGCGGACGACGGCGTGAGCGCGCCGCTGGTCGCCGTCGGCGTGGCCGCGCTGGTGCTCGTGTTCGCGCTCTGGTGGCTGTACTTCCTGCAACCCGTCGGCGACGGGCTCGCGGCCAGCCGCGACCGCTCGTACCTGTGGGGTTACGGGCACTACGGCGTGTTCGCGGCGCTCGCGCTGGTCGGCGCCGGGCTGGAGGCGGCCGTCGCGCACGCCGGCGGCCAGGTCGCCGCGTCCACGGTCGCCATCGGCTACGCGATCGCCGCCCCGGTGGCCGCGTTCCTGGTCCTCGTGTGGTGGCTGCACGTGCCGCTGATCGCGCGGCCCGTGCTGCATCCGGCGGTGATGCTCGGCGGCGCGGGCGCCGTCCTGCTCGTGCCGCTCGTCGGCGCGTCGCTGACCGTGAGCGTCGGCCTGCTCGCGCTCGTGTGCGCGGTCGTGGTCGCCGCGACGCTCGCGCTGGACCGCGACGCGTGGCCCGTCCTCGTCGAACCCCTGGAGGCACGATGACCCGCCTGCTGTTGGCCTACGACGGCTCCGCCGCCGCGACCACCGCGATCGACGCCGCCGCGGCGCTGTTCGGAGGCTCGGAGGCGGTGATCGCCACCGTCCAGCCGCCCGTGCCGACCTTCGAGGCGGCCGCGCTGGCCCGCATCGCGCTGCCCGACGCGATGATCCGCGACGGCGTCGCGCACCTCCGCACCGAGCACGAGCAGCTGGGGGAGACCCTCGTCGCCGCGGGTGAAGCGGCGGCTCGGGCCGCCGGCCTGCGGGCGAGCTCGTCGGTCGTCGAGGGCGCGAGCCCGTGGCGGGCGCTGCGCGCGCTCGCCGCCGAGGACGATGTGGACATCGTGGTGTGCGGCACCCGCGGCGACGGCGCGCTGCAGCGTGCGCTGGTCGGGTCCACGGCCGCCGGCCTGCTGCACCACGGCCACCGTCCGCTGCTCGTCGTGCCCGGAGCGGCTGACCGACCCGAAGGGCCGATCCTCGCCGGCTACGACGCGTCCGAGCCGGCCCGGGGCGCACTGCGCTTCGCCGCGACGCACCTCCGGACCCGGGAGGTCGTGGTCGCCCACGCGCGGCGCGGCTTCTGGGAGCCGACCGGGGAGGACGTGGCCGACACCGGCGCGGCCTACGCCCGGGCGCTCGGGCTCGCCGCGACGCCGCGCACGCTCGACACGCTGCGCGACGCGGCGGGCGAGCTGCTGGTCGGCGCGCGGGCGATCGATGCGGCGGCGATCCTCGTCGGCTCCCGGGGGCACGGCGCGGTGGCCGCGGCGATGCTCGGCTCCGTCGCCACGGCGCTGGTCCACGCCGCCGAGCGGCCGGTCCTCGTCGTGCGCTGACCTGTCGGATTCCCGCCACGACGAGGGTGGCTGGCTCGCTATCGAGCGCGGTGTGCGCCCGGATAGCGTCCGCCGATGTCCAGATTCCTCCCCAGATACGCGCTCGGGCTGCTCGTCGCCCTGAGCGTGCTTCCGGCCGCGCCCGCGTTCGCCGGCGAAGACCACTCCAAGCACATTCCGATCGAGTCCTGGTCGTTCGGGGCGTCGAGCTCAGGCACCGGCAAGACGCTCTCCGCGGTCCTGCTCGGCCGGCCGTGAGCGGGGTGCGGGGCGCCGGCCTCGGCTCCCCGCGCCGGTGCTCAGCGGTCGTCGCTGCCGCGTCCGCGCCCGCGGCCCCGGTCGTTGCCGGAGTCGTCGTCGGACCCGCGCCCGCGGCCGCGATCGTCATCGTCGGAGTCGTCGTTGGAGCCGCCATGCGACCCGCCGCCGCCCGAGCGCTCGACCTCGAGCGCCACCCAGCGCCCGTCCGAGCGCGTGACCACGGTCTCGATGTTGCGCAGGCCGGCGCGCAGGCCCGCGAAGCCGGAGATGCGCTCGAAGCGGGTGCGGGCGGTCACGCGCACGCGGATCGTGCCCCGCTCGGAGTCATGGATGCGGAACGTGCGGGAGTCACGGTCGACCGAGACGACCGTCCCCTCGTACTGGCGCGTCTGCGCCGACGCGGCGGGCGCGCAGAACGCGAGCGCGGCGGCGGCGATGATGGCGATACGCAACGGCTGCTTCATGTCCCTCACTGTGCGCCAGGGCCGGTCCGGGTTTCCATGCGACCTTCGTCGGAGTCGATCAGGTAGTGACCACCTGCCGTCCCTCGGACGGCTGCACGAGCACCCAGCCCTGGCCGGAGAGCGCGAGCTGGACGCTCTCGCCCGAGCCGAGGCCGATCAGCGACTTGGCCTGCACGTCGGTCTTGAGGTTGGTCGTGACGCCGCCCGACCAGGCGATCGCCGCCTGCGGGTCCACGAACGTCGGCGCCTCGCTGACGTCCAGGCGCAGCGGCTCGCCGTCGGACAGCAACGCCACCAGACCTGAGCCCTTGAGGTGGACGTTGAACAGGCCGCCGGCGAGCATGCCCGAGGCGCCGCCCTTGACGCGCGTGATGTCCCAGTCGATCCCGGCCTCGAACGCGAGGATGTTCTCGCCGCTCACGGTCAGCCCGTCGTTGCTGAGCGTGATGACGTGCACGAGCATCGCGTTGCTGGCCAGGAACAGCTCGCCGGAGCCGGAGGCCTGCATCAGCCGCAGGCCCTCGCCGGTGGCGGCCTTCTTGAGCATGCGGCCGAGCCCGCCGCCCTTGTGTTCGAAGCGCACGTCGCCCTGGTAGGCGACCATCGCGCCGTTGCGCGCCATCACGGTCGTCTCGGACAGCTCCACCTTGAGCAGGCGGGGGTTCTGCAAGGTGAACGGCTCGCCGGTCTCGACCTCGGCGTACTGATCCAATGGTGCACCCATGTCGGCCATGCCGGCGAGCCTAGTTCGTCCTACGGGTTCGTGGTGGACAGAGTGAACGTCAGCGTCTTGGAGTACGTGCCGGTGCGCAGCGGATCGGTGCGCTTGATCAGCTGCCGGAACGTCAGAGCGACCGACTCGTTCGACGTCGGACCCGTCCAGGCCGCCTTCGCCAGCTCCACGCGCAGCGGCTCGGCGAGCGAGAACGCGCCGTTGGTCATGTGACCCGGGTCGCTCACGGCCAGCGTCGCGTCGCCCGCGGTGCTGGTCACCGTGGCCGCGCCCATGGTGGAGTAGTCCTGCTCGACGCCCGGCGTGAACGGGGCGAACGGGGCCACGGCGCCGAGCGACAGCGCGAGCGTCGCCGGCACGGTGCCGCCGACCTCGCCCCCGAACACCTCACGCACCCGGACATTGCGGTACATGACGTTGTTGGTCGCGTTCTCGAGGCCGATGAACCCCTCGCCGCCGTTGCGCACCGCGTCGTGGTACTCGCTGACGAGCACCCCGTTGAGGCGGACCTCGAGGTGCTTGCCGACCGCGCGGACGTTGAGCGTGTTCCACTCGCGCGTGGGCTTGAAGTTCGTCGCCGTCGAAGCCGCGAACGTCGTCGCCCCGCGCTCCTGCGTGATCGCGCCGGTCCGCGTCGCCGCGGTGCCGTTGTCGAGGATCGCGACCTGGTAGCCCGAGTCGGCGTCGGCCACGGACTGCGGCGCCGGGAAGCGCAGCAGCACGCCGCCGTTATTGCCGACTGCCGCGACACGGTAGTCCACGGACAACTCGAAGTCCTTGAACCTGCGGGCGCTGTACCAGAGCACGCCGGGGTTCGCGGACGTCGCGCCGCCCGAGGTCGCGAGCGAGGCCATATAAGTGCGCGCGAAGGCGCCGGCGCCGAGCGCGCTCCAGCCCGCGAGCGTCTCGCCGTCCCACAGCTCCGCGACCGCGCCGGTGCGGAAGTCCCACGCCACCGCGCCGGTCCCGCACGTCTGGCTTGCGTCCACGCACGCGGTGACCATGTCGGTGGCGGCGACCGGGGACGAGTACGTGTAGCTCGCGCGGCCCTGCGCGTCGAGCGGGACCACTTCCCGCGCGACCTGGACGCCGGCGCGCGTGATCTCGAAGGTCATGTCCTGGCCGCCCGCGGACGCCTGCGCGTCGACGGTCGTCGTGCCGCCGGCAACCGCCCGCGCGGTGCGGACCGCGACCGTGCCGCTGGGCGCCGCGTAGGCCGTGACGTCCTTGGTCGCGGTGCCGAACACGGTGTCGCCGTCGCGCACGGTCAGCGTCACCGGGTAGCGGCCCGGCGCGGCGTAGGCGTGCGTCGCGGTCGCGCCCTCACCCGTCGTCCCGTCGCCGAAGGCCCAGTGGTAGCTGGCGCTCGCCGGCGCGGCGAACTGCGCGCCCATGACCTGCACCGACAGCGGCGCGGTCGGCGTGGCCTCGAAGCGCGTCACCGCGCGCGTCACGCGCAGCTGCGCGGACACGCCGTCCTGGATGTCGAGCACCTCGAACTGCGTGCCGGTCTCCGGGTCGGTGAACTGCGCGGGTCCGTCGCCCTGGCCCTTGCCGAGCGTCGCGATGTCCACCTCGTTCGTGCAGCCGCCGCCCGTGGAGCCCGGCTGCGCGTCGATGACCTTGATCGACCCGTAGGAGTTCAGGACGGTGACGTTGACCCGGTACAGCAGCACGCCCCAGTCGCACATGCGGCTGGCGCCGGGCGTGGCGGTCGTCGTCGCGTCCAACCCGACCGGCGCACGTAGCTCCGCGACCACCGCGCTCGTCGGCGAGGTGCGGATCACGACGCCCTTCTTGGTCACGCCGTCCGGAGGCGTGGAGACGGGGGAGAGCGTGTACTCGGCCGTCCCGTCGGACGCCAGGCAGCCGAAGTCCGGGTCGTCGAGCCAGCCGAGCTTCCACTTGTTCCAGGCCATGAACTCCGGCGCGTGGCCGAGGATGTTGCCCATCAGGTCCCAGCCGCCGACCCACAGGTGGGTCGCGCCGGTGCCCGAGCCGTTGTAGGACTCCGGCAGCGAGATCGCGTGCCCCGTCTCGTGATTGACGATCTTCGGGCCCCAGGTGAACATGTCCTGGCCGTAGGTGGCGCCGTTCTTGACGATCGTCCCGTCGACGGCGATCTGGTCGCTGTAGAGGTTGAGCTCCGGCGAGAACGCGATCTGCGTCGCGTTGCGCGGCGGCATGATGTAGACGAGGTCGTAGCCCGCGAAGTTCACGTGCGGATCGGCCTTGAGCACCGCCGCGCGTGCGTACTTCTTCTGGTTGGCGATCGAGAACGTCGAGCGCGTCATGCCGTAGGCCGTCGACGGCTCATCCATCCGGTGCCACTGCGGCGCGAGGTCGACGTCGAGGTCGAAGCGCCCGTTGGAGGCCAGCTTGAACATGTCGACCGACGGCGCGAGGAAATCCCAGTAGGACTGGGGGTTGCGCCAGTCGCGCCCCTGCTGGTTCGGGTTCGCGTCCTCGGCCTTGGCGTCGGGGAAGTCGACGAAGATCATCAGCGCCTTCACGGTCCCGATCGGCCGGACCTGCTTGGTCCAGTCGCTGTTGAGCCCGTGGTGCAGGTTCGTGTCCCAGTCGTTGACGTAGTCGCCCGGGAACAGCCCGTCGGGACGGTCCACGCGGCAGGCGGTCGGCGCGTCCGGTGGCGCCGCCTGCGCCGGCCACGCCACCACCGCGCTGACGAGCATCGCCACGGCCACGCACACCCATCTCCACGACATCGCTTCCCCCTCGTCGCTCTTTGTGCGCAACGCTACGGGCGCACGGGGCCGCGGTGGTACGGGCAGATGCCGGTAACGCGACCGCCTTCCTCCGACGGTTGTCTGAGCGCGCTCACAACTACACTCGTAGTAGATGTGGTTGCTCGCCCACGGGCTGGTCGGCAGGGCCGACCTGCCGATCCCGTTCTGGCTGTTCGCCTGGTGCACGGCCGCGGTCGTGGCGCTGTCGTTCGCCGGGCTCGGCGCGGCGTGGTCGACGCCGCGCTTCGCGGGCGACCGCTTCCGACCGCTGCCGGACGCGGTCTCGCGCGTCCTCACGAGCCGGGCCGTGGAGATCGCGTGCGGCGCGCTCGGTGTCGTGCTGTTGCTCGCGGTCATCGCCTCCGGCCTGCTCGGCACGCAGATCCCGGGGGAGAACCTCGCGCCGACGTTCGTCTACGTCGCGTTCTGGCTCGGGTTCGTGCCGCTCAGCGTGCTGTTCGGCGACGTGTTCGCGGCGTTCAATCCGTGGCGGGCCGTGGGCCGCGCCGTCGGCTGGGCGTTCCGCGGCGTCGGCGCCGAGCCGCTGGCGTACCCGGCGCGGCTGGGCTACTACCCCGCGGCGGTCGGCCTGCTGTGCTTCGCCGCGCTGGAGCTGATCTCCGCGCGCGGCGACCGCCCGGGCACGATCGCGATCGCCGCGCTGGTCTATTCCGCCGTGACCTGGATCGCGATGGGGGTCTTCGGCGTGGACACCTGGTCGCGCCGCGGCGAGGCGTTCGGCGTGTACTTCAACCTGTTCTCGCGCCTGTCGGCGTTCGAGCGGCGCGGGCGGCAGATCGGCGTGCGGCCCCTGCTATCCGGGCTCGCGCAGCTCGGCGCGCAGTCCGGGCTGGTCGCGGTCGTGATGGTGATGATCGGGACCGTCACGTTCGACGGGCTGAGCGCCGGGCCGACGTGGCTGTCGAACACGCGCGGGATCATCGGCTCCTTGATCGACGCCGGCGTGAGCCCGCGCGCGGCCGTCGAGCTGGTGTGGGCGGTTGGCATGTGGCTGATCGTCCTCGCGATCTGCGGGCTCTACGCGCTCGCGATGAGCGGCGCGCACACGGTCGAGCGGCGATTCTCGACGCGCGAGCTGGCGCGCCGGTTCGCGCCTTCGCTGGTGCCGATCGGGCTCGCGTACGCCGCCGCGCACTACGTGAGCCTGCTGGTCTTCCAGGGCCAGCTGATCCTGCCGCGCGCGTCGGACCCGCTGGGGGAGGGCTGGGACCTGTTCGGCGCGGCCGGCGGCCAGATCGACCTCGGCGTGCTCAGCGCGGAGGCGTTCTGGTACCTCCAGACCGGCTTCGTGGTCACGGGCCACGTGGCGGCGCTGGCGCTCGCGCACGACCGCGCGCTCGTGCTCTACGGGGACCCCGGACGCGCGCTGCGCTCGCAGCGGTGGATGCTGGCGATCATGATCACGTTCACCGTGCTCGCGCTCTGGCTGCTGTCCGAAGCGGCGGAGGGCTAAGGCACGAGGCGGCCGGCGAGCCCGGCCGGCACGCACGCCAGCGCGGCCCCCAGCAGCGCGAGCGGTGCGCCGAGCGCGAGGCACAGGTCCACCGGGTACACGGCTGCGCTCGCGAGCGTCAGCAGGACGGCCGCGGCAGCTCCCAGCCCGAGTGCGTTCGCGGGCCGGCCGAGCTCGCCCAGCACGTGGCGGACGCGTTCGGGCGAAGCGCCGGCGTGGGCCGGGCCGTGGTCCTCGAACACAATCAGCGCCCCGGCGAGCGGCCGCGCGCCCACGCTGCGGATCGCGACGGCGTCGGCCGCGAGCTCGGACAGCGCCGCATGCGCGCGCACGGCGCCGCGCAGCCCGGGCACGAACCAGAAGCCGTCGCCGATCGCCCGCACGCACGCCCGCCGGAGCGGGTCGCGCCGACGCGCGTGATGGCGCTCGTGCGCCAGCACGCTCGCCAGCTCACGGTCGTCGAGCAGGTCGATCAGCGCGTCGGAGACGACGATCCGGGGCCGCAGCGCGCCGAGCGTGAACGCGAGCGGCCGGCGGCTGCGGACAAGCAGGACGGGCGTGCCGAGGATCGTACGCGGGCGGGTCGGCAGGCGCCGCGCGAAGGCCCGTTGACGCGCGAGCTGCCGCGTCAGCGACGCGCCCGTCACCGCGAGCGCGAGCGCTTCGAAGGCCAGCACCGCGAAGCGCCACGCGTCGTCGTGGAAGCGCAGCGCGTCGAGGCCGACGACGAGCAGGGTGAGCGGCACGGACGCCACGAGCGCGCAGACGGCGAGCTCGAGCCGCAGCAGGTGCCGGCGCTCAGCCACCGCGGGCGCGACGCCGCAGGGCGCGCTGATGAGCGGGCGTGAGTTGGTCGAAGCGGCGGGCGAACTCCGTCAACGCCAGGTCACCGTAGGCGTCCACCAGCGCGTCGACCTCGACCTCCGAGCGGGCGCGCATGTACGCCTCGCGGTCGACGGCCGCCGCGTACACGTCCTTCTTGCCTTCTCGCCGACGGTCCAGGAAGCCTTTGCGGTCCAGCCGGACCATCACCGTGAGGATCGTCGTGTAGGACCGCGGGCCGTCCGGATCGTCGGCCAGCGCGTCCGTCACCGACCGCACGGTCGCCTCGCCCTGCTCCCACACGGCGGCCATGATCTTGGTCTCGAGCTCGTGCAGCGGCGGATGGCCGGCCATCGCCGCCACAGGCTACCGACGAGGCGTGTAGTTGGTGGCTCAGCGCGGGCGCGGTGCGGCGGGGATGCCGGCCGGGTCCGTCGCGCGGTACTTCGGCCACTCGCTGCGCCACGTGCGCTGGTTGATCCACGGCAGGAAGGACAGCGGGTCGTAGTGGTGGACGACGCCGTTGAAGTCCAGGTGCGCGTCGGCCGGCAGGCGCGGGTTGAGCGTCGCGGGCTGGATCTCACGCCACCAGTTCACGAGCGCCAGGTCGGCACCCGAGGCCTGTAGCGCGGTGGCCTCGGCGCCCGTCGGCGTGCGCGCCCACTCGGAGGCGTAGCGGACCACCGGCGCGGCGGCGCCCGCCGGGGGCGTCCACCCGCGGGTGGTGGTCGTCGTGTCCACGGCGGTGAAGTCCGGCAGCGCCGTGGTCGAGAACACCTCGACCCGTACGCCGCGGCGCCCGCCGCCGATCGGGCCGGCGTGGCCGAGGTAGTCGCCGAGCAGGACCCGGATCGGCAGCGTGTTCGGCTCCTGCGGGGCGACCGCGACCATGCCGGTGCGCAGCCGCTCCAGGAACGGGCCGAGCGCGGCGTTGTCGGCGAACCAGCCGGACAGCAACGACGGCCGATCTCCGGCGCCGGGCGGGCGCCCGTCCCAGTGCGAGAGCGGGATCGCGGCACCGCGCGCCGACGTGCGGAACGCCGTGCCCACCTCGCACTCCTTCTTGCGCGCGAGCACGCGGTTCAACCACTCCGGGTTCTCCGGGACGACCCGGTCGAAGCGCATCCCGGGCGGGCGGCCGAGGTGGATGTAGAGCGAGTAGACCGTGGTCGGCGGGATGTTGTAGTCGATCCGGTTCGCGAACACGGGTGGGGTCGCGGTGGGCGCCGGCGGGCGCTCGTCGAGCCGGTGGTAGAGCTCGTGGCGGACGAGCACGAAGGCGAGGCTCGCGCCCGCACCCTCGGCCGGGAAGCGAGCGGCGACGAGCTCGCCGTTGGCCATCGCGTACACGCGCGCGGTCTGCGGGAGCTCGAACGTGCGCGGGGACCCGCTGGCCCCGTGCAGGCCGGGCCGGGCGCGGCCCTGCACGGTCGCGGCCGGCGTGCCCCAGAAGTACTCCTTCAGCGGCGTGTTGCCGTCGCGGCTGGCGAGCGAGTACGGGCGCGCGGCGGCCGCGGTCTCCGGCGCGGCGGCGTCGAGGTCGAACGGCCACCACCACCAGTCCCACACCTCGCGCGCGAAGCGGTGCCAGTCGAACATCGGCCCGGGGCAGTCATGGTCGTCGCCGAGGTTCGGATCGCCCGAGTAGCCGTGCGCGTGGAAGCCGCGGAAGACGTTGAACAGCGCCGTCCAGTGGGCGTTGCGCCGCGGCACGGCGGGCTTGCCGGGCTTCGCGGGCGTGGTCGGGGTGGCCGGGACGGGCTTGACCGCCGGCTCGAACGGCCGGTTGCCACCCGGGTAGGTGGCCTGCAGCGCGGCCTCGGTCAGGACGGTGCCGGCGGGCAGCCCGAACGTCTGCGGCGAGCGCGACAGGCCCTCGTCGGCGAGCACGATCTGCGCGAACCGCCCCGCGTCGTCGAGCATGCCGTGGTGTCCCGTGCCGGCGTCCCCGAAGCCGCCGGAGCGGTTCTTCCACGGGTACAGCGAGAAGTTCCGCGGCAGCAGGTGCTGCTCGGCGACGTAACGCGCGAGCAGCGCCCACGAGCGGTACTGGTGCTCGTTGAACACCATCTCGGGGACGCGCAGCTGCTGGCGCCACGGGCCGACGTAGCGGCCCGTCGTCCAGGTGCCGAGCACGATCTCGCCGGGGAAGTCCTTGACGCGGATGTAGAACTTCAGGCCGGGCAGGTCGTCGTCGGCCTCGGACTCGAGCGTGCCGTCGCCGCTGAGCGCGATCCAGTGGTTGGAGGGCTTGGCCCGGAGCGGGATCAGGTTGCCGTTGGTCGGGCCCGGCTTCTTCTTGCCCGGGTTGTCCGGGTCGTCGACCAACGTCTCGTCCGTCGTGGTCCACGGCCCGATGTGCGCGGTGTGCTTGAAGTTGCCCCAGCCATGGCCGGTCTCGCAGCCGAGCGCCCAGCCGTTGACGAAGTTCGCGTGCGCGGACTTGCGCGGCAGCTCCATCCCGAGCATCACGGTGCCGTCGCCCGCGATGTAGAGCTGCGTCGTCAGGCCCTTGTGCCGCCCCTTGCCGGGCAGGTACTCGCCCTCGAACATCTCCTCGCCGTTGCGGCGTCCCGACCAGCCGGCCGTCTCGTGCACGACCAGCGTCTTGACGTCGGCGATCCGCGTCCCGGTGCTGTTCTTGGGCCAGTCCTTCGGCCGCGCCGCGATCGTCCGCCACGGCGCGTCGGTGTAGACGGCGTTGAGCCGGTTGAAGAGTTGTTGGGCCATCTCAGTCCGTGAGGTCGAAGTGCAGGCCGCTGGACCCCTCGCCGCGGCCGACGGCCTTGCGCCGGCCCAGCCAGAGGTACGTCCCGCCGTCGATCCAGCGGGCCAGCTGATAGGCGCGGGTGACGCGCGCGCCCTCGCGCGGGACCTCGTCCTCGCGCAGGCGCAGGTTCGGGTCGCTCGCGAGCGGGGTGAGCACGCGGCCGCGCGGCGCGCCGCCGAGCTTGAAGCTCATCGACGGGTTGCTCGCCGCCGCGCGCTGCGGGAACAGCGGGAACCAGTACGGCGGCGGGTCGGTGCGCAGGCGGTAGGGCAGCACGTCGTCCGGGCGCGCCTTCGGCGGCTCGGGCTCGACGCCCTCGTGCGCGCGCTGCGCCTGGTCCTGCGGGCGGCCGTCGGGGCCTTCGAGCGAGCGCTCGACCGCCCACGCCAGGTTCGCGGCCTCATCGCGCAGCAGCAGCACCTCTTCGACGTCGCGGCCGTGCAGGCTCTGAGCGAGCGCGGGCGCGACCAACAGCGCGCCGTCGGTCGCGCCGGTGAGGGCGAACATGCTCCAGTCGCCGTCCGGCGCGGTGCGGCCGACCGTGGTCACGCGCCCGAACGTGTCGCGCACGTCGAGCTTGGTGATGCGGGCGAGCGAGCCGAGCGGGAGCTCGAGCGGCACGACCATCCAGTCCGCGCCGTAGACGAGCGCGAACCCGGTCAGCAGCATCCGCCCGAGGTCGGTCGCCTCGGCCTCGATCCCGCCGGCGTTCACGCGCGCGTCCTCGAACTCCCACAGCCGGGAGGCGGGCATGCCGGGGAAGGTCACCGCGCTCGGGACGACGGTCAGCGGGCCGAGCGTCGTGCGTCCGGCCGCCGTCGGCGTGCCCTTGGCCGTGAACGAGTGCCAGTCCAGACGGCCGTCCGTGTACTCCTCGGCCTCGAGCGTGACGCCGTCGGGGGAGCCGGTGGCGAACGCGTACTCGAGCCGGTCGGGCTGCCAGCCCGCGAGCGAGCCGCTCATGACGAGGCCGTTCAGCCACGTCAGCCACGCCTGTGCGGCGGCCGTGACCGCGGGCCGGTCGGCGGCGGTGACGGCGGCGGGCAGCGGGCGGTTGGCGCGGACGTCGGCCGCGAGCGCGACGCCGTCGATCGCGCGCCCCGCGAACAGGCCGTCGCCGCCCAGCGGGTACGCGCTGCGGAACGTCGCGACGTAGCGGGCCAGGTTGCGTGCGGTCAGCAGGCGCTCGAAGTGCTGGCCGGCGCGCACGCGGGAGCGGCGGGTCGGCGCGGCGTGCACGTCGTCGGCCTCGACCAACGCCTCCAGCGGCGCGCCGCCCACGGCGTACGGCTGCGCGGTGCCGTTCAGGCCGTGGCGCAGCGTCGTGATCGGCGCCACCGAGGCGGTCACCTCGGCCGTGATCGCGCTGCCGGTCGCGCCGGCGGCGTGCTCGCCGAACTGCCACTGGCGGCCGAGCAGCCACAGCGGGTCGTGCAGGCGGGCTTCGAGCCCCGGGGCGAGCTCGCGGTCGCGCGAGCTGGGCTCCAGCCGTTCCCAAGTCGTCATGTGCTCATCACCGCCGTGAGGTCGCTGGTCACCGTGTCGGACGGCCCGGACGCCACGTAGGTCGCGGGCAGGTAGTGGCCGAGCCGCGTCGCGGAGGGCGGCGTCGCCGCCAGCGCCTCGGCGTCGACCAGGCGCAGCCGGGCGAGCTCGAGCGTCTCCAGGACGGTCGCCTCGAGCGCGCTCAGGCTCCAGACGCGGCCCTCGTCGGGCGCGACCGCGAGCAGGATCGCCTGCGGCGCCCGCGCGGCCGGCTGGGGGACGTGGAACGCGACGCCGGTCATCTGGGACGCGTCCGGAATCACCTCGGCCCATTCGTCGACCACGAGCCCGGCGAGCTTGGGCTGCGGCGCGCCGCTGGTCTGGACGACGAGGCTGACCTTCCCGCCGGTCGCGGGTCCGGGCAGTCCGACCCAGCGGTCCGCGGTCGCACGCGGGAGCTGCGCCACCTTCAGGCTCAGCTTCGCCGGGCTGGAGGTCGCTTCGGCGCCGAGCAGCGCGGACTCCAGCCGGGAGGCGCCGTCGCGCACGTGCGCGGCGCGCTGCAGCCAGGTCACGGCCGCCAGCGGGTCGCCGGCCTGCAGCTCCGTGCTGGCGGTGAGGCTGAAGTCCGGTGCGGTGACCTTGGGCAGCAGCCGGAAGCCGTCGCCGAGCACGGCCGCGACGCGCTCGGCGTCGGTCGTGGCCGCGGCCACGGCCTTGCGGCGGCGGTCGAGCTCCTCGGGCGTGGTGATGCCGAGCGCGGCGGCGCGGCCCGGGTGGTCGAGCGCGGCGGCCGCGATCGCGGCGCGGGCGGCGAGGTCGGCGGTGTCGATGCCCGTGGCGCCGTCCGGGTTCGGCAGCGCGAGGTCGCGGGCGTCGAGCGGGCGGGCGCCGTCGACGAGCTCGCGTGTCGCGCGGGCCAGCTCGAAGAACTCGTCGAGCGTGAGCGAGCCGGGCGTCGGGGGGGCGGCGAGCAGCTCCCCGCCGAAGCGCGCCTCGATGTCGGCGTCCTGGAGCGCGAGCACGTCGAGCGCGGACAGCTTGAGCGCGCTGAGGTCGGTGTCCTCGATCGTGTCGCCGCGCTGCACGCGCACGCGAACGCGGTTGGCCGGGCCCAGCACGGACGCCGCCCAGGCCTCCAGCGCGGGCTCGACCTTCGCGCGCACCTGCGTGTCGTCGGTCGGCCAGCCGGTCGACGGCGCCGCGTCGGCGAGGATCAGCAGCCGGTGCGTGACCGCCGTGCCCGAGCGCGGCGTGCGCACCACCTCGATCTCGGGCGGCTGGGCCTCCCCGCGCGAGAGCGCGTCGACGGTTGCGCCCGCGCTCTGCGCGTTGCCCTGCGTGAGCTGGTGCACGCTCTCGGCGACGAGCACATCGGCGAGCGCGTCGACGGCGTCGTCGAGCGCGGCCAGCTCGGCGAACACGGCCTGCCCGTCGGCGCCCGACAGCGGCGGGAGCCCGGCCTTGCCGAACGGGATCGTCGTGTCGTCCCAGCGGTTGGCGGCCTTGCCCGCCCGCCACCGCTGGCGCAGCCCGAGCCCGTCGGCGACGTTGCTCGCGCGCACCGCCTCGGACACGCGGGGCCGCGCCTGCTTGAGCTCGTCCACGCGCGCCTGCGCGGCCGTGACCGCGCTCGTGGCCGCCGTGACCTCGGCCTGGCGGGTCAGGATCTCCTGCTCGCGCTGCGCCACCGCCTGCGCGGCCAGCGTCTGCTGGGAGCGCGCATTGGCGAGCGCCACGCCGAGGTTGGTCACGTGCCCGTTGGCGGCGGTCACCTGCGGCTCGAGCAGCCGGATCCGGTTCTCGGCCGCGGCGACGGCGGCGAGCCAGTCCGTGCGCCCCGGGAAGCCGCCCACGGGCGTGGCTCGGAGGCGCGCGAGGTCGTCACGGGCCGACTGCAGCTGCGCCGCGAGCGCGTTCGCGTGCGTCTGGGCGCCGCTGACCAGGCTCTGCGCGTTGTTGACCTGCGCGGTCGCCGCGTCGTGGGCGGCCCGGTCGGCGGAGAGCTGCTGCTGGGTCTGGGCCAGCACGCCGGTCGCCTCCTGCTGGCCCTGCTGCGCGACGGCGAGGTCGTGTTCGGCGGCGGTGAGGTCGTCGAGCGGGGCGAGCTTGCGCAGCGGCGCGACATAGCGGTCGAGGCTGAGGCTCGGGTGGTGCTCGTGCAGCCCGCGCTCGAGCCGGTAGCCGAGCAGCGCGCCGAGCGGCTGGCCGGCGCGCACGCCGTCCAGCAGCGCGAGCGCGAGCCGGACGCGGCGGGAGGAGAGGTCCAGCTGCAGCGCCTCGCCCTCGTGGGCGAGGTGGCCGGAACGCAGGACGGCCGCGGTTGTGGCCTGCCCGAGCGAGGGCGCGTGGATGTAGCCGTGGCTCGCGCCCGCGGTGATCGTCGGCTTGACGTTCTCCAGCACCCCGTAGCCGCCGAGCCGCACGCCGGCGGGCTTCTTGGCCCGCAGCGCGGTCAACTTGCGCGTGGCCTGGCCGGTCACCCAGGCGTCGAGGCGGTGCGAGGCGAGGTCGAGCACGCCGCCGGTGAGCCGGCCGAGGGTGGCGGTCGGGAGGCTGATCAGTTGGCGGAGCGCGCCGTGGACCTCCATCAGCTCGGTGAGCTGGGCGGCGGCGGGCGAGCCGGCGGCGCTGTTGGCGGCGCGGGCGGCGTCGAGGTGCTGGCCGAGCGTCTGACCGGTGGCGGTGACGCCTTCCAGCGGCGCGAGCAGCCGCGCGTACGTGTCCCCCTCATCCGGCTCGGAGATCCCGCGGGCCTTGGCGATCCTGAGCGCGGTGAGCGCGTACGTGCGCAGCAGCGCGTGGCGCAGCAGGACGAACAGCAGCGCGTTGGCGCCGGCCGGGGGCGTGCCCGTGCGCAGGGCGTCGAGGCCGCTGGCCGCGAGCCAGGCGATGAAGCTGGCGCCGGTCGGCATCGGCGCATCGCCGGGTTGGGCGGTCACGAGCGGGCCGGTGAGCTCGGTCGCGGCGCTCTCGAACACGGCGTGGGCGAGCTCGGGCTGCAGATCGAGGTTGAGCGCGCGCAGCGGGGCGAGGGCCTGCGCGACGCGGGCGAACGTGAGCGCGTCCGGCGACGGCGTGGTGACGCCGCGGATGGAGTGGCGCAGCGAGTGCGGGCTCATCGACACCGCGGTGGCCAGGAACGTCGCGAGGTCGGTGCCGGGCGCGAGGCGGGGGATGGTGCCGAGCGCCGCGCGCCACGTCGGCGCGAGGTTGCGCAGCAGCGGGACCAGCTGCTCGTCGAGCGCCGCCGGGTCGTACTGGCGCCACTGGCTGAGGCTGATCGCGGGCAGCACGCCGTACGGCTGGCGGCCCAACCGCAGCGCGGGCAAGCCGCCGCCCGCAGCGACGCTCGTGAGGAAGTGCGCGCGGGCGGTCGCGACCGTCTCGTCGGACAGCTCGTCCGTGAGCTGGTCGAGCAGGTGCCCCCAGGTCGCCGGCCACAGCGCGGTGCGCAGGTTGCGCTCGTTGACCACCGACGCGCCCTGCGCGCCGGTCGCGTGCGTGAACGGCTCGACGGCGACGCCGAGCGCCCGCGCGGTGAGCGCCCCGTCGGAGTTGGGCGAGGCCGTCAGCGCCGGGCCGCGCTCGTGCTTGAGCACGACGGCGGGGTCCTCGCCCGTGGTGCTCCAGCCCGAGCGGACCGTGTCGGTGTTGTTGGTGGCGACGCCCGGGCCGAGCACGGCGAGCCCGTCCGTGTAGTGGTGGGCGTCGAGCAGGTGCGCGAGCCGCTGCGCGCTCTGGGTGCCGTCGAGCGAGGCGCGCAGGCCGAGCACGAGCACGCGGTCGTAGCCCTCGGGGTCGGCGGCGACGCGGACGGCCATGCCGCGCGCGACCGCCTGGTCGAAGTCGACGAGCCACTGCGCGTCGGGACCGAGCGGCTGCGCCGGGTCGGGTGTGGCGGAGGGGTCGGGGCCGAGCGCGAGCGTGTCCGGGATCGGCCTGCCGAGCACGGCGAAACGACGGGTGCCGGCGCGGTAGCCGAGCACGATCCAGCGGTCGGGGAGCACGTTCGTGCGCGCGGCGCGCGTCCACGCGGCGGCCTTCTGCGGGGGCGCGGGAACGGCGGCGGCGCGGGCGATCCAGGCCGCGCGCGGCGCGCCGTAGCGGTCGGCCAGGGCGCGCCAGGCCTCGAGCGTCGCGGGCGCGGTGATGCCCGCGGCCTGCTCCTGCTCGAGGTAGCGCTTGCCCCAGGCGATCTCGTCCGCGGTGAGCTCGGGCTCGTGCGCGTCCACGTGCAGGCTGTCGGGGTAGACGCGCACGAGCAGCTGGCCCTGGTCGAAACGCGTCTCGAGGCGGACGGGCAGCAGGGCGAGCGGCAGGTCGGTGCCGATCAGCGCCGCGAGGTCCTCGGGCGCCGTGACGTCGGCCGGGTTCGCCGTCGGCACCAGCTGCTCCCACTGCTGCCAGGCCGTGGCAATCTTCGGGCGCTGCGCCGCGATCTGCGTGCTGAGCGTGCCGGGCAGGGCCTCCACCGCGCTCTGGCGGCCCTGCTGGGCGGCGAGCTGCTGCTGGGCGGCGGTGAGCTGCTGCTGGGTCGTGGTGCGCTGGGCGTTGGCGGCGGCGACCTCGGCGTCCGCGGCGGTCAGCGCCGTGAACTTCGCGCCCGCCGTGTTGTGCGCGGCCGTGGCGTGGCTGCGGGCTTGGGTGGCGGCCCGCGCGGCGGCCTGGGCGCGCCGCTGCGCGGCCGCGATCACCGAGGCCGGCGGGCGGTTCTCGGGGTCCGACAGCATCAGCTCGACTTCTTCGGCCGCCGCGTCGGCGTTCAGCTGGGCCTCATCCGCGGCGGCGTCGGCCGCGTCGGCGGCGGCGGACGCTTGGTCGTACTCGGCCTGGGCGTTGGCGCGGGCGGTCGTGGCGGCCGCGATGCGCGCCTGCGCCTCGTTGAGCGCCTGCTGGATGGTGGCGATGCGGCCGGGCAGCTCGGCCAGGTCCTTGCGCAGTTGGCGCCGGTCGGCCTTCGCGGCCACGAGCTTGTCGGCCAGCACGAGCGCCTCGGCCTCGGCGCTCTGGCCCTTGGCGCGCGCCGTGGCGATCGCCGCGAGATCGGTCATGAGGCGCTCCTCGTGATCAGCCGCGACGCGTGCAGCGCGACGCGGAACGGCTGCTGGAAGGTCAGGGACGCGGTGGCGGCGGCGTTCTTGCCCCACGCGCCCTGGACGTTGGCCGACGCGTTGATCGGCTGGCTGACGTCGGCGTGGCCCGAAGCGTCGAGCGCGACGTGCTCCCACGCGAGCTGGTCCGGCGTCTTCGGCACGCCGGGCGCGGCGGTGTCGTCGAACCCGAACCGCGGGTCGCCCGCGTACTGCTCGAACACGAAGTACCAGCCCGCGCCGCCGAGGACCTTCTCCTCGCTGAGCGGGAAGCCGAGGCAGACGATGTCCTCGCCCACGGTGGCCCGGAACAGCGGCGCGGTGCGCGTGGCGGGGTCGAGCGTGCCGGTCGCCGTGGCTTCGGCGGCGTAAATCGTGGTCGTCGGGAAGCGCCGCAGCAGCTCGCCTCGGACCAGCAGGACGATCTGCTGCGCGCCGCCCCGCAGGTGCGTGCCGAGCGCGGTGTCGCCCCAGCTCGCGAGCGCGGGGATGTCCGGCGCGTCGCCCTCCCAGAACTGGCGGAACGCGGTGCTCGCGAGCGGCGCCGGGAACTCCCGCCACAGCAGCTCGCGGCTGAGCTCGTGGTTGAGCCCGGCCATGTACGCCTCGATCACGGCCGGCGTCGTCTCCAGCAGCGCCACCCCGTCCAGCTCGAGCGCCTTCACGCCCGGCAGGAACAGCTCCGGCGCCGTGCGCAGCAGCCCGTCGTACATCGGCTCCGTGAACTTCGGACCGACCTCGGCGGGCGCGAGCGGGTCGGGCCGCGTCCACGTGCCCGCGGGCGCGGCGATCGCCGCCTGCGTGCGGGCGAGCACGGTCGTCTCGGGCGCGAGCCGCGCGAGCAGCTGCGTGCGCAGGGCGGCCGCGGCGAGCGCGGGCCGAGACACGCTCGGCGCGGAGGCCACCGCCGCGTGGGTCGACGCGGAGAGGGGCGTCGCGGTGGCGGCGCGCCGCCGCGTCGCCGCGCCGGTGGCGGCACCGCCGTCCGTCGTCGTCGCGG
>NZ_JAPCID010000039.1 GCF_027587175.1 Solirubrobacter deserti
CGGCGGCTCTTCGACCGGCTGCAGCCGGCGGCGCGCGGGCGGCGGCGCCATCTGGGTGCGCTCGAGCATGCGCGTGGCGTCCTCGGTGGGCGGGAGCGCGCGCGTGGAGTCCAGCGCGCCCGTCCCGCCGATCCCGGCGAGCCCGTCCTGCAGCGCGTCGCCCATCTCGATCGCGTCCTCGTAGCGATGCGCCGGGTCGCGCTCCAGCGCGCGGGCGACCGCGGCGGCCAGCGTCGGCGGGACGTCACGCGCCTCCAAATCGAGGCGCGGCGGCGCACCCGCCTCCTGCAGGCGAGCGAGATCGGTCAGCGACGCGGCCTCGTAGGGCAGGCGGCCGGCCATCAGCTGGTAGGAGACGACGCCGAGCGCGTACAGGTCCGAGGCGGGCCCGGCCGGCTCGCCGCGCGCCTGCTCGGGCGACAGGTAAGCGGCGGTGCCCAGCACCGACCCGACCTTGGTGATGTCGGACTGCTCGGCGGCCTTGGCGATGCCGAAGTCGGCGAGCTTGACCACGCCCTCCGTGTTCACCATCAGGTTGCCGGGCTTGACGTCGCGGTGGATGACGCCGTTGCGGTGCGCGTAGTCGAGCCCGCGGCAGGCCTGGGTGAGGATCTCGACGGCGTCGCGCGGCGCCATCGGCCCGCGGTCGCGCAGCAGCTCGGCGCACGAGTTGCCGTCGACGAACTCCATGACGATGAACTGGCGCCCGCTGCGTTCATCGGTCCCGAAGTCGAACACCTGCACGATGTTCGGGTGCACGAGCTTGGCGGCGCTCAGCGCCTCGCGCCGGAAGCGGGACACGAACGCGGAGTCCTCGGCCAGGTGCTCGGCCAGCAGCTTGACGGCGACCAGCCGCTCCAGGCGCGTGTCGAACGCGAGCTGGACCGTCGCCATGCCGCCGACGCCGAGGCGCCGCTCGAGCCGGTAGCGGTCCGCGAACAGCTGCTCGGTCGCCACTACGGCACCTCCGGCGTGACGGTCGGCTCCACGGGCGGCTCGGTCGGCGCGGGCGTCTGTGTCGGCTCGGGCGTCGGCTCCTCGGTCGGCGCTTCGGTCGGCGTCGGCGTCGGCGTGTCCTGCGGCGTTGACGTCTCGGTCGGCGTCTCCGTGGGCGTCTCCGTCGGCTCCTCGGTGGCCGTCTCGGTCGGCGTCGGCGTCGGCGTGTCCTGCTCTTGAGCCCGGCAGTCGTCGGTCACGCGCTCCTCGATGCGGTCCGCCCACGCCTGCAGGTTCTCGCGCAGCGCGTCGTCGGTCGCGCGCGGCAGCCCGTCGATCTCGCGGTCGATGATCCGCAGCTGGCGGCGGACCTCGCTGCGGTCCTCGGCGTCGCAGGCCGCGGTGATCTTGTCGGCCGCGGCGAGCATGGTCTCGGCGTCGGACTGCGGGATCAGCTCCGGGTTGGACTGTCCGCAGCCCGCCAGAAAGGCGACGGCCGCGACGAAGAGGGGCAGCGCGCGTCTCATTCGACGTATCGAGGTTACTGCCCGTACTGCAGACGGTCGGCCAGTGAGGCGGGCAGCTCCGTGGCCCGGATCGCGGCCTGCGCGCCCGCGATGTCGTACTCGGCGCGCCGGTAGGAGGCGCGCGCGTCCTCCGTGTCCAGCAGCAGCCAGGCGGCCCGCGGGTCACCGTCGCGCGGCTGACCCGTCCCGCCGGGGTTGATCAGCCAGCGCCCGACGCTCAGGTCGAGCTCGGTGCCGTCGCGGCGCGCCGTCCCGCTCACCGGCTCCCCCTCCAACCAGGAGAACGAGAGCGCGACGTGCGAGTGCCCGACGAACGAGACCGGGAAGTCGGTCGCGCGAAAGCAGCCCTCGGCCGTGTGCGGCGACAGCACGTACTCCCACACCGGATCGCGTGGCGAGGCGTGGAAGAGCCCGTAGCCGTGGCTCTCGTCCGCCGGCTCGAGCTCGCTCAGCCAGGCCATCGTCTCTTCGGAGATCGTCCGCTGCGTCCACTGGGCCGCCAGCGCGGCGCCCTTGGAGAAGTCCTCGAGCGAGAGCGCGCCGGTCACCGCCAGGTCGTGGTTGCCGGCGAGCACGATCGAGCAGTGCTCACGCGCCAGCGCCACGCAGGCGTCCGGCTCGGCGCCGTACCCGACGAGGTCGCCCAGGCACCACATCGCCTCGGCCCCCGCCGCCTGGGCAGCGGCGATCACGGCCTCGAAGGCGTGGCGGTTCCCGTGGATGTCGGTACAGATGGCGACCTGCATGGCGTAGCGTCTATTCGGTGCCGCAGAGGCTCCGCCTTCCCGCCGCAGTGGTCGCCGCAATCGTCATCGCGGAGGCTGCGGTGCTCCTGCTGCGGCCCAAGGAGCGCTACCCGGTGGTGGAGGCAGATCCGCGAGCCTACTTCAGCGCGACCGAGTTGCAGCGCGCGGTCGACTTCCGTTCCGGCCAGCTGTGGCTGTTCGGCGCCCGCACGGCGGTCGAGCTGGCCGTCCTGATCGGCGCCGTCAAGTTCGCGCCCCGCGCCGGGAAGCGGCCGGTCGTGACCGGCGCCGCGGCGGCCGTCGCGCTCACGCTGGCCACCACCACGGCCGCGCTCCCGCTGCGCGCCGCCGCGCGCCAGCGCGCCAAGGACGTCGGGCTCATCACCCAGTCGTGGGGCGGCTGGGCGGCGGACACGGCCAAGTCGACCGCGATCACGAGCGTCTTCGCGGCGGGCGGCGGCGCGCTGCTGGTCGTCGGGCTGCGGCGCTTCGGCCGCGACTGGTGGGCGCCCGGCGCGGCCGCCGTCGCCGGCTTCGCGGTCGTGTTCAGCTACCTCGGCCCGGTCGCGCTCGACCCGATCTTCAACCGGTTCGAGCCGCTCCCGGCGGGCGAGACCCGCGACGACGTCCTCGAGCTCGCACGCAAGGCCGGAGTCGACGTCGGCGAGGTCTACGAGGTGGACGCGTCACGGCGCACCACGGCCGCCAACGCGTACGTCACCGGGCTCGGCACGACCAAGCGGGTCGTGCTCTACGACACGCTGCTCAAGGACTTCACGCCGGCCGAGACGCGGCTCGTCGTCGCGCACGAGCTCGGCCACGTCAAGCACAAGGACGTCCCCGGCGGCCTGCTGTGGCTGGCGCTCGTCGCACCGTTCGGGACGCTCGTCGTGGCCCGCGTGGCCGAACGCCTCACCAAGCCGGGCGCCACCGCGGTCCCCGCCACCGTGCTCGCCCTCGCGCTCGTCGCGCCCGTCCTCACCGCCATCTCCAACCAGCTCTCGCGTGCGATCGAGCGCCGCGCGGACGCCTTCGCGCTCGAGCTCACGAACGAGCCGGAGGCGATGATCGGCTTCGAGCGGCGGATCACCGTCAAGAACGTCGGCGATCCGGACCCGCCCCGCTGGCAGCAGCTGCTGCTGGCGACCCACCCCACCACGATGGAGCGGATCGGGGCCGCGCTCGCCCGTCAGCTCGAGTAGGGCGGATCGCTGGTGGCAGCAACGGTCGTCGCTGCCGGTGCACGGTGGGCGCGGGCGTACTGGTGGTCCGTTGGTGCCCGCCGGGTGCCGGCAGCGGCGGGCGGGGCCCGCCAGAATCCGTCGTACTCGAGTTGGCGGGCGTTACTGCTGGTCGTCCCTGAAGTCCGGGCGGGTCTCCGGGAGGCGCTTGATGCCCTCCCGCACCGACCACTTGGACCAGTTGTCCTCCATCGCGTCGATCAGCTCGCGCATCGCCTGGGCGGAGAGCGAGATGCGCGACACCACGACCCCCGGCACCTCGTCGGCCTCGACCTCGTGGTCCACGCGCGAGAACGTCAGCGTGAACTCGTAGTCGGAGTGCGAGACGGTCGCGAAGTTCGCGTACACGCCCGCCATCACTTCCGGGGTGGTGTGGAGGTTGAAGTGCCGTTCGCGGTCGTCTGAGGCCATCGCGCCTAGCATCCCACACCGTGCGGTACACCGTGGTTGCCGTTGGGAGATCGAAGGGCACGCCGTACGCGGAGCCCCTGGCGCACTACGCGAAGCTGCTCACCCGCTACGCCCGCGTGGACGTCATCGAGGTCGCCGACGACGATGCGCTGCGCCGCCGCATCCCCGAGCGCGCGTACGTCTGCCTGCTCGACAGCCGCGGCCGCACCCACACCAGCGAGGCCTTCAGCGAGTGGGTGGAGGAGCGCCGCCAGGGGGGCCTGGACGTGTGCTTCGTGATCGGCGGCGCGTTCGGGATCGAGCTGCCGCAGGCGCACCACAAGCTGTCCTTCGGACCAATGACGCTCCCCCACATGCTCGCGCGCGTTGTACTGCTGGAGCAGCTCTACCGTGCGCACAAGATCCTGGGCAACGAGCCTTATCACCACTAGCCTCGTCGTCGCGGCGCCCGCGCACGCGGGCACGATCACCCTCGAGGACCGCACGTGGGTGTTCACCGCCGCGCCCGGCGAGCGCAACCGGATCACCGTCGAGTCCGTGCCCGGCGGCGTACGGCTGCGCGACACCGCCGTCGCGCCGACGGGCTGTCCGGCGGACGGCCCGGACGCCGTCATCTGCACCGGCGCCGTGCTCATGACCGTGCGGGCGGGGGACGGCGACGACCGTGTCGAGGCCCGGGGCACGGCGCTCGTGGCCGTCGACGGCGGCGCCGGCGATGACCTGCTGCTCGGCGACGCCGAGCGCAACGACATCGAGGGCGGCCCGGGAGACGACCACATCCGCGGACGCGGCGGCCCGGACCAGCTCGACGGTGGTCGCGGCCACGACCGCGTGCTCGGCGGCGCCGGGAACGACACGCTCGAGGCCATGCACGGCAACGATCGCCTCGACGGCGGGCCCGGGAACGACGGCATCGGCCTGTCGTTCACCGGGGACGGCGTCGTCCGCTGCGGCAGCGGTCGCGACCGCATCGACGCCATCTACCTGTTCGGCGACACGGGCGTGCGCGGGACTGCGAGCGGCTCGTCCACCAGGGCACACGGCTGCGGCTCGCGCGCGACCACCTGGTCCTGAGCTGGGACACGGACGAGTTCCCGCGTCCGAGCGGTGTGCGCGTCGCCGTCGGCGAGCGGGTGACGACCCTGCAGCGCACGAACGGCGTACGGGTGCCCCTGCGACGGCCCACGACGGTGCTCGTGGAACCCGACGGCGAGCAGGAGCCGACAAGGTTCCGCCTCCTCTAACGTCATGCCCGTGCACCCCATCGACGAGCTGCGGGCGGCGGTCGAGGCGGCCGCCGGAGACCTCCGCAACGGCGACCCCGCGCCCAAGGGCCGGCTGAGCTTCGAGCGCCCGAAGAAGGCCGGGTTCGGCGACTACTCGACCAACGCGGCGATGCTGCTGGCGCCCGCGCTGGGCGCGCCGCCGCGTGAGATCGCCGAGCGGCTCGGCGCTCGGGTCACCGAGCGGCTGGGGGACAACGTCGAGCGCGTCGAAGTCGCCGGGCCGGGGTTCCTCAACCTCTTCCTCGCCGATGCCTGGTACCTGAACGCGGTGCGCGACGTGCTCGCCGCCGGCGACGACTGGGGCCGCGCGACGCCCGAGCAGCCGCTCAACGTCAACGTCGAGTACGTCTCGGCCAACCCGACCGGCCCGATGACGGCGGCCAGCGCCCGCCACGCCGCGTACGGCGACGCGCTCGCCCGCATGCTCGAGCTCGCCGGCCACACCGTCAGCCGCGAGTACTACTTCAACAACGCGGGCGGGCAGATCGACCGGCTCGGCGCGTCCGTGCGTGCGCTCGCCCGCCACGAGCCGGTGCCCGAGGACGGCTACAAGGGCGACTACGTCGCCGACCTGGCGCGCACCATCCCGCAAGCCGCCGAGCGCAGCGCGGAGGACCTGGGCGCGGAGGCGTCGCGGCTGATCACGGAGGGCATCCGGGAGACGCTGCACGCCTACCGGGTGGACTTCGACACCTACTTCCTCGAGGGCTCGCTCCACGAGGGCGACCCGTCGCCGATCGACCGGGCGCTGCACCGGCTGCGCGAGCGGGCGCACCTGTACGAGTCCGAGGGCGCGCTGTGGCTGCGCACGACCGAGTTCGGCGACGACAAGGACCGCGTGCTCAAGCGCTCCACCGGCGCGCCGACCTACTTCGCGGCCGACGTCGCCTACCAGGAGGACAAGTTCCGGCGCGGGTTCGACAAGGCGATCTACGTGCTCGGCGCCGACCACCACGGCTACATCGCGCGGCTGAAGGCGATCGCGAGCTCGCTGGGGGAGGACCCGGAGCGCGTCGAGGTGCCGATCCTGCAGTTCGTGCACATCGTCGAGGGTGGCGAGAAGGCGAAGATGTCCAAGCGCGCGGGCGACTTCGTGACGCTCACGGAGCTGATCGAGCGCATCGGCGTGGACGCGACCCGCTGGTTCATGCTCAGCCGCTCGCACGACTCCACGATCGACCTCGACCTCGACCTGGCCGCCAAGCAGGACCCCGAGAACCCGGTCTACTACGTGCAGATGATGCACGCGCGGATCGCGGGCATCTTCCGCCGGCTCCCGGAGGGGCGGGTGGACGCGGCGGTGCCGGCGGACGTCGCGCTCAACGACGCCGAGCGCGAGCTGATCCGCAAGGTGCTGGCGTTCCCGCACGAGGTGCACGAGGCGGTCGCGCGGCGCGCGCCGCACCGGATCGCGAGCTACGCGCTGGAGCTCGGCCAGGCGTTCGCGGCCTTCTACCGCGACTCGCCCGTGCGCGACGAGCCCGACGAGGCCGTGCAGTCGTTCCGGATCGGGCTGAGCGTGGCAACGCGACGCACGCTCGCCGCAGCCCTTACGCTCCTCGGTGTGTCCGCCCCGGAGCAGATGTGATCACGGTCCGCGCCCAGCAGCCGGCGCCCTACATCCACGCCGACAACCGCGGGCTCGTGCTCTGCAACGGGCCGCAGTGCGCGTTCGTCCCCGCGTCCCAGCTGCGCTTCGCCGCCGAGACGTTCGCGATCATCGCCGAGGAGGGGCGCGCGACGCGCAGCCAGGCGACGCACGTCGTCGGCGGCTATCGCGACGGCGGCGAGGTGACGCTCTACGTCGGCACGCAGGACCAGCTGCTGTCGGTGACCGTCAGCGAAGCGGACTTCAACGCGGTCCGCGAGGCGATCGGCGCGCGATGAGGCCGGCGCTGCTCGCGGTCGTGGCGGTGCTGCTGTACGCGGCGCCCGCGAGCGCGGCCGAGCAGCTGCTGACGCTCTACTCCCCGGCGATCCAGTCGCTGCCGTACGTGCACCGCTCGGAGTTCGTCACGCTCAAGCCCGACGGGCGCCAGGCGCCCGCGCAGCCCGGCTCCATTCTCGGCTTCCAGGAGATGGCGCTCGTGGACTCCAAGCGCCCGGACGCAAAGCCGCTGCCGGTGGACAAGATGATGATCCACCACTTCCTCTACTACGCCAACGGGCGCGTCGACCGCGGACCGGGCGGGTGTCTGGGGGACGGGTTCATCGGCGGGCGCGGGGAGGAGCATCCGAGCGGGCGCTTCGACGCGATGTGGCCGCCCGAGCAGCGCGCGCGCTACGGCATCCGCAACGCGACACCCGACGGCCGCGCGCCGGAGTGGAGCCTCATGACGATGGTCATGAACCACTACAAGAAGCCCAAGCGCTTCTTCGTGCGCACGAAGGTCTGGTACACGACCGAGCCGCGCGAGCAGGTGTACCCGCTCACGGTCGGCAACTGCGCGCACATCGGCAACGGCATGGCCTACGACGTGCCGGGCGACGGCGGGACGTTCGTCGATCGCTCGACGTGGACCGTGCCCTTCAACGGTCGCATCCTCGGCGGCGGCTCGCACCACCATGGCGGCGCGCTGCGGCAGACGTTGCGCAGCGTGACCTGCGGGCGCCAGCTCTTCGACGCCAAGGCCTACTACGGCGCCCCCGACCACCCGTACAACACGATCCGCCCGATCCTGCACGAGCCGGGGCCGATCGCGAACGGGACGTTCCGGTCAGCGGCGGGCATCCCGGTCAGCGCCGGGGAGGTGCTCGAGCGCGAGGCCGTGCACTCCAACGAGGAGTTGCACGTGGCCGCGATGGGCTTCTGGGTGCTGCCGTTCGTGCGCGACGACTCCGTCACGCCGTGCGCGCCGCTGCCCGACGACGTGCACGAGGTGACCGTGCCGGAGCGCTACGACACGGCGGCGCCGTTCGTCTTCGACCGGCTCGTGCCGCAGCTGCTGGCGCCACGCGGCGCGTGGAAGGCGTTCGACGGCAAGCCGATCCCGGTCGGCGACCAGTGGTTCAGGCCGCAGCGGCTGACGGCGAAGGTGGGCGAGCGGATCACGTGGGAGTTCCGCGGCTCCGAGCCGCACAGCGTGACCGTGGCCAACGGCCCGCGCGGCTTCTCCTCCAACTACCTCGGCATCACGCGCGGGCGCTACTCGTTCACGCCGACCGTCGCGGGCACGTACAAGCTCACGTGCCTGATCCACCCGACCACGATGAGCCAGACGGTGCGCGTCCGCTAGACGGACTTGAAGAAGTTCACGCCCAGGTCGTCGAGCCATTCCTGGGCCTTGATGTTGAGCTGCTCGAGCTCGCCCGTGAACAGCATCAGACCCATGGTGATCAGGATCACGCCGGAGATGGCGGTGATGATCAGGTAGTGGTCGCGCAGCCAGCGGAAGGCGCTGGTGGCGCGCGTGAAGGCCACGGCCGTGAGCAGGAACGGCACCGCGAGCCCGAGCGAGTAGAACGCGAGCAGGATGCCGCCCTGGCCGACCGTGTCCTGCGTGGCGGCCGCGCTCAGGATCGAGCCGAGCGTCGGGCCGACGCATGGCGTCCAGGCCACGGCGAACGCGGCGCCGGCGATCAGCGGCCCGCCGCTGCCGGCGCGGCTGATCAGCGCGTCCGGGCGCCACTCCTTGTTCAGGCGCGGGATGAACGGCGTGAGCAGGAAGAACACGCCGAGCGCGATGATCACGGCGCCCGCGATCTTGTCGAGCGTGCCGCCCGCGCCCTGGAGGGTGCTGCCGAGCCCGGTGGCGGTCATGCCGAGCGCGACGAACACGGTCGTGAAGCTCAGGCAGAACACGAGCGCGGGCACGAGGATCTTCGCCAGGCCGCGGTCGCCGGACTTCATGTCGGCGAGGCTGTAGCCGGAGACGGCGCTCAAGTAGCCCGGGACGAGCGGCAGCACGCAGGGCGAGATGAAGGAGATGAAGCCGACCGCGAAGGCCGCGATCACCGTGGTGTCCACGCCGCCGGTCATCAGCGGCTCAGCTCCGCGTCCAGGCGCCGCGCATCCTCGGCGCTCAGCGGCGGAGGCGGTTCGGCCTCCACGGCCGGCGCGCGCCGGCGCCACGTGCGGACGGCGAGCAGGATCCCGGCGAGCGCCGCGAGCGCGGCCAGGATCGGCACCACCCACAGCGTGAGGTTGAAGCCGCCGGTGCCGGGGTCGGCGAGGACGTCCTCGCCGTACTCGGCCACGAGCGCGGCCTTGATCTCGTCCTTGGTCTTGCCCTGCGCGATCTGGTCGCGGATGAACTGGCGCTCCTGCTGGGCGACCGGCGAGTTGCTGACGCTCAGGACCGTGCCGCACTCCACGCACATGACCTCGTCCTCGAGATCGGGCAGGGACGCTTGCTGGGCGTAGGCCGGCGCGGCGAGGGCGAGCACGGCCAGGAGTGCGACGAGGACGGCTTTCACGCTTCTTCTGCTAGCAGCTTGGGCAGGTACTTGTCCAGCCAAGCCTGGTCGACCGGGAAGCGTTGCATCGCCGCAACCCGGCCTTTACGGTCGATGATGAACGTCTCGGGGTAGCCGGTCGCGCCGAACCGGCGGCCGTACTCGCGGTCGCGGTCGCGCAGGCTCGGGAACGTCGCCTTGATCTCGTCGAGGAACTCGAGCGCCTTGCTGGACACGTCCTGCGTGTTCACGCCCAGGACGATCCCACCTCGAGATGAGATCTTCTCGTGCGTCTGCTGCAGGAGCGGCATCTCCTCCAGACACGGCTCACACCACGAGGCCCACAGGTTGAGCACGACGACCTTGCCCTTGTAGTCGGCCAGCGACTGGTTGCCGTCGGCGCCGAGCACCGGCAGCGAAGCCACGGGGGCCGCCGGCCGCTCGCCCCGGCCGACCGCCTCGTCGAGCGTCGTGTTCCCACCCTTGGAGAACACGCCGTACGCGAGCAGGCCGACCAGTAGAGCGGCCGCGAGGGTCACCGGCCAGAACACGCGCATCCGCACCCTGGCTAGGGTACTGGGAGTCGAGTACACTCTCCGCTCCGCGCGGGTGTTGTCCAATGGCTAAGACGTTGGCTTCCCAAGCCAAAAATGGGGGTTCGATTCCCCTCACCCGCTTGGATCGAGGGCCCCGCGCGAGCGGGGCCCTCGCTCGTTTCAGCGCTCGCGCAGCCGCAGCTCGCGCGTGATCTGCTTGTGGAACGCGTCGCGGGCCCGCTGGGCGGCGCGGCGGTCCTCGACCCAGGCCAGCTCGCGCTGGAGCTTGCGCCACGCGGCCAGGCGCTCGGCGTCCACCGCTTCGCGCACCGCGCAGCCGGGCTCGGTGTCGTGCGCGCAGTCGGCGAAGCGGCACTGCAGCGCCAGCGAGTCGACGTCGGCGAACGACTCGCCGGTGCCGTCCCACAGTCCGGCGACCCGGATCCCCGGCGTGTCGATCAGGAACGCGCCGCCGGGGAGGGCCAGCAGCTCGCGCGTGACCGTCGTGTGGCGCCCGCGCAGGTCGGACGCGCGCACCTCGCCCGTCTTCATGCGTTCCTCGCCGAGCAGCGCGTTCACGAGCGTCGACTTGCCCGTGCCGGACGCGCCCAGCAGCACCGCGGTGGTGCCAGGCGTCAGCCACGAGCGCACGACGCCCATGCCCTCTCCGGTCACCGCGCTCACGGCTACGGCGTCGGTGACGCCCATGCGCCGCGCCAGCGCCGCGGCGGTCTCGTAGCCGAGCTCGTCGAGGTCGGCCTTGGTCAGGACGAGCGCGACCGGCACCCCGCCGGACGCCGCCAGCGCCGCGAAGCGCTCCAGCCGGCGCGCCTTGGGCTCGGGCAGCGGCTCGGTCACCAGCGCCAGGTCGACATTGGCCGCGAGCACCTGGGCGGACGCGGGCTTGCCCTGCTCGCCGGGCGCGCGCCGGATCACGGTGCCCGACCGCTCGAAGACGTGCGCGATCGCGCCGCCCTCGTCGACACCGACCCAGTCCCCTGTGACGGGCGTCTCGGTCAGCCGCCCGCGGGCCGTCACCAGGCGGTTGTCGTCATCGGACGCGACCAGCCAGTGGCCGCGGTACTGCGCAAGCACCCGCGCACGGGTGAGTTCGGATTGCAACGGAGGATCTCCACATCAATTCGCAAGAAGGACACGACGCGGTGCGGGCACCAGGCGCGGCGGCCCGGAGCCCGTTCAGGCGGTCGTGGCGAAGATGTGGAGGCGGTGCGTCACGGCCTCGAAGGATACGCGCTCCGCGGCGCCGTGCGGTACGGCTAGCTCCCCTCGGCCAGCAGTCGCTCGACGGACGCGACCTTGTCCTCGAGCGTCTGCTCGCGGTCGCGGCGCTCATCCAGCTTGAGGACCGTGTAGACCCGCGGGATGCCGAGCTCGAACGGCACCGCATGCAGCTCGCCCACCAGCGCGAGGATGTCCGCGGTGGACCCCTCGAGCGAGGTCCCCATCGCGTGCATGACGTACTTGACGCGATCCTGCGCGGCGAGCTTGCGCTGGATGGCGGCGATGTACCCGGACGCGCTGACTTCAGCGCGCCCGAGCGAGATCACGGTCAGGTCGGCGGTCGCCACCGCCTCAGGCTTGCACGACCAGCGTGTTGACGATCTTGTCGTGCCAGGCCTGGTTGCGGCTGTCCCACAGCGGCGCGAGGTAGTCGAGGATCAGCACGATGACGCAGATGCTCATCAGGATGCCCTTGATCAGGGTCTCGCGCAGGATCGCGGTGCCCGCGGACATCGGCTCGCCCGTCTCACGGACGATGCGGATGTTCAGGAGCTGCTTGCCGAGCGTCTGGCCGTTGTTCGGCCCGCTGCGCCCGATCGTCACGGCGTAGTACACGAGGCCCACTACGAGGCTCGCGCCGCCGATCACGAGCCCGGCGGCGGACTCGTTGGACGACAGCACCACGAAGTACAGGATCAGCGGGAGGATCGACACGATGATCGAGTCGATCAGCTGCGCTGCAACACGGCTCCACCAGCCGGCGAACGGTCGCGCGCCGGTCTGTTGGGGGGCCCCGTAGGGCCAATCGGAAGAACCTTCTGGAAACGGCGTCTGAGCGCTCATCAGCGGAATCAATACCCGGTTCCCGCGCGATCCGCCAGCGGTAACCGGAATGCTCGTCCCGGAGGACGCTCCCGAGCGGGGTCGCGCCGTCTTACGGAGCGCGCACTACCAGGCCTGCGCGGAGCCGCAGTGCGGACAGCCGACGCTGGTCGTCACGGCCGCCTTGAAGACGTAACCGCAGGAGCAGCTGTAGAGGGCGGCGTCCTGGTTGACGTTGGCGCGCTGATTGCGCTCGCGCCCGGGGCTGGTGGCGGTCTTGGCCCGCTTGCGCGAGCGGCGCCGCGGAAGTGTCAGTGAAGTCGTCAGCTGCATCTCTCTCGAAGCTCTTAACGACGGGGCTTCCCCGAGGTTTCAGGTTCCGGTGTTGAGATTCGTTAGCGCCGTTCTCCGCACGTCACGCCATACTGCAGGGGTGGACCCGTCAAGGAAGCGCACGATCCGCTTTGTCGTCGCCTTGAGCGCCGCCGTTCTGCTCGCCGGTGCCCTGGCCCTCACCAGCTTCTCCGCGTCGACGGAGGCCCGCCAGCCGTCCGAGCTGGTCAACGCCGAGCAGACACCCGGCGCCAAGTACCAGCTCGTCGGCAAGGTCGTCAAGGGCTATGAGACCAAGGGCGACACGACCCACTTCCGCGTGCGCGATCGCGATGGCACGGTGTCGGTTCCCGTCACCTACGCCGGTCGCCTCCCTGACCCGTTCCGCGCCGACCGGGAGATCGTCATCGACGTCGTCAAGCAGGGCGACACGTACGTCGGCCAGGTCGGCACCCTGATCACGAAGTGCCCGTCGAAGTTCACGGCGGACAAGAGCAACACCTGACGTGATTGCCGCAGGTCATGCCTGCCTGATCGTCGCGTTCGCGTCCGCGCTCTACGGGATCGCGGCCTCGATCTACGGCGCGCGGGCCAAGCGGCGTGACTTCGTCGCGTCCGGTCGCCGCGCCGTCTACGCGATGGCGGGTGCCACCACGGTCGCGTTCGTGCTGCTGGAGGCCGCGTTCGTGCGCTCGGACTTCGAGTACGCGGTCGTCGCCTCCCACTCGTCGACCACGACGCCGCTCTTCTACCGGCTGACCGCCATGTGGTCCTCGCAGGAGGGCTCGCTGCTGCTGTGGCTGTTCAGCCTCGGGCTCTGGTCGAGCCTTATCCTTTTCCTCACCCGGCACAAGCTGCGCGCGCTGGCGCCCTACGCGACGGCCGTCCTGCTCGGCTTCGCCGCGTTCTTCGCGGGCGTGATGCTGTTCGCGGAGTCGCCGTTCATCCGCGCGGACCGCGTCGTGGCCGAGGGCGCCGGCCTGAACCCGCTGCTGCGCGACCCGGGGATGATGATCCACCCGCCGATGCTCTACAGCGGCTACACGCTGTTCGCGGTGCCGTTCGCGTTCGGGATCGCGGCGCTGATCACGCGCCGGCTGGACGCGGAGTGGATCCGCTCCACGCGCCCGTTCACGCTCGCCGCTTGGTGCGCGCTCGGGTTCGGCATCGTGCTCGGCGCCCGCTGGAGCTACCACGAGCTCGACTGGGGCGGCTACTGGATGTGGGACCCGGTCGAGAACGCGTCGCTGATGCCGTGGCTGACGGCCACCGCGTTCCTGCACAGCGTGATGATCCAGGAGCGGCGCGGGCTCCTGCGGACCTGGAACGTGTCGCTGGTGCTGGCCACCGGCGTGCTCTCGATCCTCGGCACGTTCCTCGTGCGGTCCGGCGTGTTGAACTCGATCCACGCGTTCGGCGCGTCGACGCTCGGCGTGCCGTTCCTGATCCTGCTGGCGGTGATGATCGCCGGTTCGATCTACCTGGTCACGAGCCGCCAGGAGTCGCTGAAGTCCGACAAGCGGCTCGACTCACTGCTCTCGCGCGAGGCGATGTTCGTGCTCAACAACTTCGTGCTCGTGGCGATGTGCTTCGTCGTCTTCTGGGGCACGTTCTTCCCGCTGATCGCCGAGGCGTTCACGGGCCGCCAGCGCAACATCGGCCCGCCCGTCTACGAGCGCTTCATCGTGCCGCTGGCGCTGATCCTCGTGCTGCTGTCCGCGGTCGGCCCGGTGATCGCGTGGCGCCGCGCGACGGGCGCCAACCTCAAGCGCAACCTCGGCAAGCCGGCGCTGTTCGGCGTGGTCGTGCTCGTCGCGCTGCTCGCGCTGGGCGTGACGGAGTCCGTGACCGCGCTGATCATGTTCACGCTCGCCGGGTTCGTCGTGGGGACGGTCGTGCAGGAGTTCTGGCGCGGGACCCGCGCGCGGCGAGCCGCGGCCAAGGAGGCCGTGCCGGTCGCGCTGCTCCAGCTCGTCAAGCGCAACCGGCGCCGCTACGGCGGCTACCTCGTACATGTCGGGATCATCGTCCTGTTCGTCGGCGTGGCCGCGTCCTCGTCCTTCAAGGACATCCAGGACGTCGCGCTGCGGCCGGGCGAGTCGGCGACCGTCGGCGGCAAGGAGTTCACCTACGTCAAGCCGACGAGCGAGCTGGTGGCGGCGCCCAACGGGCGGCTGGAGAAGATCCAGTTCGGCGCCGAGCTGCGCGTCGAGGGCCGCACGATGCACACGTCCAAGGACTACTTCCCGTCCCAGGACACCTCGCTCGGGCCGGTCTCGCGCTTCTTCGACGGCGAGGCCACGACCGAGGTGGCGCTGAACGCGACGCTCGGCAAGGACACCTGGGCCGCCGTGGCGCCTGACATCAACAAGCTGCGTCCGCGGATCGAAGAGGGCGACAAGGTCTTCGCCAACGCGGCCGACGAGCTCACCGAGGATCAGGCGAACGAGTTCCTCGGCGTCGCGTTGCGCGGGCTCGTCGACGGGTACGCCGACGCGCCGCCGCCGGCCCGCTTCCGCTTCGAGGTCAACCCGCTCGTGACGTGGATCTGGATCGGCTCGCTGATCGCGGTGCTCGGCGGCATCCTCGCCGGCTGGCCGACGCGCCGGGGCCTGACGAAGATCGCGTCCGCCAAGTACGCCGCGCGCGTGGGCAAGGACGTCCGCGAGCCCGAGAGCGTTCCCGCCTGATGGAGTTCCTGGTGATCCTCGCGGTGGTCGGCGGCGCGATCCTGGCCGTGGCCGGTCCGCTGCGCGGCTCCGCCCGCGAGTCCGACGAGCGCCTGGAGGCTGAGCGTGCCGAACTCGACGCGCTCAAGGAGGCGAAGTACCAGGAGATCCGCGACGCCGAGCTGGACTATCGGACCGGCAAGCTCAGCGAGACGGACTGGAAGACGCTCGACCGCACGCTTCGTGCCGAAGCCGTCGAGATCCTCAAGCGTCTCGACCAACTCGAGCCGCTACCCTAAGCCGCCGATCATGGTCAACACGGTTCTCAGCGTCATTCAGGTCGTCCTCTCGCTCGGCGTCATCTTCCTGGTGCTGCTGCACTCGGGCAAGGACGCGGGCATGTCCGGCGCGTTCGGCGTCGGCGTCGCGGGCGGCACCTCGGGCGGCTCGCTGATGGAGAAGAACCTGGATCGCTGGACCGTGGTCTTCGCCGTGCTGTTCGTCGTGAACACCATGGCCATCCTGATGCTCTAGAGCCGGCGCGGCGCGCCGACTAGTTCATCAGGGAGCGCTCGAGCTCCTCAGCGGTGCGCGCGATCTGGCGCGCCACGTGCTGGCGATGCTCGATGCTGGGCTGGTCCTCCTCCGCCAGCGCGTCGGCGAGCGTGCGGATGAGCCACAGCGGCGTGCGCAGCGGTTCTTCCACCTCGCCGACGGGCGGCCAGGACCAGGCGTCTGAATCCCCGACGATGTGCATGGTTGACCCGGTCATCGACCGATCGGACGATTTCTAAACCCTACTTTCTGGTAGGGGTTGGGGGGTCGGGCGCAAAGAGCGGGGAATTCGCCCCTCGGGCGCTGGGCATGCCGGGGTCCGGTGACGCGTCGTCGCGTGCCAGCCGCGCGAGGTAGTGCTGCCAGCCGATGTGGTGCTCGCGCTCGCGTGCAGCCGGAAGTCCGCGGTGCTCGAGCTCGACCCGGGTACCGCCGTCGATCGCGACGAGCCGGACCTCGACCGAGGTGGATCCCGGGGGCACGTCGTCGCTGCCGGCGTAGCCCCAGGTGAAGACAAGCCGGTGGGGCGGCTCGAGCGCGACGTACCGGCCGCGCACGGGGTGGCCGGTGATGTCGAGAGCGAAGCGCCCGCCGGGCTCCGGCTCGAGCTCCGCCCACTCGCCCATCCAGCGCACGATCAACTCGGGGCGGGTGAAGTACTCGAACACCACCTCCGGCGGCGCGTCGATCTCGACCGCCTCGGTCAGCACCGATCGTCCTCCACCACGCGCTTGAGCTCGGCCAGCCGGGCCGGCCACAGCTCGGCCAACAGCTCGCGCACCGACTCCAAGCCTTCGGTGCGAATCGCGTACAGGCGCCGTTGGCCGCTCGGCTGCACCGTGACGAGCCCGGCCTCACGCAGGACCTTCAGGTGCTGGGAGACCGCCTGCTGGGAAATGTCGAACCGCTCGGCGATCTCGTTGACCGAATGGGGCCGGTCGCGCACGAGGCGCAGGATCTCGCGCCGGCGCGGCTCGGCGATCGCCTGAAGCGCCGCTTCGCTCATGTGCCGAACCAGTGTACACAGTCGCTTACTTGTACAAGTGGTAGCTTGTGAAAATGGACACGATGACGACGGTGCGCCGGTATCACGACGCCTGGACCGGCGGGGACTACGCCCGCGCCGCGGAGCTGCTCGACGACGACCTGCAGGTGGAGGTGCCGATCAACGCGTATCCGACGAAGGCGTCGTTCGCGGAGGCGGTCGCCGGGTTCGGCGCCCTGGCACGCGCGGTCGAGCTGCGGTCGGCGCTGAGCGGCGGCGACGAGGCGATGCTGCTGTACGACATGGACGTCGAAGGCGTGGGCGACTTCCGCGTGGCCGAGCACTTCACCGTGCGCGACGGCCGGATCGTCCGGATCCGGCAGGTGCACGACACGGCGCCGCTGCGAGCGGCCTAAAGCGCGCGTTCGTAGAGCGCGAGGATCTCCGCGCGGTCGGCCGCCGGCGGCGTGAGCTGCAGTTGCGGCCGCGCTGCGGCGGCGTCCGCGCACTCGGGCAGCACGGCCGGGTCCACGCCGAGCTCGCGCAGCCCCGCGGCGCCCGTGTACGCGCGGATGCGTAGGGCGACCTCGACGACGTCCTCGCCGACCGCGGCGTTGAGCGCCTCGATCACGCTCGGGAAGCGCCACTCGAGCGCGCCGATCGTGTGCGGGAGCATCGCCGCGTTGGCCGGGCCGTGGCCGACGCCCGCGACGCGCACGAGCGTTTGGCTGAGCACGTGGTGCAGCGCGAGCCCCGTGTTGTCGAGCGCGTAGCCCGCCAGCAGCGAGCCGAGCGCGAGCAGGTCGCGGTCCGGCTCGCTCCCGACCCAGCCGGCGAACAGCAGCCGCGCGGCCTCGTGCGCGACGAGCGTCGCGACCGGGTTGGCGTTGACCATGCACGGCGCCTCGACGGCGTGGCCGAGCGCGTTGAGGGAGCTGGCCGCGAGATCGGCGCGCGGCTGCGAGGCGGCGAGCGCGGGATCGACGACCACGACCGCGGGCCGCACGCGCGGGGTGGACTCGGCGACGCCGGCGGCGTGCCGGTGCACGCGGGTCATCTCCGCGCCCGAGAGGGTCGTGGGCACCGCCATCGCGCGCGGGACGCGGCCGGGGGTGGTGGCCGGCGAGGAGCCGGGGGTGGCGGCCGGCGACGGGCCGGCCGTGGCGGCGCCACCCCCCCGTGTGGGCGGCGCGGGCACCATCGCCTTCCCCACGTCGCTGGCGCGGCCCCCCCCGGGGGCGGCGGGCCGGGCGCCCCCGACG
>NZ_JAPCID010000040.1 GCF_027587175.1 Solirubrobacter deserti
GCCCCCGATCGCCTGCGCGACGGCGAAGACGCGGCCGCCGCCGAGCGCGCCGATCCGGTCGCCCGGGACGGCGTCCAGCAGCCCCACGGCCAGCTGGTCGACGTGGCCCGGCGCGACGATGTGGAATGCGTCCGCGCCGGCCACGATGCCCGGCGCGGCGTCCTTCGCACGCGGCGTCGTCAGCAGCGTGTAGCCCGGCCCGCCGAGTGCGTCGACGGCGTCGTCCAGCGCGCCGCGGCCGAAGACGATGAGCCGTTCACCGTCCTGCCAGCGAAAGCTACGTGCCAACGGGGTCCTCGTACCAGGAGTACGCATAGCTCGGATCGTCCAGGTCGCGGGCGAGCGTCGTGAGCTTCAAGGGGCGGAACGTATCGCACATCACGGCGAGCTCGGACGTCTCCTTCACGCCCAACGACTTCTCGACGGTGCCCGGCTGCGGGCCGTGCGGCAGGCCGCTCGGATGCAGCGTGAACGAGCCGATCTCGACGCCCTTGCGCGCGGCGTAGTCGCCGTCGACGTAGTACATGACCTCTTCGCTCTGCACGTTGGAGTGGTGATAGGGCAGCGCGACCGCCATCGGGTCCCAGTCGAGCATGCGCGGGCAGAACGAACAGATCACGAAGTTCGGGCCCTGGAAGGTCTGGTGCGCGGGCGGCGGCTGGTGCAGGCGGCCGGCCTTGGGCTCGAAGTCGTGGATGTTGAACGTGTACGGGTAGACGTAGCCGTCCCAGCCGACCACGTCGAGCGGGTGGTAGTCGAGCACGTAGTCCTGGTAGCCGCCGCGGACGCGGACCTTCACGTCGTGCTCGGCGCGGTCGCGGTGCGTGACCAGCTCCGCCGGGGGATGGAAGTCGCGCTGGGAGAACGGCGCGTGCTCGAGCAGCTGGCCGTAGCGGTTGCGGTAGCGGTTCGGCGTCTCGATCTCGCCCGGGGTGTAGAAGGTCAGCCAGCGCTGGGGCTCGTCGAAGCGGAAGCGGTACGTCGTCCCGCGCGGGATCACGACGTAGTCGTGCTTGCGGTAGGGCAGCGTCCCGAAGATGGTCTCCACGACGCCCGACCCCTCGTGGACGAAGATGACCTCGTCGCCCTCGCCGTCGCGGTAGAAGTAGTCGGCCTCGCGCTCGGGCACGCAGATCGCGATCTCGACGTCCCCGTTGTACTGCAGCACGCGCCGTCCCAGCACCGCGTCCCCGAAGGCCTCGGTGCCCATCGTGTGCGTGAGGCGGTGCACGTGCGTCTCGGGCACCCACTCCTCGAGCTCGATCGGCGTGAACTCCCCGACCTCCTTGACCCGGCAGGGCGAGAACAGGTGGTAGAGGATCGACTCGTTGCCGGAGAAGCCCTCGAAGCCCATGACCTCCTCGACGAGCAGCGGCGCGTTCCCGTTCGCCGACGAGTCGGGGTCGCGGAACTGGACGTGCCGCTTCGCGGGGACGCGGCCGAGTGACACGTAGCGCATCAGTCTCTCCTCTGCACTGGGTTCACCACGCGCCCGGCGAACAGGACCGTGCCGGTCGGCGCGTGCTCGATGGCCCACGTGAAGGGCCGGTCGAAGACGATGTGGAACTGCGGCTGGATGAAGGCGACGGCGCGCGCCATCACCGCGGTGGTGGCCGCGGCGCGGGTGCCCTCCTCGTCGACGTCGACCCGCGCGCGCTGCAGGATCCGGCTGATCCCCTTCGCGCCCGGCCCTTCGATCAGCTCGTCCAGGTCGTGCCCGGTCTCGAAGCTCAAGCCGAGCACCTCGTTGACGTCGATCGAGCTCTCGACCGTGAACCGGGGCAGCTCAACTGTCCCGTGCCCGCGCGCCCAGTCCCGCTCGCCCGGCTCGCCGAGCGTCGCCACGAAGCGCAGGTCGTGCTCGGAGTAGGGCAGCCGGACGGCGCCGTCGGCGTACTCGAACGTGCCCTCGACGCTCATCATCGGCACGTCGCCCACGCCCTCGAACGGGGCCGGGCGCGTGTCCTCGAACGGGCGCTGCCACTTCGCGTCGAGGTACTCGGCGTCGGTGAGGACGAAGACCTCGTCCGGGTCGAGCGACTCGAGGATGCGCGGGATCATCCCGCGCGTGTGCTCGCTCGACCACGCGTTGATCGCTTCGAGGTCGAGCGGGCCGGTGTCGAGCCTGAGCTTCCGGCCCGGCCGGTAGTCCTCGTGCAGCCACGCCGCCTGGGCACTCACCACGCCCGGCACCTCGGGCGGCATCTCGAACCGCTCGAGAGCGCGCCGGGTCTCACCCGTCGCGCCCCCACGGATCACGCTCAGCGCACGGTGCAGGCCGTAGGGCGAGAAGACGACATCACCGCTGAGCTGGTCCAGGAGCATGTCCTACAGGTTGCCGCGCAGGGCCTGCTCGCGCTCGATGGCCTCGAACAGCGCCTTGAAGTTGCCGTCGCCGAACCCACGCGCGCCGTGGCGCTCGATCACCTCGAGGAAGACGGTCGGGCGGTCGCCGATCGGCTTGGTGAAGATCTGCAGCAGGTAGCCCTCGTCGTCGCGGTCGACGAGGATGCCGAGCCGCTTGAGGTCCTCGAGGTCCTCGTTGATCTCGCCGATGCGCTCGGGCACGTCGTCGTAGTAGGTCTCCGGCGTGCGCAGGAACTGGATGCCGCGCTCCTGCAACTGCTCGACGGTGCGCACGATGTCGCGCGTCGCGACCGCGATGTGCTGCGCGCCCGCGCCGCCGTAGTACTCCAGGTACTCGTCGATCTGCGACTTGCGCTTGCCCTCGGCCGGCTCGTTGAGCGGGAACTTCACGCGCCCGTTGCCGTTGGTGACGACCTTCGACATCAGCGCGGAGTACTCGGTCGAGATGTCCTCGTCGGAGAAGTGCAGCATCTCGCGCATCCCGAAGACGTCCTCGTAGTACTTGACCCACTCGTCCATGTGGCCGAGCTCGACGTTGCCGACGATGTGGTCGATCGCGAGCAGGCCCGTGTCGCCCGTGTCGATGTCCCGCGCCGCGAACCCGGGGTGGAAGGCGCCCTTGTACTGGGAGCGGTCGACGAACGTGTGGATGGTGTCGCCGTAGGTGGCGATCGACGCGCGGCGCAGCGTGCCGTGCTCGTCGCTCACATCACGCGGCTCCTCGACGCCACGCGCGCCGCGCGCGGTGGCCTCGCGGTAGGCGTGGTCGACGTCCGGCACGCCCAGCGCGATCACCTTCACGCCGTCGCCGTGGCGCGCGACGTGCTCGCCGATCTCGTGGCCGGGCACCAGCGCGCCCGTCAGCACGATCCGGATCCGGCCCTGCTCGAGCACGTGTGACGCCCGGTCGCGAACGCCTGTCTCGAGCCCGGCGTACGCCACCTCCTTGAAGCCGAGCACCTTCGTCCAGAACGACGCGGCCTGCAGCGCGTTGCCGACGAAGAACTCGACGTGGTCGATGCCGTGCAGCGGCATGAAGTCTTCGGTCTTGCTCGGAGCGACGATGGGCTGGGTCGACATGGGTGGAATGTTCCGCCTCTCGTCCCGCACGCTCAATCCCGATCCGTTGCGCGCATGTGGGACCATGGGCGCCTGATGGACGACATCGACCGGCAGATCGTTGCGCTGCTGCGCCAGGACGCGCGGCGCTCGTTCCAGAGCATCGGGCTGCGCGTCTCGCTGTCCGCGCCGGCCGTCAAGCGCCGCGTCGACCGGCTCGAGGCCGACGGCGTGATCCGCGGCTACACCTCACGCGTGGACCCCGTCCGCTTCGGCTGGACCACCCACGCGATCGTCGCGCTGTTCTGCGAGGGACGGATGCCGGCGCACGAGGTGCGCGAGGCCGTCGAGCGCCACCCGGAGGTGGAGTCGGCCTACACCGTGGCGGGTGAGGCGAGCGCGGTCGTGCACGTGCGCGCGCGGGACACCGCGCACCTGGAGGAGACGCTGGAGCGCATCCGCGACCACCCGGGCGTGACCCGGACGCAGACGCAGATCGTGCTCAGCACGCTGTTCGAGCGCCCTTTTGAGGCCTAGCTACAGATTCAACCGCACAAATCCTTGGGGTACGCCCAAGAATTGTGGTCCAAGACTGCATAGCCTGCTCTCCATGACCCGCCTCGAGCGCCGTGTGAACATGGCCGCAGTCTTCATCCCGTTCATCGTCACCGCCGTCGCGATCGCTGTCCTCTGGGGCGACTGGATCGGCTGGTCCGACGTCGTCGTCTTCGGAATCATGTACGTGCTGAGTGGTCTCGGCGTGACCGTGGGCTTCCACCGGATGCTCACGCACCGCGCGTTCCAGACGCACAACTTCACCCGCTACTTCTTCGCCTATCTCGGCATGCTCTCGGTGCAGGGACCCGTCATCGACTGGGTCGCCGACCACCGCAAGCACCACGCCCACACCGACGTCGAGGGCGACCCGCACTCGCCGCACGTCGGCCACGGCGACGGCTTGTCCGGCGCACTGAAGGGCCTTTGGCACTCGCACGTCGGCTGGCTGTGGGAGACCCACGGCGAGGCCAGCGCGCGCAAGTACGCCAAGGACCTCGTCGAGGACCGCACCATGCGCATCCTCAACCGCAAGTTCCCGCTGATCGTGGTCGGCTCGCTGCTGATCCCGACGATTCTCGGCGGGCTGCTCTCGTGGAGCCTGAAGGGCGCGTTCACCGGCCTCATCTGGGGCGGGTTCGTCCGCATCTTCCTCCAGCACCACGTCACCTGGTCGGTCAACTCGGTCTGCCACTTCTTCGGCCGCCGCCGCTTCGACATCGAGGACAAGTCGACCAACGTCTTCTGGCTCGCCATCCCGTCCTTCGGCGAGTCCTGGCACCACAACCACCACGCCTTCCCGCGCTCGGCCGCGCACGGCCTCAAGTGGTGGGAGATCGACCCGTCGCAGATGGTCATCAACCTGATGAAGCGCCTCGGCCTCGCCTGGGACGTCGTCACCATCACGCCGGAGCGTCAGGCGCAGAAGCTGATCGGCGCCGAGAAGCCGGTCAAGAAGAAGAAGCCGGCCGAGTCAGACGAGAAGGTCGCCGAGCCGGTCGCCTAGCGCCCGGATCGTCTTCTCCGTGATCGGGCTGCAGACGAGGATCGCCTCGTCTGCGCCCAGCGCCCGCAGGTGCTCGGCGAGGTCGTCGGGCGCCACGGGCGCAGCGGTCGGCTCGCGCTCGACGGCTTCCCCCGGCATCTGCACCAGCACGCACGCGCTGCGCTCCAGGTGCGGTGGGATCTTCGCCTGCAGCTCCGCGAACCCCTCCGGCGTGTTGCCGTAGTCGGCCCACCAGGTGTTCCACACCGTGCAGTGCGGCGCCGCGATGGACAGCATCCGCGGCCCGTTGGAGCCGATCATCAACGGCACGGGCCGCGCCGGCTTCGGGAGCAGCACCACGTCGTCGGCACGGTGGAACTCGCCGTCGAACGTCACGCGCTCGCCGGCCAGCAGCCCGCGGATGATCGTGAACGCCTCCTCGAAGCGCGACACGCGCTTGTCGTACGGGATGCCGAACGCGTCGAACTCGCGCCGGTTCCAGCCCGAGCCGAGCCCGAGCGTGAAGCGCCCGCCCGACACCTCGTCGATCGTCGCCGCCATCTTCGCGATCAGCCCCGGCGGGTGGAAGCCGGCGCACGCGACCAGCGGGCCGATCCGCACCCGCTCGGTGGACGCCGCGAGCGCGCTCATCAGCGTCCACACCTCCCACGGCGCCCGTTCCGGCCCGTCGTAGAGCAGGTGGTCGCCGACCCAGACGGAGTCGAAGCCGACCTCGTCGGCGGCCTTCGCCATGGCGAGGTACTCGGGCCAGCGCACCTCGCGCTCGACCTCAGGAAGTTGGATGCCTACGCGCATTGGACCCAGAGACTAGGTCGAGGGCCCGCGCAGGGAGGCGCTGCCCGCGCCCCGAAGGCTCAGCGATGATCGTGGCGCCCGCGCCCGGGCGCGAACGCAAGCGCGTCGAAGACGCCCTGCCGGTGCCGTGACGCGGCGCCGTCAGGCGGCCGGGCGGGCTCGCACCGCGGGCGAAGGCGCAGCGGGCCGGCCGCCGAGGTGGTTGCCCCAGTCCGGACGGAACTGCACGCTGATGCGAGCTCCGAGGCAGCGGGCGGTCTTCGGGATCGCGTGCAGCCAGGTGCGCTGGCAGCTGCCGCCCATGACCAACAGGTCACCGTGGCCGATCTGAAGGCGCAGGCCGGGGCCGCCCGACGTCGGGCGCAGCGCGAAGGGCCGCACGGCGCCGAGCGAGAGGATCGCGACCATCGTGTCGGTGGGGCTCTCGCGGGCGATGCGGTCCCCGTGCCACGCGACGCTGTCGTTGCCATCGCGGTACAGGCAGAGCCCGGCGCTGACGAAGGGCCCGCCGACCTCGTCGGCGTAGTGGGCGTTCAGTGCCGAGCGCGCCTCGTCGAGGACGGGGTGGGGCAGCGCTTCGCCCTGCCGGTAGCGGGCGAGCAGCCGCGGGACGCGCACCGTGTTGTCGTACATGCGCATGCGTTCCTCCTGCCACGGGACGCCGGCGGCCAAGGCGTCGAACAGCTCGTCGGCCGCCGTGATGAACCCCGGTCGCACATCCAGCCACGCCCCGTCGGACAGCACCCGGCGCTCCACGGCGGCGCCCAGGGCGGCCACGCCAGGCTGACCCGACGAGCCGAACAGCGACGGTTGCACCACGAGGGGCACGCCGCGAACTATAGCGAACGTACGTTCGTATCGGGGAAGAGGGTGGGGGCGGAGCCTTCGTTGCGCCAGCAGGACGAAGACCCCGCGCCCCTCGTGGGCCCGGTCGGGACCTACGGTTTCTTGGGCGACTCGACGCGAATCACGAGCGCCACCGACGCCACGATGATTCCAGCGCCCAAAAGCGTGGTTGGGGTTATGGACTCGTTGAGCACGAGCCAACCCAGCGCGATCGCGACCACCGGGTTCACGTACGCGTACGTGGAGACCTTGGAGATCGGCGCGTTCTGCAGCAGCCACGCGTAAGACGTGAAGGCCAGCAGCGAGCCGAACGTGATCAGGTAGAGCAGGCCGCCGATCGAGCGCCCCGAGAACTCGCCGAAGTGCACGTCGGGCAGCTCGCCCGTCAGCACGCCGGTCGTGAACACGGCGATGCCGCCCAGCAGGCTCTGCCAGGCGGTGGAGACGAGCGGGTCGCGCGGAAGCGAGATGCGCGGTGAGGAGAACGAGCCGAGCGCCCACATGAACGCGGCGAACACGCACGCGAGCAGGCCGATCAGCGTCGCCTCGCCCTCGGGGTTGAGCAGGAGCACGAGGCCGCCGAAGCCGATCAGCGTCGCGACCAGCGACTGCCAGGAGATCGACTCGCCGGTGAGGCGGCGCAGGAGGATCACGAACAGCGGGATGGACGCGACCAGCAGCGCGGCCAGACCCGAGGGCACGGTCTGCTGCGCCACGGAGATGACGGCGTTCGCGCCCGGCAGCATCAGGCCGACGAAGCCGGCCGAGAGCAGCTCGGCGCGGGTCGGGCGCCACACGTGCCCGCCGCGCCGCCACGCGAGGATCGGCAGCAGGAGCAGGCCGACGGCCATGAAGCGAGCGCCCGCCCCGAGCAGGGGCGGGATGGTCTCGACCATCAGCGCGATGGCGAGGTAGGTCGAGCCCCAGACGATGTAGACGATCCAGAGCGCCGACCAGATCTTCCAGGGTGGAGCGGCCTCGGCCGAGGAGGTGGGGACGACCTCCCCGGCCGAGGCGTTCACAGCCGTCACGAGGTTCGAAGCCCCCGCGCACGGTAGGCCAGCAGGTCGACGACGTCCGCCGTGCGGCGGAACGGATCGGCGACCTTCTCGCCGGTGTCGACCGACAGCGCCGCGACGAGCTCGTCGTCGGCCTCGGCGATGAGGACGTCGCCGGTGGGGACTTCGCGCGAGTCGAGCTCGGCAAGGCGGCGCAGGGCGGGGCCGTCAGAGCCGCGGGCGGCGCGAATGACGACTGTAGGGGCGAGGTGGGTGGCGAGAGCGGACATGGCTTGACTCCTGAAACGGGGGAGAGAGGCGGGGTGTGAGGTACATCTTGCGGGCCACACTGCATCAGTTCAAATGACCTTTCGCTGGGCGTGGTATAAGAACCACTGATGCTTGACGTTCGCCGCATGCGGGTGCTCAGGGAGGTCGCCGTCCGCGGCTCGTTCAGCTCCGCCGCCGAAGCGCTGTCCTTCACGCAGAGCGCCGTCAGCCAGCAGATCGCCGCGCTCGAGCGCGAGGCCGGCACCAAGCTCGTGCAGCGCAACGCGCGCGGCATCCGCCTGACCGAGGCGGGCGAGGCGCTCGTGCGCCACACGGATGCGATCCTCGCCCGGCTGTCGGAGGCGGAGGCCGAGCTGGAGGCGATCGCCGGCGTGCGCGGCGGGCGCCTGCGCCTGGCGGCGTTCGAGTCCGCGTCGGCGTCGCTGATGCCGCTCGCGATCGCCGCCTTCCGGGAGCAGCATCCCGGCGTGGAGCTGTCGATGATCATCACCGAGCCGGAGGACGCGGCGCCGCTGCTCAAGAGCGGTGAGCTGGACCTTGCGCTGGGCTACGACTCGCGCGTCCGCACCGAGGCGGACGGCATCACGCGCCACCAGCTGCTGTCGGACCCGATGTTCGTCGCCATGCCGGCCGACCATCCGCTCGTGCACAAGCGCACGCTCCGGCTCGCCGACCTCGCGGACGACCCGTGGATCGGCAGCGTCGCCGACTGCGAGTGCAACCGCCTGGTCAACCGCGCGTGCGCGGTCGCGGGCTTCGAGCCGCGGATCGCGTTCCAGACCGACGACTACACGGCCATGCAGGGCTTCGTGGCCGCGGGCGTCGGCGTCTGCCTGATCGCCGAGCTGGGGCTCACGAGCGTGCGCGACGACATCGTGATCCGCGCACTCGGCCGCGAGACGCCGTTGCGGCAGATCTACGCCGCGACCGCCACGGACGCGCACCGTACGCCCGCCACGCAGGCGATGCTGGAGATCCTGCAGGGCGTTGCGGCTCGCTATGAGAGCCGCCGCCCGCAGCTGCAGCTCGTGGGCTGACCGCCCGCGAGCTGAGGAGTCGTCTAGATCTGCTCGCCGGTGACGGCGGGGTGCTTGTCGAGATCGACGTCGTGATCGAGGCCGACGTCGTTCGGGGCACCGATTTCGATGCTGCCAGCGCCGATGGGCTCGTCTTTGCGGGCCGCGCGACGGGCGTTCTTCTCGGCGCGCTTCTCGCGCACCTTCTGCTCACGGTTGAGCTTGGCGAAAGTCGTTCGCTTCTTTGAGCTGGACGCCATACAGGTCCATCCCTTCGTCGTTTTTAGGCCGCGCAAGGTCAGTCCGCGCGGGAGGAGACCACACACAGTAGCGGCCGCAACTAAATGTCGGATAGCCGCACCCGCATTGACAAGGTAGCGGCAAGGACGGGGCAACGCCGCGCCTGCAACCTGGATGACATGCCAGCCACCGACTCCCAACCGACGAGCGTCATCCAGCGGTGGACGCTCGCCGCCGTACTCGCCGCCACCGCGATCCTGATGCTCGACATCGCGGTGGTGAACACCGCGCTGCCGACGCTGCAGATCGACCTCAACACCGACCTGCACGCGCTCAAGTGGGTCCTGGACGCCTACACGCTGGCGCTCGCGAGCGTCGTGCTGACGGCGGGCTCGCTGGCCGACCGCTACGGGCGCCGCAAGCTGTTCGCCGTCGGCGTCGCCGTCTTCACCGTCTCCTCGGCGGCCGCCGCGTTCTCGGGCTCGATCGAGTTCCTGATCGCCGCCCGCGCCGTGCAGGGGCTCGGCGCGGCGCTGATGTTCGCCGTCTCGCTCGCGCTGCTCAGCAACGCGTTCCGCTCGCCCGCCGAGCGCACGCAGGCGTTCGCCGCCTACGGCGCCACGATCGGCGCGTCCTTCGCGCTCGGCCCGTTCGTGGGCGGCGTGCTGACGGAGTGGGCGGGGTGGGAGTGGGTGTTCCTGCTCAACGTCCCGATCGGCGTCGTGCTGCTCGCGATCACCGCGTCCAAGCTCGTCGAGTCGAGCGACCCGAACCCCCCGAAGATCGACATCCCCGGCCAGGTCACGCTCGTCGGCGGCCTGTTCGGGCTCGTCTACGGCCTGCTCAACGCGGCCGAGGACGGCTGGAGCGCGCCGCACGTGATCGTCGCGCTCGCGGCGGGCGCCGGCCTGATGACCGCGTTCATCACGATCGAGGCCACCTCGCGCAACCCGATGGTCCCGCTCGGCATGTTCCGCGACCGGCGCTTCGCCGGCGCGCAGATCGCCGCGCTGGCGATCTCCGCGGGCCTGTTCTCGACGTTCATCTACATCATGGTCTACCTGCAGGAGATGCGCGGGTACTCGCCCATCGAGGCCGGGCTGTTCCTCGTGCCCGGCACGATGTTCAACCTGTTCTGCGCGGCGGCCACGGCCCAGCTCGGCAAGCGTGTGGAGCCGGTCGTGCTGATCGCGGGCGGCCTCGGCCTGGCGGCGATCGGCATGGTGATCAGCGCCTTCACGATCACCGCGGACGCGTCCTGGCTGCAGCTGCAGGTCGGCCTGGTGATCGCGATGATCGGCACGGGCCTGTTCAACCCGGCCGTGAGCGAGGCCGCCCTCGACGTCCCCGAGCACCAGGCCGGCCTGGCGACCGGCATTCACGACACGGCCCGCCAGACGGGGATCGCGGTCGGCATCGCGGCGCTCGGCACGTTGATCTCGTCCACGGACTACGTCGGCAGCCTGCAGACGCTGTTCCTCGTCGGCGGGGCGATCGGCGCGGTGGGCGCGATCGCGGCGCTGTACCTCTTCCGGGGCCCGCGTGGCTCCGTCCCTGCGGCGGCGCCGGAGGGCGCCGCCGCCTAAGGCTGCGCCGGGCCGCTCGCGGAGCGGCCCGCCCGCTCGGCGGGTCATCGCCTCCGCCCGCCTCGAGCGGCCGGCGCCCGCGACCCTTGGTCACGCTCGCGGGCGCCGGTGCGCAGCGCGCCTTAGGCTGCCGGGATGTCGTGGTTTCAGAGCGCGGTCGTGTACCAGATCTATCCGCGGTCGTTCGCGGACTCGGATGGGGACGGGATCGGTGACCTGCGGGGGATCATCGAGCGCCTCGACTACCTGAAGCACCTGGGCGTCGACGTGGTGTGGCTGTCGCCGTTCTATCCCTCGCCGCAGGACGACAACGGCTACGACATCAGCGACTACCAGGACGTCGATCCGGTGTTCGGGACGCTCGCCGACTTCGACGAGCTCTCCGAAGGCCTGCACGCGCGCGGCATCAAGCTCGTGATCGACCTGGTCGTCAACCACACCTCCGACGAGCATCCGTGGTTCCGCGATCCAGCCAAGCGCGACTGGTACTGGTGGCGCGAGACGCCGCCGAACGACTGGCGCTCGTTCTTCAGCGGGCCGGCGTGGGAGCTGGACCCGGTCAGCGGCGAGTACTACCTGCACCTGTTCTCGCGCAAGCAGCCCGACCTCAACTGGGAGAACCCGGAGGTGCGCAAGGCGATCCACACGATGATGCGCTGGTGGCTGGACCGCGGGGTCGACGGCTTCCGCATGGACGTCATCAACCTCATCTCCAAGGACCTCGCGGCGGGCGTGTACTTCAACGGGCCGCGGATGCACGAGTTCCTCCAGGAGATGCACGCGTCGGTGTTCGCGGACCGTGAGGGGCTGCTGCTCGTGGGTGAGATGCCGAACGTGACGGTCGAGCAGGCACGGCTGTACACCGACCCGGCGCGGCGTGAGCTCGACATGGTCTTCCAGTTCGAGCACGTCCAGATCGACCAGGGGCCGACGTCGAAGTGGGACCTGCACGCGTTCGAGCTGCGGGCGCTGAAGGAGACGTTCGGGCGCTGGCAGACCGGCCTGGCCGACGTCGGCTGGAACTCGCTGTACTGGAACAACCACGACCAGCCGCGCGTGGTCTCCCGCTTCGGCGACGACGGCGAGCACCGCGTGGCCGCCGCGAAGATGCTCGGCACGGTCCTGCACCTGCACCGCGGGACGCCGTACGTCTACCAGGGCGAGGAGCTCGGGATGACCAACACGCTCTTCAACACCATCGAGGACTTCCGGGACATCGAGTCCCTCAACCACTACGCCGAGGCCGTCGCCGCGGGCGCGTCACCGGACGACGTGCTGCTGGCGCTGCGCAAGATGGGCCGCGACAACGCGCGCACGCCGATGCAGTGGACGTCCGGCGCGCACGCCGGCTTCACGGAAGGCGAGCCGTGGATTCCCGCCAACCCGAACCACGAGTGGATCAACGCGGAGGCGGCGGTCACCGACGAGGGCTCGGTCTTCCACCACTACCGGCGCCTGATCGAGCTGCGGCACCAGCTCCCCGTGATCGCGCGCGGGGACTTCACGATGCGCCTGGTCGACGACGAGCGCGTCTACGCGTTCACGCGCGCGCTCGAAGGCGAGGAGCTGCTCGTGCTGGGCAACTTCTCCGGCGACTCGATGCGGATCGAGATCGAGGGCTGGACCGGCGCCGAGGCGCCGCTCATCGGGGGTCCAGGGCTGGTGCTGGGTCCGTGGGAGGGGAAGGCCTTTCGGCGTTCAGCGGCCTGAGCACCTGGTAGATCACGACGGCGGCGACCGTGCCGAGCGCGATGCCCGCGAACTGGTAGTCGCCCCAGGTGAGCGTGTAGTTGCCGGCGCCGACGATGACCGCCACGCCCGCGACCGCGAGGTTCACGGGGTCGCGGAAGTCGACGCGGGCGTCGACCCAGATACGCGCGCCGAGGATCGCGATCAGGCCGAATAGGACGGTGACGGCGCCGCCGAGGACGCCGATCGGGATCGCGGAGATGATCGCGCCGAACTTGGGCAGCAGCGCGAGCGCGATCGCGATGCCGCCCGCGATGATGTAGGCCAGCGTCGAGTAGACGCGGGTGAGGCCCATCACGCCGATGTTCTCGGCGTAGGTGGTGGTGCCCGAGCCGCCGAAGGCGCCGGCGAGCGTCGTGGCGGCGCCGTCGGCGGCGATCGAGCGGCCGATCAGCGGGTCCATGTCGCGCTCGGTCATGACCGCGACGCTCTTGACGTGCGCGGCGTTCTCGGCGATCAGGACGAGCAGCACGGCGGGCACGATCAGCACGATCGCGTGCCAGGAGAACGCGGGCGTCGTGAAGTCGGGGAAGCCGATCCAGTCCGCGTCGCGGACGCCGTCCCAGTTGACCTTGCCGAGGATCGCGGCGAAGACGTAGCCGAGCGCGACGCCGATGAACACGCTGAGCTTCTGCAGCAGGCCGCGCAGCGCGACCGTGCCGAGCAGGATCACGACGAGCGTGAACAGCGCGATCCCGGCCTGCGCGCTGAACTGGTCCTTGGCGACGGGCGCGAGGTTGAGCCCGATCAGCATCACGATCGCGCCCGTGACCACGGGTGGCAGCAGGAACTCGACGACGCGGTAGCCCGCGCGGTCGATCACGATCCCGATCGCCGCGAGCGCGATGCCCGACGCGACGATCCCGCCCAGCGCCTCCGCCATGCCGCCGTCGTTCATCGCGGCCGTCACCGGCGCGATGAACGCGAAGCTCGACCCCGTGAAGCTCGGGACCCTGTTGCCCGTGATCAGGACGAACAGGATCGTGCCGATCCCGGCGAACAGCAGCGTCGTGCTGACTGGGAAGTCCGTCAGCACGGGCACGAGCGCCGTCGCCCCGAACATCGCCAGCACGTGCTGGGCCCCGAGTCCGAACATCGCCGGCCACGGCAGCCGCTCGTCCGGCGCGATGACCTGCCCTTCCCGCCGCAGCGTCCACATGTGCAGGGACGCTACTGCTCGCGCCCGACGGCTTTGCCGACCTCCGCCCGGCGCGACACGCCGAGCTTGGCGAACAGCCGTGTCATGTGGTTCTCGATCGTCTTCTCCGACAGGAACAGCTCGGCCGCGATCTCCTTGTTGGTGCGCCCGAGCGCGACCAGGTCCGCGACCTCGCGCTCGCGGCCCGACAGCGCGGCGAGGCCGTCCGTGCCGGCGGAGCGTCGCTTGCGCCCGGTGGTCTTGACGCCGAGCCGGCGCAGCTCGCGCGCGGCCTCGTCACGCAGCCGGATCGCGCCGTAGCCGGTCAGGTCGGACTCCGCGCGTTCGAGCAGGGCGACGTCGTCGCTCGCACGGCCGGCGAGGATGCGCGCGCGGGACGCCTGGATGACCGCGCCGACCGAGTCCGCGAGCTGGGCCGCGTCGAGGGCCGCCGCGACGGCCCGCTCGCCGCGCGCACCCCCGGCGGCGAGGTCGAGCTGCGCGCCCGCGGTGAGGACCGCGGCCTCGGCGTACGGGAGGCCGAGGCCGGCCGCGGCGGTCTCGCCCCGCTGCACCCAGTCGCGGGCGGCGTCGGGGCGGCCGAGTGCAAGCTCCGCGCGGGCCAGGATCGCGTAGAGCCACGCGCGGCGGCCGGGTTCGACGCCCGCGAACTCGGGCGCGCCGCCCGCGCTCATCGCCGCCAGGCAGCCCTCCGGCTCGCCCGCTTCGAGCTGCGCCGCCGCGACGTGCACGCGCGTCGCGCGGGAGAGCACGCTCTCGTCGAGCCCGTTCAACAGCGCCATCGCCTCGGCGCCTGAAGCGCGAGCGCGGTCCAGCTCCCCGCGCAGCGCGCTCACCCAGGCGTCGGCGGTCAGCGCGAAGCACAGCATCTGGTCGTTGCCCCACAGGCGCGCGCCTTCCACGGCCTCGTCGGCGGCCTCGGCCGCCTCGCTGAGCCGGCCGCGGACCTCGAGCGCGTGCGCGAGCCCGATCGTCATCGGGATCACGAACTGGCCCTGCCCGGAGGAGCGCGAGACCGTGATGCCGCGGCGGAAGTGGCGGATGGCGTCGTCGTAGCGCTCGCAGAAGAACTCGGCGAACCCGAGGTAGTAGGCGGTGTCCAGGCGGCCGGCGAGTCCGCCGTCGTCGAGCGCGTCGAGCTGCGTGGCCGCGTCCTCGCGCAGCGTCTGCGCCTCCGCGATCTCGCCCAGCCCGAGCGCGCCGAAGCACTGCAGCGCGGTCGCGACCGCGGCGAAGCCCGGCACGCCGATGTCGGACGCGGTCGCGCGCGCCCGTCGCGCCCAGGAGACCACCCCGTGGAAGTCGCTGTCGTAGAGCGCGTCCGCGGCGAGCTCGACCTCGAGGTCGGCGGCGCCGAACGAGCCTTCGCCCTGCGTCGTGAGCTCGGCCAGCAGGCGCGCGTGCGCGGCGGCGTGGCGGCCGAGCAGGTTCTCGCACATCGCGCACGCGGCCACGAGCCGCGCGCGCACCGGCGCGAGCTCCGGCCCCACGAGCGCCAGGCCGTCGTCCAAGGACTCCAGCGCCGCCTCCAGCCGCCCGGTGGCGGCGCGGGCCTGCGCGAGCCCGACCAGCAGCTCGAGCCGCGCCGGCAGGGTCTCCGGCGTCTCGGGCAGCAGTCGCAGCGCCGCCGCGAACCGGTCCGCCGCCGTGGCGGGAGCGCGGGCCGCCGCGTGCTTGCCGGCCTCGACGAGCACGCTCACGGCCTCGGCGTCACCCGGCCGCGCGCAGCGCTCCAGGTGGTGCGCGCGTGCGGCGAGCGACCCGCCGCGCGCCTCCAGCGCCGCCGCCGCGCGCCCGTGCGCGGCGATCCGCCAGCCGCCCGCGGCCGAGTCGTAGATCGCGTGCCGCACGAGCGGGTGCCGGAACCGGTAGCGGCGCGCCGTGTCGGTCTCGACGAGCAGCGTGCCCGCGAGCAGCTCGTCGAGCGCGGCGAGCGCGACGTCGCGTTGCGGGGAACCGAACTCGCGGTATGCGGGAGTTTCGTTCCCCTCAAGGCCGGCGGCGGCGATCGCGAGGTCCAGGTCGACGGGGTCGCCTGCGACCGCGGCGCCCTGCGCGAGCGCGCGGCCGGCTTCGCTCAAGGCCGCGATCTCCTGCTCGAGCGCGCGCAGCACCGCGCGCGGCACGCCGGCCTCGCCCGGCTCCGCGGCGACGCTGCGCCCCGCGGCGTGCTGACGCGCGAGCTGCTGGAGGAAGAACGGGTTGCCGCCGCCGGCCTCGAAGATCTCGCCGCGCACGGGCGCCGGGACCGAGTCGCCGAGCAGGACCTCCGCGTCGGCGAACGAGAGCGTGCGCAGCGCGTGCTCGATCACGCGGCCGTCGCGCTCGGCCGTGGCCAGCGCCGTCGCCAGCAGCGGGCGCACCGGCGCGGGGCGGAACGCCAGCACGAGCAGCACGCGCCCGCGCGGCGGGCGGCGCAGCAGCGCGGCGATCGTCTCCAGCGAGGAGTCGTCGGCCCACTGCAGGTCGTCGAGCGCGAGCACGACGGGCCGCGGCTTCGCGAGGCCCTCCAGCAGCGCGCGGACGGCGCGGTGGGTGCGGTACCGCTCGTCCTGGACGCCGGTCGCCGCGCCGCCGAGCACGGCCGCGAGCTCGGGCAGCTGATCGCCGACCAACCGCTCGAGCCGGTCCTGGCCGAGGAACGCGGCGTGGTCGGCGAGCGCGTCCTCCCACACGCCGAACGGCAGCTCGCGTTCGAGTTCGGAGGCGCGGCCGTTCAGCACCAGCGCATCGCCGGCACGGGCCGCCACCTCGTCCAGCAGGCGTGTCTTGCCGATCCCGCCCTCGCCCGAGAACGCGAGCACGCCGCCCTCACGCCGCGCGAGCGCCTCGTCGATCGCGGCCAGTTCCGCCCGCCGTCCCAGGAGTTCTGATGCAGCCAACGCGCCAAATCTATTCGGCTGACGCATCCGTGCCATGGGGCTAGCGCGAATACCTCACAACCTCCTCTCACGAACGAAAGGCAGTGAGATGCATCTGAAGCGCCTGGCGGCCACGGCCGCCACGATCGCCCTTGCGGCGACCGCGACCGCCTGCGGCGGCGAAGACGAGACGACCGCCGCCACCACCACCGGCACCACGCAGAGCAAGCCGGCGCCCCTCGCCGACATCCCGTCGCTGAGCGGCCGCAGCACCGCCGTCACGCTCGACGCCGGGTTCGTGGACGCGCTGGGCTCGTTGAAGCTCACGCCGGCGCCGGTCGGCGACGCCGAGATCACGCCGCAGGGCGTCGCCGAGTTCCCGATCACCGGTGGCAACGTCACCTACTACGAGCCGGGGACGGTCTCTCCGTACGTGCAGGGCATGATCGACCACGCCGGCTCGGGCCTCAGCCTCACCGGCGGCGGCAAGAAGGTCGAGCTGACCGACTTCGAGGTCGACCCGGGCAAGTCCGTGCTCACCGGCAAGGTGTCCGTGGACGGCGCGGTCGCCGCCGAGAGCGCGCCGCTGTTCTTCCTCGACGGCCGCACGCTCAAGCCGCTCGAGACCAACGACAACGGCACCGCCGTGCTCGAGGGCACGACCGTCAAGCTCAAGGCCGAGGCCGCGGACCTGCTCAACCAGACGTTCGGCGTCGACGCCCTCACCGAGGGCCTGAAGATCGGCGTCGCGAAGATCACGGTCAACACGGGCGCCTGACTCACGCGTAGGCGACCAGGTACCGCCACTGGTTGCGCAGGCGAAAGCTGCCGTCGGGCCGGCGCAGCGGCTGCAGTGAGGTGAGGATGGCGTCGCGCACGGCGTCCTCACCCGCGGCCCGGACCGCCGCCCCGACCGGCGCGGGCGCCAGCAGCAGCTCGACGAGCTCGGCCTCGCCCGCGTAGTGGAACGCGTACTCGAGGTCGAAGGCGTCGCCCGGCGTGAGCCCGGCGGCGCTCGCGATCTGCTCCAGCACGCCGGGGCTCCACAACGGCGGGGGCGGCGGGCTGTCCCCGCCCGGGGCGAGCGCGAACACCGCGTCCTTCATGCGCGTGAGGTCGCACCACTCCGGGTTTCCCCAGACCTGGATGACGACCGGGGCGCCGGACCTGGCCACCCGCCGCGCCTCGCGCAGCGCCGCGGTCATGTCGCGGGCGAAGAAGAACGCGTTGAAGCCGAACACGGCGTCGAAGGCGTCGTCGTCGTAGGGCAGCGCCTCCATGTCGCCCACCCGCAGGTCGGCCGCGGGGACACGCTCGCGCGCCAGCGCAAGCAGCTCGGGCGAGGCGTCCAGCCCGGACACCCGCGCCCCGCGGTCGTGGGCGAGGCGCAGGAAGGCGCCCGTGCCGCACCCCACGTCGAGGACGCTCGCGCCCGCGGCGAGCGGCACCCGGCGCAGCGCTTCGCGGTAGGTCTCCAGCTGCTGGTCCTCGGTCCGGCCCCAGGCGAGCGCCCGCGCGCCCCAGAGCGTGCCCTGGGCGGTCACTGGACGAACTCGATGCCGTGGGCCTCGGCGAGGGCGACGACATCGCCGGGGTTCGCGGCGAGGGCGCGCACGAAGGCCTCCATCTCCGTGCCGGGGGAGAACACCACGTACGCGCGCGCCGGCTCGTCGCTCTCGTTGCGGACGGTGTGCGCGGCGCCGCCCGGGATGTGCACCACCGAGCCGGGCGTGGCGACGATCCGCTCGTGCTCGCGGTAGATCGTGAGCCGGCCGGCCTCGACGCGGTAGAGCTCCTCAGAGGGATGACGGTGCAGGCCCGGCGGGCCGCCCCCGGCCGGGATCGTGACCTCGGTGGCGAGCAGCGCGCTGCCGCGGGCGTGGATGGCGATCTCGTCGCTTCCGACTTTCAGGCGTTCCATTTGACGACTCCAGTTAGACAGGATGACTGTCTAAATCTAGGCAGGTAGACTGTCTAAAGTCAAGTGTCGAGCCTGCCGGACACCACCGCCCGCCACGCGCCCGAGAACATCGCGATCCTGCTGCGCGAGCCGTTCCGGCGCATGACGGAGCAGACGATCGCGCGGCTCGCCGAGCGTGGGCACCCGCAGGTGCGTTACGCCCACGGCAACGTCTTCCAGTTCCTCGACGACGCGGGCACGCGCGTGTCCGTCCTCGCGGAGCGGGCCGGGATGACCAAGCAGTCGATGGCCCAGCTCGTCGAGCACCTCGAGACGCACGGCTACGTGGAGCGCGTGTCCGACCCCGCGGACGGCCGCGCGAAGCTCGTGCGCACGACGGCCCGGGGGCGTGAGGTCTTCGCCGTCGTGCGCGAGTTCATCGCGGAGACGGAGGCCCTGATCGAGGCGCGGCTGGGCGCCGACAAGCTCGCGCGCCTGCGCGCGCTGCTCACTGAGCTCGACGCGGCGCTCTGAGACCGGTGCGCGCGGGGACGCGCGCCCCCAGCCGCATCGCGGGCTTCTCGACGAGGTACCACGAGACCGCGGCGAGCGCGAAGGTGATCGGGAAGACCCACAGCGCCGCCGGGACGAAGCGCTCCGGCATCCGCTCGTGCAGCTGCAGCGCGTACATGACCGGGTAGTGCCACAGGTAGACGCCGAAGGACACGGTCCCGAGCCACACGACCGGCTTGGCGCTCAGCATGCGGCTCTCGCGGTAGGCGAGCGACCACAGCACCAGCCCGAACCCGATGCCGGCGGGCAGGTCGCCGACCGCATGGCCGAGTGTGCCCGTCCCGTCGCTGTGCCACCACGAGTTGGCGAGCACGATCGCAACTCCCAGCAGGCCGACGAACCGCGGCGGTGAGCGCTGCGCCAGGACCGCCGCGGCGACGCCGCAGGTGAGCACGCCGATGTACGAGGGGAGCGTCCAGGTCACCTCCGGCGGCCACTCGCGCAGCACGCCGGCGGTGGTCCACAGCAGCCCGCCCGCGATCAGGCCGGCGCAGGTCGTCAGCGGCCGCCGCAGCAGCGCGTAGCCGATCAGCGGCAGCACGAGGTAGAAGCTGACCTCGACGTGCAGCGACCACATCGGCGGGTCCAGCTGGTTGCGCGTCTCCTCGAACAGATTCGGGATGAAGAAGAGGAACTTCGGCAGGTCGTGCAGCGCGATCGCGCGGCCGTGCTCGGTGCCGTGCAGCAGCAGGAACGAGCCGACCACCGCGAGCCAGTAGCCCGGCACCACGCGCGCGAACCGCCGCGCCGCGTAGCGGCGCAGGTCGGGCGTCTTCCCCGCCGCCCACGGCAGCGCCAGCAGGAACCCGGACAGCACGAAGAAGAAGATCAGCGACACGCGGAACTCGCCGATCACGCGGTCCAGCAGATCGGTCCGGCCCGGCCGCGGATGGTTCGCGTCCGTGTACATCCAGACGTGCAGGACGACGATCAGCACGCACGCGAGCCCGCGCAGGCCGTCGAAGGACTCGAAGCGGGGGCGAGTTATCCGCGCCACTGCCTAGCCTGACCATGGTGGAAGAACTGCTGCACCGACTGGCCGGGCCGAACGCGACGTTCCGCGAGCACCAGCGCGAGGCGATCACGGATCTGGTCGAGGACCGTGCCCGCGTGCTGTGCGTCCAGCGCACGGGCTGGGGCAAATCGGCCGTGTACTTCCTCGCGACGACGATGCTGCGCGAGCGCGGCGCCGGCCCCGCGCTGATCGTCTCGCCGCTGCTGGCGCTGATGCGCAACCAGATCGCGGCGGCGGAGAAGCTCGGCATCCGCGCGCACACGATCAACTCGACCAACCGCGACGCGTGGGCCGAGGTCCGCGACCTGCTGCGCGAGGACGCCGTCGACCTGCTGCTGATCAGCCCCGAGCGCCTGAACAACCCGCAGTTCCGGGAGACGATGCTGCCGCTGTTCGCCGAGCGCGTCGGGCTGCTGGTGGTCGACGAGGCGCACTGCATCAGCGACTGGGGCCACGACTTCCGCCCGGACTACCGGCGCATCCAGGAGATGCTCGAACGGCTGCCGGAGGGCGTCGCGGTGCTGTGCACCACGGCGACGGCGAACGATCGCGTGGTGGCGGACATCACGGAGCAGTTGGCGTTGGGGCATGCGGGCGCGTTGCGGACGTATCGGGGGCCGTTGTCGAGGGCTTCGCTGCGGTTGGAGGTCGTGGAAAAGCCGGCGCCGGCGGACCGCCTGGCGTGGCTGGCGACTTTTCTCCCCTCCCTCCCGGGTTCCGGGATCGTGTACACCCTTACCAAACGCGACGCCGATTTGGTCGCCGATTTCCTCTCGGCGCACGGCGTGCCCGCGCAGTCCTACAGCGGTGAGGTGGACACGGAGACGCGGATCACGACCGAGGAGCAGCTGCTGCGCAACGAGCTCAAGTGCGTGGTCGCCACCAGCGCGCTGGGCATGGGCTACGACAAGCCCGACCTCGGCTTCGTCGTGCACTACCAGGCGCCCGGCTCGGTGATCTCCTACTACCAGCAGGTCGGCCGCGCCGGCCGCGCGATCGACCGCGCCGACGTCGTGCTGCTGCGCGGCGCCGAGGACCGCCGGATCCAGGACTTCTTCATCGAGCAGGCGTTTCCGCGGCGCGAGCAGGTCGACCGCGTGCTCGAGGCGCTCACGGACGACAGCGCGACCACGAACGAGCTGATGGGCATCGTCAACCTCGGCAAGGGCCGGCTGGAGGCGATGCTCAAGGTGCTCGACGTCGAGGGCGCGGTGGCCCGCGACGGCACGCGCTGGACGCGTCAACCCGGCGCGACGTGGGAGTACGACGGCGACCGCTACGCGCACGTCACCGCGCTGCGGCGGCGCGAGCAGGAGGCGATGGCCGCGTTCGGCGCCGACGGCCGCTGCCTCATGCGCGCGCTGCAGGAGGAGCTCGACGACCCCGACCCGAGCGACTGCGGCGTCTGCGCGGTGTGCACGGCGCCGAAGTTCGACAAGCCGCTGGACGAGGCGCTGGTGCGCGCCGCGGCCCTGCACCTGCGCTCCAAGCCGATTGTCCTCGACGTCAAGAAGATGGCGCCGGACGCCGAGGGCAAGATGAAGAAGCTGCCCGAGGACGTGCGGGCCGAGGAAGGGCTCGCGCTCGCCCGGCTCGGCGACGGGGGCTGGGACCCGCTCGTCCAGCGGGGCCGGAGCGACGGGCGCTTCGACGATCAGCTGGTGGAGGCGGCGGCCGAGGCCGTGCGCACCTGGCGGCCCGCGATCGGCTTGGTCACCGCGATCCCGTCCAAGCGCTCCGGCGCGCTGGTGCCGGACTTCGCGGCACGGCTGGCGGCCGCGCTCGGGCTGCCGTTCGAGCCGCTGCTGGAGCGCGTCGGCGACAACCCGCCGCAGCGCGAGATGGCCAACTCGGCGCAGCAGGTGGCCAACGTGCGCGGGGCGTTCAAGGTCGTCGCCGCGCCGCCGCCGGCCGGCGCGCTGCTGGTCGACGACATCCGCTTCAGCGGCTGGACGCTCGCGATGGTCGCCGGGCAGTTGCGCCGCCAGGGCGCAACCGCCGTGTTCCCGTTCGCGCTCTCAACCGCGTTTTAGGAGCTTCTCCCACAGCCGCTGGTTGCGGACCCGGATGGTGCCGAAGACCGTGCCGCCCGTGAGGATCACGCGCGGCGCGCCCGGCGTCGGGGCGCTCGCCTGCTGCTTGAGGCTGCCCATCCGCGTCTCGGCCCGGACCTCGACCTGCACGCCCACCGGCACGAGCAGGTCGATCGTGCCGAACGGCGTGAAGGCGTCGATCACGATCTCGCGCGAGCTGATCGTCGCCTGCCGCAGGTCCAGAGTGATGCTGCCTGTCCAGGAGCGGAACTCGCTGTGCGCGGGCACGACCCACGCGCCCGTGCGCTTGACGTCGCCCAACGTCTTCTCGCTCGCGTTCGCCGCGCTCACGGTCATGCCCGGCGCGGGCAGGTCGGCGGTCAGCGGATCGAGCTCGCCGCGCGTCTTGGCGTTGGCGGCCAGCTCGATGCGGTCCGTCAGCTCCTCCATCGTCAACCGGCCCTCGGCGGCCGCCTCGCGCAGCTGCTCGATGACGGCGTCCCGCTCGGCGTCTGAAGCTCGCACGTCCACCACCTGCAACTCTACGTGCCGATGGCGATCGTGGTTGGAGGAGAGGCGCTCGTCGACCTGGTCCCGCACGCCGACCACCTGGCCGCGCACCCCGGCGGCGGGCCGTACAACACGGCGCGCACGCTGGGCCGGCTCGAGCAGGACGTGCACTTCCTCGGCTGCCTGTCCGACGACGGCTTCGGACGGCAGCTGCGCGCCGAGCTCGAGGCGGATCGGGTCAAGCTCGACACGGTGGTCTCGACCGCCAGGCCGACGACGCTCGCGCTGGCCGAGGTCGACGCGTCCGGCGCGGCCAGCTACCGCTTCTACACCGAGGGCACGAGCGCGCCGGCGCTGACGCCGGAGGCCGCGCTGGCGGCGCTGCCGCAAGACGTCGACGTCCTCCACGTGGGCACGCTCGGCCTGATCATGGAGCCGACCGCGAGCGCGCTCCGGCGCGTGGTCGAGGCGGTTGCCGACCGTGCGCTGATCATGGTCGACCCGAACTGCCGGCCGACGTTCATCGCCGACCGCGACGCGTACCGCGAGCAGCTCTCGCCGGTCCTGCGCCACGCGCACGTGGTGAAGGTGAGCGGCGACGACCTCGAGTACCTGTCGCCCGGCGTCGGGATGGTGGACGCCGCGCGGGCGCTGGACGTGCCGGTCGCGCTCGTCACGCTCGGCGGCGACGGCGCATTGATCGTCACGCCCGAGGACGAGGCGCACGTGGACGCGCCGAAGATCACCGTCGTGGACACGATCGGCGCCGGTGACGCGTTCGGCGGCGGATTCCTCACGTACGTCGCCGAGCACGGCCGCGGCGTGCTGGACGACTCGGAGGCGGTGCGGGCGGCGACGCGCTTCGCGTGCGTCGTCGCCGCCCGGACCTGCGAGCGTGCGGGTGCCAGTCCGCCGAGGCGCTCAGACCTCGACGGCGACCTCTGAGCCGGGGACGGGCTCGCGCTCGCGCGGCATGCGGAGCGCCACGAGGGCGATCACGATGCCGACGATGACCGCTCCGGCGGCGACCTGGAAGGCCAGGGTGTAGCCGCCGGTGAGGGCCTGCAGGGCGTTGGCGCCGGACTGCGTGAGCTCGGCGGTGCGATCGGACGCGAGCGTGCCGAGGATCGCGATCCCGAGCGCGCCGGCGAGCTGCATGGAGACGTTGATGATGCCGCTGCCGAGGCCGGCGTCCTCCGGGCGCACGTCGCTCATCGCGATCGTCATCAGCGGCAGCATCGCCGTGCCCATGCCGAGACCCATCACCGCGAAGGCGGCGAACAGCGTCGGGAAGTAGGCGGTGTTCACGTCCGCGGTGGTGAGCAGCGTGAGCGCGCCGACGACCAGCACCAGGCCGGCCACGACCGTCCGCTCCGGCCCGAGGCGGCTCATCACGCGCGCCGTCGTACCGAGCGACAGCGCGCCGACGATCAGCGTCATCGGCAGGAAGGCGAGGCCCGTGAGCCACGCGCCGTAGCCGAGCACGTGCTCGACGTAGAGGGAGCCCATCACCCACGTGCCGAACATGCCGGTGACGAGGAAGCCGCGCACCACCGACGCGCCGATCAGCGTGCGCACGCGCAGGATCCGCAGCGGGAAGATCGGGTTCTTGATCCGCGTCTGCAGGTACAGGAAGGCCGCGCCGAGGATGGCCGCCGCGCCGCCCCAGCCGAGCGTGTGCGCCGACGTCCAGCCGTGCTCGGCGGCGGTGATGATCGCGTAGACCGCGGTCATCATCGAGGCCGTCACGAGGATCGACCCGGCGACGTCGACGCCCTGCTCGAGGCCGAGGCCCGGGCGGTTCTCGATCAGCCGCGCGCCGAGCACGAGGACCGCGATCCCGATCGGCACGTTGACGGTGAAGATCCAGTGCCAGTCGACGGACTCGACCAGTGCGCCGCCGAGCAGCAGGCCGAGCGACCCGCCGGAGGTGACGACGAACATGTACGCGCCCATGGCCTTCACGCGCTCGTCCACGCGCGGGAAGTCGGTGGCGATCAGCGCGAGGATGACCGAGGTGGCGATCGCGCCGCCGAAGCCCTGGGCGAAGCGCGCGGCGATCAGCGCCAGCTGCGATTCGGCGAGCCCGCAGGCGAGGGAGGCGACGGTGAAGATCGCGGTGCCGGCCAAGAAGACGGTCTTGCGACCGAGCAGGTCTCCGAGGCGGCCGGCGAGCAGCAGGAAGCTGCCGTAGGAGATGAGGTACGCGCCGACGACCCACGTGAGGTCGGCCTGCGAGAACTGCAGATCGCGCTGGATGACCGGAAGGGCGACGTTCACGATGGTCATGTCCACGACCATCATCAGCTGCGCCAGACACACGACCACCAGCGCCATCCAGGTGCGCCGCGAGGCGCCTTCTACTTGTGGAGGGATAGTCACTATGTCAGTGACTATATGGCGTAAAGGACGGTCACGCAACCGCTACTCTCTGAATCGCAACATGACCAACTCGATCCTGCTGCTGATCCAGCTCACGCGCAACGCGTATCGCCGCGCGTCGGAGGACGTCCTGGGCATGAAGGTCAAGGCGTACATGCTCTTGCAGAACCTGCGTGAAGGCGCGATGCCGCAGGCCGAGTTGCCCGGCTGCATGCACCTGGACGCGAACAACACGGTCCTGCTGCTCAACGACCTCGAGAGCAAGGGGTTCGTCGAGCGCCGGCGCGACCCCGCCGACCGGCGCCGCCACATCGTGGCGATCACCGAGGCGGGGACGAAGGCGCTGGCGCGGGCGGACCGCGTGATGGCCTCGCTCGAGGCCGAGGTCTTCGCGAGCCTGTCGCCCGAGGAGCAGGCGACCTTCCGTGATCTGCTCGCCCGCGCGGTCGCGGCCGAGCCGGCTGCGGTCTAGCTCAGGCGCGTGCCGTCAGGGAAGACCTCGGGGCGGCCTTAGCCCAAGCGCGGGCGGCCGCAGGTGTGCTCGTGGCACACCTCGGGGAGATGCGCGTGCGTGCCCTGATGGAAGTGCACGTGCGGCTCGGCGTGCGTGCCGAGCGTGCGCTTGATGGCGCTGATCAGCTTGCTCATGTGACGGAGTTCCTTGGCGAGGGAGGGGAGGGGAGGAGCTCCAAGTGTGACAGCTGGGATACCAGATGCGTGTTAGGTGCGGTGAACGATCGCAGCCGGTACGGTTGCGGCCGTGGAGCTCGACCTCCCGATCGTCGGCGCCCCCCTGGCGGGCGGCCCTTCGACACCGCAGCTCGCCGCTGCGGTGAGCGAAGCGGGCGGCCTCGGGTTCCTCGCGGCGGGATACCTGACCGCGGACGCACTGGCCGAGAAGCTCGCCGCGACCCGCGCGCTGACGGACCGCCCGTTCGGCGTGAACCTGTTCGTCCCGGGCCCGCGCGCCGACCCGGCCGTGTACGTCGACTACGTGCGCGGGATGAGCGAGCCGCGCTGGGACGACGACGGCTGGGACGCGAAGCTCGCGCTGCTGCGCGCCGAGCCCGTCGCGGTCGTCTCGTACACGTTCGGCTGCCCGGACCCGCTGCCCGAGCTGCCCGGAGAGGCGTGGGTGACGGTGACGAGCCCGGACGAGGCGCGCGCGGCCGTCGCGGCGGGCGCGGACGCCGTGGTCGCGCAGGGCGCCGAGGCCGGAGGTCACCGCGGTACGTGGGTGGACGCGCCGGACACTGAACCGATCGGCCTGGTCGCGCTGCTGCAGCTGCTCGCCGAGGGCGAGTCGCCCGGTGGCGTCGAGTCGCGTGGCGGGGACGAGCCGCCCGGTGTGGGCGAGTCGCGTCGCGCGGTCGAGTCGCGTGGTGAAGGCGAGTCGCGTGGCGTGGGCGTGCCCGTCATCGCGGCCGGCGGCATCGGCACGCCCGCGGCCGTGCGCGCGGCGCGGGCGCTCGGCGCGGCGGCCGTGCAGGTCGGCACGGCGCTCCTGCTCACCCCGGAGGCCGGGACGGTCGCCGCCTATCGGGAGCGCGTCGCGGCCGGCGACGCGCCGACCGGGCTCACGCGCGCGTTCAGCGGGCGGCTCGCGCGCGGCATCCGCAACCGGTTCATGGACGAGCATCCCGACGCGCCGATCGCCTATCCCGAGATCCACTACGCGACGGCGCAACTGCGCGCCGAGGCCCGCGCGCGCGGCGACGCGGACGGCTTCAACCTGTGGGCGGGCGAGGCGTATCCGCTGGCGCGGGAGGCGCCCGCGGCGGACATCGTGCGGAGGCTGGCCGGATGAGGGTCGCCGCCGTCGAGGCCGAGGCGGTCCCCGGAGAGGTCGAGCGCAACCTCGAGACGGCGGCCGAGTTGATCGCGCGGGCCCGGGCTGACCTGGTCGTGTTCCCCGAGGCGTTCGTCACCGGGTACGACGACGCCGTGTTCGGCGGAGCGCTGCCGTCGTCGGACCTGGCGTGGATCGGTCCCGTGCAGGACGCGGTCGACGCGCACGGCAGCGTCGTCGTCCTGAACACGCCGCTGGACCGGGGCACGCTGAGCAGCGTCGTGCTCGCGCCGCAGGCCGAACCCTGGCTCGCCTACGACAAGCAGCACATCTACGCCGCCGAACGCACGCACTTCACGGCCGGTGAGCGTGGCACGAGCTTCACGCTGGGCGACTTCGAGTTCGCGCTCTCGGTCTGTTACGACGCGAACTTCCCCGAGCACGCCGCGGCGGCCGCGGCCGACGGCGCGCACGTCTACCTCGCCAGCGGCGCATACTTCCCGGGCGGCGCGCACCGGCGCGATCTGCACTACGGGGCCCGCGCGCTCGACAACGGGATGTACGTCGTGTTCGCCGGGCTGCTCGGCGCGCCGCACGCCTTCATCGGCGGCTCGGCCGTCTTCGACCCGCTCGGCACGAAGATCGCGAGCGCACAGGACGGCCTCGCGATCGCCGAGCTCCACCTGCAGGCCGTCATCGCCGCCCGGGAGACCCAGCGGATGTGGACCGATCGCCGCGCGACGCTCGGCGACCGCCGCCGTCACGCGCTCGGATAGAGCCGCGCGACGAGGGCGGTCAGGCTCTCGCGCAGGTGGTCGGCGAGCCGGTCGTCCGGCCGGAACGCCCACCACGTCACCGCGCCCTGCCAGTGCGCCGCCAGCAGCGCGCCGGAGTCGTCACCGCAGCACGCGTCGAGCGCGGCGATCAGCTCGCGCTCCCACGCGGCGCCGCGCGCTCGCAGCACCGGGTCGCGCAGGTCCTCGCGCAGGATCAGCAGGTTCTCGGCGTAGCGGTCGAAGTCCGCGTAGCCGCCCGACAGCTCCACCAGCAGCTCGACCGCGCCCGCCGGCGTCCTCGGCGCGCGCTCCGCCGCCGCGCGCGTGCGCTCGACCAACCGGTCCCACGCAAGCAGGAGCGCGCGCTGGCGCAGCCCGTCCTTGCTGCCGAAGCGCTGCACCAGCGTCGCCCCGGACAACCCGCTCGCCTCGGCGACTGACGCGAACGTCAGCCGCCCCTCGCGCAGCAGCGTCAGCGCCGCGTCGAGCACTTCATCGTCGCTTCTTGTCTTCGGGCGCGGCATGGTGTAATCATAACCGAATGCTCGTTTATAGACCGCTGGAAGGGAAGGTGGCGCTCGTTGCGGGCGCGACGCGCGGCGCCGGACGGGGCATTGCGACCGAGCTCGGCGCCGCGGGCGCGACCGTCTACGTCACGGGGCGCACGACGCGCACGCAGGTGTCGGAGTACAACCGCACCACGGAGACGATCGAGGGGACCGCGGAGCTCGTGACCGAGGCGGGCGGCACCGGGATCGCCGTCCAGGTCGATCACCTCGAGCACGAGCAGGTGAAACGGCTCGTCGAGCGCATCCGCGCCGATCACGGCCGGCTCGACGTCCTGGTCAACGACGTCTGGGGCGGCGAGCAGCTGTTCGAGTGGGCATCGCCGGTCTGGGAGCACGACCTCGACAACGGCCTGCGCATGCTCCGGCTCGGGATCGACACGCACCTGATCACCGCCCATTTCGCGCTCCCGCTGCTGATCGAGCATCCGGGCGGCCTGCTGGTCGAGGTCGGCGACGGCACGAGCGAGTACAACGCCAAGACCTACCGCGAGTCGCCGTTCTACGACCTCGCGAAGGTCGCCGTCAACCGCATGGGCTGGGCGCACGCGCAGGACCTCGCACAGCACGACGCCACCAGCGTCTCCCTCACGCCGGGGTGGCTGCGCAGCGAGATGATGCTCGAGCACTTCGGCGTGACCGAGTCCAACTGGCGTGACGCGCTCACGAAGATCCCCGACTTCGCGATCTCGGAGACGCCGCGCTTCGTCGGCCGCGCCGTGGCGGCGCTCGCCGCCGACCCGGACAAGGCCCGGTTCAACGGCGAGTCGCTCTCCAGCGGCGGCCTCGCCCAGGTCTATGGCTTCACGGACGTGGACGGCTCACGGCCCGACGCCTGGCGCTTCATCGCCGACGGCCGCCCCGCCGACGTCGCGCCCTATCGCTAACGCGTCAGCAGCCCGGCGTCCAGGACGAACTGCGACCCGGTCACGAAGCGCGCCTTGTCGCTCACCAGGAAGCGCACGGCCTCGGCGACGTCGGACGCGTCGATCCACGGCACGGGCTGCAGGTTCCCGGCGGACGCCTCGGCGATCTCCTGCGGCGTCTTGCCCTCCATCATCGCGAGCCCGTCGTTGAGCGGCGTGTCGACGCCGGTCGGGTGGATCGAGATCACGCGGATGCCGTGCGGAGCGAGCTCGATCGCCCACGACTTCGTCAACCCCGTGAGACCCCACTTGCTCGCCGCGTAGTGCGAGAGCCGCCCCATCCCGCGCAGCCCGGCGATCGAGGAGTTGTTGAGGATCACGCCCGACTTGGCCGCGATCATGTGCGGGATGATCTGCCGGGCCACGATCCACGCGCCCTTGAGGTTGATGTCGATCATCGCGTCCCACTCGGGCTCGGTCAGCTCGTGCGCGAGCCCGTAGGCGCAGATGCCGGCGTTGTTGAACAGCACGTCGATGCGGTTGAAGCGCTCGATCGCGGCGGTCACGGCGGCGTCGACGGCCTCGAAGTCGCGCACGTCGGCGACGACGGTCAAGCACTCGCGTCCGAGCCCTTCGATCTCGGTCTGCAGCGACTCCAGCTCCTCGTTGGAGCCCATGCGGTAGGCGGGGTACGACAGCTGCGCCGCCACGTCGAGCGCGACGATGTCGTAGCCGTCCTCGGCGAGCGCGAGCGCCGTCGCGCGGCCCTGGCCGTGAGCGGCGCCCGTGATGAACGCGATCACGCCGCGTACCGCTCGAGATAGTCGTCGAGGTCCACGCCCATCGCGTCGTTGAAGACGTTGGTCGCGACCATGATCGCCCCGAACGCGATCAGGTCCACGATCTGCTCCTGCGTGAGCCGCTCGGCGAGCGCGGCGTGCAGCGCGTCGTCGACCGAGTGCGGGTCCGACGCCAGCCGGCGCCCGAGGTCGACGATCAGCGAATCGAACCCGTCCAGCTCCAGCGCCGCGGGGTCCTCACCCGCGTCGATCAACAGGCGGCGGAAGAACGTCGAGCAGATCAAGCAGTCACTCTCGGTCGAGATCGCGTGGCAGAACAACCACGTCCGCCGCTCGCCGAGCACGGGTGCCACTTGATCGTGCAGCGGATACCACTGCAGCAGCGCGTCGAGCGCGACAGGGGAACGCGCGAGCGTCCACTTCATGTTGGTCATGCGCCCACCGGTCGCCACGTGCGCGGCGGCGAGCTCGCGCGAGGCGGGTGGGGCGGAGGTCTCGTCGACCGGGGCGATGCGGGCCATGCAGCAATAATGCCGGGCGTGCGCAAGCTGGAGCCCGGGAGCGCCGTGGCGGGGTACCGGATCGAGGCCGTCGAGCGGACGGACAGGGACGCGATCGTGCTGCGCGCGGGCGAGGTGCTCCTGCACGTGAGCGAGGACGCGCGGTACCTGGACCGGGCGCGCCGCCTGCGCAGCGTCGAGCATCCGCACCTGCTGCGGCTGCGCAGCGCGCTGGAGCTGGACGGACGCCCCGTCGCGGTCCTGCAGGCGCCCGCGGGCACGCGGCTCGACCGCGCGTCGCCGCCCGACCCGATCGCGTTCGTGCAGCAGTTGGCGGGCGCGGTCGAGGCGCTCGAGGACGCGGGCGCCGACGTCCCGCCGATCACCCGCGAGCGGATCTGGGTCGACGAGCGCGGCGAGGCGCTGCTCGACGGGCTCGGCGCGCACTCGCACGGCGTCTCGCCCGCGGCCGAGCTGGCCCGCCTGCTGGAGGAGCTGGCCCCGCGCCGTTCGCCGCCGCTCGAGCTCGCGCTCACCCGGGCGCGCGACGGTGCATACCTGTCCGCGGGCCAATTCGCGGCCGACCTCGCGCGCGCCGCCGAGCCCTCGCACGAACGGCGCCGCTGGCCGTTCCGCGGCAACCTCAACTGACCTGCAAGTGATTGAAGTATCTTCACTGCGCCTTGCCCCGGGTCCCCGTTCTCACCCTGCTGCTGTGCGTCGCGCTGTCGGCGCAGGCGCTGGCCTCGGGCGAGACGACCAGCCTCCAGGGCAACGCCGCGCACGACGGGTACGTCGACGATCCGGCGCTGCGACCGCCGCTCACCCGCGCGTGGACGCGAACGTTCGACGGTGAACCCGGCTTCCCGCTGGTCGCGGGCGGCCGCGTGTTCGTGATCGTCGAGGGGGCCGACACCGTCGGGACGCTGTATGCGCTCGATCGCGCGACCGGTCGCACGCTGTGGCGCCGCGCCGTGGCGGCGTCCGGGGTGCACCTCGCCTATGACGCGGGGCGGGTGTACGTGGTGTCGCGGTTCGGCGTCGCGCAGGCCATCGACGCCGCGACGGGCGCGTCGCTGTGGGCGTTCCGCACCAACGACGGGATCTTCAACCTCATCCCGGTGGCGACCGGCGGGCGCGTCTATCTGAACGCCGACGGCTACTTCGACGCCCGCGACGGCGCCACCGGCGCCCGCATCTGGAGCGCGTACCTGTGGGCGAAGAACCTCCCGACCGTGGGCGGCGGGTACGCGATCCTCGGCGACGGCGTCCAGGAGTTCGCGTTCAGCGACGTCGACGGCGAGACGCAATGGATGAGCCGCGACGACGAGAACGCGCATGGGGACGCGGCGGCGCTGGCGATCCACGCGGGCCGCGTCTGGTCGGACAAGGGCCACGTGCTGGACCTGGCCACCGGCGGAAAGCTGCGCGAGTTCCAGTCCTCGCAGCGACCGGCCTTCGCCGGCTCGCTGGCGATCCTCGCGGTCGGCGGCGCACTGGTCGCCGAGGACGCCACCAGCGGCGCGCGGCGCTGGACGCGGCCGCTCGAGGGCGGCGTCAAGAGCCCGCCGCTGATCGCGGGCACGACCGTGTTCGCCGTCTCGGGCAGCGATCACGTCGAGGCGCTGGACACCACGACCGGCGCGCCGCTCGGCCGCTACCCCGTGCCGGACGCGAGCGCGATCGGGCTCGGTGCGGGTGACGGGACGCTCGTCGTGCCCACGGCCGACGGCGTCGCGGCGTTCGCGGCCGGCCCGTCCGGCCCAGGGCTGCCCGAGGTCGCGCCGGCGCCCTTCACCCCCGATGCGCCCGGCGTGAGCGACGACGCGCGCGCCCACCGGCAGGACCCTGCGCACTCCGGCGCGCTGGCGGCGAACACGCCCGCGGCGCCGCTGCGCACCCGCTGGGCGCTCGAGCTCAACGAGCCCTCCGGCTCGCTGGTCGCCGACGGCAAGGTCTTCACGATCGACACGCGCAGCTCCACGCACCGCCTGCTGGGCCTCGACGCCCGCGACGGGCGCGAGCTCTGGAGCGCACGCCTCCCAGAGTCCTTCCACAGCCAGCGCGACGCCGACACCGCCTACGACGCGGGCCGCGTGTTCGTGGTCGGCGGCGGGTACGTCCGCGCCTTCGACGCCGCCGCCGGGACGCTGCTGTGGGAGCGGCGTGGCTCGCGCGGGCCGATCGCGTTCGGCGGCGCGGTGTACGTCACGACCGACCGCGCGGTCATGGCACTGCGGCAGACCGACGGCGCGACGCTGTGGGAGGTCGCCGTCGAGCAGCCCGGCCCGCCGACGTCGGACGGCCGCACGCTGTGGGTGAGCGCGATGTGCGGGTGGCGCGGCTACGAGCTGGCGACGCGCAAGCTGATCGCGGCGGCCTCGGGCTGCGAGCCGGCGATCTCGCCGCGCACCGCGATGGGCGCGGGGGTCTTCGCGCACCCGGACGAGAGCGTCGTCGTGGACGCCGGCGACAACACGATCCGCGATCCGTTGGAGAGCCGCGGGACGCCCGCCTTCGCGCACGGGCTGCGCTTCTCGCTCAGCGCCGGCGCGCTCGACGCCTCGCCCGCGGCGGGCGGCCCGCTGCGCTGGCGGGTGATCGGCGACGGCGGGTTCGCCTCGCCGCCGCTCGTCGTCGGGCGACAGGTGTTCATCGCCTCCGACAGCGGGCGCCTGTTCAGCGTGGACGCCGACACCGGTGCCCGCGTGTGGACGTCGGCGCCCGGCGACGAGCCGCGCGCCGGCCAGGCACTCGCGGCCGGCGAAGGGCTCCTGCTCATGCCCTCGCGCAAGCGGCTGGTCGCGTACGAGAGCGCCGACGGCGCCGGCGGGCCGGACCGCGGCGCGCCGGACACGACGGTGGAGCCGCTGCCCTCACCGGTGCGTACCCGCGACCCGCTCGTCTCGTTCGGCGCCGACCGCGACGGCTTCTTCGAGTGCCGGCTCGACGACGGCACGTGGCTGCCGTGCACGGCTCCGCACCGGCTGATCGGGCTGGCCGACGGCGCGCACCGGCTGCTCGTGCGCGCGATCGACGCGCAGGCCACGGCCGACCCGACGCCCGCGCGGCTGCGTTTCACGGTCGACGGTCCGCCGGACACCTTCATCTACGGGGAGTTGGCGCAGCGTGGGCGCCCGTCGTTCGACCTCCACGCCGACGACGAGCACGCGAGCTTCCAGTGCCGCGTGAACGGCGGCGCGTGGTTCGGGTGCGAGGACGGCTGGCTGTCGGGCTCCTTCGCCGATGGGCTGCACACCGTCGAGGCGCGGGCGGTCGACGCCGCCGGGCAGGTGGACCCGACGCCGGCCGCCTTCACCTGGCGCCAGGACTCGGCGGCGCCCACGGGGCTGACGATCGACGGCCCGGCGGGGACCGTGCGCGTGTCGCAGCCCACCGCGTCCGGGCGAGCCGGGGACGACGGCCACGCGGTCGTGCGGGTGCAGTGGTACACGGCCGGCAGCTACGACAGCGGATACCCGCCGATGGAGACCGAGCAGGCCCGGATCGAGGACGGCCGCTGGGGGCTGAAGGCGCCGAAGCTGCATGACCGCGCGTACGTCGTCGAGGTCGCCCACCGAGACGACGCGGGCAACGAGACGGTCGCGGTCTCGCGCTTCACGGTGGACACCAGCGTGCCGGACGGCATCGTGCCCGAGACGACGGTGACGCCCTCGTTGACCACGCCGGTCGCGGACCCCGACGTGCGCGTCGAGTGGTCCTCCGACTACCTGATGGCCGGCTTCGAGTGCCGGCTCGACGGCGCGGCCTGGGGCGCCTGCCCGGCGTGGGGGTCGATCGAGGCGGCCGACGGCCCGCACCGCTTCGAGGTCCGCGCCGTCCGGCACGGCGTCGTGGACCCGACGCCGGCCGTGTTCACCTGGACGTTCGACCGCGTGGCGCCGGTCGTGACCGTGAACGTGCCGGCGACCACGACCGACCCCACCCCGCAGCTGTCCGGCACCGCCGAGCACTGGCCGGGCGCGACCGTGAACGTGAGCCACCTCGGCTCGGACGGCGGGTGGATGACCGTCACCGCGCCGGTCGCCCCGGACGGGACCTGGCAGGTCGACGCCGCGCCGATGCAGGACGGCGAGCGCACGGTGCGCGTGAGCCAGCGGGATCCCGCGGACAACCTGGGGTCCATCATCTCCGAGCCGTTCGTCGTCACCGCCTCCGCGCCCGTGACGATCATGGAGTGGACGCCTCCGGCCCTGGTCCAGGACGGACCGTCCTTCGTGTTCCGCTCGACCGCCGTGGGCGCGCGCTTCGAGTGCCGGGCGGACGCGGGTCCGTGGACCGCCTGTGCGTCCCCCTGGCGACCGCTGACCCCCACCGACGGGGAGCACACGGTCGCGATCCGCTCGATCGACGCGGCCGGGCACGTGGAGCCGCAGCCGGTCACGCACCGGTTCACCGTCGACGGGACGGCGCCGGAGGTGTCGATCGATACCCCCGCCGACCGGGCGAGCCTCGACGGCGGGCTGCTCGCGGGCCGCGCGAGCGAGGCCGGACCGGTGGTCGTGACGGTGTATCCGTACCGCCGCTCCTATCCGGAGGTCGAGCCCGTGTTCGTCGCCACCGTGCTGCCCGGGGCGGGCGACCGCTGGGCCGTTCGTGTGCCGAAGCTGCCGGAGGGCCGGTACGAGGTCGAGGCCGGCCAGGGCGATGCCGCCGGCAACGCCGGGCACGCGCTGCTGCGCGACGTGTGGGTCGGGCCGGCGCCGCCGTCGCCCGAGCCGACGGTGTCGCCGCAGCCGAGCGTGTCCCCGCAGCCGAGCGTGTCGCCGCAGCCGAGCGCGTCGCCCGATCCGCCGCAGCCGAGCGTCACGCCCGACCCGACCGCGTCACCGCAGCCAACGGTCGCGCCGCGCTCCGGCGTCCCGCTCCCGCCCACGCCCCGGGCGGCACCCAGACCCGCCGCGCGCCCCGTGCACGCCTCACCGGGCGCGCTCGCCCGCGCCATCCGCGCGGCGCTCAGGACCGCTGCCCCGCTCCGGTTCACCTACCGCTCGACCCGTCGCGGCACGTTGACGATCGCGGTCGGCCGGCGGACCACCCGCATCGCCTTCAAACGCGCGGGATCCAGGACTTTCTCGATCCGCGCCAGCGGGGGCAGGAAAGCGGCCGTGCGGGTCCGATTCGCGCGTTAGCGGTTGTGTTGAACGGGTGAAACGTCACTCGACGCGGCGTCAGCAGCTGTTACCACATACAGGGCATGCCGTACGTCGATCTTCACTGCCACATCCTGCCTGGCCTCGACGATGGGGCCCGCACGCTCGCCGACGCCGTCCGCTACGCCCGCGTGCTGGACGCCGAGGACGTGCTCGACGTCGCCTGCACGTCGCACATCAAGCGCGCGCACTTCCCGGACATCGACATCCTCGAGCTGGAGGGGCGCCGCGCCGAGCTACAGGCGGCGATCCGCGCCGAGGGCCTGCAGGTCACGCTGCACCCGGGCGGAGAGCTCGCACACGAGGACGCGTTGGCGCTGCACGACCGCGAGCTGGAGCTGATCGCCCAGGGCCCGTCGCACGCGCAGTGGCTGCTGCTCGAGTGCCCGTTCGCGGGGCTCGACGACGACTTCGACGCAGCGGTGGACCGGCTCACGCGCCTCGGATACGGGCTGCTGCTCGCACACCCCGAGCGCGTCGTCGGCGGCGACCTCGAGCGCCTGGACCCGCACCTGGAGGCCGGCGCGCTGCTGCAGGTCAACGTCTCCAGCCTGCTCGGCGCCCACGGGCCGGCCGCGCAGCGCATCGGCGCGCGTCTGGTGCAGACCGGCCGCGCGTACTGCCTGGCGTCGGACACGCACCCGGGCACCCGCGAGGAGATCCTGCCGTTCGGCTCCGACGCGTTGCGCCGGCTCGGCGTCAGCGAGGTCCAGGCGTTCCGGCTCACGCAGTCCAACCCGCGCTTCCTGCTCCGTGAGGGCAACCCGCGCCTGGCGCTCCCGGAAACGGAGGAGCGCGCCAACCCTACGCGCTGACGGAGTAAGTTCGGTCCCTTCGTGGACCGAGGGCTTCAGGAGATCGTCGATTCGTTGTCCCTGAGCCTGGGTCGGCCCGTCCTGATCGACGACGCCGAGCTCAGGCCGCTGGCGTACAGCACCCAGTTCGGCGAGCTGGACGCCGTCCGCACCGCCAGCATCCTCGGCCGGCTGGCGCCCGACGAGGCCCGCGTCGCCCTCTTCGCCGAGGGCATCCGCACCGCCACGGCGCCCGTTCACATCCCCGCCCGCCCGGACATCGGCATGCGCGCGCGGGTGTGCATCCCGCTCGTCGGCGCCGGCCGCCGGCTCGGCTACCTGTGGCTGTTCGAGGACCCGCCCGTGACCGCGGAGGAGCTCCGGCAGGCGCGCGCCGCCGCCGCCGAGGCGGCCGCGCTGGTCGGCCCGGACGCCGACGCGCAGCTGGTGCGCCGTCGCCACGAACAGCAGCTCGTCACCGCGCTGCTCGGGGATGACCCCGAGGCGGCCGCGCACGAGCTCGACGAGGCGCACTACCTGCCGCTGCGCCCCGTGCGCGTGTGGGTCGCGGCGCCGGCGGGCCCGGCGGGGGAGGAGTGGAGCGCGGAGGCGCTGGACCGGCTGCGCGCGCGGCTGGCGGCCAAGCAGGCGCTGTGCGCCGAGCTCGAGCAGCGGCTCGTGTGCCTGGCGGGGGAGCGCGGAAGCGCGGCGGTGCTGGAGGCGCTGGGAGCGCTCACCTCACCGCGGGCGCTGATCGGCCAGGGCGACGCGGTCGAGCACCTGCGCGACGCGGGCACGTCCTATCGCCGCGCGCTGGCGGCGCTGCGGGTCGCGGCCCATGAGGAGTCGGGGACCGCGAGCTGGGACGCGCTCGGCGTGGAGCGCGTGGTCACCGCGTTGCCGGACGCGGCGCTGGAGGATCTCCCTGAAGGGCTCCGGAAGCTGCTCGCCGGGGACCAGTCGCTCGTGCGGACGCTGGAGGCCTATCTCGATCACGCGGGCGACGTCAAACGCACCGCCGCGGCGCTGTCCCTTCACCGCGGCGGCTTGTACTACCGCCTGCGCAGAATCGAGGACGTGGCCGGCGTGAACCTGCACGACGGCGAGGATCGGCTGCTCTGCCACCTCGCCCTGCGACTGGCCCGGCTCAGTAGCTAGGGCGGGCCCTCTACGCGAGCTGCAGACGCGGGAGCAGCTCGGCGAGCTGAGCGGAGACGCGGCGCAGCGCCTGCGCGGAAGACGTGACCTCGATCGGCGCACCGCGGTCCGCGACCTCCTGGACGGCGTGCGCGACGGCGATCAGGCAGCTCTCCATGCCGGCGACGGCGACGCCGGCCTCCTGCAGCTGCCGCGGGTCGTCGGAGACGTCCTCGAGCTCGGAGACGAGCCACACGACCTCCCCGGCGGCGACGCCGGCACCCACCGCGAGGCGGCAGATCTGGTCGACGACGGCGGCGGTGTGGCCGTGCGAGTCGGCGCGGGCGGCCTCCATGGCGGCGTCGAGGGCGAGGCGGTTGGACTGCTCGGCGAGGGCGATGATGGACGCGACGAGATGATCAGGGCGATTGGGCTTGAAGCGGGACATGGGGGACGTATCGGGACGTCCCCTCAAGGCCCGGTTGGGCGAAGGTCAAGAAGCGGTCAAGCTCCGCACGGGCGCGAGCGCGGCCGGGCGCTCGCGCACCCAGTCGAGCTCGGCGGCGAGCCCGTCCTGCAGCGTCGTGCGCGCGGTGAAGCCCAGCTCGGCGTGCGCGCGGGAGGTGTCGGCGCCGGTGTCGGCGACATCACCCTCCTGGCGTTCGGCGTGGCGCACGTCGAGCGGGCGGCCCGCGATCCCCGCGAGCGTCTCGAGCGCGCGGTTGAGGCTCACGCTGCCGCCGCCGCCGATGTTGTAGACGCGGCCGGGCGGCGTGGCGGTGCTCCCGGCGGCGATGGTGGCGGCGACGATGTCGCCGACGTAGGTGAAGTCGCGCGACTGGGTGCCGTCGCCGAAGATCTCGATCGGGCGGTTGCCGACGATCGCCTCGCAGAAGCGCCGGAAGGCCATGTCGGGGCGCTGGCGCGGGCCGTAGACCGAGAAGTACCGCAGCGCGACGGTGTTGACGTCCAGCTCCTCGCCGTAGAGCGCGGTCAGGTGCTCGGCGGCGAGCTTGGTCACGCCGTACGGGGAGAGCGGATGGGGCGTGACGTCCTCCGGCGTGGGGAGGGTGAGCGCGTCGCCGTACACCGACGACGAGGACGCGTACACGAAGCGCTTGCCGTCGAAGTCCACGAGCGCCTCGAGCAGGCGCTGGGTGGCGGCCACGTTGTGGTGCGTGTAGCGCTCGAAGCGCGAGCCCCAGCTGGAGCGCACGCCCGGCTCGCCGGCGAGGTGGTAGACGACGTCGCAGCCGTCGATCAGCGCGTGCGCGTCGAGCTCGACCAGGTCGCCGGTGACCAGCTCGAACGCGTCGTGGTCGGCGGCCTGCGCCAGGTTCGCCTGCTTGTCGGCGCGCGCGTAGTTGTCGTTGAAGCAGTCCACGCCGAGCACGGCGTGCCCGGCCTCCAGCAACGCGTCCGTGAGGTGCGAGCCGATGAACCCCGCGGCACCGGTGACGAGCGCTCTAGCCATGGGGGACCTCCTCCGTGATGCGTCCGTGGTCGAGTTCGAGGATCAGGTCGGCGGTGGCGGCCAGCCGCGCCGAGTGGGTGATGAGGATGCATGTCCGGCCGCGCATCAGGCGGTCCAGGCCTTCCAGGACCTGGTTCTCCGCGTCCTGGTCGAGCGCCGTGGTGGGCTCGTCCAGGATGATGATCGGCGGGTCGCGCAGCAGCGTGCGGGCGATGCCGAGGCGCTGACGCTGGCCGCCGGACAGGCCGGTGCCCTGCGGGCCGAGCTCGGTGTCGTAGCCGTCGGGGAGCTGCTCGATGAAGTCGTGGGCGGCCGCGGCCTTGGCGGCCTCGATGACCTCCGTGTCGCTGGCCTCGGTGCCGTAGGCGATGTTCGCCTTGACGGTGCCGGTGAACAGGACCGTGTCCTGCAGGACGACCGCGACCTGGTCGCGCAGCCACTGCTGGGCGCAGTCGCGCGCGTCGCGGCCGTCGATCAGCACGCGGCCGTCGGTCGGGTCGTAGAAGCGGGCGACCAGTGCGGCCAGCGTGGACTTGCCCGCACCGGACGGGCCGGTGAGGGCGAGGCGCTGGCCGGCGGGGATGCGCACCGTGACGTGTTCGAGGGCGGGCCGCTCGTTCCCGTAGCGGAAGCTCACGTCCTGCAGCTCGATCTCGCCGGTGGCGCGGCCGCCGCGGTAGGCGTGCGGGCGGTCCTCGAGCACGTCGTCCTCGGTCAATACCTCGGCGATCCGGTCCGCGCGGGCGAGCGCGGCGGTGAGCTTGGCCGCCTCGCGCGCGAACGAGCGCATCGGCGAGGACGCCTTGCGCGTGTAGGAGACGAAGATGATCAGCTCGCCGACGGACATGTCGCCGTTGGACACGCGGATGACGCCGACCACGGTGACGATCGCCGTGGCGAGCGCCCGCAGCACGCCGACGCTGCCGTCGAAGCGGGCCTGCAGGCGCGCGACCTCGACGCCGAGCTGCTGGCGCTGTTCGGAGCGGGTGCGCACGCGCTCGGCCTCCCGGTCCTCGGCGCCGAACGCCTTCACGACGGTCATGGCGGACAGCGCCTCGTTCGCGATGCTGGCCAGATCGCCCTCGTGGCGGCGCTGGCGGCGGGCGCGCTCGCGCACCTTGCGGCGGAAGACGAAGCTGATCAGGATCAGCAGCGGGGACGTGACGAGGCTCAACAGCGCGAGCACCGGGTCGATGACCAGCAGCACGACCGTCATGCCGAACGCGAGCAGCGCGCTCTGCAGCATCTCCCCGAGCGTGTCGCTGAACAGCTCGCCCATGTCGTTGACGTCCTCGGTCACACGCGTCAGCAGGTCGCCCTTGGGCGTGCGCTGGTGGTAGGCGAGCGACAGGCGCTGCAGGTGGTCGTAGACGGCGACGCGCAGCTGGTGGGCGATCCGCTCGCCGGCGCTCTGCAGCCACAGGCCGGTGAAGTAGGTGGACGTCGTCTCCGCGACGGCGATCGCGAGGATCAGCCCGCCGATCGCGAGCAGGACGGTCACGTCGGGCGTGAACGGCGGCTGCCGGTCGCCGATCACGTGGTCGACGATCAGCGCGATCGGCCACGGCTTGGCCAGCTCGGCGAGCGCGAGCACGGCCGCGCCCGCGCCCGCGCCGGCGAGTGCGCGCCACTGGCGCAGGACGTACGGGCGCAGGACCTGGCTGCCGGTGCTCATGCGATCAGCTCGTGCAGGAGGTCGCGGGTGGTGGCGGCGCCGTCGAGGTCGAGCGCGGCCGGTGCGGGCTCGTGGTGCAACAGGTCCGGGTCGACGTGGTCGGAGACCCGCACGAGTCCGAGTTGCTCGAGTCGGTGCGCGCGGCGGGTCTGCTCGTCCTCCTCGGGCGTCGCGTACGGGACCATCAGCGCCGGGACGCGGGCGCGGACGACGTCGAGCGCGGTGTTGTAGCCGCACTGGCTGATGCTCGCGCGGGCTTGTCGGAGCTCCTTGGCCAGGTCCGGGACCGAGCGGATGAGCTCGACGTTGGGCGGCGCGGCGCGTTGCAGCGCGCGGAAGTCGTCCTCGGGCATCAGCGGGCCGGCGATCGCGCGCATCGGCGTGCCGTTGAGGGTCTCGATCGCCTGTTGCAGCAGCGGGCGCCCGACCCGGCCGCCGCCGGCGCTGATCACGACGTGGTCGCCGCGGGGCGGCGCGTCCTCGTCGTCGCGGGCGGTGACGAAGCCGGTGTAGTGGACGGGGACGCTGAGCGGCGTCGGCGGCTTGAACGTCTCCTCGAGGCGGGCGAAGCGCGGGTCGGAGTGGACGAGGAGCGCGTCCAGGTGCGCGTCGGCCAGCTTGCGCGCGCGGTCGTCGCGCTCGGGGTCGCCGCTGACGAGTATGTCGCGCAGGCTGCAGGCCTTGAACGCGTCGTGCGCGGCGCCGAGCAGCGGCACGATCTCGCGCGCGAACTTCGCCCGGCCGAACGGGAACAGCTCCACGAGCACGACCTGCGGCTTGACGTCGCGCAGCGTCGTGAGGATGCGGTGCAGGCGGACGTCCCACGCGCGTTCCGTGGTGTAGCGGGGATCGGCGGAGCCGAACCCGTTGCCGTTGAGGCCGAGCGGCGGCAGCGCCACGATCTCGACGTGCGGCGGCGGGGCGATCCCCTTTGGCAGCTGCCCGCCCGCGATCAGCACGACCCGGAAGCGCTCCGCCAGCCGGTCGCACAGCGCGTACGAGCGCATCAGGTGTCCGAGGCCCACCGAGTGCTGGCAGTAGAACAGCAGCGCGGGCTTCATGCGAGCAGCCTCGGAAGCCGGGCGATGAGCTGCGGCCGGTAGCGGCTGATCGCGGGCAGCGCGACCCGCGCGAGCAGCGACGCCCTCGTGTACCAGCTGAGCGCTTCGCGGTCGAGCGTGCCGTAGCCTTCCAGGAACGGCCGCGCGTCCGCGCCCGCCACCAGCAGGTTCGCGACCACCTGTCCAACGTCCGCGGCGGCGGGCCCAACCGCCAGATGCTCGAGGTCGAGCAGCGCGACCGTGCCGTCCTCGAGCAGCACCGCATTGCCGAGATTCGCGTCCCCGTGCACGAGCACCTCCGGCTGCTCAGGCGGCGCCCCGAGCCGCTCGACGAACCGCTTCGCGGCGTCGCCCGCCTCGGGCCGCGCGGCCGCGATCACCTCCGCCGCCGTCACGAGCCGCGCGCGGTCGAGCCGCACGAAGTTTCCTAAAGAGGGACTGTCCCTCTTTATGTCGCGCGCGCCCGGATCGACGCCGTTTTGGCTCTGCGCCGTGGCGTTTCCTAAAGAGGGACTGTCCCTCTTTAGGTTGTGGAGCGCGCGGAGGCTGCGGCCGAGGCCGTGCAGGTCCGGCGGGCGGCCCGGCAGCGCCTCGATCGTGAGGACGCCGTCTTCGTCGGCGAGGAGGCGCGGGACGCGGACGGCGTCCTGGTCCGCCAGCGCGCGCAGGCCGCGGCGTTCGCCGTCGGCGCGCTGCACCTTCGCGTAGGCGCCGTCGAGCTGGGCGGTCGCGGACTGCTCGGCCGCCCACGCGATCAGGCGGCCCGGCAGGCGCGGCAGCGCTGCGAGCTTGCGGTCGTGCGGGAACGGATACAGCGCGGCGTCGACCTCGGGCGCGGGCACGCCGTCACGGCGGCCGGAGCGGGCCGCGGCGAACGCGGTCGTCTCTCCCACCCGGTAGCGGTAGACGACGCGCACGCTGTCGCCCACGCGGTACTTCACGTACATCCGCTCGCACGCGTCGACGGGGACGCCCGCGTGCAGGCGCTGGGACAGCACGCCGGCCATCGTCTCCGGGCGCAGGAGCGCGTCGCGGCGCGGCAGGACCGGGTCAGGCGCGAGCACGCGGCTCCAATACGGTCACGAACCGCGCGCGCTTGCCGACGGCGACCGCGCTCACGACCTTCGCCGCCTGCTTGATCCCGTACTCAGGGCTGATCCAGCCGTCCTCGAGCGCCACGGAGCGGGCGCCGCTGATCGTCAGCTCGGCCTCGGGCGTCACGACGCCGTCCGCGCGCAGGTGGGCGGGCCCGGGCGGCAGGTGCCAGCGCAGGTCGTAGCGGTGGCGGTGCGCGCCCTCCAGCTCGTCCTCGATCACCCAGCGGCCGTCGGTGAGCGTGACGCGGCGGCGGTGCACGGCCTCGTAGCAGGGTGAGCGCACCTCGCCGGCAAGGGTGGTCTCGTCGCCGCCGAGGAACGTCGCCTGCGCGCTCGGCAGCGAGGAGCGCGAGCGCGTGTACGGCGTCTGGTCGAAGCCGTCCACGCACACGGTGTTGTGCGCGGCGGTGCCGCGGAACCAGTGGCGCCAGTTCGGCTTGCCTTCGGCGTAGGTGTAACGCCCGGGGTCCAGCACGAGCGGCCGGCCGTGTGCCCACGCCTCGAGGCTCAGCGCGTCGTAGTGGCCGTGCCCGCCGTCACCCAGCGGGCCGCAGTCGAAGATCAGGTAGCGGTCGCGCGTGCGCTGGATGAAGTAGCCGCCGTCGGGATAGGCGCCGGCCTGCGGCTCGAGCAGGTCCTCGCGGGCGAGCAGCCGACCTGCGAGCCGCAGCAGCGCCGTGTAGTCGCCGGTGTCTGCGTCGCTCAGCGCGGGGATCGTGCCGTCGGGGCGGCGGCAGTCGCGGGCGAACGCGCACGCGAGCGCGAGCCGCTCGTCGAAGCCCGCGGGCAGCGGCACGCCGAAGCGCCGGCAGTTCTCGCGCGCGCCGACGAACGAGCGCAGCGCGATGCAGTGGTAGTGCGTGGAGCGCTCGCGGTGCACGCCGTCCGGGCCGAAGTCGGTGAGCAGGTTCTCGTGCAGCTCGGCGAGCGGGGGCTCGATCCCGAGGCCCGGCAACGCGAGCGCGACGATCAGCAGCGCGTACAGCTCCAGCGTGCGGTGGTTGCGCTCGGGGGAGAGGTTCGCGCGCACGTGCCGGGCCTGCGCGCCCAGGCTCTCGTACAGTGCGTGCGCGACGCCGGCGTCGGCCTCCGGCAGCCGCTGCCAGGCGTAGATCCAGTTCAGCACGCGCCGGGCGGTGACCTCGCTGTCGTCGTGGCCGGGCTGGACCTGCAGGATGTAGCTCGCCACCAGCCGCTCCCACGCGTGCAGGTAGCGGGCGTCGCCGCTCGCGCGGAACGCGTCCGCGAGGTCGAGCCCGTAGTAGAACTTGACCCAGTCCAGCCGCCACTCCTCGTCGTTCGGAAGCGGCGCGTCCAGCCAGTCCGGCTCGAGGCCGAGCGTGCGCGTCTCCCCGTTGAACGTGAAGCGCCCGCTCGCCACCGCGTCCGCGAGCGCCCGGTCGCGGTGCTCGTGCTCGTTGACGCAGAAGACGGGGCGCGGGCGGGCCGAGAGCATGACGATCACCGCTCGATCGCCTCCCGGAAGAGCGCCGCGAGGTCCTGCGCGAGCCGCTCGCCGTCGAAGCGCTCGCGCACGGTCGCGCGGCCGTTGTCGGTGAGCCGGCGCGCGAGCGCGCGGTCGTGGTGCAGCCGGACGAGCGCGTCGGCCAGCGCGGCCGGATCGTCGGGCGGGACGAGCAGGCCGTTGACCTCGTGCTGCACGAGCTCGGGGATGCCGGACACGTTCGACGCCACCACCGGCGCGCCCGCGGCCATCGCCTCCACGAGCACGTTCGGGATGCCGTCACGGTCATTGGGCAGCAGCCGCGAGGGCATGCACAGCGCGCCCGCGCGGCGGTACTCGTCCAGCAGCTCGGCCGGCCCGACGGGACCCGGCAGCGCGACCGGCACGCCATGGCGCTCGATGTGCGCGCGCAGCGCGGCGCCGTCCTTGTCGTCCTGCCCGACGATCGCCGCCTCGAACGGGATCCCGCGCTCGCGCAGCTCGGCACACGCGTCCACGAGCGTGTCGAAGCCCTTCTTCGCGACCAGCCGCCCGACGCCCAGCACCCGCAGCGTCCCGTTGGTCTGCGGCCGCGGCCGCTCCTGCTCGAGCAGCCGCGTGAAGTCCGCCGACAGCCCGTGGTAGACGAGGTGCACCCGCGCGCTCGGCGCGATCCGCCGCAGGTGCGCGACGTTCGCCTCCGTGCACGTGACCGCGAACGCCGCGGCGTCGAGCTTGCGCTGCAACCAGCCCTTCGGGTTGAGCTCGGGCGCGTAGATGTCCCGCGCGTGGCCGGTGAAGGAGAACGGCAGGCCGGCGATGCAGGCCGCGAGCCAGGTGATCGTCGTCGTGCCGTGCGCGAAGTGCGCGTGCAGATGGCGGACGTCCGGGGCGGCGAGCAGGCGGTCCGCCAGCGTGACCGCCTGGACGAGCTCCTTGACGTAGATCTTCCGCGGGCCCGACAGCGGCGTGCGCCGGTCACGCCACGCCTGGGCGAACGCGGTGCGCGTGGCCCGCGCCACCCCGTGCGGACGCCGCCGCGCGCACCGGCGCAGCGCCGGCACGAACGCCCGCACGTCGCTCCAGCGCCACCGGTGCAGCGGCTTCGTCAACCCGACCGGATCCGGCAGGTACTCCGGCCGCGCGACGATCGCATCCAGGACGGGATGGTCGTGGCCCTGCTCGCGCGCCTCCACCGGCTTGATCACGAACAGCCGCAGCGGCACGCCCGCGCGCTCCACGCGGTGGATCTCGGAGGCGATGAACGTCTCCGAGACCCGCGGGAACCCCATCAGGATGTAGGCGACCGACCCGTTCACATGTCGATGACACGGGGCCGGCCGCGAACGTCACGCGCCTTTAGCGGATCTTTAGCTAGCCGTAGAGGCGGAACGTGGCCTCGAACGGCTCGAACATGTCGTTGTTGGGCTTGTACACGGCCAACGAGAGCCGAACGCGGGGACGCTGGCCGGCGCGGAGCGCGCGCTTGACCACCCGATGGCCGGCTCGGCTGAGCGGGAGCACGAAGCCGCGTTTCCTGCCCGGCGCGGATCCGGCCCTCGCGGGTCCTGAACCGGGCTTGGTCATCCACTCCGCGAAGCCTGAGTCCGTGTAGCGGGTCGGGGCGGCACGGTTCTCGACCCGCAGCTCCCCGTCGGAGACGACGAACTCGTTGGCGATCGTGCCGTCGGGCCCGAGCGTGGTCCGGGTGCCGACTTCGTAGAACAACGAGGGTCCACGCACCTTGGGCCAGTCGACCTCGTAGATGAAGCGCGGCGTCAGCCTGTCCTTGTCGAGGCCCGCGGTGTAAGTGGACCCGTTCGCGGGCGCGACGGGCGTCACGGTGAGACCCGCGGCGGACGCGGCGTTGGGCGCGACGAGCGCGACACAGGCGATCGCGGCCGCGAGAACTGCGCGGTACATCAGGCGGTACTTTCCTTCTGTGGCTGAGGCAGGTCGTTCGTGACCAGCGGTGAACGTATCCCGATCCACCACCGAATCAACCCACCACCGTCGATCGGACATGGCTGAGCTGCCGCTGGGAGTCGTCCTGCCCAACGAGGTCGCCGATGCGGACCCGCGCGAGATCGCGCGGCTGGCGCAGCGGGTCGAGGCGCTCGGGTTCGCGTCCGTGTGGCTGCCGGACCATCTGCTGCCGCCGCGGCCGTTCGGGGACGTCTATGGCGGTGTGCACGAGGCGCTGATCCTGCTCGCGAACATCGCCGCGCGCACGGAGCGGGTCACGCTGGGCATGTCGGTGCTGGTGCTTCCGCTGCGTGAACCGGTGCTGCTGGCCAAGCAGCTCGCCACGCTCGAGCGGCTCGCGCCCGGCCGCGTGATCCTCGGCGCGGGCGTCGGCTGGGAGCGAGAGGAGTTCGCCGCGCTCGGCGTCCCGTTCGAGCGGCGGGGCGCGCGGACGGACGAGCAGCTCGCGCTGATCGAGCAGCTCCACCGCACCGGAACGGGCCCGGCCGGCGGCGTGCTCGAGCCGCGGCCGAGCGCGCGCATCCCGCTGATGATCGGGGGCAAGTCCGACGCGGCGCTCAAGCGAGCGGCGCGGATCGGCGACCTGTGGCAGGCGTACAACGTCACGCCCGGGGAGTTCCGCGCGCTCAAGGCACGGCTGCGCGAGTTCGCCGACGGGCGCCACGTGTCGGCCGGGACCGTGATCGGCGGCGACGCTACCGCGGAGGACGTCGAGGTGTGGCGCTCCGCGGGGGCCGAGCACCTCGCGATCCATCCCGGCCGGCTGGATGGGGCGGCGGAACGGCTCGCGAGGCTCGTGTAGTGCTGCGGGAGGCGCTCGACGCCCTGGCCGCTCCCGTCGACGTGTTCTTCCGCGACGACGACGCCGGCTGGGAGGACGCCCGGCTGTTCGAGCTCCTCGCGCGCTTCGCCGAGCACGGGCTGCCCGTCGATCTTGCCGTGATTCCCGCCGACCTGCACGACGCGTTGGCCGCGCGGCTGATCGACAGCCATGCCGGTCTGCACCAGCACGGGTACGCGCACACCAACCACGAGGTCGAGGGACGCAAGTGCGAGTTCGGGCCGGCGCGCGACAAAGCGGCGCAGAACGACGACATCGCGCGGGGGCGAACGCAGCTGCGCGAGCGGCTCGGCGACCGGCTCGACCCGTTCTTCACGCCGCCGTGGAACCGCTGCACGCGCGACACCGCGGAGGTGCTCGTCGAGCTCGGCTTCAGCCTGCTCAGCCGCGAGCACAAGGCCGAGCCGTTCGGCCTGCTGCCCGAGCTGCCGGTGCACCTCGACGTCGCGCGGCTCTCGCCGCAGGCGCTGGACGAGCGCTTCGCGGCCCAGCTGCGAACCGGCGGGCCGGTCGGCGTGATGTTCCACCATGGCGTGATGGAGGCCGAGGACATGGCGCGCGCCAGCGAGCTGCTGCAGCTGCTCGCGAACCACGAGCAGGTGCGCCCGTGCAGGATGGCCGAGCTGTGCCACTGACCGACCACACGGACTGCGTGCTCGTCGTGATCGACGTGCAGCCCGGGTTCGGCGGCGACGCCGACGTACTCGCCCGCGGGCACTGGCTGACGAAGCTCGCCCGCGCGCTGGACGTGCCGATCGTCCTCACCGAGGAGGAACCCGAGCGGCACGGGCCCACCCGGCCCGGCTTCGTAGAGCCGGGGACGCCGGTGTTCCGCAAGCCGACGTTCGGGCTCGCGGGCACGCCGGAGATCCTCGCAGCGGTGACCGGCACGCACCGCAACACCGCCGTGCTCGTCGGGTTCGAGACGGACGTGTGCGTGTACCAATCCGCGGTCGGGCTGCTCGACGCCGGCCTGCGCGTGATCGTCGTCGAGGACGCCACCGGCTCGCCGGGCGAGATGCACGCGCGCGGCCTCGCCCGGCTGCGTGACGCGGGCGTGACGCTCACGCACTGCAAGGCGCTCGGCTACGAGTGGGTGCGCACGGTCGAGGGCGCGAAGATCCTGCCGCGGCCCGCTCCGTTCGCGCTGTGAGGCGGCGGGAGTTCCTGGCGGGCGCGGCGCTGGTCGCGGCCAACCCGCGCGTCGCGCTCGGGCAGGCGCGCCCGCCCGACGGGCCGGTGATCACCGCGCCGCCGCTCACGAACGCCGAATACCTGGCGCTGGCGGACCGGATCATGGCCCGGCTCGACCACACGTGGGTGCGCCACAAGCAGGCCTACAGCGCGGGGACGCTGAACGTCGGCACGATCTACAACGCCGCGATCCTCACCGTGCACGCGACCGCGGCCGAGGTCGGCCACACCGGCGGGCGCGCCCGCAACGACGCCCGCGCGCGCCGGCTCGTCGCGCAGCTGATCGACAAGCCGGTGTTCTTCACCGGCCCGCGCGGGCGGCGCGGGAAGATGTACCACTCGCCCGGCTGGCTCGCCGACCTCGAGCTGCCGGACGCGCCGCAGGACAAGTCGATCGACCCGAAGGTGGCGGAAGGGCTCGTCGCGGCCTACCGCGCCCGCGACGCGCTCGAGCTCGACGCCGCCACGATCGAGCGGCTCACGTTCTGCGTGGACCGCGTCGCGCGGGACTCGTTCTTCCGCTTCCCGAACGTGCGCCTGAACCAGTTCAACTGGAACGCCGAGCTGTACCTGGCGGCCGCGACGCTCACCGGCAACCCCGAGCTGCTGCGGCGCGACTACCGCCGCCAGCTGCGGCGCTTCATCCGCGACGACCGCAACCTCGGCCCGAGCTACCGCTTCAACTACCTGCCGCACTTCCCCGCCGACGATCCCTCCAACCTGGACAGCGCCGAGTACGCGAACATCACGCTGCACGCGCTGCACGCCTACGAGCCGGCGCTCGCGGTGGGGATGACGCCGCTGCCGGCGCGCGAGATCGCCCACCTGCGCGCCTGGGTCCGGCGCGCGCTGTTCGGCTACTGGACGCACAGTGGGATGCTCAACTGGGACACGGGCCTGGGCATCGCGCGCTGGATGAAGGCCAAGACGTGGGCGTACGCGCTGCAGGGCCTGCTCACGATCGCCAGCACGCCGCGCTTCCACGAGGACCCGCGCTACGGCGGCTGGGCGAAATGCATCTTCGACCGCTCGCTCGCGCTGTACGACACGATGCTCACCGACGGCAACACCTACGCCTACCCGTCGCCCCACCTCTACGGCGCGACCACCAAGCACCAGGCGACGGGCGACCAGCGCGTGTTCTCCGCCCGCATGGCGGCCAACGCGGCCCGTGCGATCACGCTCGGCCTCGGCACGATGCCCGCCGACGAGCCGCCGCCGTTCTTCGCCTACGACTCGGACATCGGTCGCCTCGCCGTCTCGACGCCCCGCTATGCGACCGCCATCGTCGCGTCCAACCGCGGCGCGTTCCCGTACGGCGGCGTGGAGCCCGCGCGGCTGCTGGACGGCGAGGGACACGCCATCAACCTCGGCGGGCGGGGAAATGCGGCCTTCGGCTTGGTGATCAGAGGCCCCTCCGGGCGCTTCGCCACCCAGACCGCCGACAGAGGGGAGATCCGACTGGTCGATCCGCGCCGTCCCGGCCCGTTCGAGGACCTGCGCGCCACCACGCGGATCGCGAACGAGGACGTCACCGTCACCGCCACGCACCGCTTCACCGCGACCGCGATCGAGACCACCTGGCAGCTCACGCGCAAGCGCCGGGTGACCGTCGACGCGCAGTTCCCCACCGCCCGCGGCACGACGATCGAAGCCGTCTACGGCGACGGCCGGATCGTGCGTCTGCCGCCGGGTCGCGCCGGGGTGCGGCTCGACGGGATCGTCCGGCTCGAGCTCGGCGACTACACCGTCACGCTGCCCGGCCTGGCCGGCGGTTCGGCGCGCGCGCTGCGCACCACGCCGCAGGCCACGAACCCGCGTCCCGGGCCGACGCTCGCGGTTCGCCTCCCCCGAACGGCCGACCGACTCACTGCCAGAATTTCCAAGCGATGAGTCCGCGCTCCTGGGATCGTCTCTGGTCCTATGAGTGGAGCTGCGGTAGAGGCACAGGGGCTGGTCAAGACCTACAAGGGCAGAGGCGGCGAGGTCGAGGCCGTCAAGGGCGTCGATCTGCGGATCGAGCCGGGTGAGATCTTCGGCTTCCTCGGTCCGAACGGGGCCGGGAAGAGCACGACGGTGCGCATGCTCACCACGCTGCTCACGATCACGCGCGGCAGCGCGACCGTTGCGGGCGTGGACGTCGCGCGCGACCCGGACCAGGCGCGCCGCCGGATGGGCGTCGCGCTGCAGGAGGCCGGGCTGGACCCGCGCCAGACGGGCCGCGAGCTGCTCGTCCTGCAGGCGCGGCTGTTCGGGATGGGCGGCGGTGAGGCGGCCGAGCGCGCCGGCGAGCTCCTGCGCCTCGTCGAGCTCGAGGACGCCGCCGACCGGCTGATCAAGGGCTACTCCGGCGGCATGAAGCGTCGCCTGGACCTCGCCAGCGCGCTCGTCCACCGGCCCGAGGTGCTGTTCCTCGACGAGCCCACCACCGGCCTGGACCCCGCGAGCCGGATCACCGTGTGGGAGGAGGTGCGCCGCATCAACGAGCTCGGCACGACCGTCTTCCTCACCACCCAGTACCTGGAGGAGGCCGACCAGTTGTGCGGCCGGCTCGCGATCATCGACGGCGGCCTGATCGTGCGTGAAGGCACCCCGGAGAGCCTGAAGGCCGAGCTGCGCGAGCGCACCGGCCTCAGCCACGACCCGACGCTCGACGACGTGTTCCTGGACGCCACCGGCCGCACCCGCGCCAAGGCCGAGGGCGCGGTCTCGGAGGTCGTCGCATGAACCAGACCTGGGTGCTCGGCCAGCGCGCGCTGCGCGAGGCGTGGCGGACGCCGGAAGCGATCCTGCCGACCCTGTTCATCCCGTTGTTCTTCCTCGTGGTCAACGTCGGCCAGGCCGCGCGGATCTTCCCGTCCGCCTCGACCGACTTCCTCAACGGTCAGAGCTACGGCGCCTTCCAGCTCCCGGCCAGCCTGCTGCTGGCGGCGAGCTTCGGCACCGCCGCGCTGTACCTCGTCGAGGACATCGAGGGCGGCTACTTCGACAAGCTGCGCGCGGCGCCCGTCTCGCGCGCCGCGCTCGTCCTCGGCCGTCTGTTCGCCGAGTTCGTCAAGGGCGTCGTGATCGCCGTCGCCATCATCGCGCTCGGCATGGTCTTCGGCATCGAGATCGCCAGCGGCCCGCTCGGCTTCGTGCTGCTCGTGCTGCTCACCGCGCTGTGGGCGGTGGTGTTCGTCGGCCTGCTGCAGCTGATCGCGCTCAAGACCCGCAACGCCGCCGCGACCAACTCCGGCAGCCTGATCTTCTTCCCGCTCATGTTCCTGACGCCGAACTTCGTCCCGCGTGAGCTGCTCACCCGCCCGATGGAGATCGCCGCGACCTTCAACCCCGTCACCTACCTGATGGAGTCACAGCGCTCGCTGATCCTCGACGACCTCGACTGGGGCACGATCTGGCCCGGCTTCGCCGTCGTCCTGGTCGTCGGCGCGATCATGCTCGCCGCCAACGTGCGGCTCATCAACCACTACGACTAGACCGGCGATCGCGCGTACGTGCGGCGACCGGTCAGGCGACGAGCGACAGGCTCGGGCGCGCGGCGGCGGCGTCGACCAGCGCGCGCATGACCGCCGCGTGCTCGGGGCGGTGCGTGAGGACCTCGGCGTGCCACTGCACGCCGAGCAGGAAGCGGGCGCTGGGATCGCAGACCGCCTCGGGCAGACCGTCCGGTGCGTGAGCGATGACCTCCAGGCCGCCGCCGAGGGCGTCGACCGCCTGGTGGTGGAAGGTGTTGACGGTGAGCCGGCGGCGGCGCGTGACGCGGTGCAGGAGCGAGCCGGCCTCGGCGGTCACGGCGTGGGTGACCTCGTGCGGCGCCTCGGCCTGGCGGTGGTGGGCGATGTGCTGGTGCAGCGTCCCGCCGCGCGCGACGTTGAGCGCCTGCATCCCGCGGCACACGGCGAGCACGGGCAGGTCGCGCTCGCGCGCGGCGCGGTGCAGGCGCAGCTCGTAGTCGTCGGCGGCGCGGTCGATGTTCGGGCCCAGCTCGGGGGAGGGCGCCTGGCCGTAGGTGCCGGGGTCGAGGTCGGGGCCGCCGCTGAAGAGCAGGCCGTCGACGCGCTCGAGCAGGTGGTGCGCGTCGTCGCCGAAGCCGTGCGCGGGGAGCACGACGGCGATCCCGCCCGCCTCCTGGACGGCGTGCACGTACGTCAGGCGCAGGTTCAGCCGCGGCGGCGCGCAGGTGCGCGCGTCACGTCCCGGGGCGGGCGCCAGCGCGGTGCCGGGCGCCGCGAGGAGCTCGTGCGTGACGATGCCGATGAGTGGGGGACGTGGGTGCAAGATTGGGGGAAGTACGCCCGGTTGTGAAGGCCGTTACATGTGTTCTCGGTCACACGAGCGCGCGCTTGAGGACGAGCTCGTCGCCCTCGGCGCGCAGGCACTCGAAGCCCGCGGCGGCGTAGGCGGCGCGCGCGGGCGCATTGGCGCTCCGGACGCTGAGCATCACGGCCTCGAACCCGCGTTCGTGCGCCCACGCGCAGCACGCGTCCACCAGCGCGCGGCCCGCCCCGCGGCCACGCGCCTCGGGCGCGACCCACATCGCGTTGATGACGGCCGCCGCGCCCTCGCCTGGCCGCACGAGCGCCATCCCGACCCACTCGTCGGCGCCGCGCACCGCCACGAAGGTGCGCTGCTCGGGGTTCGCCGCGCTGCGCTCCCACCACTCCGCCGGCCGGGCGGCGTCGCGCTCGTAGGTCGAGCCGAACGCGTCCGGGTCGCTCGCCAACGACCGCAGCCGGATCTCCCGCAGCCGGTCGGCCTCGTGGGCGAGGACGTGCCGGACCGTCAGAGCCACGCGCGCAGCTGCGCCGCGTACGCGTCCCGGAACGCGGTCGTGTCGTGGATCGTGTGTGGTGCGCCCGCGAACCGCACGACGCGCACGTCCGGGTGCGTACGGGCGAGCTGCGCCTCGTGACGGGTCGGGAAGGCGGCGTCGAACGCGTCGTCGGCGGCGAGGATCAGCACGGGGACCTCGACGGGCGACGTGGGGTCGGCGGCGGCGAGGAGCGAGCCGTCGACCACCCGGTCGAGCACCTCGGGGTCCAGGCGACGCAGCGCATGGGCGCGCGCCGCGAGCGCCTCGGGGGTCTGGAGGTCGCGGCAGTCGAGCTCGGCCTCGATCTCCGCCTCGGTCGCTCCGCGCGCCTGCCACGCGCGCACCGCCGCCTGCTGGTCGCGGAAGGCCGGGATGCCCGGGTTGCGCTCGTGCTCGACCGGGTCGCCCATGTACAGCGGCGGGTCCTCCAGGAACAAGCGCGTGACGAGGTCCGGGCGCTGCTGCGCGAGCGTCCACGCGGTGACGCCGCCGAGCGAGTGCCCGACGACCGCCGCCCGGCCGAGCTCCTCGAGCACCGCCAGCGCGTCGTCCACGTAGTCCGGCAGCCGGTAGGTGCCGGGCCGGCGGGGCGCGTCGCCGTGGCCGCGGAAGTCCACGCGCACGGTGCGCCGGTCCTCCAGCTCGAGCCACTGGTAGGTCGCGGCCGAGCCGCTCACCCCGTGCAGGAACAGCACCGGCTCCGTCATCGGCGGGCGACCAGCGTGTACAGCAGCGGCAGCACCTCACCGTTCACGCGCAGGCGGCAGCGCCCGTCGGCCTCGGGCGTGAGCAGCCCGCGGCCGTCGCGCGCTGCGTCCATGTGCTCGGCCAGCGCCTCGATCCGCAGCCCGGCGCCGAGCGCCGCCGTCACGACCTCACCGAGCGAGTGCGCGTATTCGACGGTCGCCGTCGCGCTGACGTCCGCCTCAGGGTCCGCGTAGGAGCCAGGCTCGTCGAACGTCCGCGCGCCGTCGAACGCGTACGGGAAGTCGAGTTGCAGCGGCTCGACCGAGCCGACCATCAGGAACAGCGGGTGCAGCTCGACGAGCACCAGCCGCCCGCCCGGCCGCAGCGCGCTCGCCGCGCTGCGCATCCACGCGTCGAGGTCCCCGATCCAGCACAGCACGCCCAGCGTCGCGTAGACGAGGTCGAAGCGCCCGTGCAGCGCGGCCGGCAGGTCCATCGCGTTCGCCTCGACCCACTCGGCCTCGACGCCCGCGCGCGCCGCCAGCTCGGCGGCGGCCGCCAGCGAGCCGGGCGAGAAGTCCGCGCCGGTCACGCGCGCGCCGCGCCGGGCGAGCGAGATCGAGTCGAAGCCGATGTGGCACTGCAGGTGCAGCACGTCCAGGCCGGTCACATCCCCGACCGCCGCCGCCTCGTACTCGTTCAGCGAGTCGCGGCCAGCCACGAGCGCATCCTTGTCGTAGTAGGCGTCGCGGCCGTGGACGGTCGCCAGCGCGTCCCAGTGGGCGCGGTTCACAACGAGCGGGTCCATCCGGCGCAACGGTATACCTGGAAGCCGATGCGGTACGCCGTGCTCATCGTCGGCCTCGTGCTCGCCGCGGCGGCCGTCGCGTTCGCCCAGACGCCGGAGCCCGTTCCGGCGCCGACGCCGACGCCGGTCGCGACCGAGACGCCCACCCCGACCGCCTCCGGCGAGCCGCTCGACCAGCCCAGCGCCCCGCCCGACTTCGCCGCGATCGACTGGCGCAGGTCGCAGGCCAAGGGCAGCTGGGCTCGCAACGGGCGGCTCGTGCGCGGCGTCCTGCTCCCCGAGCTGGGCGAGGACTTCTTCACCTGGGACCCGATCAAGAACCAGATCCCGAACCGCGAGTGGCGCCGCTACGGCACCGACCGGCTGATCCGGTTCGTGCTCAGCGTCATCCACGCCTACCGGCTCGAGCACGACGGCGCGCAGCGGATCGGGATCATGGACCTGTCGCGCACGCACGGCGGGCGCTTCGGCCCCGAGTTCGGCGGCCTGGGGCACGCCTCACACCAGAACGGGCTGGACATCGACATCCTCTACCCGCGCAAGGACGGCACCGAGCAGCGGCCGACCAAGCCCTCACAGGTCGATCGTGAGCTCTCCCAGGCGCTCGTGGACCGGTTCGTCGAGGCCGGTGCGGTCAAGGTCTTCGTCGGCCCGCGGCTGAACCTCAAGGGCCCGAAGAACGTCGTGGTCCCGCTGGTCCACCACGACGACCACCTGCACGTGCGAATTCGCTAGCGCCGGACTTCGTACAGCCGCGCCCGCACGACGTTCTTGCCGGACGGGAACGTCGTCACGCCGCCGATCGGCTGCAGCCGGGCGCTGGCGTCCAGCGCGGCGCGCCACTCGCGCGTGCGGATGCGCACCGCGCGCGCCCACGGCGACTGCGACAGCCGCCCGCCCGCCTCCGGCGTGACGATCAACACGCGCTGTCCGGGGTCCAGCCGCTTGATCACCGGCAGCAACTCGGTCAGGGCCTGCCCGCCGCGCAGGCGCGCGAGCCCGTCGCGCCAGTCCGTCTGGCGCGGGTCCTGCACCAGCCCCATCGGGGTGAGGTAGACGACGCCGCCCGGCAGGTACCGGTGCAGCGCCGGAACCTGCTCGGGCTGCGTGCTGACGACCAGATCGCCGGGCCGGATCGACGGCGAGATGGTGGTGGAGACCGTGCGCACGTTGCTCTTGGCGCCCGACGGCCCGCTCACGGCCCACACGCCCGCGACGCCGACGAGCGCGAGCACCGTCCAGCGCGGCCCGCGCGCGACCACCGAGGCGAGCGCGAGCAGCAGCGGGCCCATCAGGACCGCCGAGTAGCGGGTGGCCCAGGCGGGCTCGACCTGCGACGCCAGCCACGCCAGCAACGCGGTGCCGATAGCCACGCCGAGCAGCATCCGGACCGCGCGATCGACCGGCGGGAGGCGGCGCACGGCGAAGAAGACCGCGATCGCCAGCAGCGGCAGCGCGACGTGTCCGAACAGGCCGCCCGGGATGATCAGCAACAGCAGCGGGGACGGCCGCTCGGCCCATGGCGCGGCGGTGTGCTCGGCCTGGAAGAGCACGACCGGCAGCCACGGCAGGTAGGCGACCGCGAGCAGGATCGCGAGCCGGACGCCGTCGCGCGGCTCCACTTCGCGGCGGCGCCACAGGTGCAGCCACACGGCGCCCATCGCGGTCACCAGGAACAGCGCCCACGTGTGGGTGTAGAGCAGCAGCGCGAGCCACACGCCCAGCCACGCGACGTGCCGCCGCTCCCCACGCACGAAGGCGAGCGCGAAGCTCGCCGAAGCGAGGATCGACAGCAGCACGACCAGCGAGTACATGCGCGTCTCCTGCGCGTAGTACGTCAGGAACGGCGCGCCCGCGGCGCCCGCCGCCGCCAGCACCCCGGCGCGGCGGGTGAACACCCGCGTGCCTGCCCAGAAGGAAGCCGGGATGGCGGCCAGCGCGAAGACGAGGCTGAGCGCGCGGGTGGCGGCTTCGGTGGTGCCGAACAGGACCATCCAGCCGTGCAGGAGCAGGTAGTACAGCGGCGGGTTGCCGTCCTGGCCGAGCGCGCCCGGGATGTCGCGCAGGTCGTGCGAGGCGATCCCGACCGCGATGCCCTCGTCGATCCAGTAGCTGGCGTCGAGCGCGCTGGTGCGCAGCAGCAGCGAGACGCCCATCAGGGCCGCCAGGGCGGCGGCCCACAGGACGGGTTGGCGTTCCACGCGGTTCACGGCCCTTGGAGTCTGCCCCGCGCGCGTGAGCAGCGGCGGGATGCCAATGGCTCTTAAGCGGGCACCGGCGTCGCGGGCCACAGCGCCGCGGCCAGCTCGTCACGGGACCGCACGCCCAGCTTCGCGAACGTGTGGGTCAGGTGCGTCTCGACCGTGCGCGTGGTGACGAACAGCTCCTGCGCGATCTGCCGGTTGGTGCGCCCTTCCGCGGCGAGCGTGGCGACACGGCGCTCCGCCGCCGTCAGCGCGTCGCAGCCCGAGAGCGCCGCGCGTCGCGGACGCGCGCCCGCCGCGACGAGCTCGGCCCGCGCGCGCTGAGCGAGCCGCCGCGCGCCCCCGCGGTCGGCGTGATGCAGCGCGCCGCGCAGGACGTCACGCGCGGCCTCCAGGCGGCCGCTGCGCCGCAGCGCGGCGCCGAGCTCGACGAGCGCGCGCAGCTGCTCGAGCCGGGCGGGCGCGGGGAACTCCTCGGCG